>NZ_JBSHHW010000021.1:0-1293 GCF_053618655.1 Pseudorhizobium sp. NPDC055634 | reverse complement strand
TGTTCAGACTCGCTTTCGCTGCGCCTACACCTACCGGCTTAAGCTTGCTAGTTACACTAAGTCGTTGACCCATTATACAAAAGGTACGCCGTCACCCTTGCGGGCTCCGACTGTTTGTAGGCATCCGGTTTCAGGTTCTATTTCACTCCCCTTGTCGGGGTGCTTTTCACCTTTCCCTCACGGTACTTGTTCGCTATCGGTCATGCACGAGTACTTAGGCTTGGAGAGTGGTCTCCCCATGTTCAGACAGGATTTCACGTGTCCCGCCCTACTCAAGGACAATGAGTGTTCTACGCCTACGGGGCTATCACCCACTATAGCCAGGCTTTCCAACCTGTTCGGCTTTATTCCTCATTGCCACTGGCCTGGTCCGCGTTCGCTCGCCACTACTTACGGAGTCTCGGTTGATGTCCTTTCCTGCAGGTACTTAGATGTTTCAGTTCCCTGCGTTCGCTTCTAACCCCTATGTATTCAGGGCTAGATACCTTATCACAATGCTTGGAAACCTGTTTTGTCCTGTCCTCGCGGCCAAAGGCCTGCGGACGGCGCGGTCCAAAAGGACCGACGGGCTCTGCCCTACGAAGGAATTCCCCCGCAAGCCAAAGCCGACCAAACAGATTTCCCAAGCATTTAAGGTGGGTTTCCCCATTCGGAGATCCATGGATCAAAGCTCATTCGCAGCTCCCCACGGCTTTTCGCAGCGTATCACGTCCTTCTTCGCCTGTGCATGCCAAGGCATCCACCAAATGCCCTTACGACACTTAATCGTTCTCATTGCCAATGCCCATCATCTAGCCTTCAACCCCGAAGGGAAGAAGACGACCGGATTACCTTTTACAATCCGGTCCACTCAATGATGCCATCGACGTGTTCGATGGATCTGCTTTATTGGAGCCACGCCGAGCGGCTCGCTTGCAGTCCATCTATAAGACCAGCTTCTCGAGATTAAATCCGGGACCGCGCGGTCAGGCAACGGCCATCAATCAAATCGCCAGAACCACCCCAAAGGGATGGCAACGACGACCGACCAGAGTGACAGGCTTCCTACCTCCCCCGGCCCCTCCTTCGCATCCGGCCGGCTAGGCCATCGGCGATCTCAGCGGAACCGGCTTCGGACATGGGCAAAAACCCATACCTGGAAGCCTCCAGATCAATCTTCTCTTCACGATATTTGCAAAACAGGCACGAAGACCAGAACTGGTCCGTGCAAACCTTTATTTCTTCAGAAGGATATCTCGCCGGCTCGACACCACTTGCCCCGAGGGCGAATTGGTGGAGCTGAGCGGGATCGAA
>NZ_JBSHHW010000020.1:0-1299 GCF_053618655.1 Pseudorhizobium sp. NPDC055634 | reverse complement strand
TGCCCGACCTGAGAGATAGGTGACGAAACGTACCGGATACATGGGTAACACTTTCCGTTTTGCGGGAGGTGTTGATGCCGTGGAAAGAGATTTCGGTTATGGAGGAACGCCTGCGATTTGTCGCCCGCCTGCTTGAGGGCGAAGGCATGAGCGAGGTGTGCCGAGCGTTTGGCATCTCCCGCAAGACTGGCTACAAGATCTTCAACCGCTACAAGGACGACGGCCTGGAAGCGCTGACCGATCGATCTCGGCGGCCGGTGCGCTATGCCAATCAGTTGCCGGATCCGGTTGAGGCCATGATTGTTCGCCTCAAGCGAGAGAAGCCATACTGGGGTGCCAGGAAAATCCGGGAGTTGCTCATCAAGCGTCTTGCCGGCGATGTTCGCATTCCAGCAAAGAGCACGGTGCATGCTGTGCTCGATCGCCACGGCCTTGTGAGCCAGGCCCGCAAGCGGAACCGGGCAAACAAGGCCGAGGGCACGCAGCTGTCCCAAGCGCTCGAACCCAATGACCTGTGGTGCGTAGACTTCAAGGGCGAGTTCAAGCTCGGCAATGGCCGCTACTGTTACCCTCTGACGGTCACAGATCAGGTCTCACGATATCTTCTTGGCTGCGAAGCCTTTGAGTCGACACGCGAGCAAGGTGTCTTCGACGCCTTGCGAAGGATCTTTTCTGAATTCGGCTTGCCTGCCGCCATTCGTTCAGACAATGGCCTGCCTTTCGCCAGTCCCAATGGCCTCTATAATCTGTCTAAGCTGTCGGTGTGGTGGCTGCGACTGGGGATCAGCCTCGAACGCATCCGTCCTGGCCATCCACAACAGAACGGACGCCATGAACGCATGCATCTGACCCTGAAGAAGGAGGCGACCCGGCCGCCAGCCACGAACACGCTGCAGCAGCAGGCCCGCTTTGATGCATTCGTCAGCGAATTCAATCAGGAACGGCCGCACGAGGCGTTGAACATGAAAGTGCCCGCAGATCTCTACGTCGCATCCTCACGACCCTACGAGGGCCTGCCAGAGATCGACTATCCTTTCCACGACAGGGAAGCAATCGTCACCAACTGCGGGCGCCTGTGCATCTATCGCAAGAAGATCAACATCTCGACCGTGCTCGCCGGACAGAAACTCGGAATCAAGGAAGTCGACGATGGGATTTGGATCGTCAGTTTCATGCACTATGATCTGGGATATATCGATCTCGAGCAGAGAACCTTGCAAACCATCGACAACCCGTTCGGCACGAGGTTGTCACCCATGTCTTAGGTACAAACCGTTACCTATGTATCCGGATCGGACA
>NZ_JBSHHW010000018.1:1757-2128 GCF_053618655.1 Pseudorhizobium sp. NPDC055634 | reverse complement strand
CTCTTTCAAGGGTGGCTGCTTCTAAGCCAACCTCCTGGTTGTCTGTGCGACTCCACATCCTTTCCCACTTAGCGTACGCTTAGGGGCCTTAGTCGATGCTCTGGGCTGTTTCCCTCTCGACCATGGAGCTTATCCCCCACAGTCTCACTGCCGCGCTCTCACTTACCGGCATTCGGAGTTTGGCTAAGGTCAGTAACCCGGTAGGGCCCATCGCCTATCCAGTGCTCTACCTCCGGCAAGAAACACACGACGCTGCACCTAAATGCATTTCGGGGAGAACCAGCTATCACGGAGTTTGATTGGCCTTTCACCCCTAACCACAGGTCATCCGCCAGGTTTTCAAAGCTGTTGTGTTCGGTCCTCCACGACCT
>NZ_JBSHHW010000018.1:0-1747 GCF_053618655.1 Pseudorhizobium sp. NPDC055634 | reverse complement strand
CGACACCCTGGGCGACGAGCTGAGCCTGCGACTCAGGGGGTTTTCAACCCTGGTGGGTTCGGTCCTCCACGAAGTCTTACCTCCGCTTCAACCTGCCCATGGCTAGATCACTCCGCTTCGGGTCTAGAGCGTGCAACTCAAACGCCCTGTTCGGACTCGCTTTCGCTACGGCTTCCCCACACGGGTTAACCTCGCTACACACCGCAAACTCGCAGGCTCATTCTTCAAAAGGCACGCAGTCACGACTGCATGTGCAAGCACACACAGCGACGCTCCCACGGCTTGTAGGCACACGGTTTCAGGTACTATTTCACTCCGCTCCCGCGGTACTTTTCACCATTCCCTCACGGTACTATCCGCTATCGGTCACCAGGGAATATTTAGGCTTAGCGGGTGGTCCCGCCAGATTCACACGGGATTTCTCGGGCCCCGTGCTACTTGGGTGTCTCTCAAACGAGCCGCTGATGTTTCGACTACGGGGGTCTTACCCTCTACGCCGGACCTTTCGCATGTCCTTCGCCTACATCAACGGTTTCTGACTCGTCTCACAGCCGGCAGACTATGAAAGAGAGATCCCACAACCCCGCATGCGCAACCCCTGCCGGGTATCACACGCATACGGTTTGGCCTCATCCAGTTTCGCTCGCCACTACTCCCGGAATCACGGTTGTTTTCTCTTCCTGAGGGTACTGAGATGTTTCACTTCCCCGCGTTCCCTCCACACTGCCTATGTGTTCAGCAGCGGGTGACAGCCCATGACGACTGCCGGGTTTCCCCATTCGGAAACCCCCGGATCAAAGCTTGGTTGACAGCTCCCCGGGGACTATCGTGGCCTCCCACGTCCTTCATCGGTTCCTGGTGCCAAGGCATCCACCGTGCGCCCTTAAAAACTTGGCCACAGATGCTCGCGTCCACTGTGCAGTTCTCAAACAACGACCAACCACCCGTCACAACCCGCCGAAGCAGACCTATACCGGGGCCGGCAACCGAAGAAGCAGACCAAACTGGCCGCTCCCTCAGACACCCAACAGCGTGCCCGACACCCTCAACCTCTTGAATTGTTTTCCACGCCGAAGCAGTACTCACAGTCCAAGCAGACCGACAGTGCCGAATAGTCAACGTTCCACCCATGAGCAACCAGCATCAGACGTTCGCTGATGAACTGGCCTCTGACCAAGCAAGCTTGGTGAGAAGTGCTCCTTAGAAAGGAGGTGATCCAGCCGCACCTTCCGGTACGGCTACCTTGTTACGACTTCGTCCCAATCGCCAGTCCCACCTTCGACAGCTCCCTCCCACAAGGGGTTGGGCCACCGGCTTCGGGTGTTACCGACTTTCGTGACGTGACGGGCGGTGTGTACAAGGCCCGGGAACGTATTCACCGCAGCATGCTGATCTGCGATTACTAGCGACTCCGACTTCATGGGGTCGAGTTGCAGACCCCAATCCGAACTGAGACCGGCTTTTTGGGATTCGCTCCACCTCGCGGTATCGCAGCTCATTGTACCGGCCATTGTAGCATGCGTGAAGCCCAAGACATAAGGGGCATGATGACTTGACGTCATCCCCACCTTCCTCCGAGTTGACCCCGGCAGTATCCCATGAGTCCCCATCACCCCGAAGGGCATGCTGGCAACACAGAACAAGGGTTGCGCTCGTTGCGGGACTTAACCCAACATCTCACGACACGAGCTGACGACAGCCATGCACCACCTGTACACCGACCACAAGGGGGGCACCATCTCTGATG
>NZ_JBSHHW010000017.1:0-2483 GCF_053618655.1 Pseudorhizobium sp. NPDC055634 | reverse complement strand
TGTCAATCGGCGCGGAATATTGACCCCTTATCGGCGTCCAATATTGACCCCTCCTACAGACGATCAGCGCTTGGCCTGCCCGGCGCTGGCCGGGGTTGCATAGGGTAGGCCAAGTGCGGGTGATGGTTATCTTCGGCTTTAGCTTTGAGAGCGGTTCTTGAAGCGCCAGGACTCGTTGCCGGTTTCCACAATCTCGCAGTGATGGGTCAAACGGTCGAGGAGTGCCGTCGTCATCTTGGCATCGCCAAACACCGACGGCCATTCACCGAAGGCAAGGTTTGTGGTTACGATGATCGATGTGCGCTCGTAGAGCCTGCTGATCAGGTGGAACAGGAGCTGGCCTCCGGCCTGGGCGAACGGCAGGTATCCCAGTTCATCGAGAATGATGAAGTCAAGGCGTGTGAGGTAATCGGCGGTCCGTCCCTGCTTGCCGTTGCGCGTTTCCGTTTCCAGTCGATTGACCAGATCAACGACGTTGAAGAAGCGGCCGCGCGTGCTGTTGCGGATGAGTGCGCGGGCAATCGCGATGGCCAGATGGCTCTTGCCGGTTCCCGTGCCGCCGACGAGGACGACGTTGCGTTGATCGGCGACAAAGGTGCCCGTGGCCAATTCCCGGACCAGGGATTCATTGACAGGCGTTTCAGCGAAGTCGAAGTCATCGATATCCTTGGCGAGTGGAAGCTTGGCAATGCTGAGCTGGTAACGGATTGAGCGGGCCTGCTTCTCGGCGATCTCCGACTGCAACAGGTCACCGACGATGCGCGGTGGTTCGTGCTGCCGTTTGATGCCGTTTCCCATGACCTCGTCGTAGGCGCTGCGCATTCCGTAGAGCTTCAACGTGCTCATCAGTTCGAGAACCTGCGTGCGTTCCATCAACTTGCCCTCCTGAGCCTGTCGTAACGGGCGCAGTCGGCGACCGGCTCATGGGCAAGCCGAAGCGCATCGGGGATTTGCAGGGTTGCAGCGGGAGCCGGATCGCGGCTTCGAGCCAGAATGTTGATGATCACCGAGGCCGAGCAGACACCGTGATCGAGCGCTTCCTGGCAGGCAGCCTCAACTGCCGCCAAGCCATCGGCGGGAACACATCCGAGTATGGTGACCATCTGCCGATCACCGTCATCGACGTTCTTCAGCCGTTTGCGAACCTTCTCCATTGCAGTGGGCAGAACCCATTCCCTGAACGGAGCGCCGTTGCGCAATGCACCGGGTTTACGAGCGAGGACAGGCACATAGTGCCAGGGATTATAGACCGTCTCGCCCCGGCCGAAGCTGCGCCGATGTTCAGCGACCGTCACTCCATTCTGTTTGATGACGATCCGATCCGCATAGGCATGAACCTCGACAGGGCGGCCGACGGCAGTCGATAGAACCGAGTATTTGTTGTTATCGAAGCGGACAGTGCAGGTCTTTGACACTGAGGCGGGCACGCAGTGGAAGCCGTCGAACGGACCAACATAATGCACAAGGCTGCCTCGCTCGGCTTCGAACATCTGCCAGATCGTCTGCGCCGTCTGTTCGGGATGGCTGTGAGCCTTGGCATAGGCAATGCACTTGTCGAGCAGCCAGACATTCAGTTCCTCCAGGCTTTTGACCCGCAGGCGTGGCGTGAAGAAGCGTTCCCGCACGAGGCCGACCTGGTTCTCGACCTGTCCTTTCTCCCAGCCGGATGCAGGCGTGCAGGCAACCGGATGGACGAGGTAATGGCTGCACATCTGCAGGAAGCGACGATTGTAGAGCCGCTCCTTGCCGATGAAGACTGCCTCGACTGCCGTCTTCATGTTGTCATAGATGCCGCGCGTGCAGGTGCCACGGAAGAAGGCGAAGGCCTTGTCGTGGGCATCGAAGACCATCTCCTGGCTCTCACGCATATAGGCGCGGGCGAACATCATCCGGCTGTGGCAGAGGCGGACATGAGCAACCTTCACCGTCGTCGTCACGCCCTGGATCAGAACGATCTCGTGGCTCCAGTCGAACTGGTAGGCCTCGCCGGGCGCGTAGTAGAGCGGCACGTACGCTTCGGCCGTCACAGCCCCTCGATCTTTCGACCATCCCTTCGCATAGCGCCGGATCGCATCGTAGCTGCCATCGTAACCCAGCGCCCGAAGCTCTTCGTAAATCCGGATCAGCGTCAACCGTTCACGAGATGGTTTGCCTTCGTTCGCAGCCAGGAAGCGCTCGATCTCGGCCTTCCACCGACCCGTCTTCGGTAAAGGTTGTCGCTCTCGCTCGTAGGAAAAGTCCGTCTCATCGGACCGCAGAATCTTGCGCACCGTGTTGCGGGACACATGCAGCTCCCGGACGATCCTCTTCACCGACCAGCCCTGCACATGGAAGGCCCGACGAACACGCGCAATCGTATCCACTCGCTTCAACTCCCCCTCCATCCGCCAGCAAAAGGCGGATGGTCAGACGAAACAGGTGGGGGGTCAAAATTGGACGCCGGTCACCCCGCCAGAGGGGTCAATATTCCACGCCTAAACACA
>NZ_JBSHHW010000016.1:0-2488 GCF_053618655.1 Pseudorhizobium sp. NPDC055634 | reverse complement strand
TTTGATTGCCTTTAGCAGACCTGGCAGCGACCTACTCTCCCGCGTCTTGAGACGAAGTACCATTGGCGCTGGGGCGTTTCACGGCCGTGTTCGGAATGGGAACGGGTGCGGCCGCCCCGCCATGACCACCAGGTCGGCTAAGGGCAATCTTCCGGCGCTTGCGGCGCCGGAGCTATTCGAGAAGCTGGCGAAGGTTTTTCACTTCGTTTGTTTTTGTTGAACACGTCATGGCGTCATCGCGGCGCATTCGCCGCTGATGAGCATGGTCAATGAGAACGATCAAGCCAATCGGGCTATTAGTAAGGCTAAGCTTCATGCATTGCTGCACGTCCACACGCCTCCTATCAACGTGGTCGTCTTCCACGGCCCTGATAGGGAATACTCGTTTTCAGGTGGGTTTCCCGCTTAGATGCCTTCAGCGGTTATCCCTTCCATATATAGCTACCCTGCTATGCCCTTGGCAGGACAACAGGTCCACCAGAGATATGTCCATCCCGGTCCTCTCGTACTAGGGACAGATCCTGTCAATATTCCTACACCCACGGCAGATAGGGACCGAACTGTCTCACGACGTTCTGAACCCAGCTCACGTACCGCTTTAATTGGCGAACAGCCAAACCCTTGGGACCTGCTCCAGCCCCAGGATGCGATGAGCCGACATCGAGGTGCCAAACAACCCCGTCGATATGGACTCTTGGGGGTCATCAGCCTGTTATCCCCGGCGTACCTTTTATCCGTTGAGCGATGGCCCTTCCACGCGGGACCACCGGATCACTATGACCGACTTTCGTCTCTGCTCGACTTGTCAGTCTCGCAGTCAGGCGGGCTTATGCCATTGCACTCGACGACCGATTTCCGACCGGTCTGAGCCCACCATCGCGCGCCTCCGTTACTCTTTCGGAGGCGACCGCCCCAGTCAAACTACCCACCATACACTGTCCCGGACCCGGATGACGGGCCGCGGTTAGACATCCATGACGATAAGGGTGGTATTTCAAGGATGGCTCCACGAAGACTGGCGTCCCCGCTTCAAAGCCTACCACCTATCCTACACATGCCGACACGAATGCCAGTGTAAAGCTATAGTAAAGGTGCACGGGGTCTTTCCGTCTGACCGCAGGAACCCCGCATCTTCACGGGGAATTCAATTTCACTGAGTCTATGTTGGAGACAGCGGGGAAGTCGTTACGCCATTCGTGCAGGTCGGAACTTACCCGACAAGGAATTTCGCTACCTTAGGACCGTTATAGTTACGGCCGCCGTTTACTGGGGCTTCGATTCAAAGCTTGCACCTCTCCTCTTAACCTTCCAGCACCGGGCAGGCGTCAGACCCTATACGTCGTCTTTCGACTTCGCAGAGCCCTGTGTTTTTGATAAACAGTCGCTACCCCCTGGTCTGTGCCACCCCTTCATACTTGCGTAAAAAGGGGTCACGCTTCTTCCGAAGTTACGCGTGCAATTTGCCGAGTTCCTTCAACATAGTTCTCTCAAGCGCCTTGGTATACTCTACCTGACCACCTGTGTCGGTTTCGGGTACGGTCTATAATGATGGAGCTATTTCCTGGAACCTCTTCGCCGCCCAACCAATCCAGTAAGGTTGAACAACACACGAGATCCGTCACTACCACCAGGCCCACGAATATTAACGTGGTTCCCATCGACTACGCATGTCTGCCTCGTCTTAGGGGCCGGCTAACCCTGCTCAGATTAACTTTAAGCAGGAACCCTTGGTCTTTCGGCGAGAGGGTCTCTCACCCTCTTTGTCGTTACTCATGTCAACATTCGCACTTCCGATACCTCCAGAGGCCCTCACGGGTCCTCCTTCACAGGCTTACGGAACGCTCCGCTACCACTTGCAGTAAACTGCAAATCCTCAGCTTCGGTGCATGGCTTTAGCCCCGTTACATTTTCGGCGCAAAGACCCTTATTTAGACCAGTGAGCTGTTACGCTTTCTTTAAATGATGGCTGCTTCTAAGCCAACATCCTGGTTGTTTTGGGATCCTCACATCCTTTCCCACTTAGCCATGACTTGGGGACCTTAGCTGGAGGTCAGGGTTGTTGCCCTCTTCACGACGGACGTTAGCACCCGCCGTGTGTCTGCCGACTAGTACTCCTCGGTATTCGGAGTTTGGTTAGGATCAGTAAGACGGTGAGTCCCCATAGCCCATCCAGTGCTCTACCCCCGAGGGTATTCGGTCGACGCTCTACCTAAATAGATTTCGCGGAGAACCAGCTATTTCCGAGTTTGATTGGCCTTTCACCCCTAGCCACAAGTCATCCCGATCTATTGCAACAGATATGGGTTCGGCCCTCCAGTTGGTGTTACCCAACCTTCAGCCTGCTCATGGCTAGATCACTCGGTTTCGGGTCTAATGCAACTAACTGAACGCCCTGTTCAGACTCGCTTTCGCTGCGCCTACACCTACCGGCTTAAGCTTGCTAGTTACACTAAGTCGTTGACCCATTATACAAAAGGTACGCCGTCAC
>NZ_JBSHHW010000015.1:0-37782 GCF_053618655.1 Pseudorhizobium sp. NPDC055634 | reverse complement strand
ACAGCCGGCCTTGGTGATCCTGACGATCGTCGAGCCGCCGCCGCCACGCGTTTCGGTCACGGCGTAGACCGCACCGTCGGGTCCGACCCTGACGTCGCGGATGCGCGCATCCAGCGGAACGCGCTCCTCGTATTCGACCCGGTCGCCGTCCATGTGCAGGACGACGACGCCCTGCGAGACGAGGCCTCCGACAAGGAAGGCGCCCTTCCATTCCGGAATGGCGTCAGCGTCGTAATAGGCCATGCCGGACGGTGCGATGACCGGGTCCCAGTAGTAGACCGGCTGTTCGGTCTCGGCCTGCTGGGTGATGCCTTCGCCGACGGCGTCGCCGCTGTATTCGACGCCGTAGGTCACTTCGGGCCAGCCGTAGTTCTTGCCGGCCTGCGGACGGTTTAGCTCGTCGCCGCCCTTCGGGCCGTGCTCGACGGTCCATAGGCGCCCCTCGCCATCGAGCGTCGCGGACTGGAGGTTGCGATGGCCGAGGCTCCAGATTTCCGGCTGCGCATTCTCCTGGCCGACGAAGGGATTGTCCGGCAGCGGCTTACCGCTGGTGTCGATGCGGAAGACCTTGCCGAGGCCGCTCGTAAGATCCTGTGCCTGGACGCGCGGCTCGGGGTCGGAGCGTTCGCCGACCGTGACGTAGAGCTCGCCGCCCGGGCCGAAGACCAGCCGCGAGCCGAAATGCTTGTTGCCGTCATAGCTCGGCATCTGCCGGAAGATCACCTGGACGTCCTCGAGGGCGCCGCCGCCCTGGTCGCCGGTCACCAGCTTGCCGGAGGCGACGGACGTGCCGTTGCCGTCCTCCCGTTCTTCGGAGAAGGAGAAGAAGACCATGCCGGAGGTTTCGAAATCGGGTGCGAGCGCGACGTCCAGCAGGCCGCCCTGTCCATCGGAGAGGACTTCCGGCACGCCTTCGAGCGCAGGGCCGGCCTTGCCGTCGGTGGAGACGATGTGCATGGCGCCTTCCTTGGCGGTCACCAGCATGCGCCCGTCGGGGAGGAATTCCATCGCCCAGAGATGCGGCAGGCCGTCCGCGACGACTTCAGTCTCGACCTCGACGGTTTCGGCCGGCTGGGGAGCGCGGGTCTGGCCGGCGAAGGCCGGCTGCTGGTCGGGCGCGTTGGCGGGCTTCGTCTCGGCCGGTTCGCCCGCCTGAGTGCTCTCGCTTCCTGCGGCGGGCGTGGTGTCCTGCGCTAGGGCCGGAGCCGCGAGAAGGGCCGCGGAAAGGATGGTGCCTGACAGAAGGACGAGCGGACGCGTCATGTTGGATCTCCCTTGGAATGTCACTCGCCGGAGAGCATCTTCCCCGGTCGCGAGTTCATCTAGGGCATCCCCGTCCGGCCGTCGCACACGAGGCCATCAAGTTATGTTTATCGGGGGAGGAGACCCGCCGGCTGGCGGGCCTCAATCCGGTGCGGGCCCAATCAGTCGGTAAGGTCGGAGGGGACCTTGCCGCCGTTTTCGGCGAGCTTCTTCATCAGCGCCTTGTGGAGCCAGACGTTCATCGTGGCGGAGTCCTCGGTGTCGCCGGTGTAGTTCAGCTCGCGAGCCAGTTCCTTGCGGGCGGACAGGCTGGAATCGAGATCGAGCGCCTTCATCAGGTCGACGATCGAGCGGCGCCAGTCGAGCTTCTGCCCGCTTTTCTGAACCGCGGCGTCGAGGATGGGAGCAACGTCGACGGGAGCCGAAGCGGCACCCGAGGAAGGCGCGGCGCCGGCTGCGGGAGCAGACGGGGCGGCCGTGGCGCTCGTGGAGGGCGATGCAGCCGCTCCTCCGCCGGACGGGGGCGCCGACGGAGCGGGGGTTGGGGATGGCGTCGGCGAAGAGGAGGTTGCGGATGGCGAGGCAGGGGAAGATGTAGGCGAGGATGCGGGGGCGGCCTTGGCCTCTCCCCAGATGGCGTTCTTGATCTTGTCGAAAATGCCCATTGTGTTGTCCTCCTGTTGTTTGAGGGGTGAACTAGAGCGACTGCTAATATTTGCAACCGATCGGGAGGACGCATTCTCCGGACGGGGAGGGCGGCGCGTCAGAGACCGAGGATGGTCAGCATCACGAAGGTTGCGAAGAGGACGAAATGGGTCATTCCCTCGATCGCATTCGTCTGCCCGTCGTTGAGGTTGATCGCCACCGCGATCAGGGTGATGGCGACCATTACCGTCTGCACCGGCGTCATCGCCATCTCGAACGGTTGGCCGGTATAGAGCGCGATCGCCTCCATGACCGGCACGGTCAGGATGACGGTGGAGAGCGAGGCGCCGAGGGCGATGTTGACCACGGCCTGCATGCGGTTGCGGAGCGCCGCGCGCAGTGCGGTCAGGATTTCCGGTGCGGCCGAGATGGTCGCCACGATGATCGCCATCAGGGTGGGCGGCGCGCCGCTTCCCTCCAGCCCGGTATTGAGGAGGACCGACATGAATTCCGCCAGCACGCCGATGATGACGACGCCCACGAGGATCACGCCGACCGAGACGGCCGCCGATCCCTCCACCGGCTCGTGCCCCGGCTCCGGGTCGGCGGGCTCCGGTACTTCGGCAGTCGCATTCCTGCGGCGGGTCGTCGGGTAGCTGTAGCTGAAGAAATAGCTGTGCGTGCCCACCTGCATGCGCAGGAAGAGCGCGTAGAGCGCGACCATGGCGCCGATGGTGAAGGCGGAATAGAGATGCCAGCGGTCGCGCGGCACGAACTCGGGCACCACCATGGAAATGCCCATGGCGGTGAGGATCATGGCGCTGTAGGTGCGGCTGGACGAGTCGTTATAGGCCTGCTCGCCGTGCCGCAATCCGCCGAGCAGGGCGGCAAGCCCGAGGATGCCGTTGATGTCCAGCATGACGGCGGCGTAGATCGTGTCGCGGACGAGCGTGGGAGACGTGGCGCTGCGCATCATGACCGCGAGGATCAGGACTTCGACCGCGACGGCCGACAGCGTCAGGATCATCGTGCCATAGGGATCTCCCACCTTTCGGGCGAGGATTTCGGCATGATGGGCGACGCGCGTCGAGGCAAGGACGATCACGGCGATCAGCGCTGCGGCTGCGGCGAGCGAAATCGCCTTTCCCATGTCCAGCAGCGAATGTTCGATGAAGAAGAACAGGATCGCGACCGCCGCCGCGGCCGGCAGAAGCCTTTCCTGTTTCAGTATGGATGCGGGCGCCACGGGCTGATCCTCGACCTCTGCGGCTATCTATGGTGATGGCGAGAGGCATCAAGTCCCGCCGGCCATGACGGTTTGCCGCCTTGGCCGTTTGGTGTCATATTTCCGGTCTGACTGGAACCTCGCGGCGCCAACGACACTTTCCTGAAACCTGATGCGCCGGGCGTTCCCGCGCGACGGGCGACAGAAAGGACGTGAGAAGCATGAGCAAGGTTGTCTACAAGGTGGTCCAGCATGACGGTGGATGGGCCTACCGCCTGGGTGACGTGTATTCCGAGACCTTCCCCACCCATTCCGATGCACTGCAGGCAGCGCGTATTGTGGCAGCGGAGCAGCAGGTCGGCGGCGAGCCTGAGGAAATCAGCTGGCAGGACGAGAAGGGCGTGTGGCACACCGAATACAGCGACGGGGGTGATCGTCCGGAGGCCGAGGTCCAGGACGGCGAGCAGGGCGCCACTTCGATCTGAGCCCCAATCCTGCACATGTGCGTCGTCAGGGCGACGATGCCGCGACCGGAGGACGACGTCCCTCCGGATTGCGGGCCGGTATCGCCGGACGAATATCCGTAACGTCCCACTCTTAGTCAGTTTTTGACGGGATGGCATCGGCGGTCGCAGCGGTTGCTTCGCCACTCACGCCGGTTTCTGATTGTTCCCAGTCCTGAGGTCGTCCCGGCGTGCATCGGATCGCGCTTGCGATCGCGTATCCAAGTTTTGCCGGATTTGGTCTGATAGAATTACAGATGAAATCCGAAATGCACGTCTGGTAACATTCCTTCTATTTAGGCGTAGTCCTCTCGGCGTGCTCGTTAGGCCGATTTGTTCCGAAATCCAGTCGAAACCAAGGTGTCTCCGGTGCCCGCCGATCGATCTCGGCGGTGTTCGTTCCTTCAAGTGATTGAGGTGCGTAATGCGATTGGAGCAGGCCAGGGTGTTGGCGCCTGTGGGATATCCGTGGGATTTCTGCGGCCCAAGGCAGTCGCGGGCCAGTATTGCGAGGCGGAAATTCCTCCCGTTCAACCGGGTTCGCGACGGTTGGGACGGCTTCACCATATTCAATCCGCTCGAAGTGGTGCGGTCGAACCTGATCCACGCCTTCAACAGGATCCCCCTGAACGATTCCCCCTTCGTGATCGGTTTCGAATCCCACCTGCCGCGCCTGTTTTCAGCCGATGCCGCCCGCTACGAACGGCATCTCTACCGGCGTCTCCTGTCTCGCGACTGCCGGAAGATCGTCGCGATATCGAAGTTTGCGAAGGATAATTATCTGAGAGCGCTGGCCGAAGTGCGCCTCAGCACGGAAGAGCGCGCGGTGCTGGAGGACAAGATCGACGTCCGGTATCCAAGCATCGTTTCCGTCGATCTTCCGCCTCCCGCGACCGACGCGCCCGATCCGTGGGTCATCACGTTCGTGGGAAATCACTTCGGTCGCAAAGGAGGATGCGTCGCGGTGCGCATCGCGCAGATCGCCCTCGATACCGGGCTTCCCATCAAGGTGAAGATTGTCTCGTCGCTCCAGAGCGGAGGTCCCATATGGACAGATCCGTCGGACGAGAAGTTCTTCCAGCCTTATTACGACCTTCTCGCCCTTCCCAATGTCGAGCATCTGTCCGGCCTGAAGAATGCCGATGTGTTGAGGCTTCTCGGTGAAAGCCACTTTTCCATCCTGACGACCTTCGCGGATACATTCGGTTTCAGCGTCATCGAATCGATGGCGAGGGGTACCCCGCCGATCTGCACCGGGCAGAGTGCGCTTCCGGAGTTCGTGGTGGATGGCGAAAATGGCATCGTCATACCGCCGGCCCTGACCCCGGGGCAGGCACATTGGGGGCCGTCCTACCATCAGCGGGACGACGAGGGCTTCGTCAGCCTTTACCGGGACGAGATCGAGCGGATGGCGGCGCAGTGCATCGAAAAGCTGGTGGCGGTCATGAATGACCTGCCGAAATATCGCGCGATGCGGAATGCCGCATACCTCACCGCGCGAACCGTCTTCGATGCGGACGTCGCCCACCGGTACTGGGATCGGGTCTATGACGCCGCCTTGAACGAACCGGGGCATTGATCATTTCGCCTCGGCGGGACCGGGGCGATGGTGGCCCCCGGACCCGTCCTCCCGCAATCCGGCCTTGACGTCCGCGATCAGGCCACGGCTTCGAGGGTCGGCCAATCCGTGTAGCCCTTGGCGCCGCCACCGTAGAAGGTGTTGCGGTCGGGCGCGTTGAGGGCCGTACCGGTGCGGAAGCGCTCGACGAGATCGGGATTGGAGATGAACAGGCGCCCGAAGGAAACCAGGTCCGCCCGGCCGCTCGCAACGGCGTCCATTGCCGTTTCCCGGTCATAGCCGTTGTTCACCATCCAGCCTGCCGTCCCGCCAGCCTTGCGATAGGCGTTGCGGAAGGCGTCGTAGTCGAAGGTGGTTCCCTCGTACTGGAAATCGCGCTCGCCGCCCGTCGCGCCCTCGATCACGTGGATGAAGGCGAGGTCGCGGGTCGCCAGCTGCTCGGCCACGTAGTCGAACAGGGGCTGCGGGTCCCTGTCGGAAATCCCGTTTGCCGGGGTGGTCGGCGAAAGCCGGATGCCCGTGCGACCGGCGCCGATTTCCGCCGCCACGGCATCGACGACCTCCAGGAGGAAGCGGGTGCGGTTCTCGATCGAGCCGCCGTAGTCGTCGGTGCGCTCGTTTGCGCCCGTCTTGAGGAACTGGTCGATCAGGTAGCCGTTGGCGCCATGGACTTCGACGCCGTCGAAGCCGGCCTCGATCGCGGCGCGCGCCGCCTTTCGGAAATCATCGACGATGCCGGGGATCTCGGAGGCTTCCAGCGCGCGGGGCTCGGACGTGTCGACGAAGGCGCCGGCGCCGTTCTCGTCGATGATGTAGGTCTTCGCTCCGGCCGGAATGGCCGAGGGGGCGACCGGCTGGGCGCCGTTGGGCTGCAGCGAGACATGCGAGACCCGGCCGACATGCCACAGCTGCGCGACGATCCTGCCGCCCTTCTGGTGGACGCCGGCGGTGACCTTCGCCCAGCCTTCCACGGCCTGGGGGAGGTAGAGGCCGGGGACGTCGGCATAGCCCTGGCCCTGCTGGCTGATAGGCGTGCCTTCGCTGATGATCAGGCCGGCGGTGGCGCGCTGTTCGTAATAGGTCGCGTTCAGATCGTTCGGGACTGCCCGTGGCGAACGGTTGCGGGTGAGCGGCGCCATGACGATGCGGTTGGCGACCTCGATGTCGCCGATCCTGATCGGGTCGAAGAGACTGGTCATGAATGTCCTTTCACTGGAATGCAGATACGGGTTGGTCAGAGCCTCGCTGTCAGCTCCGAGAGAAATGCCTGGATCGCCGCCTCGTTTCGGCGATAGAACGACCACTGGCCGATGCGCCTGACCTCCACGAGGCCGGCCCTGTCGAGCGCGGCCAGGTGCGCGGAGACGGTGGATTGCGACAGTCCGCATCGTTTTTCGAACTGCTGCGAACAGATCCCCATCTCCAGCGGATGGGCCTGCGAGGAGAAATGCTTCTCGGGCTCGCGCATCCAGTCGAGGAATTCCAGCCTCGTGGGATGGGCAAGCGCCTTGAGGATCTCGACGTGGGCCGGAGGCGCTAAATCGTTCATGGCCGATATATAGATAGCCGTCTGACGATTTTAAGGGCGCGGGAAAGAAAAAGGCCGGGATGGTCTCCGGCCGTGAGGTGTGAGGTCAAGCCTCCAGAGGGGAACGGCTGGGCGGCAAACGCAGCCTTACCAGCCAACCCGGCCCCATATGGAACACTGCCGGTCACCGGCAACCCCTTGCCGGAAACGCGGACAAAAAAAAGGGCCACCGGATCGCTCCAGGGCCCTATAAGTGTGAAGGTCAAAAAACCTCCAGAGGGGAACAGCTGGTGCGGTGGAACTGGGAGGAAAGCCACCGTGTGCATCAGCTGTGTGCGATATGGTGGTTTTTTGTGCAGTGAGCAATGAATAAAAGCGCAGCCCAGCCATGCAGACCGTGCAGGCCTCACCCGGAAGTGGCATTCAGGGCTAGAAGTTCCAGTTGCGGGCCTTCGCGACGATGAAGTCGCGGAATACCTTGAGCTTGGCGGCGTTCTTCATCTCGTCCGGATAGCAGAAATAGGTATCGAAGGAGGGGATGTCGGCAGCAAGCGGAAGCTGGATGAGCCCGGGATCGCGCCCGACGATGTAGTCCGGCAGGACGGCGATGCCGATCCCCAGCAGGCAGGCCCGCTTGATCGACGTCTGGCTGTTGATCTGCAGGTGCGGCGCACGCGGGTTGTCGGACGAGCGGCCGGCCGTTTCCAGCCAGTTCACGTCCAGCAGATAGTTCGGCGCCGGCTCCCCGAAGGTGATGATGCGGTGATTGTCGAGATCCTCGATCGTGTGAGGCTCGCCGAAGCGGTTGATATAAGAAGGGGCGGCGTAGACGTGCATGTGCACCGTGAACAGCTTGCGCTGGATGAGGTCCGACTGCTGCGGCTGGCGCAGGCGGATGGCGCAGTCGGCATGGCGCATGTTGACGTCCAGTTCCTCGTTGTCGAGGAGGAGCTGTATCGACATTTCCGGATAGAGCTGGAGAAACTCCTGGACCTTGTCCGTCAGCCAGCCCTGGCCGAGGCCGACCGTCGTGGTGACGCGGAGCTTGCCGGACGGGTTCTCCGTCGTCTCGGTCAGCTGCATCTTGACCGCCTCGAGCTTCAGGAGCACGTCGTGGGCGGTTCGGTAGAGGAGTTCCCCCTGTTCGGTGAGGATCAGGCCGCGCGCGTGGCGGTGGAAGAGCTTGACTCCCACATCCTGTTCCAGCGCGCTGACCTGGCGGCTGATGGCCGACTGGGACAGATGCAGCTTGTCGGCGGCATGGGTGAACGATCCCGCCTCGGCCGCAGCGTGAAAAATCCTCAGCTTGTCCCAGTCGAGAGGTACTCCCATCTACCCTCTCACTCCGCCGCCTGGACGATCGGCTGGATGCCGGCGAGATAGCGTTCCGCCTCGAGCGCCGCCATGCACCCCATGCCTGCGGCGGTGATCGCCTGCCGGAAGGTGTCGTCGGTGACGTCGCCGGCCGCAAAGACGCCGGGCAGGCTGGTCGCGGTCGAATCCGGGGCCGTCCACAGGTAGCCGCCGGGCTTCATGCGCAGCGTGTCCTTGAAGAGTTCGGTGGCCGGCGCATGGCCGATCGCGACGAAGACGCCGTCGATCGGATGCTCGCTCAGCTCGCCGGTCCGCGTGTCGCGCAGGCGCACGCCGTTGACCGAGGGCGGCATCGGGGGCTTGGCCGGCTCTCCGGTAATTTCGGCGATCTCCGTGTTCCACCGCACCGTCACGTTCGGGCGCTGCGAGAGGCGTTCGGCCAGGATCTTCTCCGAGCGGAAGCTGTCGCGGCGATGGACGACGGTGACGGTCCGGGCGATGTTGGAGAGGTAGAGCGCTTCCTCCACGGCGGAATTGCCGCCGCCGACCACGATCACATCCTTGTTGCGATAGAAGAAGCCGTCGCAGGTCGCGCAGGCGGAGACGCCGAAGCCTTGGAAACGGTGCTCGCTCTCGATGCCCAGCCACTTTGCCTTGGCACCGGTGGCGATGATCAGCGTATCGGCGGTCCAGACGGCGCCCGAGTCGGTCCGGACGGTGAAGGGACGGCGTGACAGTTCCACTTCTGTGACGAGGTCGTTGACGATCTCGGTGCCGACATGGGAGGCCTGCTTGAGCATCTGTTCCATCAGCCACGGACCTTGGATGGGGTCGGCGAAGCCAGGATAGTTCTCCACGTCCGTCGTGATCATCAACTGACCACCCTGTTCCATCCCGGCGATGAGGACGGGCTTGAGCATGGCGCGGGCGGCATAGATCGCGGCGGTATAACCGGCGGGACCGGAGCCGATGATGAGTACTTCGGTATGACGGGCAGACATTGAATTTCCTTTCAGCGTGCCGATCGTCGCGCGGTGGCGCTTCCTCATATAAGAAGCCGGATGCCGATCTGCCGCTCCTTGCGACATTTAAGGGTGATCCATGCGCTACATCAAGGGCAGCCTTGCGTTAACAACAGATCAGTTCGGACGATCGGGGCGGATAACCGTGCCCGCATTCTTGCGTTCACCCGGCATTCGGCTAAAAGCTTCGGGAAAACGAAGGGGATGACCGTGCTTCGTGCTGACCTGGACGCGATCGACATCAAGATACTGCGCGAGCTTCAGCGCGATGGACGGATGACCAATGTGGAGCTTGCCGAGCGGGTCGGGATTTCGGCTCCGCCGTGCCTCAGACGCGTGCGCAAGCTGGAGGAGGCGGGCGTCATCGAGGGCTATCACGCGCTCCTCAACGGCCCCAGGCTCGGCTTCGACCTCGTCGCCTTCTGCATGGTCGGGCTCAAGCGCCAGTCCGATGCCGACCTCAAGTCGTTCGCCAAGCGCGTCGATGCCTGGCCGATCGTGCGAGAGGCATGGATGGTCTCCGGCGACAGCGATTTCCTCCTGCGCTGCACGGCCGAGAACCTCACGGTCTTCCAGAATTTCGTGATCGAGGAACTGACCGCGGACGAGCATGTCGACACAGTCCGCACGATGCTGACTATCCGCCAGGTGAAGCAGCTGGGCCTGGTGGAAGTCTAGCCAAGCGAACGAGACCCGGCAGGCGCGCCGGTCAGCCGGATTTCCGGTTTGTGGCAGAACGCCGGAGGCTGAGCTAGACGCCGATCAGGTCCCGGTAGACCTTCTCCAGTGCCTCGGCTTCTCCGCGCAGCGCAAAGTTCGAGCGGACATGCTCCAGGCCGGCGCGCCCGTGCGCCTCGGCGAGGCCGGGGTCGGCAAGATAGCCTGCGATGGCATCGCGGAGCGCCTCGTATTCCCCCGCCGGGACGACGGCGCCCGTCTCGCCGGAGACGATCTGTTCCGCATAGGCGCCCGCATCGCTTGCGACGACGGCGGTCTGCGAGGCCATGGCCTCCAGCGGCGTGAGCCCGAAGCCTTCGTTGCGGGACGGCGCCACGTAAAGCGAAAGACGACGGTACCAGGGCTTGATGTCGTCGACCTCGCCCAGGAAGCGGATGCGGTCCGAGAGACCCGCTTCGTCAACGGCGCGCTTCAGATCGTCGCCGAAGGCCTGGTGCTCGGCCGTGACCCTGCCGCAGACGATGGCGGTCCAGTCGGGATATTGCGGCAGGAGCTCGATCATGGCGCGGACGAAGAGATCGGTTCCCTTCTGGTGGCGGACGCGTCCGAAACAGCCGACGAGATGGCGGCCCGGCAGGCCGGTCGCGGCAATAAGATCGTCGTCGGAGCGGGGAGGGTGGAAGACGTCGAGATCGATCCCGTGCCGGATGACGGTATGGGGGACTTCCAGGAAGGAGCCGGAACGTGCGCTGGTCGCCACCACGGCATCCATGTTGCGGATCAGCCATTTGGTATAGCGGGAGTGGCGGCGCTGCGCCGCGGAGGTGAACAGCAGCTTCAGCGGCATGCGCAGGACGGAGCGCATCAGGATGCCGGGCAACATTTCCGTGTTGCGGCGCGCGTGCCAGACGCGATCGGGCGCTGCGGCCGGACGCTTCCAGAGCGCGGGCAGCTGCGCCCATCGCATCTTCGGCAGGCTGTCGGGCAAGCCGGGACCGAGCGTGACGATGCCGCGGCCGAGCCGCGCCTGTTCGGGCACGAGCTGGACCACGGTCGATGTCACGCCCGACAGGCGCCGCTTGAAGTGCGGCGCGATCACGGTGATGTCTCTGAGGGACGGCAAGGGGGCGTCAGCCCCAGCTGACGGAGAGGATCTCGTAGCCCTTGGAGCCGCCGGGTGCGTTGACCTCGATCGAATCGCCGGCTTCCTTGCCGATCATCGCGCGGGCGATCGGCGAGGAAACGGAAATGCGGCCCGCCTTCACATCGGCTTCCTGGTCGCCGACGATCTGGTAGGTCTTTTCCTCTTCGGTGTCCTCGTCGACCAGCTTGACGGTGGCGCCGAACTTGATCTTGGAACCCGACATCTTGGAAAGATCGATCACTTCGGCGCGGGCGATCAGATCCTCGAGCTCGGTAACCCGGCCCTCGTTGTGGCTCTGCGCTTCCTTGGCGGCATGGTACTCCGCGTTTTCGGAAAGGTCGCCATGCGCACGCGCCTCGGCGATCGCCTCGATGATGCGGGGACGCTCCTCCTGCTGACGCCAGCGCAGCTCCTCCTGCAACTGGCTAAAGCCGTTCTGCGTCATCGGTACCTTTTCGACCATTTCCTTGTCCTTCACGGAGCGGCCGCGAACGCCGCGGCCACAAAAAGAAACAGGTTCCGGAGTAAAACTTCGGAACCATCCACATCTCAGAATTTCCGGAACTATAGCAGATCAGCACGCGCTATTTCCAGCAGTTTCGAAATGGCGTCCCGACACAAAGTTTCAAGGGCAGATCGCCCGCAGACGTGGCGTTCTTGACTTTCGGCTGAAGAACATATAGTGAACAAGCTAATGAAGAAGTCGCTCAAGGAACGTCTGGCCATCCTCTCGGATGCGGCAAAATACGATGCATCCTGTGCGTCGAGCGGCACCACGCGACGTCATTCGGGCGATACGGGTGGACTGGGCTCGACGGAGGGATCGGGGATCTGCCACGCCTATGCGCCGGACGGGCGATGCATCTCGCTCCTCAAGATCCTTCTCACCAATTTCTGCATCTATGACTGCGCCTACTGCATCAACCGCTCCTCCAGCAATGTCGAGCGGGCGCGCTTTTCGGTCGAAGAAGTCATCTGGCTGACGCTGGAATTCTACCGCCGCAACTATATCGAAGGCCTCTTCCTGTCGTCCGGCATCATCCGCTCCTCCGACCACACGATGGAGGAGATGGTGCGAATCGCACGCGAACTGCGCACGGTCCACAATTTCCGCGGCTACATCCATCTGAAGTCGATCCCGGAAGCCTCGCCGCATCTGATCGAGGAAGCGGGGCTTTATGCGGACCGGCTGTCGATCAACATCGAATTGCCGACGGATGCCGGGATCAGCCGCTATGCGCCCGAAAAGCGGCCGGACAGCATCCGCCGGTCGATGGGCGAGCTGCGGCTGAAGATCGAGGAAATGAGCGAGCCGACGCTGAGGACGAAGCGGAAGCGGAAGTTCGCGCCGGCCGGCCAGAGCACGCAGATGATCGTCGGCGCCGACGGTGCGAACGACGCGACCATCCTCGGCACGAGCGCGCGGCTTTACGGCAGCTACGGGTTGAAGAGGGTCTACTACTCCGCCTTCAGCCCCATTCCGGACGCCTCGAGCAACCTGCCGCTCATCAAGCCGCCGCTGATGCGCGAGCACCGGCTCTACCAGGCGGACTGGCTCTACCGTTTCTACGGCTTCGATATCGGCGAAATCATCTCGTCGCGCCCCGACGGCATGCTCGATCTCGACCTCGACCCCAAGCTCGCCTGGGCGCTCGGGCATCGGGAGCGCTTCCCGGTCGACATCAACCGGGCCGATCGGGAAATGCTGCTCCGGGTGCCGGGTCTCGGGACGAAGACGGTCAAGGCGATCATCGCGGCACGCCGCTTTTCCCGCCTGCGGCTTGACGACCTGAAGCGGCTCGGCGTCTCGCTGAAGAAGGTGCAGCCCTTCATCAGCACCGAAGGCTGGTCCCCGCGCAGGCTGGTCGACCGGCCGGACCTGCGGGCGATGTTTGCACCGAAACCGGAACAGTTGTCGCTCCTCTGATGCACACGATCACGCTGGAGGGCAAGGGGGATCTCGGCGAATGGCGCGATGCCGCCCGCGCCCTTCTGCAGCGTGGAGTGCGTCCTCGGGATGTCGACTGGCGGACGGTGGACGAGGCGGAAAGCCTGTTTCCGGATGTTGTGGACGACAACCTGCCGGCCGTGCCGGAGGGGCCGCCGCTCTCGGTCCCGGCGGACTTCGTGAAGCTCGCCGGCGCGGTCGTCTGTCATTCCGATCCGGGCCGCTTCGGGCTTCTCTACCGGCTGCTTTTCCGGCTGGCGCGCGACCGCAACATCCTTTCCATGGCCGCCGATGCGGATGTGGTGGCGGCGAGGCTGATGGCGAAGTCGGTCGGGCGCGACTACCACAAGATGACCGCCTTCGTCCGGTTCAAGGAAGTGCCGCTGCCGCCGGGAGAGGCCGGGCGCCGTCGTTTCGTCGCCTGGTTCGAGCCGGACCACTACATCGTCGAGCGGGTGGCTCCTTTCTTCCAGCGGCGCTTCAACGACATGGACTGGCTGATCGCCACGCCGAAGGGGTCCGCGTCCTGGGACGGCGAGACGCTGCGCGTGACGAGCGAGCCGGCGGTAAAGCCGGACCTCAGGGACGAGGCCGACGACCTCTGGCGGACCTATTATGCCTCGATCTTCAACCCCGCCCGCCTGAAGGTGAAGGCGATGACGGCCGAGATGCCGAAGAAATACTGGAAGAACCTGCCGGAGGCGGACCTCATTCCCGGCCTCATCGCCAATGCCGAGCGAAGCGTCATGGAGATGGCGTCGAAGGCGGCGAGCGAGCCGCAGCCGTTCCATCACCGGCTGCAGGCCGCCGCCGCGCTTCAGCCGGGCCCGCAGCCGCCTCCGGCCGGCACGATCGAGGCGCTGAAGGAGGAGGTGCGCCACTGCACGCGATGCCCGCTTCGTTGCAAGGCGACGCAGACGGTATTCGGCGAGGGCAATCCCGCGGCCGATATCATGGTGGTGGGAGAGCAGCCGGGCGACCAGGAGGACCTTGCGGGCAGGCCGTTCGTCGGCCCGGCGGGGAGGGTGTTCGACGAGGTGATCCGCCACGCCGGGCTCGACCGTAGTTTGCTCTACGTCACCAATGCGGTGAAGCACTTCAAGTACGAGCCGCGCGGCAAGCGGCGCATCCACCAGAAACCATCGAAGAGAGAAGTCGAGCAGTGCCGCTGGTGGCTCGGCCGGGAGATTGCGCTGGTGAAGCCCAAGCTCGTCGTCGCCATGGGCGCGACGGCCTATTTCGCGCTGACCGACGACCGGCGCAGGCTGGCCGATGTCCGAGGCAGGCCGATGCCGATGGAGGGCGGACGAAGCCTCTTCGTCACCGTCCACCCGTCCTATCTTCTGCGCATCCCGGATCCGGACCTGAAGGCGAAGGAGCTGCTGCGTTTCCGGGAGGATTTCGAGTCGGTTCAAGGGCTTGCCGCGGGTTTTGCATGAACCGGTCAAGCTCTTTCCGGTTCAGTGGGATGCGAGCGCGCTCTCGCCGATGCGGGCAGCGGCATAGACGCGCCGCGCGATGAGGGCGAGAAGAAGCAGGGTCGCCGTCGCGACGATGCAGGAGAGCGAGAAGCCCGCCGCAAAGCCGCTCTTTGCAGCGGGCAGCCATATGGCCGATGCGGAGGCCGGAAGTTGCTGCGCCGTCTCCACGGCCCCCGCCAGAGTGGCCGACACCGCCGCGACCTGTTGCGGGCTGAGACCTTCGAGATCAGCCCCACCCATCGCCGTGCGATAGACGAGCGTGGCGAGGCTGCCGAGAAGGGCAACCCCAAGCGCACCGCCGAATTCCGCGCTGGTTTCCGATATCGCCGAGGCCGAGCCGGCGCGCTCCGGCGGAGCGGTGCCGACGATCAGGCCGGTGGTCGTGAGGATGACGGGGACAAAGCCGAGCCCGATGATGACGCTCGCGCCGAGGATGCCCGGCAGGCTTTCCCAATAGGCCGCAACCGCCATGGCCGCCGTGCCGGCCGCATTCACCACGAGCCCGACGACGACCGTCCGGACCGGGCCGAAGTGATTGGTGAAGCGGTAGGCCTGGAAGGACATGACGGTGAAGACCAGGGCCGAGGGCGCCGACCACAGGGCGGCCTTCAGGGGCGAGAGCCCGAGCACGAGCTGGAGGAAGAGGTTCTGGAACAGGAAGACGCCGAAGACGAAGAAGATGCCGGCGAGGTTGACCAGCAGGGAGGCGTTGAAGGCGGGGTTCTGGAACAGGGCGAGATCGACCAGCGGCGCGGACAGGCGCTTCTGGCGCTGGATGAAGGCGAAACCGACGAGAAGCCCTGCGGCGATAAAGAGCAACTGGACCGGCTCGAAACCGTCGGCGGCCATCTGCTTCACCCCGTAGACGATCGGCAGGACCGTCGACAGGGAGAGGACCACGCTCACGAGGTCGAGCCGGCCTCCATCCTCGTTCTTGTACTCCGGAAGCAGGAAAGGGGCGACGGCGAGAAGCACCAGCATGACCGGAATGTTGATGAGGAAGACGGAACCCCAGTGGAAATATTGCAGCAGGACACCGCCGATCAGCGGCCCCACGAGGCCTCCGAGCGCGAAGGCCGTGCCCCAGATGCCGATGGCCCTGTTGCGCTCGGCTTCGTCGCGAAAGAGGTTGACGATCAGCGAGAGGGTGGAGGGGGCGATCGTCGCTCCGGCGATCCCCAGGAGCGCCCTTGCGGCGATCAGTTGCCCGGCCGTCTGCGAGAAGGCCGCGAGGCCGGACGCGACGCCGAAGGCGAAGGCTCCGAACAGCAGGACGCGTCGCCGGCCGATGCGGTCGCCGAGCGTGCCCATGGTCACCAGGAAACCGGCGACCATGAAGCCGTAGATATCGTTGATCCAGAGAAGCTGCGTGGCGGAAGGATCGAGATCCGCCACGATCGCCGGTACCGCCAGGAAGAGGACCGACAGGTCCATGGAATAGATCAGGCAGGCGATCGACAGGACGGACAGGCCGATCCATTCGCGCCTGCCCGCGCGGTCAGGCGTTTCACCAGGTGGCGCCATTATTGTTCTCCCGAAGGAGAGAATTCCCTGAATCGGCGGCCTTGACAAGTGTCAGGCTAAAGGCGCCCGCAAGGGGTTATCAGGCGGGTTCTCAGGCCGGGTTCTCAGGCCCGGGTTCTCAGGCCTGCGTCAGTGGAGCCGTAACGTAGGCATCCAGCCGCGCCAGCGTCTGCCTGCCGCCTTCGACGGCGCCGAACTTGAGCGTCGCCTCGCGGGCTTCCGGCGTCGGGAAGGTGAGGGTGATGGTGATTCGGGTTCCTTCGCCTTCGGTCCTGAGCGTGATGGCCCCTTCGAACCAGGCCGGCTCGCCCAGTTCGGCGCCATGGTCATAGGCGATCCGCTCCGGGGCCGAGATCTCCTTGTAGCGGATCCAGTTCGGCCAGTCCTTGTCCATGCCGTGCATCGTGTAGTGCCACAGGCCGCCGACGGAGAAATCCATCTCGTGCGTCTCGGTGACGAAGCCGTCCGGTCCCCACCACTTGTCGAGGTGGCGCGCATCGGTCAGCATCTTGAAGACGAGCTCCCGCGGGGCTGCGATGAAGCGGTCGACTTCGATGATCCTGTTGCTGTCTGTTACCGTCGTCATGTCAGCATCCCTGGTTCAGCTTTGGAGGAGGGTTTCCAGTCGGTCGAAGTTCTGCTCGTTGGCGGCCGCGATGAACCGCTTGAGTTGCAGGTTCTCCTCGGTCGGTTCGAACAGCATTTTCCAGTGGAGGCGGGTGCCGCCGGCCTCGGGCGCGAAGCGCATCTCCATCGTGTAGACGTGCATGGGAAGGTGGTGGAGGAAGACGATCCGCTCGCCCGGAACGATCTCCTGGAAGGTGGAGTGATTGTCGAAGTCGGTGCCGTCGGAGGCGGTCATGGTGATCCGCCAGTCACCGCCGGGGCGAAAGTCGAAGCGGTCGATCCTGTTGGCGAAACCGTGCGGGCCCCACCATTGCTCCAA
Organism: Pseudorhizobium sp. NPDC055634; assembly: GCF_053618655.1. NCBI lineage: Bacteria > Pseudomonadati > Pseudomonadota > Alphaproteobacteria > Hyphomicrobiales > Rhizobiaceae > Pseudorhizobium > Pseudorhizobium sp. NPDC055634. The sequence continues at coordinate 20,982 of NZ_JBSHHW010000015.1, read as the reverse complement.
CTTGCGAGGATCGGCAAAGGCGTCAAAGAGCGTCGGCGGGTCCACCGCGAACAGGCGGTCGTTGAGAATCTCCATCTTCTCGGTCATTTCCCGGCTTCCTTTTCTTCCGTCGTCAAAGTCGCGAGGTAATCCTCGAGCCGGTCGAGGCGGTGTTCCCAGAGAGAGCGGTAGTCGCCGAGCCAGCCGTCGATGGTCTTCAATGCGCCGGGCTCCAGCCGGCAGGGGCGCCACTGGGCGTTGCGGCTGCGCGAGATAAGCCGGGCCCTTTCCAGGACCTTCAGGTGTTTCGAGACGGCCGGCAGGCTCATGTCGAACGGCTCGGCAAGCTCGTTCACCGTTGCCTCTCCCTTCGCAAGGCGCGCGAGGATGGCGCGGCGGGTAGGGTCCGCGAGAGCGGCAAAGGTCTGTGAAAGCGCGTCGGTCATATTTAGCCACTAGATTAAATAACTGATTGGCTAAATACAGGAGAAAAAGAAACCGGTCAACAGCGACCGGTTTCCCGAGATATCAGAAGTAGCTTTGCAGCGGCCGGACTTCGAGGTTGCCGGCCTTCAGCGCCCGGATCGCCATCGCGGCGGCTTCGGCACCGGCCATGGTCGTGTAGTATGGCACCTTCTGCATCAGCGTCGCGCGGCGCAGCGATTTCGAATCCGAGATCGCCTTGTTGCCGTCCGTCGTGTTGATGACGAGCTGGACCTGACGGTTGCGGATCGCGTCCTCGATATGCGGACGGCCCTCGAGGACCTTGTTGATCTTGGTGGCCGCGATGCCCTGTTCTGCAAGGAAACGCTGCGTGCCGCCGGTTGCGAGCACCTTGAAGCCGATCTCGGTCAGGATGCGGATCGCCGGAAGGACCCGCTGCTTGTCCTCGTCACGGACCGACACGAAGACCGTGCCTTCACGCGGCAGTTCGACGCCGGCGCCGAGCTGGGCCTTGGCGAAGGCGAGCGCGAAGTCGGTATCGAGGCCGATCACTTCGCCGGTGGAGCGCATTTCCGGTCCGAGCAGGATATCGACGCCCGGGAAGCGGGCGAAGGGGAAGACGGCTTCCTTGACGGCAATGTGCTTCAGGTTGCGCGGATCGGGCTTTTCGCCATAGGCGGCGATCGCCGCGTCCAGCTTCTCGCCGGCCATGATGCGGGCAGCGATCTTGGCGATCGGCGCACCGATGGTCTTGGCGACGAAGGGGACGGTACGCGATGCGCGGGGATTCACTTCCAGGACGTAGATCGTGCCGTCCTTGATGGCGTACTGCACGTTCATCAGGCCGCCGACATTGAGCGCCTTGGCGAGTGCGGTCGTCTGGCGCTCCAGCTCGTCGACGATTTCCGTCGAGAGGGAGCGGGTCGGCAGCGAGCAGGCGGAATCGCCGGAGTGGATGCCGGCTTCCTCGATATGTTCCATGATGCCGGAGACGAAGACGCTCTCGCCATCGCACAGCGCATCGACGTCGACCTCGACCGCGTTGGTGAGGTAGCTGTCGAAGAGAAGCGGGTTCTTGCCGAGCAGGGTGTTGATCTGGCCGGTCTTGTCGTTCGGGTAGCGCTGCTTGATGTCTTCCGGCACCAGGCCCGGAACCGTATCCAGGAGATAGGTCTGGAGCTGGCTCTCGGAGTGGATGATCTGCATGGCGCGGCCGCCGAGCACGTAGGAGGGGCGCACGACGAGCGGGAAGCCGATCTCGGCCGCCACGAGGCGGGCCTGCTCGACCGAATAGGCGATGCCGTTGTTGGGCTGGGCGAGGTCGAGCTTCTGCAGGAGCTTCTGGAAGCGGTCGCGGTCCTCGGCAAGGTCGATCATGTCGGGCGCGGTGCCGAGGATCGGGATGCCGTTCTTCTCGAGCGCCTCGGCAAGCTTCAGCGGCGTCTGGCCGCCGAACTGCACGATCACGCCGATCACTTCGCCCTTTTCCTGCTCGGCGCGCAGGATCTCGATCACATCCTCGGCGGTCAGCGGCTCGAAGTAGAGGCGATCGGAGGTGTCGTAGTCGGTCGAGACAGTCTCCGGATTGCAGTTGATCATGATGGCTTCGAAGCCGGCATCCTTCAGCGCGAAGGCCGCATGGCAGCAGCAGTAGTCGAATTCGATGCCCTGGCCGATGCGGTTCGGTCCGCCGCCGAGGATGACGACCTTCTTGCGGTCCGACACCTTGGCCTCGGACTGCAGCGCGCCGACGAAGGGCGTCTCGTAGGTCGAGTACATGTAGGCGGTCGGCGAGGCGAATTCGGCCGCGCAGGTGTCTATCCGCTTGAAGACGGGGCGCACGTTCAGGCTGTTGCGCAGCTCGGCGACTTCCTTCGGGCGCTGGCCGGTGAGGCTCGCGAGGCGGGCATCGGAGAAGCCCATGGCCTTCAGCATGCGCAGGTTCTCGGCATCCGTCGGCAGGCCGTGCTCGCGGATGCGGGCCTCCATGTCTACGATCGCCTTGAACTGGGCGATGAACCACGGGTCGATGCGGCAGGCCTCGTGAACCTCGGCTTCCGACATGCCCATGCGCAGCGCCTGGACCACCATGCGCAACCGATCCGGCGTCGGCGTGCCTATTGCGGCGCGGATGGCATTGGTGGCATTCTCGCCGGCCTCGAGGCCCGGGATCTCGATCTCGTCGAGGCCGGTCAGCCCGGTCTCCATGCCGCGCAGCGCCTTCTGCAGCGATTCGGCGAAGGTGCGGCCGATGGCCATGACCTCGCCGACCGACTTCATCGCCGTGGTAAGCGTCGGCTCGGCGCCGGGGAACTTCTCGAACGCGAAGCGCGGGATCTTGGTGACGACGTAGTCGATCGACGGCTCGAAGGAGGCGGGCGTCGCGCCGCCGGTGATGTCGTTCTCCAGTTCGTCCAGCGTGTAGCCGATGGCGAGCTTGGCCGCGACCTTGGCGATCGGGAAGCCGGTCGCCTTGGAGGCGAGCGCGGAGGAGCGCGACACGCGCGGGTTCATCTCGATGACGACGAGTCGGCCGTCCTTGGGGTTGACCGCGAACTGGACGTTGGAGCCGCCCGTCTCGACGCCGATCTCGCGCAGCACCGCGATCGAGGCGTTGCGCATGATCTGGTATTCCTTGTCCGTCAGCGTCAGTGCCGGCGCGACGGTGATGGAATCGCCCGTATGGACGCCCATCGGGTCGATGTTCTCGATGGAGCAGATGATGATGCAGTTGTCCGCCTTGTCGCGGATCACCTCCATCTCGTACTCCTTCCAGCCGAGGACGGATTCCTCGATCAGGACCTCGGTCGTGGGCGAGGCATCGAGGCCGCCGGAGACGATCTCGAAGAATTCCGAACGGTTATAGGCGATGCCGCCGCCGGTGCCGCCCAGCGTGAAGGAGGGGCGGATGATCGCCGGCAGGCCGACATGGTCGAGCGCCTGGGCGGCAACCGCCATCGCGTGGCTCATGTAACGCTGCTTGCGGTCGCTCTCGCCGAGGTTCCACTGGTTCTCGAGTTCGTCCAGCGCCTTGTCGAGCGCATCGCCCGAGAGGCTCTCGCGGAGCTTGGCGCGTTCCGCCTCGTGGGCCTTGCGGTCCTGCTCCTTGATGTCGGTGGCATTGGCGAGCATCGACTTGGGCGTCTCCAGCCCGATCTTCGCCATGGCCTCGCGGAAGAGGGCGCGGTCCTCGGCCTTGTCGATCGCCTCCGGCTTGGCGCCGATCATCTCGACATTGTAGCGGTCGAGCACGCCCATCCGCTTGAGGGAGAGGGCGGTATTGAGCGCCGTCTGGCCGCCCATGGTCGGAAGCAGGGCGTCGGGACGCTCCTTGGCGATGATCTTGGCCACCACTTCCGGCGTGATCGGCTCCACATAGGTGGCGTCGGCGAGGCCCGGATCGGTCATGATCGTCGCCGGGTTGGAGTTCACCAGGATCACCCGGTAGCCTTCCTCGCGCAGCGCCTTGCAGGCCTGTGTCCCGGAATAGTCGAACTCGCATGCCTGACCGATGACGATCGGACCCGCGCCGATGATGAGGATGGATTTCAGATCTTGGCGCTTGGGCATGGTTTCTTTCCGCTATTTCCGGCTGCGCGAAAAACCGGCCAAGGTGGAAGGTTCACCGGCCGGGCGCACGAGCATGGTCTTTTGAGGCTAGACGCGGCTTATAGGCAAATCTCGCGAAGAGCGGAACCCCATAAATCGCCTAATCTACAGGAATTCGCGGGACCGGGATTGCGGCCATCCGCAAGGATTGTGATCCGGTCGTGCCGGGAGTGGGTCTCATCGGCATGGACAGGCGGGCGGGATCGGAATAGACGTCTTGGCCTCGAGTGTGCCCACCGCCCATTGCACGCAGGAGTACCCATGGCCGATGCCACCTCCAAGCCGATCGGCAAGCCGGCGGCCGCCGCGGCCGAGAAGACCGTCCTGCCGATCATCCTGGCGACGAGCTTCTGCCACATGCTCAACGACATCATGCAGTCGATGATCTCGGCGATCTATCCGATGCTGAAGGCGGACTTCAATCTCGATTTCTGGCAGATCGGCCTCCTGACGCTCGCCTTCCAGTGCACCGCCTCGCTGCTGCAGCCGATCATCGGCACGATCACCGACAGGAAGCCCTTTCCCTATTCGCTGCCGATCGGCATGGGCTCGACCTTCCTCGGCCTGCTGCTGCTTGCCGGATCCCACACCTATGCGATCCTCGTCGTGGCGGCGGCGATGGTGGGGATCGGCTCTGCCGTCTTCCATCCGGAGGCCTCGCGGGTCGCCCGCCTGGCGGCCGGCGGGCGCTACGGCTTCGCCCAGGCGACCTTCCAGGTGGGCGGCAATTTCGGGCAGTCCATCGGGCCTCTCCTGGCGGCCTTCCTGATCGTCCCGAACGGGCAGGGAAGCGTCGCCTGGTTTTCCGGGATCGCGCTTCTCGGCATCCTCGTGCTGACCTGGATCGCACGCTGGTACAAGGCGCACATGCTGGCGAGCAAGGGCCGCAGGAAGGCCCTTCAGGCGCACGGTCTTCCGCGGCAGACGGTCGTGATCGCCCTCGTGGTGCTGACGATCCTGACCTTTTCCAAGAACGCCTACATGGCCTCGATCAGCAGCTACTACACCTTCTTCGTGATCGACCGGTTCGGCGTCACCGTCCAGCAGTCGCAGATCATGCTCTTCGTGTTCCTCGGCTCGGTCGCGCTCGGCACGGTTATCGGCGGTCCTGTCGGCGACCGGTTCGGGTCGAAGGTGGTGATCTGGATCTCGATCCTCGGCGTGCTGCCCTTCACGCTGGCAATGCCGTTTGCAGATCTTCCGATGACGATCCTGCTTTCGGCGATCATCGGCTTCCTGATGGCCTCGTCCTTTCCCGCCATCGTCGTCATGGCGCAGGAACTGGTGCCGGGACGGGTGGGCATGATCGCCGGCATCTTCTTCGGGATCGCCTTCGGGGTCGGGGGGATTGCCGCCGCACTTCTCGGCGTGCTTGCCGACAGCCACGGCCTTTCGACCGTCTACACGATCTGCGCCTTTCTGCCGGCGCTCGGGCTGCTGACGGTTTTCCTGCCGGGCAAACGCGCTTTGCGGGTCGCATAGCGCGTGATCGGTAACGGAATTGGATCGTCTTTGGCTTCGCCGCGTTATACGGTCCTGATGGGCATCAGGAGAAGATTCGATGGAATGGAGAGGTCGCCGCCAGTCGAGCAATGTCGAGGACCGGCGCGGAGCCGGCGGGCGTAACCCGTTCGGCCGCGGCGGCGTTCGCATTCCCGTCGGACGCGGTGGGGTTCGCCGTGCCGGTGGCGGCATCGGCATCGGCGGGATCATCCTGATCCTGGTGATCTCCTGGGTGCTGGGCATCAACCCGCTGACGCTCCTGTCGGGTGGCGACATCGGACTGGACGGGGGGGCGCCCGCCGGACGGTACGAGGAACAGACGGGACGTCCTCCGGCCGACGACCAGACGACGGCCTTCATCCGCACGGTGCTCGCGGAGACCGAGGACACCTGGAACGGCATCTTCCAGGCGAGCGGCGAGACCTACCGCGAGCCGACGCTCGTGCTGTTTTCCGGCCAGGTACAGTCGGCTTGCGGGTTCGCTTCCGCCGCCACCGGCCCCTTCTATTGCCCGGGCGACCAGAGGGTCTATCTCGACACCTCCTTCTTCCAGGAGTTGAAGCAGCAGTTCGGCGCCGCGGGCGATTTCGCCGAGGCCTATGTCATCGCCCATGAGGTTGGCCATCACGTCCAGAACCTCATCGGCGTCCTGCCGCGCTTCAACCAGTCGCGGCAGCGCATGAGCGAGGTCGAGGCGAACCGGATGTCGGTCCGGGTGGAGCTTCAGGCCGACTGCTTTGCCGGCGTCTGGGCGAAGTTCACCGATCAGAAGGGGCTGCTCGAGCAGGGCGACCTCGAGGAGGCGCTCAACGCTGCCCAGCAGATCGGCGACGACACGCTGCAGAAGCGCAGCCAGGGTTATGTGGTGCCGGAAAGCTTCAATCACGGCACCTCCGCCCAGCGGATGGACTGGTTCCGCCGCGGCTTCGAGAACGGCGACGTCAACGCCTGCGACACCTTCTCCGGCGACATCTAGCCGCCGGATGTCGGGCCTGCCCTGGGTCACCTGAGGCGGGCGATGAAGGCCAATCGGGAGGAGAGCCGGTAAGGCCGGCTCTCTCTGTTCCGTCTTCGTGTCGCGAACGTTCGCATCAGCCATCAATTTCCTTGGCCGCAGCATCAAAAACATTGGATGTTCTGGTATTGTTTCGGTCTGCCGAGGCGGATATGTAGGCCGTCCGACGACCCGCTCGTCTTTCCGGAGAATATTTTGCTGAGAGACGTTCCATGCCCGAACCGAAATTCGTCCGACGGGGGCTCTTCCTTGTCTTCATGATCCTGTTTCTCGATATCATCGGGATCGCGATCATCATGCCGGTGCTGCCGGCCTTCCTGCACGAGCTTACGGGTGACAGCATCAGCGACGCGGCCGTCGATGGGGGGTGGCTGCTGCTTATCTATTCGGTGATGCAGTTCCTGTTCGCGCCGCTCCTCGGCAACCTGAGCGACCGCTTCGGGCGCCGGCCGATCCTGCTGCTTTCGGTGCTGACCTTCGCGGTGGACAACTTCATCTGTGCTTTGGCGACGACCTACTGGATGCTGTTCGTGGGGCGCGTGCTTGCGGGTATCAGCGGCGGCAGTTTCGCAACCTGCTCCGCCTATATCGCCGACATCAGCAACGACGAGAACCGCGCGAAGAACTTCGGCCTGATCGGGATTGCCTTCGGCGTCGGTTTCACCATCGGGCCGGTGATCGGCGGGCTTCTCGGCGAGTTCGGGCCCCGCGTGCCTTTCTTCGGCGCGGCGGCGCTCTCGTTCATCAACTTCGTCGCCGCCTGCTTTCTCCTGCCGGAGACGCTCGCGCCGGTCAATCGCCGGCGGTTCGAGTGGCGTCGCGCCAATCCGCTCGGTGCCCTCAAGCAGATGCGCCAGTACCCGGGGATCGGCGCGGTGCTGACGGTCCTCTTCCTCTACTGGCTGGCGCATGCGGTCTACCCGTCTGTCTGGTCCTTCGTCTCGGCCTATCGCTACGGCTGGAGCGAGGGCCAGATCGGGCTCTCGCTCGGCCTCTTCGGGATCTGCGCCGCCGTCGTCATGGCGACGGTCCTGCCGCGGATCGTGCCGGTGCTGGGGGAATGGCGGACGGCTGTCCTCGGCCTCAGCTTCTCCGCCATCGGTCTCGTCGGGTATGCGATCGCCTGGGAAGGGTGGATGGTCTACGCGGTGATCCTGCTGACGACCATCGAGAACATCGCCGATCCGGCCTTGCGCAGCATCGCGGCAGGCAAGGTTCCGCCGTCGGCGCAGGGAGAGTTGCAGGGGGCGATGACGAGCATCACCAGCCTGACGACGATCATCGGACCGCTGATCTTCACGCAGGTGTTCAGCGGCTTTACCGGAGAGGGCGCGCGGGTGGAGTTCGCCGGTGCTGCCTATCTTCTTTCGGCCGGGTTCATCCTGCTCGCCGTGGTCGTCCTCGCGCGCCGGGTCAAGCCCGGGGTGGGATCGCGGCGCCCAACCATCACCTATCGTGAAGCATAGGTGACAAATATTGCTACGCCGCCGGCTTTGCTTGCCGGTCGGCGGGCGCTGATCTAAAGCATGCGCGACGCCGCTCGCCGTACCGCAAGCGGCTTTTTTCGTCTGGAGAATCGTAATGCCGAGCCCGTCTGCCGTCGCGGCTTCCCCCGTCCCCGATAATTCCTGGGGGCATCACATCCGATCGACAATCGGCCTGGGCATCCCCTTCGTCGGGGCGCAGCTGGCGCAGATGGCGATCAACACGACCGACGTCATCATGGTCGGATGGCTGGGGACGGTGGAACTGGCGGCGGTCGTCCTCGCGAGCCAGGCCTTCTTCCTCGTCTTCATCTTCGGCTCGGGCTTTGCGGCCGCGGTCGTTCCCATGGTGGCGCATGCGGTCGGGCAGGGGGACGTGACCTCCGTGCGACGCGCCGTGCGGATGGGGATCTGGGTCGTCCTCGCCTATGCGGTGCTGACCTTCCCGATCCTGTACTTCTCCAAGGCGATCCTGATGCATCTCGGGCAGGAAGAGGACGTCGCGACGCTCGCGCAGGATTATCTGCGCGTGGCGCAGTGGGGGATTTTCCCGGCGCTGACGCTGATGGTCCTGCGCAGCTTCCTGAGCGGCCTGGAGCGCGGGGGCATCATCCTCTACGTCACGATCGGCATGTTCCTGGCCAATGCCGTGCTCAACTATGCGCTGATCTTCGGGAATTTCGGCGCGCCGGCCTGGGGCCTCGTCGGGGCGGCCGTCGCTTCCGTCTGTGCCAGTACCGTCGGCTGTATCGCCATGATCGCCTATATCGAGATCCGGCCACAGACCCGTCGCTACGAACTCTTCGTCCGCTTCTGGCGCGCCGACTGGGGCGCGATCCGCGAAAACCTCGTCCTCGGCCTGCCGATCAGTTTCACGATCCTTGCCGAAACCAGCCTTTTCGCCGCCGCATCGCTGATGATCGGCACGATCGGGACGACGGAACTCGCAGCCCACGGGATCGCGCTGCAGCTCGCATCGATCGCCTTCATGATCCCGCTCGGCCTGGCGCAGGTCGCGACGGTCAGGGTGGGGCTTGCCTACGGGCGCCACGACATGCAGGCGGTCAGGCGGGCGGGGGTGGCCGTACTTGTGGTGAGCCTCGTGTTCTCCATCTGCGGCAGCACGCTCTTTGCGCTCCTGCCACAGCAGCTCGGCGGCCTCTTTCTCGATACGGCGCGCCCGGATGCGCAGGCGGTCCTCGACTATGCGGCGACACTCATCGTGATTGCAGGCGTGTTCCAGCTGGCGGACGGATTGCAGGCGGTCGGGGCAGGGCTGTTGAGGGGGCTCAAGGACACGACCATCCCGATGGTGCTCGCGTTGATCGCCTACTGGCCGATTGGCTTTGCCTGCGCCTGGATCTTCGCCTTTCCGCTCGGCTACGGCGGCCCCGGCGTCTGGTTCGGCTTCGTCACCGGACTTGCGGCGGCAGCACTGATGCTCTGCCTGCGCTTCTACATCATCGTGCGAGACAAATGAAAAAGGCCCGCTTTCGCAGGCCTTTCCAGTCCGGGTTCAGCGCTCGGCGAGTGCCGGCTCGCCCTTGCGCTCGCGCACCATGTTGATGAAGCGCCGGAAGAGGTAGTGGCTGTCCTGCGGGCCGGGCGATGCCTCCGGGTGATGCTGGACCGAGAAGATCGGCTTGCCGCTCACCCGCAGTCCGCAGTTGGTGCCGTCGAAGAGCGAGATGTGCGTTTCCTCGACGCCCTCGGGCAGGCTTTCCGAATCCACCGCGAAGCCGTGGTTCATCGACACGATCTCGACCTTGCCGGTGGTGTGGTCCTTGACCGGGTGGTTGCCGCCATGGTGGCCCTGGTGCATCTTCACCGTCCTGGCGCCCAGCGCGAGGCCCAGCATCTGGTGGCCGAGGCAGATGCCGAAGGTCGGCACGTCCTTTTCGAGAACCTGCCGGATCATCGGCACGGCGTATTCGCCGGTCGCCGCCGGGTCGCCGGGGCCGTTCGACAGGAAGACGCCGTCGGGCTTCAGCGCCATGATGTCTTCGGCGGACGTCTGGGCGGGGACGATCGTGACCTTGCAGTCGAGGCCCGCGAACAGCCGCAGGATGTTGCGCTTCACGCCATAGTCGACGCAGACGATGTGATAGCTGGCCTTGGCGGGATCGGCGTCATGATAGCCTTCGTTCCAGACCCAGGGCGTCTGCGTCCACTGCGACGACTGGCCGGAGGTGGCTTCCCTTGCGAGGTCGAGGCCTTCGATGCCGCTCCAGGCGCGGGCTTCCGCTTTCAACGCCTCGATGTCGAAGACGCCGTTCGGATCATGGGAGATGACCGCGTTCGGGGCGCCGTTCTCGCGGATCCAGGCGGTAAGCGCACGCGTGTCGATGCCGGAAAGGCCGATCACGCCGCGCGATTTCAGCCACTCGTCGAGATGCTTTGCGGCGCGATAGTTGGACGGGTCGGTGATGTCGGCCTTGAAGATAACGCCGACGGCGCCATGCCGGGCAGCCGGCGTCAGGTCCTCGATGTCCTCGTCATTGGTGCCGACATTGCCGATATGCGGGAAGGTGAAGGTGACGATCTGGCCGAGGTAGGACGGGTCGGTGAGGATTTCCTCGTAGCCGGTCAGCGAGGTGTTGAAGCAGACTTCCGCGGTGACCTTGCCGGTGGCTCCGACGCCCACCCCTTCGATGACCGTGCCGTCGGCGAGAACGAGAACGGCAGTGGGCTTCTTGCTTGTCCAGGGGGCTGTGGCGGTCATCTCTATCCTTCTGCCCGCAGGCCCCGCCACTTGAAGTCGCAGGGTGTGTGGGCCATCTATGGTCGCAGGAAAAGGCCCGCAGGACGACCCGCGCAGCCTTGTATACCTAAATCTCGTGCAGGTGCCGGAAAATAGACAAAGCGTGCGAAACGGTCAATCTCAGGCCCGTTCTTTCTTGGTGGAATTCACATCCATGAATTTCAACGACTTGGCGGATTTGATTTGATCGATGTCGCGTGCTTGTCTATGAGGGCCGCCCCAGTGACAAGGAAAAGCCGCAATCCGACCCCGTCGCGCCGGCTTTCCGAAGGAGCAGACGAATGATGCGAGACAAGCTCGCCAATGCCATGAAAGAGGCGATGAAGGCCAAGGACAACCGACGCCTGTCGACGGTCCGCCTCATCCAGACGGCGATCAAGGATCGGGACATCGCCAATCGCGGCGCCGGCAAGGATCCGGTGAGCGACGACGAGATCATGCAGATCCTGCAGAAGATGGTGAAGCAGCGCGAGGAATCCGCGAAGATCTACGAGGACGCCGGCCGCGCCGAACTCGCCTCGCAGGAGCGCGAGGAAATCGACGTCATCAAGACCTTCATGCCCGAGCAGCTGCCCGAGGAGAAGGTTCGCCAGCTCTGCCAGTCGGTGATCAGCGAGACCGGCGCGCAGGGCCTGCGCGACATGGGCAAGTGCATGAACGCGCTGAAGGAGAAATATCCCGGCCAGATGGATTTCGCCAAGGCGTCCGGCATGGTCAAGGACATGCTCAAGTAATATCGCGTTTCGGCGGTTTTCGGGGCGGGGCCTTACGGGTCCCGCCTTTTCCGTTTATGGCGGCCGGGGCTGTGGATAGCATGTATCATCCCCGCCGATGATGGATTGCTGCGCCGCCAGGCTCTATAGAGAAAGGTCCGCCCAGAGGTCATGATGCGCTTCTCCAACAGTTTTCTCGACGAAATCCGCGACCGGGTGCCGATATCGGCAGTCGTCGGACGTCGCGTGACCTGGGACCGCAAGAAGACCAATGTCTCGCGCGGCGACTACTGGGCGTGCTGCCCCTTCCACGGCGAGAAGAGCCCGAGCTTCCACTGCGAGGATCGCAAGGGGCGCTACCATTGCTTCGGCTGCGGCGTTTCCGGCGACCATTTCCGCTTCCTGACCGACCTTGAGGGGATGAACTTCCCCGAAGCGGTCCAGCAGATCGCCGACATGGCGGGCATCGCCCTGCCGCAGCCCGATCCGCAGGCGGAGCGGCGGGAGAAGGAGCGCACCTCGCTTCTCGACGTCATGGAAATGGCGACGCGCTTCTTCCAGGACCAGTTGCAGAGCGCCGCCGGCGCCAAGGCGCGCGCCTATCTGCGCGACCGCGGATTGACCGGCAGGACGATCGAGACCTTCCGCCTGGGCTATGCGCCGGAAAGCAGGAACGCGCTCAAGGAACACCTTGCCGGCAAGGGCGTGGGCAAGGAACAGATCGAGGCCTGCGGGCTGGTGGTGCACGGGGAGGGGGTCGCCGTCTCCTACGACCGTTTCCGCGACCGGATCATGTTCCCCATCCTGTCCGCCCGCGAGAAGGTCATCGCCTTCGGCGGACGCGCCATGGCGCCCGACGCGCCGGCCAAATATCTCAATTCCAACGAGACGGAACTCTTCCACAAGGGTCAGGTGCTCTACAATTTCGCCCGTGCGCGGGGGGCTTCCCAGGGACGTGCGGGCGCGCGCGACAGCGGGACGATCATCGCGGTCGAAGGCTATATGGACGTCATCGCACTCTACCAGGCGGGCGTGGAGAACGCAGTCGCCCCGCTCGGCACCGCGCTTACGGAAAACCAGCTCGACCTCCTGTGGCGCATGTCCTCGGAACCGATCCTGTGCTTCGACGGTGACGGCGCGGGCGTGCGGGCCGCCAATCGGGCAGCCGATCTTGCCCTGCCGTTCCTGAAGCCCGGCCGATCCGTGCGCTTCGCGCTTCTTCCGGACGGCAAGGATCCGGACGATCTCGTCCGCCATGAGGGGCGCGCGCCCTTCGACCGCGTGCTTGCGGAAGCGCGGCCGCTCGCCGAGATGATCTGGATGCGGGAGACTGCGGGGGCGAACTTCGAGACGCCGGAAAGGCGCGCCGAACTTGAGGCGCGGCTGAAGCAGATCGTGTCGGTGATCGCCGACGAGAACGTCCGCCGTCACTACCAGCAGGACGTCCGCGACCGGCTGAACGCCTTCTTCCAGTCAAGCTCGCGGGGAGGCGACCGGCGGCAGGGCTTCCAGCCGAGAGGCGGAAGGCAGGGGCAGGGTCAGGAGCGCGGCCAGGCGCCGCAGGGGCCAAGGGCTGCGGGCCGCGGCGTTGCCGTATCGGACCGCCTTGCGCGCTCCGGGCTCGTGCGCGGCCACCGGGATCTGCCTGCGCTGCGAGAAAGCGTGCTTGCGCTGACGGTCGTCAACCACCCGGAACTTCTCCTGCAGGACTATGACGAGATCGCCGGCATCGAGTTCGAGAATCGCGACCTGCAGCGTTTCTGGTCCTGCCTTCTCACGGTGGCGGCGAAGGCCGGGGCGCGGCTGGAACGGGAGAAGCTGAAGGAGCAGCTGGAGGAAAACGGCTTCGAAGCGCTTCTGAAGACCATGGACCAGCAGATCCGCAATGCGCGCCTTTGGACCGCGACCGCGGAGGCCGACCTGCACGACGTCGTCCAGGCCTATCGCCAGGCCTATGCGCTGCATTCGCGCAACAAGGAACTGCGGTGGCAGAAGATCGAACTGGAGCGGGAACTGGCGGAAGCGGGGTCCGACGAGGTGGAGCGTGGCACGGCCCTCACCCTGGCGCTCTCCGAAGTCCAGGCGGAAATCTCCCGGCTGGAGAACCAGGAGGCGATCATCGACGGCTTCGGCGTCATGTCGGGTCGGGTCAAGGGAGCCGCGGTCAGCCATGGTTGAAGCAATCCGGGAGGGAAAAAGGGTCCGGGGACGCGGCGGCAACGCCGAAGAAATGGGGAGCGCGGCTGGAAACCCTTGTCATTCCCGGACCGCTGACTACATATCCGCCAAACGTGTGCGCGTAGCCCTCAAACCCCTAGAGAGACGGTTTTTCCACTTTTCAGAGGTCGATAGCCTTAGAAAAGCTTGACGGAGCGTTAATTTGTGGGAATCACCACATCAGGCAGAAAAGGTGGAGTGGGTCAAGCAAACCGGGCCACGAGCGGCGATGCGTGGACCAGCGGTCTCGGCATGTGACGTCCGCCTCCGTGGTAATCCGGAATTAAAGATCATTCCGTACGTGTTGAACAGTGATTCGCGGCTGAGGGTGTAACCCCAGCCGGCGGCCACCGCGGCGAGGTGGCGTTCAAGGAAAGCGAAATTTATGGCAACCAAAGTCAAAGAGAACGAAGAAGCGGAAACCGAACGCGAGGGCACGCAGGACGGACCGCTTCTCGATCTTTCGGATGACGCGGTCAAGAAGATGATCAAGGCCGCCAAGAAGCGCGGCTATGTGACGATGGACGAACTGAATTCGGTCCTGCCTTCCGAGGAAGTCACGTCCGAACAGATCGAAGACACCATGGCCATGCTGTCGGACATGGGGATCAACGTTGTCGAGGATGACGAGGCCGAAGAGGCCACGGCGGACGACGACGACAGCTCCGACGACAATGACGGCGAGGGCGGCGAAATCGCTCCCGCGTCGAGCACGGCGCTGGCGACTGCAAAGAAGAAGGAACCGACCGACCGGACCGACGATCCGGTGCGGATGTACCTGCGCGAGATGGGCTCGGTCGAGCTGCTGTCGCGCGAGGGCGAAATCGCGATCGCCAAGCGCATCGAGGCCGGCCGCGAGACGATGATCGCAGGGCTCTGCGAAAGCCCGCTGACCTTCCAGGCGCTGATCATCTGGCGCGACGAGCTCAACGAGGGCACGACGCTCCTGCGCGAGATCATCGACCTCGAAACCACCTATTCCGGTCCCGAGGCCAAGGCTGCGCCGCAGTTCCAGAGCCCCGAGAAGATCGAGGCCGACCGCAAGGCTGCGGAAGAGAAGGAAAAGCAGCGCAAGACCCGCACCGCCGCCAATGACGACGACATCACCGCCGTCGGCGGCGAGGGACTGCCGCCGGAAGAGGAAGAGGAAGACGACGACGAGTCGAGCCTGTCGCTTGCGGCCATGGAAGCGGAACTGCGTCCGCAGGTCATGGAAACCCTCGACGTCATCGCCGACACCTACAAGAAGCTGCGCAAGCTGCAGGACCAGCAGGTCGAGGCCCGTCTCTCCTGCACCGGCACCCTGTCTTCCGGACAGGAGCGTCGCTACAAGGAACTCAAGGATCAGCTCATCACGGCGGTCAAGTCACTGTCGCTCAACCAGAACCGCATCGAGAGCCTCGTCGAGCAGCTCTACGACATTTCCAAGCGGCTGATGCAGAACGAGGGCCGCCTGCTGCGGCTGGCGGAATCCTACGGCGTCAAGCGCGATTCCTTCCTCGAACAGTACCAGGGCGCCGAACTCGACCCGAACTGGATGAAGTCGATCTCCAACCTCTCGGCCCGCGGCTGGAAGGATTTCGCCAGGGAAGAGAACCAGACGATCCGCGAGATCCGCCAGGAGATCCAGAACCTCGCCACCGAGACCGGCATCTCGATCGCCGAGTTCCGCCGCATCGTCTCCATGGTCCAGAAGGGCGAGCGCGAAGCGCGCATCGCCAAGAAGGAAATGGTCGAGGCGAACCTGCGTCTGGTGATCTCGATCGCCAAGAAGTACACGAACCGCGGCCTGCAGTTCCTCGACCTCATCCAGGAAGGCAATATCGGCCTCATGAAGGCGGTCGACAAGTTCGAGTACCGTCGCGGCTACAAGTTCTCGACCTACGCGACGTGGTGGATCCGGCAGGCGATCACCCGCTCGATCGCCGACCAGGCCCGCACGATCCGCATTCCGGTGCACATGATCGAGACAATCAACAAGATCGTCCGCACCTCGCGCCAGATGCTGCACGAGATCGGCCGCGAGCCGACGCCGGAGGAACTGGCCGAAAAGCTCGCCATGCCGCTCGAAAAGGTCCGCAAGGTCCTCAAGATCGCCAAGGAGCCGATCTCGCTCGAAACCCCGGTGGGCGACGAGGAAGATTCGCATCTCGGCGATTTCATCGAGGACAAGAACGCTCTCTTGCCGATCGATGCGGCCATCCAGGCGAACCTGCGCGAGACGACGACCCGGGTCCTGGCCTCGCTCACGCCGCGCGAGGAGCGCGTGCTGCGCATGCGCTTCGGCATCGGCATGAACACCGACCACACGCTGGAGGAAGTCGGTCAGCAGTTCTCGGTCACCCGCGAGCGTATCCGCCAGATCGAGGCGAAGGCGCTCCGCAAGCTCAAGCACCCGAGCCGCTCGCGCAAGCTCCGCAGCTTCCTCGACAGCTAGGACGATCACCATATCCACACAGGAACCCGGCCATCGGCCGGGTTTCTTTTTGCGCGGAATCGGGCGCGGCTCTCGATCTTGCCGGGCAGGGGCCTTACATCGACTTTCATGCAGGATGACCAGCCGACGCGCCGCAGTGACTTTCGATGGGGGATACCGGTCTCCGTGGTCGCGCACGTGCTGGTGGCGATCGTCCTGATCCTGGGGCTGCCGCTCGAGTTGCCGAAGCCGCAGGAAGAAGAGACGGTGACGGTTGAAATCGTCGAACCGCCTCCCGAGCCCGAGCCCGAGCCCGAGCCCGAGCCCGAGCCCGAGCCCGAGCCCGAGCCCGAGCAGGAGCCGGAACCGGAACCGGAGCCCGAACCCGAACAGGCGGAGCAGGAGCCCGCGGGCGAGCCCCCGCCACCTGCTCCCGAAGAGGCGCCGGCGCCTGAACCGCCGGCCGAGCAGGAGCCCTCTGCCGACGAGACAGCGGAGGCCCCGCCGGTGCCGGTGCTGCGGCCTGTCGTCGAGTTCGGCGAGGAGACCACGGGGCCGCGTGTCTCGCTTGACGGAAATTCGTCCGAGGCCGGCGCCAAGGCGCCGCCGGAAGGCGAGGTCGAGCCTGCCCCGACGGCTGAGCCTGACACCCCCGAAGAGATCGCGGCGGCGGCGCGGGAGGATGACGCTATCGCAGCGCTGATGGCCGTCCCGCCGCAAGCAATCGTGGATGCCTCGGAAGCGGCGGAACAGGCCGCCGAGGTGCTGCCCGAAGCGGCAAGGCTTTTTTCCCCGGACCTGACGAAGGACCCGGTGGCGCGCACCGCGATCGACGGCACGCCGCGCGCCATGCGCGCGACCCAGCTGTGCGAGACGGAGCTGACCGAGCAATTGCGAAACGCCACCCCGCCCCGTGATCCAGATTTCATCCCTCGGTCACCGCTTTCGGAGGGCACGGTGCTCGAACTTCCCCGGACCGCATTTCGCCATCAAGGTGCTTGGTACGAGCTGAGCTTCCGCTGCGAGATCAACGAGGAGGCGACGAGGGTGATGAGCTTTGCCTTCCGCGTCGGCGCTCCCGTGCCGCGCAGCGAGTGGCGGCGGCGCGGGTTTCCGGGCTCCTGACATGCTCGCCTGCGATCCTCGTTGACGGACCGGGACGGGCCATTAATCTGCGCCCGAAACGAAAAAAGGTCGCAGTATTATGAAAGCCATGCTCTACGACTCCTTCGAGAAGGCGCCGCAAATCCTCACGCTTCCCGATCCCGCCCCGACGGACGACGGCGTCGTCATCAAGGTCGGCGCCACCGGGCTTTGCCGCAGCGACTGGCACGGCTGGATGGGGCACGACCCGGATATCCGCCTTCCGCATGTGCCTGGCCACGAACTGGCGGGCGAGGTGGTGGCGACGGGCAGGGGCGTGATACGCTTCAAGGTCGGGGACCGGGTGACGGTGCCCTTCGTGTCCGGATGCGGTCGCTGCAGCGAGTGCCATTCCGGCAACCAGCAGGTCTGCCCCAGCCAGTTCCAGCCGGGCTTCACCCACTGGGGCTCGTTCGCCGAATATGTCGCGATCGGCTATGCCGATACCAATCTCGTCCGCCTGCCGGAGGAGATCGACGACGCGACCGCGGCGAGCCTTGGCTGCCGGTTCGCGACGTCGTTCCGCGCGGTCGCCGACCAGGCCCGCACCGGCCCCGGCGAGTGGATCGCCGTCCACGGCTGCGGCGGTGTCGGGCTATCCGCCATCATGATCGCGACCGCACTCGGGGCGAATGCGATCGGCATCGACCTTTCGGAGGAAAAACTGGCGCTGGCGCGGGCCTGCGGGGCGGTCGCGACGATCAACGCCAGCGCGGTCGACGATCCCGTCGAGGCGGTGCGGGAGATCACCGGCGGCGGCGCTCATGTCTCCATCGACGCGCTCGGGCATCCCGTGACCTGCTTCAATTCAATCGCCAATCTGCGCCGCCGGGGCCGGCACGTACAGGTTGGGCTGATGCTCGCCGACCATGCGACACCGCAGATCCCGATGGCGCAGGTGATCGGCCATGAACTGGAAATCTACGGCAGCCACGGCATGCAGGCCTGGCGCTACGATGCGATGCTCACGATGATCGCGGCCGGCCGGATGGAGCCCTCGCGGCTGATTTCCTCGCGCATCAGCCTTGAGGAGGCGGTGCCGGCTCTGATGGGGCTCGATCGCGCGACGACGCCCGGCATAAGCGTCATCACCCGCTTCTGAGGCCGGCGCGAAAAAATGCGTCCCGGGTGTCGGATAGGACTCCCTCCCGCCGTCCTTGCCTCGTTCAACCAAGACCAAGGAGGAAGACATGGCATATGTGGATGGGTTCATCGTGCCGGTGCCGAAGGAAAAGCTGGAGGCCTACAAGGGCATTGCCCGCGCGGCCGGCGCGGTTTGGAAGGAGCATGGGGCGCTCTCCTATGTGGAATGCACGGGCGACGACATTCCCTATGGCGAGGTCACGTCCTTTCCCCGCGCTGTTCAGGCGGGCGAAGGCGAGACGGTGATCTTCTCCTGGATCACCTACGAGAGCCGCGCCCGGCGCGACGAGATCGTCGCCAAGGTCATGGCCGACCCGCGGCTTGCCGGCGAGGAATGGAAGCAGGTCTTCGAC
This sequence comes from Pseudorhizobium sp. NPDC055634, assembly GCF_053618655.1. NCBI lineage: Bacteria > Pseudomonadati > Pseudomonadota > Alphaproteobacteria > Hyphomicrobiales > Rhizobiaceae > Pseudorhizobium > Pseudorhizobium sp. NPDC055634. The sequence goes on along the minus strand of NZ_JBSHHW010000015.1, from coordinate 2,202 downwards.
GGCAAACGCATGATCTATGGCGGGTTCGAGGCGTTTCTGACACTGTGACGGAGCGCCGCGAGACGCTCATGCCTGGGCAAGAACAGGCGACGGTGAAGGACAGGCCATGCCACAGACGCAGTTGACGATCCGGACCGAGGGCCAGGGCCTCTACGAGTTCACCGACCAGGTCGCCGGGTTCGTGAAGCGGCAGTCGCCCGGAGAAGGGCTGCTGACCGTCTTCGTTCGGCATACTTCCTGCTCCCTGCTGATCCAGGAAAACGCCGATCCGGATGTCCGGCGCGACCTGAAGACCTTCTTCTCGCGCCTCGTGCCGCCCTCCGGCACGGCGTCCATGAACTGGGTCACCCACACGATGGAGGGGCCGGACGACATGCCGGCCCACATCAAGGCGGCGCTGACGCCGGTCTCGCTGGCCATCCCGGTGAACGGCGGCCGTCTCCTTCTCGGCACATGGCAGGGGATCTACCTCTTCGAGCATCGCGACCGCCCGCACAGCCGCAATGTGGTGCTGCATCTTTCCCCGTGATTTCGGATGAACCTCTGGTGAACGCGGGATTCGGAGAGCGTTCAGCGGAGGCGACATAGGTTGGCTCCAATCCCGGCGGACGGGAGAGTTCAACGGCGCCAGACCCTTGGCCCTTTTCGGGAGACTTCCATGACCAACATCCTCGTCAAGACCGGACTTGCCGCTCTGGTCGCCATCTCCGGCCTTGGTGCCACCGCATCCACGGCGGCCGCCGCAAGCCCCGAATTCCGCATCTTCGTCCAGCACGGCTGGGACGACCGCGATCACCGTCGCGACCGCTGGGAGCGTCCTCGCCACGACCGGGGCCATGACCGTGGGGGGCGCTGCTCTCCTGGGCTTGCAGAGGAAAAGGCCCGTCACATGGGGCTGCGCCGCGCCCGGGTGGTGGATATCGACCGCCGGACCGTCACCGTCGTCGGCCGCGACCGCCATGGACGCGACCGGATCGTCTTCGCGAACGACCGGGGCTGCCCGGTGATCCGCCGGTAACGGTCAACCCGTCACACCGAAGATGCAAAAGCCCCGCCGCCCCGGATTGTCCGCGGGCGGCGGGGCCTTTTCCGTCCGCCTACTGTTCCAGCGCGAAGGTGAGGTCGACCCGGACGGCATAGGTGTTCTCGCCGGCGGCGACAGGGACCGAATCGGCTGCTGCCTCGCCGGCGAGCGCCATGCGGTACATGGGCTGCGGCGGCGTGGGGAGCTGGGCCTGTTCCTCGATCTCGATCACCCGTCCGAGCCTGACGCCGGCGGCTTCCGTCAGCACGCGCGCCTTGGCGACCGCGCGCTCGACCGCCTGCTTGCGGGCTTCCGTCAGCGCCTTTTCCGGATCGTCGTTGGTGAAGGTGATCTGGCCGCCCTGGTTGACGCCGAGCTTGACGGACCGGTCGAGGATCTCGCCGACCTTGGCGATGTCGCGGATCTTCACCGTCAGCGTATTGGTCACCTCGTAGCCCACCACTTCGGGCGGCTCGACCGTTCCGTCGTCCTTCGGCTGGAAGTGGCGGTATTGCGGCTGGATGGTGAAGTTGCTCGTCTGCATGTCCCTGGCCTCGACGCCCGCGGCCTTCAGCGCCGCCGTCACGGCCGCCATGGCCGAGTTGTTCTGGCCGACCGCCACCTCGGCCGTCTGCGAATTGCGCACGACCGAGAAGCTGACGATGGCGATATCCGGCGCAAGCGAGGCCTCGCCCTGCGCCGAGACGCGGACCACCGGCTCGATGCGGGGCAGGGGCTCCTGCGCGGAGACCGGCGCGACGGCCGCCAGGACGACGAGACCGCCGAGCGACAGGCGGGACAGGATCGATGGCAGGGCGGTGCGGGGGCGCAAGACGGGCAGGGACGAATTCATCGTGATTCCTCTTTCGGGTGGCGATCCGTCATTGGTGGTCCGCGAATGTGAAGTGAATGCGGCGACGGCTTGAGGCGACCGGCAAATTGCGTTAGAGCGGGGCCCACGGGTCGGCGAACCATTGCGCCCCCGATGCCAGTCTGGCAGGGCCTGTAGCTCAATGGTTAGAGCCGGCGGCTCATAACCGCTTGGTTGGGGGTTCGAGTCCCTCCGGGCCCACCAACGTCTTCATGTCCGATCCGGATACATAGGTAACGGTTTGTACCTAAGACATGGGTGACAACCTCGTGCCGAACGGGTTGTCGATGGTTTGCAAGGTTCTCTG
>NZ_JBSHHW010000014.1:0-121500 GCF_053618655.1 Pseudorhizobium sp. NPDC055634 | reverse complement strand
CGAAATCTCTTTCCACGGCATCAACACCTCCCGCAAAACGGAAAGTGTTACCCATGTATCCGGTACGTTTCGTCACCTATCTCTCAGGTCGGGCACTTCCAGCGACGTCCAATAGTGTTCAGTAAGGTGATTAAAGTATCTGAAAAATATGGAATATTGCTTCGCGCGCGCGTAACGACGTTCAACGATGTGCAGTGACAGCCAGCATTTTTCGCGGTAAAAATTTCGGTATCAAGCGACCCTTCAGAAAGCCGATACCGTAATGCCGTTGACCGATATTCAGATTCGGAACGCAAAAGCAGGCGACAAGCCGCGAAAGCTCACTGGAAGAGTTCGCCGATCGTCTGGCGAACCCGCCGGAGCGCACCCGCGTCCCACACCGCCCTCCGCATGGCGCCCGGAGTGGTGACGACCAGCCCTTCGCGAAGAGCCGGCCGGTTCTCCAGCGCCTCCGCAAGGTCCTTGAGCTTCAGCGCCGTCGGGACGACCGCCATCTGCGGCACGTCCCGCGGATGCTGCAGCCTGACCATGGTGGGGCGGCGCAACTGGGTATCGAGATGCTCGCTGTCGATGACGAGTGAACTGTCGATCCGCTCCAGGAAGGGAACCCGCAGGAAGCGTGCCATCGCGCCGTAATAGGCGTGCTCCTCCATGCCGGGATGATGAAGGAGTTCCTGTTCGAGGCTCGTGCCGCGGCTGCGTGCCTTCGCGGCCATCAACGCGATCAGCGGCTTGGCGAAACCGAGTGCGTGAAGAGAGGCGGCTTCGCGGGCAAGCCCCGGCGCCTCGTCCCTTTCGGGTCGCCCTTCGGTTCCGGGCGTCCGGCTGTCATGGCCGGCTTCTCCGCCCGCAAACGGAGGCGCTCGCGAATATTCCCCCAGACGCATGAACCTGTTACACCGTCCTGCCGCCCTGACCCAAAATGGATCATAGACATGCCCGCATTGCTTACATCCCTGAGAAGGCAGGGGGGACTTCTCGTTTTGGTTGTTGTGATGCTTGCCTTCGCCTGCGAGCCCGCCCGCCAGGCGGCGGCGCAGGAAACGGAAATGCCCGTCCTCTTCGATGGCCGCGAACGCCTTCCGCGTCCCGATCTTTCCAACCTCGTGCGCCTGCGGATACTGACCACGGCGGACTTTCCACCCTTCAATTTCGCCGACCAGACAGGCCGCATCGCCGGCTTCAACATCGATCTTGCCCGGGAAATCTGCCTCGAACTGAAGATCGAAACGCGCTGCCAGGTTCAGGCCATGCCCTTCGAGGAACTGGAAAAGGCGCTGGCCAACGGAAACGGCGACGCGGTCATGGCGGGCGTGGCGGTGACGGCGGAGCGTCGCGCCTCATTCTCCTTCTCGCGTCCCTACCTGATGATCCCGGCACGCTTTGCCCGCAATGCCGAACGCGATCTCGGGCCGTTCGGGGAGGACGCGCTTGGCGGCCGCACCGTCGGCGCGGTGAACGGATCGGCGCACGAGGCCATGCTGAAGGCCTTCTTCCCGCGGGCCATCCCCGTTCTTTTCGAGGACCAGGCAGCCCTGCTCGGCGCCCTGAGGGAGAACAAGGTCGCCGCGGTCTTTTCCGACGGCTTGCGGCTGCCCTTCTGGATCGCGGGCGAAGCCTCAGGGAACTGCTGTCGCCTCTACGGCGGTCCCTTCTTCTCCGAGCGGTTCCTCGGCGAGGGACTGACGGTGATGCTGCGGCAGGACGACGACACGCTGAGGGAGGCGATCGACCACGCGCTTGCCGTGCTTTCCCGCAACGGTCGGCTAGAGGACATCTACCTGCGCTATTTCCCGCACGGGCTCTACTGACGGCTGGAGTATATTCCTACTGGCTCGCCCAGATGATCCGCGCCACCCATTCGATCTCCGACATGTCGAAGGTCCGGTTCGGATGGTCGGGATTGAGGGAGGTCAGCTCGATGGTGCGCGGCGTCTGCCGCACCAGCACCTTCGCCATCACTTCGCCCTCCCGGGTCCTCACCACCACCCGGTCACCGCGACGAACCTGCGCGCCCGGCTCGACGATCAGCACATCCCCGTCGCGGTAGAGCGGCACCATGGAATCGCCCTGGACTTCCAGGGCATAGACGCCCGCCTTTCTGGATGGAGAGGCGGGGAAGTCGACGACATCCCATCCCTGTCCCGCCGGAAAGCCGCCATCGTCGAAGAAACCGCCGGCGCCGGCCTGGGCAAAACCGAGCAGCGGAATGGAGCCCGTCTGCGGCGGAAAGCTGCCGCTCGGAACGTCCGACTGCGCCTGTCCCGGCAGTGCACTGAGAAACTGGTCGATCGTGGCGCCCGTGGCTTCCAGCACCTTGGCGACCGACTCGGTCGACGGCCAGCGCAGGCGGCCGTCCGGGCCGAGCCGCTTGGACTTGTTGAACGATGTCGGGTCGAGGCCCGCCCGACGCGCAAGGCCGGACGGCGTCAGCTTGTGACGCGCGGCAAGTGCATCGATCGCACCCCAGATCGTTTCATGTGACAGCATGGCGGTACGTACTCCGGCGGATCGTCCGGGCCTGTTGCGTCCCGAACCGTCCCGCCTCGATGGGCATCGGATGCCGCAAATCTCCCGGCGGAGCACGTCACGGCGCAGGCAGCCAAAAGGCCACTTGCGGCAGCTTAGTCAAAGCGAGGCTGCGGGTAAAGGGAAGTGAGGAATAAAATCCTCACGCCACCATCGGCATGTTGATGCGGCTGAGCTTGATCACGGCCTGCGTACGGCTGTCGACATTGAGTTTCAGCAGGATCGCCGAGACATGCGCCTTGATCGTCGCTTCCGAGACCCCGAGTTCATAGGCGATCTGCTTGTTGAGGAGGCCTTCTCCCAGCATGGCGAGCACGCGACTCTGCTGCGGGGTGAGCGTCCGCAACCGCTCGAGCAGGTCGCTGACGCCCGGATCCTCGTCCGTGACGGGTACGGGCACGTCCGGCGCCCAGATGTCGCCTTCGAGAACCGCGTTGATGCCGGCGCGGATGTCGTCCAGCCCGGAGGATTTCGAAATGAAGCCGGAGGCGCCGAGTTCGAGTGCCCGGCGGATCGTGTTGCCGTCGTCGGTGGCCGACACGATGACGATCGGCAGTGCCGGAAACTCCGCGCGAAGCGACATCAGTCCGGAAAAGCCGCTCACGCCCGGCATGGCGAGGTCGAGCAGCATTACGTCGGCTTCGGGATTGTCGCGGGCGGCTGCGCGGGCGTCTTCGAAGTCGCCGGCCTCGATGATCCGCCGCTCTTCGCCCAGGTCGTGAACCGCCTGTTTCATCGCCCCGCGAAAGAGCGGATGGTCGTCAGCTATCAGGATTGTCAGTATTTGCATTCCACGCCCCCTCCCAAGAGCATAGTCGCACGTTTGCGCACAGTTTACGTGCGCCGGGCTCCGGAAACAATAGCCCTGTTCTTGTAGGGGAGAATCTGGATGTGGTGCTCAGGTCCGCTGCGGCGCGGGCTCGGCATTGTCGCGCTCCGTCGTGAAGTCCTGGATGATCTCCATGAACCGGCGCATGAACCGTTCCATGATGGAAAGGCTCTGCTCGATCTCCGCCTCTCCGGGCAGCGCCTTGGACGCGGGCTGCGCGTCGAGCCGCTTCTCCAGGGCCGTGACGCGCTCGCCGAGCAGGTCCAGTTCCTCCTCGTATGCCGCGCGCTCGTCGGCCGCCATCCGGCAGGCGAGGCTGCCTCCTTCCTCCCGGCAGAGCGACATGGCGCCGGTTTCCCGGTCGAGGCGGACGAAGCCGTTTTCCGTTCGCTCCAGCTGGAAGCGGGAACTCTCCGCCGTCTGTGCATGCGCGGATGCCGCCGGAAGTGCGAGTGCGAGCGACAGGGGTATCCATGCCAGTCTTTTCATTGCGCTTCCTTTCCCTGCGGTGGACAAGCCGGCGTCTTTGCGGCAAACGCCTGTCAGTAACCCCGACGCGTTTCCAGAAGTCCGTTCATGAACACTATCGTCTATAAGATCGTTCCGCGAGCGCTTTGGCAGCAGGCCAGGCAAAGAGGCGTTTTCGAGGGCGCCCCCGTCGATCTGCAGGACGGCTTCATCCACTTCTCGACCGTCGCGCAATGCCGCGAGACGGCGCGTCGGCATTTTGGAGGAATGGCCGACCTGCTGCTCGTTGCCGTCGATGGCGCTGCGCTCGGGGATGCGCTGAAATTCGAGCCCTCCCGGGGCGGCGATCTCTTTCCCCATCTCTACGCCCGGCTTCCCATGGATGCCGTGCTGTGGGAGCGTTCCCTGCCGCTCGGTGACGACGCCCTGCATGTCTTTCCGGAGGAAATCGCCTGATGTTCGGCCCCTTCAACGACCTGGCACGCCAGGCGCTCTTCCTTCTCGATCCGGAAAAGGCCCATGGCATGTCAATCGCCGCGCTCAAGAGCGGCGTCGTTCCCTCCTGCAGGCTCCCGCAAGACCCGCGTCTTGCCTGCAGCGTCGCCGGGCTCTCGTTTGCGAACCCGCTCGGCATGGCCGCCGGATACGACAAGAATGCCGAAGTTCCGGACGCATTGCTGAAGCTCGGCTTCGGCTTTGCGGAAGTCGGCACGGTGACGCCGAAGCCGCAGGCCGGCAACGACAGGCCGCGCATCTTCCGGCTGACCGCTGACCGGGCGGTGATCAACCGGCTCGGCTTCAACAACGAGGGGCACGAGGCGGCCTTCGCGCGGCTCTCGGCGCGCGGCAATGGCGCCGGCATCGTCGGGGTCAATATCGGCGCCAACAAGGACAGTGCCGACCGCGTGGCGGACTATGTCGCCGGCATTCGGCGCTTCTATCCGGTCGCGGGCTATTTCACCGTCAACATCTCCTCGCCGAATACGCCCGGCCTTCGCGACCTGCAGGCGCGCGACAGCCTGAAGGCGCTGCTGGAGGCGGTCCTTGCCGCCCGCGCCGAGGAGGCGATCCGGTTCGGACGCTCGCTGCCGGTATTTTTGAAGATCGCCCCAGATCTTACCGAGGAAGGGCTGGATGACGTTGCCGCCGAAGCGCTGGCGCATGACCTGGACGGCCTGATCGTCTCCAACACGACGCTTTCCCGCGAGGGGCTCTCCGACCGTCGCCATGCGGCGGAAGCGGGCGGACTTTCAGGTGCGCCCCTCTTCCGCCTGTCCACGAGCGTGCTCGCCAGGATGCGCAAGCGCGTCGGGCCGGCGCTGCCGCTGATCGGCGTCGGGGGCGTCGGAAGTGCCGAGGATGCGATGGAGAAGATCTGCGCCGGCGCCGACCTGGTGCAGCTCTATTCCTGCATGGTCTACGATGGCCCGGGACTTCCCTCCCGCATCCTGCGCGGCCTCTCCGGCCTGCTCGACCGGGAGGGCGTGAACCTGATCGGCGAATTGCGAGATTCCCGCGTCGATCACTGGGCGGCGATGAAGCTCTGAGCCGTCTTGCGCGGCACCATGGCCGCGAGGAGGACGCCCCGGATCATCAGGAACAGGTTGAGGGCTGCCCACAGCCCGTGATTGCCGAATGCCGGCACCAGGACAAATAGCGCCAGGCAGTAGCCGGCGAAGGATATCAGCATCATGTTGCGCATCTCCCGCGACCAGGTGGCGCCGATGAAGACGCCGTCCATCTGGAAGGCGAGCGCGCCCGTCAGGCCGGTCATCGCGGCCCAGGGAAGATAGGCGAGGGCGATCTCCCGCACCTCCGCTGAGGTCGTCAGCAACCGGATGATCGCGGGACCGGACAGGAGGAAGAAAGCCGCCAGCACCGCCGCGATCGCGAAAGACCATGCTGCCGTAAGCTTGACGGCGCGGTTGAACGATGGCCGATAGTTGGCGCCGACCGCCCTCCCGGCGAGTTGCTCGGCGGCTCCCGCAAGGCCGTCCAGGAAGAATGCCGAGAGCATGAAAATGTTCATCAGCACGGCGTTGGCGGCGAGCGCCACCGCGCCGAACCCGGACCCGACCTTTGTCATCAGGGCGAAGGCGCTGCTCAGGATCAGGGTGCGGACGAGAATGTCCGCGTTGAGCTGGAAGAGCTGCTTCAGCTTGAGCCGGTCGAAGAGGTCGGCCCGGGCCGGACGGGATGCGCGCGAAAACCGGCGCACCACCAGAAGGAGGCCGATGGCCGCAGCCGCTACTTCGGCCGCGGCCGTCCCCCAGGCGACCCCGGCCACGCCCCAGCCGAGCCACAGGCCGAGAATGATCGAAAGGAGGATGTTCGTCCCGTTGAGGAGGATCTGCAGCGCCAGGCCGAACCGTGCCTGTCCACGACCGAACACGAAACCGAGGACGGCGTAGTTGACGAAGGTCGCAGGACTGGAAAGAACGCGAATGGCGAAATACTCGCGGACCACGGCCTGCACCCCGGGTTCGTCGGTCATCAGTTCCGGTGCGCCCCACAGGATGACCGGCGCAAGGGCAAGCATCAGGATGCCGAGGGCGAGCGCGCTGAGGCCCGCACGCCAGAATACCGCCTGAAGCTCCCGCTCGTCTTCCCGGCCGAAGGCCTGCGCGGCAAGTCCCGTCGTCGCCGTCCGGAAGAAGCCGAGGCTGCCATAGATGAGATCGAAGAGGATTGCGGCGATCGCCAGGCCCGCCAGGGCTTCGGCCTGTCCCAGTCGGCCGACGATGGCCGTGTCTGTCAGCCCGAGCAGCGGCGTCGTCAAAAAGCCGAGCGTCATCGGCACCGCAATCGAAAGCACCAGCCGATGGGTGACCGTGAAGGGACGCGAGACGGCATCCGGTGCCTTGGCGGCGGTTTCCATCAGGCGGAAAGCACCATGGCCCAGTAGGGTCGCGATGCGGGCGATTGCGCCACCGCCACGCCGACGCCGCTGAAGGAGCCCAGCATGTTCTTCAGGTGACGCTGGGAGACGATCCAGGCCTGAACGGCCTCGTCCACCGAGCGCTGTCCGCTTGCGATGTTCTCCGCCGCCGGCAGCGGCACGTTGCGCCGCTTCATCCGGTTGGCAAAATTGTCGCCCGTGCCGATCAGGTGCGTCATCTGCTCGGCCTTCGCCATCCGCATTGCCTGTTCGACAGCGGCCGCCCGCGCCGGCGCCCCGGCGGCCAGCGCCGGAAGGCCCTGTTCGGCTCGGACGCGGTTTACCAGCGGCAACGCGGCGTCCGTCTCGTCGTCGACCCCCGGGACCGAAACCGGGCTCGTGACGGTGGAGCATCCGGGGATAAGCAGTCCACAGCCCGCCAGCACCAGGAAGCCCCGCCTTGGAAGAGTGGCCGATCCGGTCATGTCAGCGCCTGTAGCTGAAGAGCCGCAGGATGATGAAGGCGGGAATGACGATCGTCGCTCCGAGGATCAGGTAGTCGCCGACTTTTCCGAGCGCGTGAAAACCCTGGTACCAGAGATCGAGGACGAAGTTGCGGATCCCGTAGACGATATCCCAGGGGTCGAGGCCGAATATGGCCATCACGAACCCCACGATGAGCGATACGACGATAAGTTTGACGATCGTGCGCCCCGGCGAATCGCCGAGAAGCCGGTTGACCCCGTCCGACATGCTTTAAGTCTCCGTTTGGGGGAGGAATAGGCGGCCTCGGCCCGCGTCGCAAGCCCGTTCGCCACCGCCCCATGCCGCCCCTTCAAATAGAACTTGAGTTTTTTTGTGACTTCGGCCAATAACCCGCACCCCTCCAGGAGCATCCATGCGGCTAGTCCAGCTCTCTTCCGGTGATGCCATAGCAGATCGCCGCATCGACTATGCCCGGATGCTTTTCGAGGCCGGCGATCTTCAGGGTGCCGTCGAGATGATGGAGCAGGCGGTCGAACTGGTGCCGGCCTGGGCCGCGGGCTGGTTTCGCCTCGGTGAGTATCGGGAAAAGGCAAGTCTCGTCGCCGATGCGGTGGACGCCTTCCGGCAGGCGCTCGCAACCGATCCGGGGGATATCTTCGGCGCCCGGCTGAAGCTCGCCCTTCTCGGCGCCGAGGAGGTGCCCGACCGTCCCCCGAGCCGCTATGTGGAGAGCCTCTTCGACGAATATGCGGACCGGTTCGAGACGTCTCTCGTGGACAAGCTCGGCTACACGGTCCCCGGCAGGCTTGCGGCACTCCTGAAGGAGGCGGCGCCCTATCGCCTCGCCGTCGATCTGGGCTGCGGGACGGGCCTGATGGGCCTCGAGCTTCGCGCCATGGTCGGCAGGCTGGAAGGTGTCGATCTTTCCGCAAGGATGCTGTCGAAGGCGCGTCAGAAAGAGGTCTACGATTATCTGGCCCGGGTCGATCTGAACTTCGCCGCGGAAGCCACCGGGCTGGTATCCGATCTTCTCCCGCGGTGCCGCGCCGACCTCGTCGTCGCGGCCGATGTCCTCAACTACCTGGGCTCGCTGCAGGCCGCATTTCCGCTTGTGGTCGATCTGCTCGCCCCCGGGGGGCTCTTCGCCTTCTCGATCGAGGAGGCCGAAGCCGATCAGGGGTTCGTGCTGCAGGACTCGCTCCGCTATGCGCATTCCGAAACGTATATCCGCCAACTCATGGACGCGCATCGCCTCGTGATCCTCGACCTTCACCGCATGGACATTCGCTTCGATCGCGGTAAAGGGGTACGCGGCATGCTGTTTCTGTCGCGCAAGCAGTGACGGAAAAACATATTCTTTCGTTTTGAAAGTAATCGCGCCCGACCCGTTGAACAGAGCCGACCGACACTTTATTGCGTCGCGAAATCAACGAACTGGGGGTTGGGATTGGCTCGGCACAAGCAGCCACATAGGCGAAGCCTTGGCTTTTACAGCGTGGATCCTTCGCAGCATACGCTCCTGGAGGACAGCCAGGGGTTGGCGACCGGCGCCCTCGTCGCGGCCCTCGGCTTTTATCTCCTCAATCACGTCGGCCTGCTGACGGGCGGAACGGCCGGGGTGGCCTTCCTTCTTCATTATGCCTTCGGGATTTCCTTCGGCCTGCTGTTCTTCGTCGTGAACCTGCCCTTCTACTACCTCTCCTTCCGCCGCCTCGGTTTCGCCTTTTCGCTGAAGACCTTCATCGCCATCGGCATGGTTTCTCTGGTTACCGAGATCGAGAGCCGCTTCCTGCTGATCGAATATCTTCATCCCGGCTGGGCGGCCGTCATCGGCGGGCTGCTCCTGGGTTACGGGCTGCTTGCCCTCTACCGGCACCGTGCCTCGCTCGGTGGGGTCGGAATCCTTGCGATCTACATCCAGGACCGGTTTGGCATTCAGGCCGGGCTCGTCCAGCTCGCCTTCGATCTCTGCGTGATGGTCTGCGCCTTCGCAGTCGTGTCGCCTTCGACCGTCGCATGGTCCATCGTCGGCGCGGTGGTGCTGAACGTCTTCCTTGCGATCAACCATCGCTCGGACCGCTATATCGTGGTGCGTTGATGTCGGAAGCGGAGGCGCAGGGGATTGCCGCAGGTTCGATCCTGGCGGCCCTCGGCGTGACGATGCTCGCGTCGACGTCACCGCGGGGCCCCGCTTCCTGACGCGCTATTCCCCGGGCCTCAGCTTCGGCCTCGTCTTCTTCACCCTCAGCCTCGACCTTTCCTTCTATTGGCTTGCCCGGCGTTCTGGAGCAGTCGCCACAAAATCGTGACATGCTCCGGTTAAGTCAGCCATCAGAAATCGGGTCTCAGGTCATTTCTTCCAGAAAACAAACCGCGTTGGGCTGTGAGGAGCAAGCATGGCAACAGCAAACACAGATCAGATTCGGGATGGGATGAGCCAGTGGGCATCCGCGATGAGCATCTATGCTTCAACATCGGCCAATGCGGACACAACGCGAGACAACGGTCTGGCCAAGTTCTGGGCCGACAGCAGATTTACACTTTGGAACGGGCTGATGTTGGATGAGCCAGTCGGAGATAATGAGAAGCTGTTGTCTCATCTGGAACATGCAAGAAGCTACATGCGGGGAAAAATCCATACTGGCCTGCTTTATGTATGCCTCGAAGAGACAACTGGTTTCGATTTCGAGACAACCATGGTTCAGCGCGGCTTCGTGAGGAGGCTCCCCCTTGTGGGCATGGAACTCAGTGAACTGCCGCCCGCTCCCAGCGCATGCACCACGGAATTAGACGTTGTCCGTGTGCTGGATAGCAAGGTCGCGCATGATTTTGCGAGTGTTATAGCCGAAGTCTTCAGAACCGACATTTCTATCTGCAGAGCAGAGTTTGTCGACAAGCCGTTCTGGCGGCAGGATGCCTTTGCCTATGTTGCTTATCTGGACAGGGAGCCGGTCTCGGTTTCAACTGTGATACAAAACGGCGATGCCCTTTATGTTGGCCTGGTTTGTACACGGGAGCAGTTCCGCGGACGGGGCTATAGCTATGCCACCAATCGTTTTGCGCTTGCTGATGCGCATGCCAACTCCGCTCTTGAACGCGCGTTTCTGCACGCGAGTCAGCTTGGCATTCCGGTTTATGAAAAGCTCGGTTTTCAGTCCAGGATGCACGTGGTCGGCTATGCACTATCCGCGTCCTGACTTTCCAGCCACCGAAGGCCCCGAGACTTGACGGCGCTTTGAGGAAAGAATTTTCTCCCCGTGAGCCCGTCGTGCTTCCGGACAGAGCTTCGCAGTACTGCCGCTTCGAGCCCTCCCGAGACGTGCGCTCCGTTCCGGAGGTCAAAGGACCACATCGTTGGTAGGACAGTCTAGACGGCGACGAGCCTCGCCATCGCCCGTTTCTCACGCCGCCGCTGGACGGAGGAGGGAATGTTCATCGCCTCCCGGTACTTGGCAACCGTGCGCCGCGCCAGGTCGACGCCGCTTTTCCTCAGCGAAATCACGATGTCGTCGTCGGAGAGAATGGCCTCCGGGCTCTCCTGGGCGATCAGCGCCCGTATGCGGTGGCGCACGGCCTCCGCCGAATGGGCGTCGCCGCCGTCCTCGCTGGAGCCGATCGACACCGAGAAGAAGTACTTGAGCTCGAACATGCCCCTCGGCGTCAGCATGTACTTGTTCGAGGTCACCCGGCTGACGGTCGATTCGTGCATCTTGATCGCGTCGGCGACCATCTTGAGGGTCAGCGGACGCAGGTGATCGACGCCGTGCAGGAAGAAGGCATCCTGCTGGCGCACGATCTCGGTCGCCACCTTCAGGATGGTCTTCGCCCGCTGGTCGAGGCTCCGGGTCAGCCAGTTGGCGTTCTGCATGCACTCGGCCAGGAAGTCCTGTTCCGGCAGGTTCTTGGCGCAGGATTTCGACACCGACTGGAAATACTGCCGGTTGACCAGCACGCGGGGCAGGGTGTCGGGGTTCAGTTCCAGCGTCCAGCCCCCGGCGGAACCGGCGCGCACGACGATATCGGGGGCAATGGGTTCGGCGGACTGCCGCTCGAAGCTGTCGCCGGGCTTCGGGTTCAGCGTTCGTATTTCGGCCAGCATGTCGAGAAGGTCTTCCTCGCCCACCCCGCAGAGGCGGCGCAGCGTCGCAAAATCGCGCCGCGCAAGCAGGTCGAGATGGTCCACGAGAAGCTTCATCGCGGGGTCGAGACGGTCGCGCTGGCTCAACTGGATGGCCAGGCATTCCCGCAGCGAACGCGCCATTACGCCGGGCGGATCGAGCGTCTGAAGTTCCGCAAGCACCGTTTCGGCCTGCTGCTGCTGCACGCCGAGGCGCTGGGCAATGTCCTCGACCGAGCCTGAGAAGTAGCCGGCCTCGTCGACGGCATCGATCAGGTGGCGCGCGATCAGGCGGTCGGCTGCGCTCCTCAGGAGAAACGGGACCTGCTGCCAGAGGTGCTCGCCGAGCGTCACCGGAGACGCGGCGAAGTCCTCCAGGTCATAGTCGTCGCCCGTTTCCGCGCCGGCCATCGATTTCCATTGGCCAAGCAGTTCGGGCGCGTCCGCCTTGGCCAGCGGCCCGTCGTCCGGGAAGACGTTCTCGAAACCCTGGTCGATGTCCTCCAGGCGCGCCGCGGCGAGCTCCGGCTCTGCTTCGTACCAGTCGTCCGAGGCTTCCGAACCCGATCCTCCACCGTCATACGGCTCGTCCCGATCGCTGCGCGGGGAATGCTGTTCCGGCCGACCATCGACGGTATCGTCGGTGTCAGTCGAAGCAAGGTCGAGCAGCGGGTTCTTCTCGATTTCGCCGGCGATGAACTGGTTGAGTTCGAGATGCGTCATCTGCAGCAGCTGGATCGACTGCAGCAGCTGCGGTGTCATGACCAGCGACTGGCTCTGGCGCAAAAGTAGGCTGGCGGACAAGGCCATGCGGATGCAAACTCCCCGCCGGGCGAACTTGCGCCGCCCGGACATCAACTTGGCCCAAAAATTGCTTTTTTGATTGGTTTGGTCAAGCGGCCCTTCTGGGCCGCGACAGATTGCGCCTCAGAGCGTGAACTTGTCGCCCAGATAGAGGCGTCTGACGTCGGGATTGTTGACGATGTCCTCGGCACGTCCGTGGGTCAGCACCTCGCCCGCATGGATGATATAGGCGCGGTCGATGAGGCCGAGCGTTTCACGGACATTGTGGTCGGTGATGAGGACGCCGATGCCCCGGGCCGTCAGGTGGCGGACGAGGTTCTGGATGTCGGAGACGGAGATCGGATCGACGCCGGCGAAGGGTTCGTCCAGCAGCATGAAGGCCGGATCGGTCGCCAGCGCCCGGGCGATTTCGAGGCGCCGCCTTTCACCGCCGGAAAGCGCCACCGCCGCCGACTTCCGCAAGTGGCCGATATGGAATTCCTCCAGCAGTTCGTCGAGCTTCCGGGCCCGCTTCTCCTTGCTCGGCTCGTGAACCTCCAGAACCGCACGGATGTTCTGTTCGACGGTCAGCCCCCGGAAGATCGATGCTTCCTGCGGAAGATAGCCGACGCCGAGCCGCGCGCGGCGATACATCGGCATCTTGGTGACCTCGTTGCCGTCGATGGCGATCATGCCCTCGTCGACCGGCACGAGCCCGGTGATCATGTAGAAGCAGGTCGTCTTGCCGGCGCCGTTGGGCCCGAGCAGGCCGACGGCCTCGCCGCGCCGAACCACGAGCGATACGCCGTTCACGACCCGGCGCGTGTCGTAGGTCTTGGAAAGCCCGTGGGCGACCAGGGTGCCTTCGTAGCGCGCCTTGTCCTTCACCGCGAACGGCGCCCGGGGGGGCGGCCTGCGCGCCGCCAGTCTGGAGAGGAGAGGAAGTTTCACACTGCTTCCGTCGTTACTGCTGCGGCTGCTGCCGGGACTTCGGGTCGAGAAGGATCTCGACACGTCCCCCGCAGGCATCGAGCCGCGCTTCGCCGGTTTCCATGTAGACGGTCAGCTTGCAGCCCTTGAAGACGTTGGGTCCCTCGGAGAGCACGACCTGGTCGCCCGTCAGGATGAAGGTCTGGGACGCCATGTCGAACTCGCCCTGATCGGCGGTTGCCTGTTGCGTCCCCGAGTTGAGGAGAACCGTGTCGTCGAGGTAGATCTTGTCGATGTCCGCGTTGCCGCCGGTCATCGAGGCGCCTTCGCCGGTATAGAGCACCGTCATCTTGCCGGCCCGCATGGTGGTCGTGCCTTGGACCACCTTCACATTGCCGGTGAAATAGGCCTTCTTTTCCTGCTCCTTGATCTCAAGCTGGTCGCTCTCGATCTGGATGGGCTCGTCGTTGGAGAGCTTCATCCCGTCCATCTGGCTCGTGGTCGCCTGGGAGAAGGCGGGAGAGGCGGCGGCAAGCGAAAGCAAGCCACCCGCGATCATGGAAACGAAAATCTGCGAAGGTCGACGAACGGTCATTGTGCCGGCTCTAGCTGCCCTGGTTTCGGATGGCGGAGGCTTCGATATTGACGCGAACCTGTCCCGCGAATGTGATCGTTCGCCCCTTATCCGTTATATTGAGGGACTGTGCAACAATGGACGCCTCTTCGGTGTCGATCGAGACCGGATCGTTCGTCTGCAGCGTGCCGGCCACAACATCGAGCTGGGCAGACTGGAACTTTGCGGTGATGCCGTTGCTGAGGTTGACGTCGAAGGGCGCCGTCAGTTCCATGTTGTCGGTCCCGCGGTCGAAGATGCCTTCCGTGGCGACGACGCGCGCGATCGTGTCCGCATTCAGCGGAACCGCGGCCTTGACGTCCTCCAGCGTTATCATGTTGGGGTTCTCGATATCCTGCAGAGCCCGCAGCGCCGTCATCGAATAGCTGATGCCGTCGTCGTTGCGACCGGCGATCGCCGGGCGCTCCATGACGATCTTGCCGTCCTCGATGCGGGCGCTCTCGACGGAAAGGTTTTCCGGCAGGTAGGCGCGGATCACGGAGACGGAGATGAACAGCGCCGACACGACAAGCGCGCCGATCGGCAGCCAGACACGGAGCTTGCGAACGCGCGCGGAATGGACGAGCGCCGCCTGGTACGCGTCGACCCCCGCGCCGCCCGCGGTGGCCGGCCTTGGTGCTTTGAGCATTCTCTGCAGCATCGGCTGGATGTGGTCCTCATATTCCGCGTGCTTCCCGATCGCGGGATTGGACGGGAAGGCTTTCGTATTTCTGGCCAATATGGTTTTTATGGATCAACAAACAATAACAGCCAACATTAAATCGTGATAGTCGAGGCGCAGCGTCGCATTATCGACATGCGCATCGGCAGCAGGACAGTCCAATGGATCAATCGGCAATTGCAGATCGGCGACGGCTGAGGAGAAAGCTCACCTTCTGGAGGCTCCTCACCCTTCTTGTCATCGTGGGGCTCGGCTTCACCGTATACCGCCTTGGCGAAGGCGAGGGCGGTCGCGCCACCCCGCACGTCGCCCAGGTCAAGATAACGGGCATGATCCAGGATGACACGGAACTCCTGGAGCGGCTGGACAGGATCGCCGAAAGCGACAGCGTCAAGGCGCTGGTCGTATCGATCTCCTCGCCGGGCGGGACCACCTATGGCGGCGAACGCATCTTCAAGGCCATCCGCGCGGTCTCCGAAAAGAAGCCCGTCGTTTCCGACATCCGCACGCTGGCCGCCTCCGCCGGATACATGATTGCGACCGCCGGCGACACGATCGTCGCGGGGGAAAGCTCGATCACCGGGTCGATCGGCGTGATCTTCCAGTATCCGCAGATCTCGGAGCTGATGGACAATCTCGGCGTCTCGCTCGAGGAGATCAAGTCCTCGCCGCTGAAGGCGGAACCGTCGCCCTTCCATCCTCCGAGCGAGGAGGCGCGGCAGATGATCCAGTCGATGATCATGGACAGCTACGACTGGTTCGTGGACCTTGTGGCGGAGCGCCGCAACCTTCCGCGCGACGAGGCGCTGCGCCTTTCCGACGGCTCCATCTTCACCGGCCGGCAGGCATTGCAGGTCGGTCTCGTCGACAAGCTCGGCGGCGAAGAGGAAATCCGGGCCTACCTCGTCGGCAAGGGCGTCAGCGAGGATCTGCCGATGGTCGAGTGGAAGGACCAGGGGACGAGTTCGTCGCTCTGGTTCGCCCGGGCGATGAGCGAGTTCGTCCGCCTGTCCGGCCTCGGAAACATGCTCGGCGTGGACACGATGCGCCCCTGGATGGGCGAGAAGTTGTTCCTTGACGGTCTTGTCTCCGTTTGGCAGGTTGGCCGCCAGTGAAAATCTAGATTTTTCAGGGGGCAAACGTGATCAAGTCGGAACTGGTCCAGATTGTTGCGGCACGTAACCCGCACCTCTACCATCGCGACGTCGAGAACATCGTCAATGCGGTGCTCGACGAGATCACCGATGCGCTGGCCGCCGGCAACCGCGTGGAACTGCGCGGCTTCGGCGCCTTTTCCGTCAAGAACCGCCCCTCGCGCTCCGGGCGCAATCCGCGCACCGGCGAATCCGTCTTCGTCGAGGAGAAGTGGGTGCCCTTCTTCAAGACGGGCAAGGAACTGCGCGAGCGCCTCAATCCCGGCATGGGCGACGAGGCGGATTGACGCGCTCTCCTGCTCTTCCCGGCAATGCACTTGAAAGGCGCCGCGAGGCGCCTATTCTGCCTCCGGAGGGGGACGATAGCATCATAAAAGGACAAGGCTGGAAGACATGACGAGGCTGAAGAAGATTGTCACGCTGGTGATTCTGGTGCCGCTCGGCATCCTGCTCATCGTCCTTTCCGTCGCCAATCGCCAAAGCGTCACGCTGGCCCTCAATCCCTTCCGGCCGGACGACAGCATGCTGTCGGTGACCGCTCCCTTCTTCCTCTTCCTCATGCTGGCCCTCATCATCGGCATGTTCATCGGCTCGTTCGGAACCTGGTGGACGCAGGGCAAGTACCGTCGGCAGGCCCGCATCGAGGCGCGCGAAGCCGTCAAGTGGCACAACGAAGCCGAAAGGCAGAAGAAGAGCCAGTCGACCGCCGTCGTCCCTTCCGGCACGACCGTCACTCGCAACTGAAGGGCCGACCGCGCCTCTTCTTTTTGACCGCGGCCTGCTTATCTTCTCGCCGTGGACCTGATCGAAGCCCCATCCGCCGGCCGTGAGGCCGCCTTGCTGCCCCGGCCGTTCCTTAAGTGGTTCGCCGAAAAGGGTTGGGCGCCGCGCGCCCACCAGCTGGAACTCCTGGCGAGGGCCGAGGCGGGGGAGAACACGCTTCTCATCGCGCCGACCGGTGCCGGCAAGACCCTTGCCGGCTTTCTCCCCTCGCTGACGGACCTGACCCGCCGCGGCAGGATCGCCCCGGGCTCCGCCGCCTTCACCGGCGTCCACACGCTCTACGTCTCGCCGCTGAAGGCGCTCACGGTCGATATCGAGCGTAACCTCATGAAACCCGTCACCGAGATGGGGCTCGGGGTCACCGTCGAGACCCGTACGGGCGACACCCCCCAGGCAAAGCGCCAGCGCCAGAAGCTGTCGCCGCCCGACATCCTGCTGACCACGCCCGAGCAGGTCGCCCTTCTGCTGGCAAACCGTGAGGCCGAACGCTTCTTCAAGGACCTTCGATACGTCGTGCTGGACGAGCTTCATTCGCTCGTCACCTCCAAGCGCGGGCATCTCCTATCGCTCGGGCTGGCGAGGCTGCGCCGTCATGCGCCTGGTCTGCGCACGATAGGCCTGTCCGCAACCGTCGCCGATCCCATGGACCTGCAGCGCTGGCTGGTCTCGCAGGGCGGGCAAGCCGCTCCGCCCGCAAGCCTCGTGCACGTGCAGGGAGGCGCGTCACCCGACATTGCCATCCTGGGAACCGACAAGCGCATCCCCTGGTCCGGCCACGTCTCGACCTATGCCATTCCCGAGGTCTACGAGGAGATCAGGCGGCACAAGACCACTCTCGTCTTCGTCAATACCCGCTTTCAGGCGGAGCTTCTCTTCCGGGAGCTTTGGACCATCAACGAAGACAATCTGCCGATCGCGCTGCATCACGGCTCGCTGGATGCCAGCCAGCGCCGCAAGGTGGAAGCCGCCATGGCCGCCAACCGGTTGCGGGCGGTGGTCGCGACCTCGACGCTCGACATGGGCATCGACTGGGGCGACGTCGATCTCGTCGTCCATGTCGGCGCGCCGAAGGGCGCATCCCGGCTAGCCCAGCGCATAGGCCGTTCCAACCACCGCATGGACGAGCCGTCCAAGGCGATCCTCGTCCCCTCCAATCGCTTCGAGGTGATGGAATGCCAGGCGGCGCTCGATGCGAACTATCTCGGCGCGCAGGACACGCCGCCGGTCGGCGAAGGGGCGCTCGATGTCCTCGCCCAGCACATTCTCGGCATGGCCTGTGCCGAACCATTCGATCCGCTCGAGATCTACGAGGAAATCACCAGCGCCTCGCCCTATGCGAATCTCTCCTGGGAAATGTTCGAGCGCGCGGTCGATTTCGTCGCGACAGGCGGATATGCGCTGCGCTCCTACGAGCGCTACGCCAAGATCCGCAAGACGAAGGAGGGGCGCTGGCGCGTCTCCAATCCCCAGGTCGCGCAGCAGTACCGGCTCAATCTCGGCACGATCGTCGAGGCGACCGAACTGACCGTCCGTCTCGTGAAGCGCAATGCCGGGGGCACGATCGGACGCGGCGGCCTCTCGCTCGGCAAGGTCGAGGAATATTTCCTCGAACAGCTCGTGCAGGGGGATACCTTCCTCTTCGCCGGAAAGGTTCTCCGCTTCGAAGGCATCCGCGAGAACGAATGCCTCGTCTCCAACGCGTTCTCCATGGATCCGAAAATCCCCGCCTATGCCGGCGGCAAGTTCCCGCTGTCGACCTACCTCGCCGACCAGGTCCGCGCCATGCTGGCCGATCCCGCCCGCTGGAACGTCCTGCCGGAGCAGGTGCGCGAGTGGCTGGAGATCCAGCAGGACCGGTCCATGCTGCCGGCCAGGGACGAGTTGCTGATCGAGACCTTCCCGCGCGGAAAGCGTTTCTTCATGATCGCCTACTGTTTCGAGGGCAGGCTTGCCCACCAGACGCTCGGCATGCTGCTGACCCGCAGGCTGGAACGTCTCGGCGCCCGCCCCCTCGGCTTCGTCGCGACCGATTACTCGCTGGCGGTCTGGGCCTTGAACGATCTCGGCGGCATGATCGACGAGGGCAGTCTCAGCCTCTCCGATCTCTTCGACGAGGACATGCTCGGCGACGATCTGGAGGCCTGGCTCGACGAGAGCTACATGCTGAAACGCACCTTCCGCAATTGCGCGGTGATTTCCGGCCTGATCGAGCGCCGCCACCCGGGCAAGGAGAAAACCGGCCGACAGGTCACGGTCTCCACCGACCTCATCTATGACGTGCTGCGCAGCCACGAACCGGACCACATCCTGCTCGAGGCGACGCGACGGGATGCGGCAACGGGTCTTTTGGACATCGGCCGGCTTGGCGATATGCTGGCGCGAATCAAGGGCCACATCACCCATCGCGACCTCGACCACGTCTCGCCGCTCGCCGTCCCCGTTATGCTGGAGATCGGCAGGGAAACGGTTCCCGGGGAGGCGCAGGACGCGGTGCTGGAGGAAGCGGCCGAGGAACTGATCGCGGAGGCGCTCTCGTGATGCCCTTCGCGCCGTGGAAAGACAGACGCTTGATGCATCGCCTCGGGCTTGCGGCCCGTACAGCAGGAATGACGGGCCCCCTCGCCGGGGCGGAGGAAACGCTCGTCCATGGCGTGGCGGCGGTCTGCGATCCGCTGGGCGCGCTCTACCTTCCCGAAACCGCCACGCTCGTGATCTCTGACCTGCACCTGGAAAAGGGGGCGGCCTTCGCCCGGCGGGGGATGATGCTGCCGCCATACGACACGATTGCCACGCTCAACATCCTGGCGGCCGTCATCGGCCGTTACGATCCGAAGACGGTCGTCTCGCTCGGGGACAATTTTCACGACCGCAAGGGCTCGGCCCATCTTCCCGCCGACCTGCGGGCGCTGATCGGCGCCATGGCACGCGGCCGCGACTGGATCTGGATCAACGGCAACCACGACCCCGACGGGACGACGGATCTTCCCGGAACCTCGCTCGACGAGCTGCTCTACGGCGGTCTCACCTTCCGCCACGAGCCGAGCCTGACGGCGGGCAGGGGCGAGGTGGCGGGCCACTTTCATCCTGCCGCCACAGTCCGGCGCCGCGACAAGTATGTCCGTCGTGCCTGCTTCGCGACCGACGGTACCCGCCTGCTGATGCCGGCCTTCGGCGTCCTGGCGGGCGCCCTCGACCTCAATCACCGGGCCATGCACGGTCTTTTCGATCGCGCGGCGCTCGTTGCCCACCTTCTCGGACGCGACCGCATCTATTCGGTCCGCTACACCAACCTCCTCGGCTGAGCGCGGATCAGTCCTTGCGGAAGATCAGGCTGGCGCCCCAGCCGGTGATCACGGCGATCAGGACACAGAGGAAGCCGTAGGTGATTGGACGGTCGCGCGCCGCATCGGTGATGGCCTGCTCGATGCCGGTCTTGACCACCCTCAGGGGCAGTTCCCGTTCGAAGATGAGCTCGCCGCTCTTGAAGAGGTAGGCGCGCACCGTGTGGACCCCGTCGGGAATATTGGCCGGCAGCCGCAGCGAGGCCCGGAACAGGCTGGGGCTCACGAACCGGACGCCGCTCGTGTCGCGCTGGTAGAGCCCGCTCGACAGCATCAGCCGCAGGTAGGCCTCCCGGAACTCCGACAGGTCCACCGCATTGCCGACATAGCCGGTCGGCGTCAGCGCGAGATGGTTGATGCCGACGCCGATGCTGTTCAGCGACGGCGCCTCGTCGATGGCGTCGATCGCGCGCGTACTGGCAAGCGAATAGGATTCCGGCACCTGCTCGAAGGTCATCGAATCCGTGTTCATCCAGATCCCGAGCACCCTTTCCTTGCGCCGCACCGTCGCATAGTCCCGCGGACCCTCGAGCGTCACGATCACGTCGTACTGGCCGATCGCCAGGAACAGTTCGTCTGCGTTGGTAAGCGCCCCGAAGACCGTCAGGTCCGCTCCCTTGAAGTCGGAGGTGATGGCGATCTCGTCCGTCGAAGTGCCGATTTCCAGCACTTCCTTCACCGTCGAGGCTTCCCCGAAAGGCACCTGGGCGACGGCGGGCGAGGCGGCGATGAGGGAAAAGGCGGCAAGGAGGACGTGGAGGAGGCGGGGCATCAGTACGCGAAGCCTCCCATCACCACGGAATAGATATCGTCCGGCGTCACCACCAGCGCGATCGCGAGACGGATGCCGACGGCAAGTACGAGGAGGGCGAGCAGTGCGCGCAGTTGTTCGCCGCGCAGCTTCTGTCCGACCCGCACCCCGTATTGCGCCCCGATCACGCCCGCCACCATGAGGATGGACGCGAGCACGATGTCGACGGAATAGTTGGTCGCCGCCTGCACCATGGTCGTATAGGCAGTCACGAAGATGATCTGGAACAGCGAGGTCCCGACGACGACGCTGGTCGGGATGCGCAGGAGATAGATCATCGCCGGCACCATGATGAAGCCGCCGCCGACACCCATGATCGAGGTCAGGACGCCGATCCCGAAGCCGAGCGTCAGCACCGGAATGGCGCTCAGGTAGATCTTCGACTTCTTGAAGCGCATCTTGAACGGCAGGCGGTGCACCCAGATGTGCTGGCCGGGTCGTTTGGCCACCGGCGGCTCGTTGCGCGCCGTCCGGCGCATGGCGCGCACGCTCTCGTTGAGCATCAGGCTGCCGACCGTGCCGAGCAGGATGACGTAGAGAAGCGAGACGAACAGGTCCAACTGGCCGAGGCGGCGCAGCCAGGAGAAGATCCATATCCCGACGGTGGCCCCCACGAGACCGCCGGCCAGCAGGACGGTGCCGAGCTTGATGTCGAGCGTGCCGCGCCGGAAATGGGTGATCGCACCCGAGATCGACGAGGCCACCACCTGGTTGGCGCCGGTCGCGACGGCCACCACGGGCGGAATGTTGTAGAAGATCAGCAGCGGCGTGATCAGGAAGCCGCCGCCGACGCCGAACATGCCGGAAAGGAAGCCGACGGCCGCGCCCATCCCCAGTATGATGAAGATGTTCACGGAAAGCTCTGCGATCGGCAGGTAGACGGTCACGTCCGAACCTCAAACACGATGGCGCCGCGGCAAGGGAGCGGTTCCGCCAGACGGATGCAATTTCCGCGCCAGTGCCGGGAGTTTGGCCCCTGCCGAAAGGCAGGTTCCGGAACTCCTGTCTTGCGCCCGATGCCGCGCCTAGTCAACGCAGGCCGCCCGGTTAGCCGGCCATTCCTCCCTTTTTGTGGCATCGTGATTAACGCCTGCGGCGAGGAAAGAGCGGACCGGCTACGCGTTGCGCTTCAGCAGTTCCCGCACCAGCGCATCGTTCACCTTGCCCGTCGGCTCGTGGCCGATGGAAGCCTGGAATGCCTTGAGGGCCTCGATCGTCTTCGGTCCCATCCGGCCGTCCGGCGCGCCGGCATCGAAACCGTTCTTGTTGAGAATCGCCTGGATGTTGAGGATCGCCTTCTCCAGGTCGACGGAGCCGGTGGTCAGCGGTGCCTCGCCGGTCCAGCCGTCGGGAAAGTTGACCTCGTTGGCTTCCGGCTTGAGCGGCTGGGGCTTCCAGCTGTCGGCCGCGACGCGTCCGGCCTGGACCTGGTCCTGCCGCATCGCCTTGGCGACCTCGTCGCGCTTTTCGGCGGCATCCCGGTCCCCGCCCTTCGCGGAGATCGCAAACCACTTGTAGGACTGCACGAGGTCCTGGGCCGTGCCGTTGCCCCGGGCATAGAGGATGGCGAGGTTGAACTGGCTGTCCGACACGCCCAAGTCGGCGGCCTTCCGGAACCATTCCACGGCGGTCGCGTAGTCGGGTTCGCCGGCAGCGCCCGAGGCGTGGAGGACGGCGAGGTTGTGCATGGCGCTGGCATTGCCCGCGTCGGCGGCCTGCCGGTAGTAGCTGATCGCCTTGTCCATGTCCCGGGTGACGCCCGTCCCCTTCTCGAAGAGGTTCGCCAGCCTGTATTGCGCCGGGGCAAATCCCCTGTCCGCGGCAAGCTTGTACCAGTTGGCCGCCTCGGAAGGATCGGCCGCGACGCCACGGCCGTCGGTGTAGCGCACGCCGATCTCGAAGAGGGCGAGCGGGTCGCCGGCTTCCGCCGCATCGGTCAGCGCTTTCGGGCCGATCGAGGCGGGCACGACGATGCGGGGCGCTGCGTCTTCGACGGCCACGGGCGCGGCCGCTTCGGGCGCGGTCGCCTCTTGTTGCGCGGGCGCAATGGACGGCACTCGTTCCAAAGTATCGTCTTGCGGGCTGACGGCCGGCGGGTCTCCTGCGGGAGCGGCAGCGGCCACGTCAAGCTCCGTTCCCGCTTCCGCAACGGCCGTGGTTTCGGCCATGACATTCGCCTCGGCCGGTGCTGCGTCGGCTGCAGGCGCTTCCATCGGCACCGGCGGAGGCAGGACCTCGCTGCTGCCGGTCAGCGTCTTGACGAGAGGAACCGTCATCAGCACCAGCAGGACGGCGCCCACGGCCATCATGATCGGCCGGCGGTGCCGGGCGAGCGCGCTGCCCGCGGATTTTCCGGTGTTTGCCTTTCCGGAGGAGGGGATGTCGTCGAGGCCGCCCGTCGCCGGGTCGGTTTCCATGGCCGCGGCCTTGGCGGCACGACGCGCCGCCGCGATGAAGTCGGCGCGATCGGTCTCCGTCACCGGACCGCGTCCGGAGGCTGCCGCCTGGCTGGCGCGGACCCGCTCGAGGATCTTGCGCACGTCCGGCGCGCCGGAGCCCGGCTCCAGCGGTTCGTTGTATTCTTCGGCCGGCAGGACGTCGACGGGTGCGAGCGAAGGCGTCGGGTCGACGACGGTCCGTCCCGAGGTGGCGGCGGCGGGCTTCGGCCCTGGGCGCAACCGCCTGGCGATCTGGTTCAGGAGCCCGCCTTTTTCCCGTGCAGCCGGGTCCGCCGTGCGCTCAGGCGCTTCGGGCGAAATGACATCCTCGTCCAGCATGGCATCGGTTGCCGCGGCCTCTTCGTCGAAGACCGGCGGGCGGGCCGCGGCGGAGGCCGCATCGGACGTGCTGCTGGAAAGCGCGTTCAGGAGGTCGGCGTGGAGCCTCTCCACCTCACGGGGCATTTCGGGTGCCGCAAACGGCGTGCTGTCCATGGCTTCCGGCTGCCGGTCCCAGTGGCCCATCTCCGGTTGGCGATGGAGAGGCTGCGCCACGCGGTCCTCCATCGTGTCGAGCCGTTCGGCGATCTGCACGAGGGTGCTGTGAAGCGCGTTGAGCGTGTGCTGGGAGCGTTCCTCGCTGCTGCGGGTCAGTGCCTCCAGATGGCGAAGATCGTCGGCAAGGGCCGCCACGGCGCTGAGGTCGACGGCCGTAGCCGGACCATGGCCCTGCCGCGAAAAGTTCTCCAGCACCGCCTCGGCCGCCTGGCGGGCCGCCTCGAGGATGTATTCATCATTCGTCGCCAGGTAGCTCTCGATCTGGCTAACCCGGCTGTCCATCTCGTCGGAGTTGGCGGATGCCTGGCGTCCCGGCTGGCTGATCAGCGTGGAGAGGTGTGCGATCTGCGCCTCGAGGTTCTGGAGGGCCGCGCTGTCGCCGGCCGGCGCGCGCGCCGCTTCGTCCAGTCTGGCCGCGATCCCGCTCAGCCTGTCCTCGATGCGCTCGAAGGCGGCAGGCTCGGACGCGGACTGCCCCTGCGCCCGGTAGTGGTCGATATCTTCGATCTGCTGGGTCAGGCGGTCCAGCCGCTCGGCAAGGTCGTGACCCGCGATCCCCTGGCCGAGCCGGTCCACCTTTTCGGCAATCTCGCCGAGGAAATCGACGAGGTCGGGATCCTGCACCCGCGGCGCGCTGACGAGCATCTGCGAAAGCTGCTGGAGGCGTTCCTCCAGGCGCAGCACCTGGTCGTCGGCCAGTTGCTCGACCCGCTCGGACAGTCCCTCAATCCGCTCCGACAGGAGCCGGGTCGCGTCGGGCCTCGATCCGACGGCCATGGCATCGATCTGCTGCGCGAGCGAGCCCAGCCGGTTTTCGAGGCGTTCGAGAACGGCCTGGTCGATCGTGGGCGCGGATGCGGCCCGTCCGCTTGCGGCTATCGCCCGGCTGATCTCGTCGAGCCGGTCGTCCAGGACCGCGAATTGTTCGTTCAACGCCTCGTCGTTCGGCCGCATGCGCGAGCCGAGCTGCTCCATGGCGGTGGCGACGGCGACGAGCTTCTGCTCCAGCGCCCGGATGGCGGGGCTGTCGCTCATCGCTCCGAGCTGCCCCTTGATGTCGTCGATGCGGTAGGCGAGGCCGACCAGTTCTTCGCGCAGGGCATGGGTGTCGAGGTCGAGGATACGCTCCTCCAGGCCGTCCCACCGGCTGTCCAGACGCCGTACCGTCTCCTCGCGGGCAAGGCCGTCGACCGCTGCCAGCAGGTGTTCGTATTCGGCGCGAAGCGCGTTTGCCGCGGGTCCGCCCTGGTGGCCGAGCGCGTCGATGCCGTTCGCGAGGCGCGCAAGGTCGGCCCTGACGTCGTCGTCGATCTCCTGCCTGCCGGGTGCTGTCCGCAGACCGCCGATCTCCGATCGCAATCCCCTCATCTCGCGGGCGATCTCTTCGGCAATGTCCTGCCGGATCTCCTTGCGGAGTGCCGTCACGGCTTCCACCACGTCGTGGAGCGGCGGATTGGCGGGCTTGTACGGGGAGCCGGCCATCGGGCCGGGAGCCTGTTCGGCCATTCGTGGTCGCGGTGCCGGCCGGCGCGGTTCGAGAGGCGGGCGGGCTCCCGGGAGGGCGCGTTCGAAAGCCGGGCGGCGGTCGCCGTCGGTGTCCCGCGTGCCGGCGAGGCTGCGCTGCCGGTCGCGGATTTCCTGCAGCGGATTGCGGTTGATGGATGCCTGGGGCGCCAGCGGCGAACGGAGGTTTTCGCTCGGTGCCGGACGTTGCGTCTCCCGGGACTGCATGAGCCCCTCCAGCCGCGCTTCCAGCCCTTCGATCGTCCTGTTCAGCGCGTCTAGCGACGATCTGTCTCCGTGAAGGGGATGTGTCGATCGTGAACCGTTCATTTCGCTGCTCGTTCCAGGTTGTCAGGCTTGGCGACGGGTGTGCCAGTCGTGGCTGCCGCCATCGGCCGCAAGCCGCCGGGGAAGCCCTTCGTGGAACGGGCCGCGGGTGCTGCAAACGGGCCTTTTCCAAGTGCAATTTGGCCAAACGTGGTAAACAAGCGGTTAAGCCCCGCGGAGTTTTTAACCTTTGCGTGAGGTTTGCCCTCGCGGCGGCGATCGGCGGGCCCGGCACGAGGCGGGCAAATCGAAAAAATCGGCACCGGCTGTTTGACGTTTACGCAAACGTCAATTATTCATGGCTTCATGATGGCGGACCCAACCGTCCGCGCGAGGTCTATGGAGGAAGCTCGACCATGCCCGTCTACAAGGCGCCGGTTAACGATACCCTTTTCGTACTCAATGACGTGCTTGGCCTGGAGCGCTACGGAAACCTGCCGGGCTTCGCCGATGCCTCCCCGGACATGATCGAGGCCATTCTCGGCGAAGCCGCAAAGGTGGCCGAGGAAGCGCTTTTCCCGCTCAACCTTTCGGGTGACCAGGAAGGCTGCACGCGCCACGACGACGGCACGGTCACCGTTCCGAACGGCTTCAAGGAAGCCTATGACCAGTATTGCCAGGGCGGCTGGATCGGGCTTGCCGTTCCGGAGGAATTCGGCGGCCAGGGCCTGCCCTACACGCTGCATGCCGCGGTCGGCGAATACATGTCGTCCGCCAACATGTCGCTGATGATGTATCCCGGCCTCACACAAGGCGCGATCGCCGCGATCCTGGTCCACGGTTCCGACGAGCAGAAGCAGACCTACCTGCCGAAGATGGTCGAGGGCAGCTGGTCCGGCACCATGAACCTGACCGAGCCGCATTGCGGCACCGACCTCGGGCTCCTGCGCACCAAGGCCGTCCCCAACGGTGACGGTTCCTACAAGATCTCCGGCCAGAAGATCTTCATCTCCGCCGGCGAGCACGGCATGACCGACAACATCATCCACCTGGTGATCGCCCGCATCGAGGGCGCGCCGGAAGGAACCAAGGGCATTTCGCTCTTCATCGTGCCGAAGTTCATCGTCAACGAGGACGGTTCGGTCGGCGAACGCAATTCGGTTTCCTGCGGCGCCATCGAGCACAAGATGGGCATCCACGGCAATTCTACCTGCGTCATGAACTATGACGAGGCGACCGGCTACCTGCTCGGCACCGAGAACAGGGGCCTCGCGGCCATGTTCGTGATGATGAACGAAGCCCGCCTGGGCGTCGGTCTGCAGGGCCTGTCGATTGCCGAAGTGGCCTACCAGAACGCCGTCACCTACGCCCGCGAACGCATCCAGGGCCGCTCGCTCTCCGGCGTCAAGGCGCCTGAGAAGAAGGCCGACCCGATCATCGTCCATCCGGACATCCGCCGCACGCTGATGACCATCAAGGCCTTCAATGAGGCCGGCCGCGCCTTCATGCTGTGGACGGCGCTGAAGTCCGATATCGCCCACCGGTCGGAAGACGCCGCCGAGCGCCAGAACGCCGACGACCTTCTCGGACTCGCGACCCCGATCCTCAAGGGCGTGCTGACCGACAAGGGCTTCGACCATGCGGTCATGGCCCAGCAGGTCTATGGCGGCCACGGCTATATCGAGGAATGGGGCATGAGCCAGTATGTCCGCGATGCCCGCATCGCGATGATCTACGAAGGCGCCAACGGCATCCAGGCTCTCGATCTCGTCGGCCGCAAGCTGGCCCTGAACGGCGGCCGCGCCGTCATGGCCATGTTCAAGGAAATCGGCGATTTCTGCGAGGAGAACCGCGCCGACGAGGAGATGGCGCCGTTCACCAAGGCCCTGAAGAAGGGCTTGAACGACCTGCAGGCCTCCACCATGTGGTTTATGCAGAACGCAATGGCCAAGCCGGACAATGCCGGTGCCGGCTCGACCGATTACATGCACCTCTTCGGCCTCGTCACCCTCGGCTACATGTGGGCGAAGATGGCGAAGGCGGCCCAGGCCGGCATCGCCGCCGGCGACGCGCGGGAGGACTACCTGAAGACCAAGCTCGTGACCGCGAAATTCTACATGGAGCGCATCATGCCGGAGACGGCCCTGCGCAAGGCGCGCATCGAAACCGGCGCCGACACCATGATGGAACTGGCCGCGGAAGCATTCTGATCGCAGTGAGCCCCTCACTCGCAATTTCTGGCACCTGGCTGCGCCAAGATGTCGAGATTACTTTCTCTCCCGCAACGGAGAGATGCCGGGTTGGTGACGGGGGTAACAGGCGGTCGGCTTGGCCGGCGAAACGATCCGGTGATCGTTTCGAGCTTCGAACGCCCGGGACCGGAGGCGACCGGCCGGGCGTTAGACAGAATTGAAAGGCGCTTGGCGCCGACCAGGGAGATGACACCATGACCGAAGTCTTCATTTACGATCACGTCCGCACGCCGCGCGGCCGCGGCAAGAAGGACGGTTCCTTGCATGAGGTTCCGTCCGTCCGCCTTGCGGCGAAGACCCTCGAGGCGATCCGCGACAGGAATGGCCTCGACACCTCGACCGTCGACGACATCATCTTCGGCTGCGTCGATCCGGTCATGGATTCCGGCGCCGTCATTCCCAAGGCTGCCGCCTTCGAGGCCGGCTATTCCTTCGCCGCGCCCGGCATGCAGATCTCCCGCTTCTGTGCCTCCGGCCTCGACGCCGTGAACTTCGGCGCCGGCAAGGTCGCGGCCGGCTCCGACGACATCGTCATCGCCGGCGGCGTGGAATCGATGTCGCGCGTCGGCATGGGCATGTCCGGCGGTGCTTGGTACATGGATCCCTCGGTCAACTTCCCGGCCTATTTCATGCCGCAGGGCGTCTCCGCCGACCTCATCGCCACCAAGTACGGCTTTTCCCGCGACGATGTCGACGGCTATGCCGTGGAAAGCCAGAAGCGGGCCGCCAATGCCTGGGAAAAGGGCTATTTCGAGAAGTCCGTCATCCCGGTGAAGGACCAGAACGGCCTGACCATCCTCGACCGTGACGAGCACATGCGTCCCGGCACCGACATGCAGTCGCTCGCCTCCTTGAACCCCTCCTTCCAGATGCCCGGCGAGATGGGCGGCTTCGAGGCCGTCGGCATCCAGGCCCATCCGGAAGTCGAGAAGATCACTTATGTCCACCATGCCGGCAATTCCTCCGGCATCGTCGATGGCGCCGCCGCCGTGCTGATCGGCTCCAGGGCCGGCGGCGAGGCGATGGGCATCCGGCCGCGCGCCCGCATCCGCCACTTCACCAATATCGGCTCCGACCCGGCGCTGATGCTGACGGGCCCGGTCGACGTCACCGAAAAGCTCCTGAAGCGCTCCGGCATGACGCTCGCCGATATCGACCTCTTCGAACTGAACGAAGCCTTCGCCGCCGTCGTCCTGCGCTACATGCAGGCCTTCGACATTCCGCACGACAGGATGAACGTCAACGGCGGCGCGATCGCCATGGGCCACCCGCTCGGGGCCACCGGCGCCATGATCCTCGGCACCGTGCTCGACGAACTGGAGCGGCGCGACCTGAACACCGCGCTCGTCACGCTCTGCATCGGCGCCGGCATGGGCACCGCCACCATCATCGAACGCGTCTGAGACCGGGGAGGAAAAATCATGACCTACAAGAACTTCACCGTCGAAACCGACGCGGACGGCATCGCACTCGTCACCTGGGACATGAAGGACAAGTCGATGAACGTCTTCACCGTCGAGGTGATGGACGAGATCGAGCAGATCCTCGAGGCGACCACCTCCGACGAGGCCGTCAAGGGTGTCGTCTTCACCTCCGGCAAGTCCTCCTTCTCCGGCGGCGCCGACCTCACCATGATCAAGGGCATGTTCTCCATGCTCACCGAGGAGAAGGCGAAGGACTCGCAGGCCGCCGTCCGGAAGCTCTTCGATGCCGCCGGCCGCATGTCGCAGCTCTTCCGCCGCATCGAGACCTGCGGCAAGCCGTGGGTTTCGGCGATCAACGGTGTGTGCATGGGCGGCGCCTTTGAACTCTCGCTCGCCTGCCACGGTCGCGTCGCCGCCAATTCGAAGGCGGTCAAGATCGCGCTGCCCGAAGTCAAGGTCGGCATCTTCCCCGGCGCCGGCGGCACCCAGCGCGTGCCGCGCCTGGCAAACGCGCAGGACGCCCTGCAGATGATGACGACGGGCCAGAACCTGACGGCAAGCCGCGCCAAGGCCATGAACCTCGTCCACCAGGTCATCGAGCCGGATCAGTTGATCCCGGCCGCCAGACAGATGATCAAGGACGGCCTGAAGCCCGTCGCCCCCTGGGACGAGAAGGGCTTCAAGGTTCCGGGCGGCGGCGTCTGGACGCCTGCGGCAGCCCAGCTTTTCCCGGCAGCCCCGGCGATCCTGCGTCGCGAGACCGCCGGCAATTACCCGGGCGCGCTTGCGATCCTCAAATGCGTCTACGAGGGCCTGCAGCTGCCCTTCGATACCGCGCTCAAGGTCGAGCAGCGCTATTTCACGCAGATCCTGCAGACCACCGAGGCCTTCTCGATGATCCGCTCGCTCTTCGTCTCCATGCAGGAACTCGGCAAGGGCGCCCGCCGCCCGGCAGGCGTGCCGAAGACGGAGATCAAAAAGGTCGGCGTCGTCGGTGCGGGCTTCATGGGCGCCTCGATCGCCTATGTCACGGCCGCAGCCGGCATCCCCGTCGTCCTCATCGACCGCGACCAGGAAGCCGCCGACAAGGGCAAGGCCGTCTCCGAAAAGCTGGTCTCCGACTCCGTCGGCAAGGGCCGCATGACCAAGGAGGAAGGCGAGAAGCTGCTTTCCCTCGTCACCCCGACGCCGGACTATTCGACACTCTCCGACGTCGATCTCGTGGTCGAGGCGGTCTTCGAGGACCGCGCCGTCAAGAAGGCCGTCATCGAGCAGGTGGAAGCCGTCATCGCCCCCACCACCATCTTCGCCTCCAACACCTCGACCCTGCCGATCACCGGCCTTGCCGAGAATTCGAAGCGCCCGGACCAGTTCATCGGCGTCCACTTCTTCTCGCCGGTGGAAAAGATGATGCTGACCGAGGTCATCCTCGGCGAGAAGACCGGCGACAAGGCGCTCGCCATGGCGCTCGATTTCGTCGGCAAGATCAGGAAGACGCCGATCGTCGTCAACGACACGCGCGGCTTCTTCGTCAACCGCTGCGTCTTCCGCTACATCAACGAGGCCTATGACATGCTGGCCGAGGGCGTGCCGGCGGCGATGATCGAGAATGCCGCCAAGATGGCCGGCATGCCGGTCGGCCCGCTCTCGCTCAACGACGAGGTGGCCGTCGATCTCTCGCAGAAGATCATGCGCGCCTCGATCGCCGATCTCGGCCCGGCCTCCGTCAAGCCGGAGCACATGAAGCTCATCGACAGGATGGTCGACGAACTCGACCGCCGCGGCCGCAAGAACGGCAAGGGCTTCTACGAATACCCCGCCAAGCCCGCCAAGAAGTTCCTCTGGCCGGGCCTGAAGGACCTCTACCCCCAGAAGCCCGCCTCCGAGGTCGACGTCAACGTCCTGAAGCAGCGCTTCCTGGTGACCATCGCGCTCGAAGCCGCCCGCACCGTGGAAGAAGGCATCGTCACCGACCCCCGCGAAGCCGACGTCGGCTCCATCCTCGGCTTCGGCTTCGCCCCCTACACGGGCGGCACCCTCTCCTACATCGACGGCATGGGCGTGAAGACCTTCGTGGACCTGGCCGAGAAGCTCGCCGCCCAATACGGCGACCACTTCAAGCCGACCCCGCTGCTCAAGGACATGGCCGCCAAGGGCGAGACCTTCTACGGCCGGTTCGACCCGTATGGGGAAGTGGAGAAGGCGGCTTAGGCCGCCTTCAGTCAACTATCCACTTCAACTTGTCGGAAGAAGTCAGCCTTGTCGGGGGCCCGCAGCTTCTTCCACAGGATCTTGTTTACGGTATCTACCGAAGGGCCGGATGCATTCTTCAAGTCATCTCTGTACTGGTCGAACAGCCAACCGGTGTACTCGAAGCAATCTGTATAGGTACTAAACCCGTTAGTGCCGCTACAGAACTCGCAGCTCAGCGCGAAGATCTGGTCGAAGTAGTCGTGCGCATTTGCGACCAAATTCGCGGTGAACGGTGGTACATTTCCCGAATGGATTATAGAGTTGCGTGTTCTGTAAATTCGATGAAGCTGCCATTCAACACGCCTCTGATGCCTTTCTAGAGCGGCTACTGTCCTGCTTGTGGAAGTAAAAATCTGGTGCAGTGAGTACAGCCTGTAACGAAGTAACTCGAAGTTCTGCAGCTTCGCGAATAGTTCCGCGAGGTGAGCTTCGTTGTTAGTCACGCATGTTAGATAGAAAACCTTCTCGACCAGATCTAGTTCATCGATATTGTCGACTTTATGCAGGATTTTCCCTAATGCTCGCCTATCCCAGCGAACGATATCAAAGGTCACCGTTTCGAATAGCCTTCGGAAATAGCGTAGGCCAATAAAGGGAAGAGCGCCTGATGCTACATTCGATATAATGGAGTTGGACGGTTTAGCAGGCACTAGTGTTTCTGGGCATGTCCACAGATTTAATAGTTGATTCTCGATATCACTTGTTTTTATACTTAATCCGTGGAAGTCCAGTATCTGGAAGAATTTGTTCTTGTCTGAGCCCTTGGGAAGATTAAGATTCCTGATTAGATGGTCGACCTTCACGGCCGCCTGCTCGGGCTTGTTATCGCTGACGAAATGCATGCGATTGACAGAAGTTTTCACTGTGGACGTTACGCCACTGCAACATGTTTGAATTGCGGAGGCGTGTTCTGAAATCCGGAAGGCTTCTTTGTGATGGAAGAGGCCAAATAGATCATGTACTCGCCTGATTCGCTTCTTTGCGACTTCGATAGCTGAATAGCGATCAGGAGCACTCACCTTTTCCACGAGCAGATAATTCGCAGCCGCTGATCGCTTGCTCAAGGCTCCGCGACCAGCCTGTTTTTTGAATTCGTCCGGCAGCTTATCACTTAAAGTGATGTCAAACACACTGAGGATCTGCGGCTTCAGGTGATGAAGAGGCGTCTCAATGGTGAGGCATATTTTGAATGTATGATGATGTGGGAAGACTTCCCTAAAAAAGTCGTCTAAATCCTCTGCCCCTGAGATAGTTCGAGTTCCGAAGAAAAATTCTCGGACGGTGCTGTTTATATGAAAGGCGCTGACCTTTAAATTCTGGAGAGTGGTGACCATCTCGCTTGCCAGAAAGTCAATCTGCCGCTTTTCGGATGTGCCTATCCTATGTTTGATAAGTTGGAAGCACTTTAAGGCGTATGTTCTGGGTTCTAACTCCTGCCGAAGTACTCTAAGGCGGGATTTTATGCTATTCAGATCGTCTCGATTGAAAGACAAGTAGTTCTCAAGGCGGATGCTTAATAGGGCTTTTACGACGACGTTGTCCCGAAGCCTCTCTTCCGTTTCATCAAGGATGTGTAAGACCGAACTGGCTGGAAGTCCGCGAGTTTCATGACTTGAAATTGCCTTCAGACACTCGCCGATCAAGAAGGGGGCGTTTAGTGTAGGAGACCTGTAGCTATCAAGCGTGTATTCAAATGTTAGCTCATCAAGTCTTTGCGCAAAATATAAGAGCAGTGAATCCCTCGTGGGATCCTCCCAGTTTGAAATGTTCCGGAAGCGCATAATTCCCCCTCAAACGCTTTTCGTAGGTAATTCATGCCTAGACCTTAGGGGAGGGTCAAGCGGCCCTATTCCAAACGGACAGCATACCAGCAGCGGCGGCTAGTGTGGGCTGGAGTAGCGGACCTGTATTTCAAACGGCCACGGTGGTTGGATATCGAAGGGAGGCGCCCTCTCCTCCGTCATTCCTGTGCTTGTCACAGGAATCCAGCAGCGCCGCGTCGGCGGCGCGAAAGACTCCGTCGTCGCCAGCAACGAGTGCTCTCGCCGCGCAGACGCGCGGCGGCTGGATCCCGGCTCAAGGCCGGGATGACGGGGCAGGGTCACCGGCACGCAGTCAAAAGCAGCGTTAGCGCGAGGTCTTGCATGTTGCGTGCGTGCTGGCATGATCTGCGGATGCGCCAGGGCTATGTCTACATCCTTGCCTCGCAGCGCAACGGGACGCTCTACACCGGCGTAACGTCGGATCTGCCGCGCCGTCTCTACGAACACCAGAACAACCTGACGCCCGGGTTCACGAGCCGATATGGCGTGAAGACGCTTGTCTGGTTCGAGATCCACGATCTGGTCGTCGATGCGATCCGGCGAGAAAAGACCATCAAGAAATGGCGGCGCGCGTGGAAGCTCAACCTGATCGAGAGCGTTAAT
This sequence comes from Pseudorhizobium sp. NPDC055634, assembly GCF_053618655.1. Taxonomy (NCBI): domain Bacteria; kingdom Pseudomonadati; phylum Pseudomonadota; class Alphaproteobacteria; order Hyphomicrobiales; family Rhizobiaceae; genus Pseudorhizobium; species Pseudorhizobium sp. NPDC055634. The sequence continues at coordinate 87,975 of NZ_JBSHHW010000014.1, read as the reverse complement.
CCGGACTGGGAAGATATCTCGGCCTGGCTCTTATGATCCCCCCAAAACGTGAACGCCCCGCCGCCGAAAATCGCGCCCCCTCTCCTCGCCCCTTGCCGGAGACCGAGCAAAATCAGCATCTTGGCCACCGGCCAAGTGCTGGATTTTGCAGGCGAGGAGATTTTTTTCATCCCCCGTCATCCCCGCACCCATGACCCGCTCCCATAATACCCCCGCCTCCGTCGCCGGAGTGTTTCGCGAGACGGTCGCGGGCAGGCGGGGGTCGGTGCTTCCATCCGAGCCGTAACGTGCGGGGAGGGTGGAAGAGGTGAGGGCCATGGAGCGGGCCGGCAAGGCATCGCTCCTATCAAGTCTCCCCCGGGCAGCCATGTCCGGTTCGGGAAAGCCGTGGAGGTGGTGGAGTAACGCATGATCCCGAAAAGTGTGAAGCGGTTTTCGGACAAGATCATGCGAAGCAAAAACCACGCAGAGAGACGAGGCAATCACCTGTAGGGGCTGGACGCCCCGAAAGAACGCCGAAGGCCACGCGGATGCGGAGCCACAGACTAAACAACAAGTGAGGTTCCGCATCCGTGTGGGCTCTCCAGCAGGATGAAGAAGACATGCAGCCCGCGTGAACGCCAACCCGTGCCCGAAAGCGAGGAGAAGACATGGCCGAAAGCAAGGAAGAAAAAATGCGCCTCTGGCGGGAGTCCCGGAACCGGCCCTATCTGCCGGGATATACGGTCGCCACCTTCGAGGAGCTCACCCCGCGCCAGAAGTCGCGCGAATTTCAGAAGCTGACCCAGCGTGTCACGAGCTATCTCGGCTACTGGAAGACCTGCGACATTCCCGCCTGCCGCCGGGCCCGCGCCTGCCGGGGCTTCCTGACGGAAAAGCAATACACCGGAGAGCCGCGCTGGCACGATTCCTTCCCGCCCTGCGTCGGCCCGAACGGCCTGCGCCAGCCGGAAGTGCTCGCTGCCTTCCACGCCGCCTTCGGTTGCCCGCCGGAAGTGGATGACGGCCCGAAATACAACGGCCGCCCCAGTGACTGGCCGGCGGAAGACGGGGCGGGTGACGAGCCGAAGGCAGGATAGTGGGAGATGGATTTCCTCCACCTGTCGTCCACGGTATACCATTGACAGGTTGTCAGACAGGAATGTATGAATCGGGAACTGGTAAGGCCAGCTTACCAGTGGCGTGTCGTGGAGGGCGCGCCGGGAGGGTTCATGTTTTCTGTCGTGGAATCGCGCCGCCTTTATCGTCAGGTGGCGGACCAGATGCGCAGCCTCATCGGCCGCGGCACGTTCGTGCCGGGCGAGAAGCTGCCGCCGGAGCGTGAGCTCGCGGAACTGCTTGCCGTCTCCCGCCCTACCGTCCGCGAAGCGCTGATCGTGCTGGAGGTCGAAGGTTTCGTCCACATCCGCATGGGTTCCGGCGTCTATGTCGCCGCACCGCTGAACGACGGGGAGCCCCGTCCGGAGGGCGAGGCGGAAGGCCCGTTCGAACTGTTGCGGGCCCGCGCCATTGTCGAATGCGCCATCGTCGAGGAGGCGGCCCGCGTCGTCCGGCCTGACCAGATTGCCGTTCTCGACGCCAATCTCGCCCGCATGGGCGAGGCGCTGGAGGACCGGCCGGCGGCGCTCAGGCTCGACCGCGAATTTCACATGGCGGTCGCCGCCATCACCGGCAACGCCACTCTCAGCCGCTTCGTCGGCCAGATCCACGACCTTCGCCTGACCCGCTATTTCGAGCGGCTGGCGAGCTATTTCGAGAACCCGCAGACCTGGCGCACGGCGCTCGAGGAGCACCGCGCCGTCCGCGATGCCATCGCCACCCGCGATCCGGAAGCGGCGCGGGCCGCCATGCGCGGCCATCTCGACCAGTCCCAGATTCGCCTGTCGGAAAGTTTCGGAGAGGAGCCGTCCGACGGCGCGATACCCGCCGCCTGGAGAAGCGCCGGCGGCTGACGGCCAAAAAGACCATTCAGTTCAACCCGGAGGAGAACCCATGAAACTGAAACTCACCACCATCCTCGGCGCAACGGTCGCCGTGCTGGCCTCGGCCCTGACGGCCCAGGCGCAGACGGTCCTCAAGTGGGCGCATGTCTACGAGACGTCCGAGCCCTTCCACACGGAATCGGTCTGGGCGGCGGAAGAGATCGCCAAGCGCACCGATGGCCGCTACAAGATCGACGTCTTCCCGGCCTCGCAGCTCGGCAAGGAAGCCGATATCAACCAGGGCCTCAAGCTCGGCACCGTCGACATCATCATCTCCGGCTCCAGCTTCGCCTCGCGCGAATACGCGCCGATCGGCGTCACCTACTTCCCCTACATCTTCCGCGATGCCGACCACCTGATCGCCTATACCAAGAGCGACGTGTTCAAGAAGCTCGCCCAGGGCTACGAGGAAGCTTCCGGCGGCAACAAGATCACCGCCGTCACCTACTACGGCACGCGCCACACGACGGCCAACAAGCCGATCGAGAAATGCGCCGACATGGCCGGCCTGAAGATCCGCGTTCCGGACGTTCCGGCCTACCTCGCCATGCCGCGCGCCTGCGGCGCCAACACCACGCCGATCGCGTTCGCGGAAGTCTATCTCGCGCTCCAGAACGGCACGGTCGAAGCCCAGGAAAACCCGCTGACCACCATCGAGGCCAAGAAGTTCTTCGAAGTGCAGAAGAACATCGTTCTCACCGGCCATATCGTCGACCACCTGAACACCGTCGTGTCGCCGACGCTGTGGTCGAACCTTTCCGACGAGGACAAGCAGATCTTCAGCGATGTCATGGCTGAAGCGGCCGAGCGCGCCACCAAGATCGTCGAAGAGCGCGAGAACGCGCTGGTCGCCAAGTTCAAGGCCGACGGCCTGAGCGTCACCGAGGTCGACAAGGCCGACTTCGAGAAGACCGTCATGGAGAAGGTCACGCTCGAGGAGTTCGGCTACACCAAGGAAGACTGGGAAGCGATCCGCGCCGTCCAGTAAACGCCTCTGCGGCGCCCGGTGCGGAAGGCATCGGGCGCCGCTTTTGCATCTTTTATGACGAATACGCGGAGTTTTCCGATGAGCGAACAACAGCACGCCCCCGTGAGCGTGGATCAGATGGCGCATGCCTTCGAGGAGGATAGCGGTCCCGTCGACCTGTCGCCCTATGCGGTGGAAGACTGGGTGAACATGGCGATCTTCTGGGGCATGGCGCTCTGCGTCTTCCTGCAGTTCTTCACCCGCTACGCGCTGAACAACAGCCTGGCATGGACCGAGGAAATCGCCGCCAACTGCCTCGTGGTGATCGTGTTCCTGGGGTCCGTCATGTGCGTGCGGATGGCCCGCCACATCTCCGTGGACTTCATCTACCAGTTCATGTCGCCGAGGGTTCGCCGGGCCTTCGAACTCGCGGTCGATTGCATCGTCATCGGCTTCTTCGCCTACACGACCTGGCTCATGTGGCGCTATATCGGCATTGTCGGCAAGGAGCGCATGGTCACCGTAAACCTGCCGCGCGGCTACGTCTTCTACACCGTCTTCGCCGCCTTCGCGCTGATGCTGGCGCGCTCCGTCCAGAACTTCGTCAAAGACATGATCAACGGAAAGACCGTTCGCGAACAGGCGAACGAAACCGGCGTACAGGGGATCTGACCAATGCTGCTTCTCATCGGATCCTTCCTGCTTCTCATGATCGTCGGCGCGCCGATCGCCGTGTCGCTCGGCGTCGCCTCGCTGCTCTACCTCGTCATCTACGGCGTCGCGCCGGACATTATCGCCGCCCAGCGGATGATCGCCGGCGTCGAGAGCTTCCCGCTCATCGCCGTCCCCTTCTTCATCCTCGTCGGCAACCTGATGAACATCGCGGGCGTCACCGGCCGCATCTATCACTTCGCGCTCTCCCTCGTCGGCTGGATGAAGGGTGGACTGGCGCAGGTCAACATCATCGGCTCCGTCGTCTTCTCCGGCATGTCCGGAACGGCGCTGGCGGATGCCGCCGGCATCGGCACGATCGAGATCAAGGCGATGAAGGACCACGGATATCCGGTGGAAGCCGCCGTCGGCGTCACCGCCGCGTCGGCAACCCTCGGCCCGATCTTCCCGCCCTCGCTCCCCTTCGTCATCTACGGCATGATGGCGAACGTCTCGATCGGCGCGCTGTTCATGGCCGGCATCCTGCCCGGCATCGTCATGACGCTGCTGATGATGATCACCGTCGTCATCTTCGCCTATCGCAAGGGCTGGGGTTCCGACACGCCGTTCGAACTGAAGAAGCTGCTCTCGGCGTCGCTCGAAATCGTCATCGTCTTCTGCTTCCCGATCGCCGTCTACCTGCTGGTCCTGGCCGGCCTTTCCATCAACATCGCCGTCCTCATCGCCCTGGTCGCGCTGATCGCTCTCGACTGGTATTTCGACTTCTCCGCCGTGATGGCGCTGATGACGCCGGTTCTCCTGATCGGCGGCATGACCATGGGCTGGTTCACGCCGACTGAAGCCGCGGTTGCCGCGGTCATCTGGTCGCTCTTCCTCGGGCTCGTGCGTTACCGCACCATGACGCTGAAGACCCTTGCCAAGGCGAGTTTCGATACGATCGAGACCACGGCCTCGGTTCTCTTCATCGTCACCACGGCCTCGATCTTCGCATGGCTGCTGACGGTCAGCCAGGCGGCCCAGCTGTTCTCCGACTTCATGTTCTCGCTGACGGACAACTGGTGGACGTTCCTGATCATCGTCAACATCGTCCTGCTGATCGTCGGCGCCTTCCTCGATACCATTGCCGCCATCAGCATCCTGGTCCCGATCCTGATGCCGATCGCCGCGCGCTATGGCATCGATCCGGTGCACATGGGCCTGATCTTCACCCTCAACCTGATGATCGGCCTGCTGACGCCGCCGGTGGGCATGGTGCTCTTCGTCCTCTCGCGGATATCGAAGCTCTCGATCGAACGGACGACCATGGCGATCCTGCCCTGGATGATCCCGCTCTTCGTCGCGCTGCTGCTGATCACCTTCGTGCCGGCGATCACGCTCTGGCTGCCGACGCAGCTCGGCCTGCTGCGATAGGAAGGACGGCGTGATGCGGACGCGGCTTGCCCGCCTGTACGGAGAGCGGGACCTCAAGGTCGAGGAAGCGGCGGTCGCCGCTCCCGGCGAAGGCGAGGTCCTGCTCAGGATGGCGGCCGGCGGCATTTGCGGCTCCGACCTCCACTATTACCAGGACGGCGGCTTCGGCCCCGTCCGGGTACGCGAGCCGATCATTCCCGGCCACGAAGCCTCCGGATATGTGGAGACGCTCGGCGCGGGCGTCTCGGGCCTTGCCGTAGGCGCGCTGGTCGCGGTCAACCCCAGCCGGCCGTGCGGTCATTGCCGCTTCTGCCGCGATGGCCTGGCTATCCACTGCCTGGACATGCAGTTCATGGGCAGCGCAATGCGCCTGCCGCATGCCCAGGGAATGTTCCGCGACTGGCTGGTCGTGCCGGCAAGGCAGTGCGTGGCGGTAGGCGAAGGCGTGACGGCAGGGGAGGCCGCCTGCGCCGAACCGCTCGCCGTCTGCCTCCATGCGGTGAGCCGCGCGGGCGATCTTTTCGGCAAGCGCGTGCTCGTCACGGGCGCCGGGCCGATCGGGGTCCTGGTCACCGCGGCCGCGCGCCATGCGGGTGCCGGCGAGATCGTCGTGACCGATCTCACCGATGCGGCGCTGGAGCGGGCCTCGGCGATGGGCGCGACGCGCACGATCAATGTGGCGAGCGCAGCGGACGAGCTTTCGGCCTTCGAGGCGGACAAGGGATGGTTCGACGTGGCCTTCGAGTGTTCCGCCGCCGCGCCGGCGATCCGGACGGCCGTGGCGACGGTGAAGCCGCGCGGCACGATCGTCCAGGTCGGCGTCACCGGCGATGTCGCCGTCCCGCTCAACGCGCTGGTCGGCAAGGAGCTCGCGTGGATCGGCTCCCAGCGCTTCGATGCGGAATTCGCGCAGGCCGCGGACCTGATCGGACGTCGCGAAATCGACGTGCGGCCGATCATCTCGCACAGTTTTCCCGTCACCGACGTAGTGGCGGCATTCGAGCAGGCGGGCGATCGTTCCGCCGCCTGCAAGGTTCAACTGACATTTCTCTCCTGAGGAGCACTCATGCGGCATACGTGGCGTTGGTTCGGCCCGGTTGACAAGGTAAGCGTGGAGGATGCAGCCCAGGCCGGCGCAACGGGCATCGTCAGCGCCCTCCATCACATCCCGACCGGCGACGTCTGGCCCGTCGAAGAGATCGCCAGGCGCCATGAGGCGATCAGGGCGGGCGGGCTCGTATGGGACGTGGTCGAAAGCGTGCCGGTCTCCGAAAGCATCAAGACCCAGACGGGCGAGTGGAAGCAGCACATCGCCAACTGGCAGGAGACCTTGCGCCGCCTGTCCGAAAGCGGCATCCGCACGGTCTGCTACAACTTCATGCCGGTCCTCGACTGGACCCGCACCGAGCTCCGCTGGACGGCCCGCCACGGGGCAAAGGCGATGCGCTTCGACCTGGTCGACTTCGTCGCCTTCGACATCCACCTGCTCGAGCGGCCGGGCGCGGCCGGAGACTACGACGGGGCGCTTCGCGAGAAGGCGGCCAGGCGCTTTGCCGAGATGACCGACGAGCGCCGGGGGGCGCTGTCGAAGAATGTCGGCGCGGGGCTTCCGGGCTCGGCGGACGGCTATACGCTGCCGCAGCTGCGCGACCATCTCGCCACCTATGACGGCATCAGCAGGGAGAAGCTGCAGCAGAACCTCGTGGACTTCCTCACGGAAGTCACGCCGGTCGCCGAACGCGTCGGCATCAACATCTGCGCCCACCCCGACGATCCGCCGTGGGCGCTGCTCGGCCTGCCGCGCATCCTGTCGACGGAAGCCGACTATGCCCACATGCTCGCCGCGGTCGACAGCCGCGCCAATGGCGTGACCTTCTGCACCGGTTCGCTCGGCGCGCGCGGCGACAACGACCTGCCGGCCATGGCGAAGCGTTTTGCCTCGCGCATTCATTTCGTCCACCTGCGCAATGTCCATCGCGACGATGAAACGATCCCCTGCTCCTTCTACGAGGACGAGCATCTGGAAGGCCACACCGACATGGTGGCGGTCGTCGCCGAGCTTCTGAAGGAAGAGCAGCGCCGCCGGGCGGAAGGCCGCGCGGATCACGAGATCCCCATGCGCCCGGACCACGGCCAGGAAATCCTCGATGACCTGACCCGCGGCGCGCAGCCGGGCTATCCCGCCATCGGCCGCCTCAAGGGTCTTGCCGAACTGCGCGGCATCGAACGCGCCCTGTCCCACCCCAGCTACGGATTGTCGTGAACATGGATAGACTGTCAGCCTCCACCACGCTCCCGGGTGCCGTCACCCGGCCGGCCTTCGACCCGAAGACCCTGAAGCCCGGCATCCTGCATATCGGACTGGGCGCCTTCCATCGCGCCCACCAAGCGGTCTACAACGACCTCGCGCTGGCCAAGGAACCGGGCGACTGGGGCATCGTCGGCGTCAGCCTCCGCTCGCTCGACATCGTCCGCGACCTGCGTGCCCAGGACAACCTCTATTCCGTCGTCACCCGCAGCGGTGCCGGCGAGAGTGTCCAGGTCGTGGGCTCGATCGTCGGCGGCATCTCGGCGGTGGAAGACCGCGACGAACTGCTGGCCCTGCTCGTCGACCCCTCGATCCGGATCGTCACGATCACCGTCACCGAAAAGGCCTATGGCCTCGATCCTCGCACCGGCGGCCTCGACCGCAACCACCCTTCGGTCGCCGCAGACCTCGCCAACCCGAGCGAACCGGTGGGCGTCATCGGCTATCTCGTGGAAGGCCTTGCCCGCCGCCACGCCCTCGGCACGGAGCCCTTCACCGTGCTCTGCTGCGACAACCTACCGACCAACGGCCGGATCGTCCGCCGCCTGGTGATCGAGATGGCCGGAGCGCGCGATCAGGCACTCGCCACCTGGATTTCCGGCCACGGCGCCTTTCCCTCCAGCATGGTCGACCGGATCGTGCCGGCCGCGACCGACGAAGGCCGGGAGAGGGCGGCTGCGCTGCTGGGCGCCGAGGACGCCCTGTCGCTGGAAACCGAGCCCTTCATGCAATGGGTGATCGAGGACCATTTCGTGTCCGGCCGTCCCGCCTGGGACAAGGCCGGGGCGCTCTTCGTCGGTGACGTCGAGCCCTACGAGAAGATGAAGCTGCGGCTCCTCAACGGCGCCCACTCGATGATCGCCTATCTCGGCCAGGCGAAGGGGCTGGAATATGTCCGCGACGTCATGGCCGTGCCGGAATACCGGGACCTTGCCCGCCGCCACATGCAGTCGGCCCGCAGGACGCTCGATCCGGTTCCGGGGATCGACCTCGACAACTACATCGACCAGCTGATCGAGCGCTTCGAGAACCCGACGATCGCCCATCGGACGAAGCAGATCGCCATGGACGGCAGCCAGAAACTGCCGCAGCGCATCTTCGCCGGAACGGTGGAGGCGCTGGAGAAGGGCGAGGAGGCCGATACCGCGGCACTCGCGACGGCGCTCTGGATCGCCTACGCCAAGCGTACGCCGGATATCGACGATCCGCGACGCGACGAGTTGCGAGCAGCGGCATCCGAGCCCGCCGGCGACGACGCCTCCGCCCCCTTCTTCGCCCTGCCGGGCCTCTTCCCGCAGCCGCTGATCGACAACCGCGAATGGCGCGACCTGGTCAACGCCAGGCTGGCGGACATCGAGGCAGGACGGATCTGAACTGTCCGCAGAAAGTTGCCCCTTGCCCTGACTTAACTCAGGGCAGAGGAACCGCCCCTCACCCTGACCCTCTCCCCGCATGCGGGGAGAGGGGACGTGCCCTGCTCGGCGCAGGAGAGGGGACGTGCCCTGCTCGGCGCAGGAGAGGGGATGTGCCCTGCTTGGCGCAGGAGAGAGAGGCGAGGTTCACGCGGACGGTGCGATGGGACGAAGCGGTGCGGCTTCGCGTCCTTCTCCCGTCACGACGGGGAGAAGGTGGCGGTAGCCGGATGAGGGGCAGCCGCCGGCGGGAGACGCCGCTCACCCCCTGAACGTGTACTCCGCGATCGAGGCCGGCTTCATCTCGATCGAGAAGCCCGGCCGCGACGGCGGCATGTAGGCGGCGTCCTTGATCACGCAGGGGTCGATGAAATGCTCGTGCAGGTGGTCGACATACTCGATCACGCGGCCGTCCTTGGTGCCGGATACGGCGACGTAGTCGATCATCGACAGGTGCTGGACATATTCGCAGAGGCCGACGCCGCCCGCATGCGGCCAGACGGGAAGATCGTACTTGGCAGCGATCAGCAGTACCGCGAGAACCTCGTTCAGACCGCCCATGCGGCAGGAATCGATCTGCACGATGTCGATCGCGCCCTCGGCGATGAACTGCTTGAACATGATGCGGTTCTGGCACATCTCGCCGGTCGCGACCTTGACCGGGCCGATGGCCTCGCGGATCTTGCGATGGCCGGCGATGTCGTCGGGGCTGGTCGGCTCCTCGATGAAGAACGGGTTGGCGAAGGCGAGCTTTTTGACCCAGTCGATGGCCTGGCCGACCTCCCAGACCTGGTTCGCGTCGATCATCAGGTAGCGGTCCGGGCCGATCACCTCGCGGGCGATGGTGAGGCGGCGGATATCGTCCTCGAGATCGCGGCCGACCTTCATCTTGACGTGGTTGAAGCCCGCATCGACCGCTTCCTGGCAGAGGCGGCGGAGCTTGTCTTCCGGATAGCCCAGCCAGCCGGCGGAGGTGGTGTAGCAGGCATAGCCCTCCCGCTGCAGCGTGGCGATGCGCTCCGCCTTGCCGGTCTCCGCACGCTTCAGGATGGCGACGGCCTCGTCCCTGGTCAGCACGTCGGTGAGATAGCGGAAGTCGACGATGTCGGCGATCTCCTCGGCGGAAAGCTCCGACACGAGCTGCCAGACGGGCTTGCCCTGCTGCTTGGCGAGAAGATCCCAGAAGGCGTTGACGACCGCGCCGGTGGCGAGATGCATGGCGCCCTTGTCGGGGCCGATCCAGCGCAGCTGGCTGTCGCTCGTCAGGTGGCGCCAGAACCGGCCGGGGTTCTGGCGGAAGGTTTCGAGCTCCTGCCCGACCACCAGGTGCCGCATCGCCTCGATCGCCATGCAGCAGATGTCGTTCCCGCGACCGATGGTGAAGGTCAGGCCGTGGCCGGCCAGGCCGTCGCTGTCGGTATCGAGGATGACATAGGCCGCCGAATAATCGGGGTCCGGATTCATCGCGTCGGAGCCGTCGAGGCTTTGCGAGGTCGGAAAGCGCAGGTCGAAGACGCGAAGGTCGGTAATGCGGGTCATTGGCAAACTCTGTTGGTCGGATGAAGGGTCAGATGGTCCAGCCGCCGTCGATGCAGAAGGCCTGGCCGGATGTGTAGGTGGCGCCGGCGATGTAGACCGCGAGATCGGCGATCTCCTCCGGCGAACCGAGCCGGCCCATCGGCTGGCGGGCGATGAAGGCGGCGCGCGCCGCGTCGTAGTCGCCCTGGGCGCGCATGCGATCCTGCAGGGAGGGGCTCTCGACCGTGCCGGGGCAGATGCAGTTGCAGCGGATGCCCTGCGTCACGAAATCCGCCGCGACGTGCTTGGTGAGCCCGATGACCGCCGCCTTCGTGGTCCCGTAGGCGAAGCGGTTCGGCACGCCCTTGATGCTGGAAGCGACGGAAGCCATGTTGATGATCGAGCCGTCATTGCGCTCCAGCATGCCCGGCAGGACGGCGCGGATGGTGCGGATCATCGCCCTGACGTTGAGGTTGAAGGCGAAGTCGAGATCGGTGTCCTTCATCTCAAGGATCGAGCCGCCATGCACGACGCCGGCGCAGTTGAAGAGCACGTCCACCTGGCCGATCTTCGCTACCGCCGCGTTGACCGCCGCCTCGTCCAGCACGTCGAGCCGGGATGCGGTGAGGTTCGGCAGGGCCGGAAGCTCGGAAAGCGCCTTCTCGTTGATGTCGGTGGCGTGAACGGTGGCGCCGGCCTCGGCGAAGGCAATCGCCGAAGCGCGGCCGATGCCCTGGCCGGCGGCGGTGATGAGAACGGTCTTTCCTTGAAGGGTCTTCGTCATGTCATTCCTCGGGTTGTCTCGATGCGCGGTCAGTCATGATGGAAGACCTCTTCCATCATGGCCCACCATTCTCCCTCCTTACGGCTTTCCAGCGGCCTTTGGCAGGGGATGGTGAAGGACCACCACTCCTGGTTCTTCGGGTCCGCCGCCATCCTCGCCATATCGGCTTGAAAGTCGGTCCCGTGATACTCCCAGACGCCGAACAGCAGGTTCTCCGGCTCGCGCAGGAAGATCGTGTAGTTGCGGATGTTGCACCGGGAGACGAGGGAAAGGATCTCCGGCCAGACGGCCGCGTGGAGCCGCTTGTATTCCGCGATCATCCCAGGCTTGACGCCGATGACCATGCCCATGCGCTGCATTGACTGTCTCCTCAGACTTCGATGAGCGCCTTGACGACGCCGGCGGCCGGGTCGGTCAGTCCGGCAAATCGTTCCGGGACGTCCGCAAGCGTCATCCGGTGGGTGATCAGCGCCTCCGGCACCTTGCCGGAGCGCAGGGCGTCCATGACGCGCTCGAAATCCTCGACGGTGGCGTTGCGGCTGCCCAGCAGCGAGGTCTCGCGCTTGTGGAACTCGGGATCGGAAAAGCGGATATCGCTCGCGACGATCGAGACCAGCACATAGGTGCCGCCGTGGCCGACGAAGCCGAAGCCCCGCTCCATCGCGCCCGGATTGCCGGTCGCGTCGAAGACGACGTCGAAGAAGTCGCCGCCGGTGATCTCCGACAGCGCATCCTGGTCGCCCTCGCCGAGCTGGACCGTGCGGGCGTCGAGATGCCGGGCCGCGAAGGAAAGGCGGTCGGCCCGCCCGTCGAGGAAGGTCACCTCGCCGCCGTTCAGCCGGGCGAAGATCGCGACCGCCATGCCGATCGGGCCAGCGCCCACCACCAGCACCTGCTGGCCTTCCTCCACCTTCGCCCGTGCCACGGCATGCGCGCCGATCGCGAGGAACTCGACGAGTGCGGCCTGGTCGAGGGTCAGCCCCTCGGCCTTCAGCACGAACTGCTCGGGCAGGCTCAGATACTCGGTCATGCCGCCGTCGCGGTGGACGCCGAGCACGCCGATATTGCGGCAGCAGTTGGTCTTGCCCTTGCGGCAGGCGCTGCAGTGGCCGCAGGAAATGTAGGGAATGATGGAAACGACGTCGCCCGCCTTGAGCCGGCCGCCGGCCGGTGCCTCCTCGACGGTGCCGGCCAGTTCGTGGCCCATGACGCGCGGATAGGAAAGATAGGGCTGGTTGCCGGTGAAGATGTGCATGTCCGTGCCGCAGACGCCGACGCGCCGGACCTTCACCAGCACCTCGCCCTCGCCGCGGGCGGGCCGGTCTCGGTCGGTGGCGGTAAGCTTGCCGGGGGAATCGCACATGATGGTAAGCATGGGAGGGAACCTGTCAGATGGCTGGGCGGGATGTTCCGCCGAGGGAGTAGAAACGGATGGCATTGCCGCCGAAGACGGCATCGCGATCATCCGGCGGGACGATGTCGAGGCACTGGGCGTGCCAGGCCCGGTAGTCGCCGGCAAGCCGCAGCACCGGCCAGTCGCTGCCCCACATGACGCGCCGCGGGCCGAAGAGGTCGAGGACCGTTTCCGCATAGGGCCGCACCGCCGCGGGCTTCTGGTCTCCGGCTTCGGTCAGCAGTCCCGACAGCTTGCAGTGTACATTGGGCAGTTCCGCAAGCGCCTTCATGCGGGCGTACCAGTCCACGAACCGGCCCTCGGCAATCAGCGGCTTGGCGCAGTGGTCGACCACGATCGGCAGGCGGGTGGCGCGACGGGCAAAGGCGAGAAGCGCGTCGAGGTGGCGCGGCAGGATGAGCGCGTCGAAGACGAGACCGGTATCGATCATCGCCGAAAGGGCGGGTTCCAGCGCGGGATCGTCGATCCAGCGGTCGTCCGCGATGTCCTGCAGCATGGGCCGGAAGCCCCTGAGCATCGGGTCGCGCGCAAGCCGTTCGATCGCGGCGGCTGCATCCGGCGACTTCAGGTCCGTCCAGCCGACCACCCCGAGGATGAAGGGGTTGGATCGGGCAAGGTCCAGCATGAACGCCGTGTCCGCCTCGGTCTCCATCGTCTGCACGAGAACCGTTCCGTCGATGCCGGCTTCGCGCAGAAGCGGCTCCAGGTCCCCGGGCATGAAGTCGCGGTGGATCGCCGCCAGTTCCGGCGGCGGCCACTGTCCGGCGCGGTCGGCGATCCGCCAGAAGTGCTGATGGGCGTCGACGCGCATCGCCTCAGGCTCCATCGCCGGGCAGGGGCGTGCCCTCGGCAATCAGGCCCCGGCTGCGAAGCGAGACCCAGAAGGAGGCCGGAATGGTCTCCGAGAACCAGGCGACGTTGGACCGGACCTGTTCCGCCGTCCGCGCACCGGAGACGATCGTCACGACGGCCGGATGGCTCAGCGGGAAATGCAGCGCGGCCGCCTGGAGCGACACGCCCTCTTCCTCGCAGGCGATCCGCAGGTCCTCGACGCGGGAAAGGATTTCGGCCGGCGCATCGGCATAGTTGAACTTCCTGTTTCCGGCGAGGATACCCGAATTGAAAGGGCCGGCCGCGACGATCGCCACGCCGCGCCTTGCGCATTCGTTCATCAGCGGCAGGCTTTCCTGCTCCAGGAGCGTGTAGCGGCCGGCAAGCATCGAGACGTCTATGTCGAAGACCTTCATCGCGTCGCGGATCGCCTGCCACTCGTTGACGCCGAGGCCGACGGCCTTCGTGGAGCCTTCGTCCCGGAGCTTGCCGAGAGCCCGGAAGCCGCCGCCATCGGTAAGCTGGCTCCAGTAGTGATGGTGCTTCTCGCCGTGCGTCATGCGGCCGATGTCGTGTACGTAGAGAATGTCCGGCTTCAGGATCCCGAGGCGCTGCTGGCTTGCCTCGAAGGAGCGCATGATGCCGTCATAGGTGTAGTCGTAGACCGGCCGGAAGGGCAGCGGCCGGACATAGCCGTCCTCCTCTTCCCCGACCGTCTCGTCCGGGGTCATGACGCGGCCGACCTTGGTGCTGAGCACGTAGCTGTCGCGCGGCAGGTCGGTCAGCATGGTGCCGAGGCGGCGTTCCGAGCGGGTATAGCCGTAGAAGGGCGCGGTGTCGAAATAGCGGATGCCGGCATCCCAGGCCGCCTGGAACGCACCGGCGGATTCCGCGTAGCTCGTTACGCGATAGAGATTGCCCATCTGGGCGCAGCCGAGGCCCACCAGGGTAACGTTCACATCGGCGCGGGGAAGCTTTCGGGTTTCGGCGGCGTTCATCGGGGCGGTCCTTGTGAAAGGAGGCGCGCGTCATGTGCGACGCGCGCCGATGGAGGAAGATCAGTAGAGGACGTTCTGGGCCTCCGGCTTGTCGATATTGTCCTTGGTGACGACGACGACGCCGGTATCGACGAACTTCTCGACCTTCTCCTTGTTGATGATCTTGTTGACGGTCTGGACGCCGAGTTCGCCCATCTGGAAGGAACCCTGCACGGCAATGGCCGACAGCGTGCCGTCCTTGACGAATTCCTGCAGGTCCTGGTTGCCGTCGAAGCCGACCGCCACGACCTGGCCTGCCTTGCCGGCCTGCTTCAGCGCGCGGCCCATGCCGATGGCCGTCGGTTCGTTGGCGCCGAACATGCCCTTGAGGTCTGCGTTGGCGGCCAGAACGTCGGTCGTCTGGTTCAGCGCCGTCGCCATCTGCGACTGCGAATAGTAGGGGCCGACGATCTCGAGCTTGGAGTTGGCCTTGATGTAGTCGGTGAAGCCGCCCACGCGGCCGATCTCGGAACCGGCGCCCGCCACGTAGGACATGACGGCGATCTTGCCTTCGGTGCCGACCTTGTCGATCAGCGCCTGGGCCGCGAGTTCGCCGGCCTTCTTGTTATCGGTGGCGAGGAAGGACTGGTAATATTGCTCCGCACCGTCCGCGAGCATGGAATCGACGATCACGACCGGGATGCGGGCTTCCCAGGCCTTCTTGACCGCCGGCACGAGGGCGTCCGGATCCGAGGGCGCAAGCACGATGCCGGCGACGCCGCGGTTGACGGCGTTCTCGACCATGTTGACCTGGTCGGCGATGGCGGATTCAGCGGCCGGACCCTGGAAGGTCATCGTGTGCCCCGGGATATCCTTCATGGCGGCATCCGCGCCCTTCTGGACGTTCTGCCAGAAGGTCGAGTTGACTGTCTTGACGATGACGGCGATCTCGCCGGCCTGGGCCGAAGAGTAGGCGCCGATGGCGATGGCAGATGTCAGGAATGCTGCTGCAAGCTTCTTCATTGTCTTCCTCCAAAACGATTGGCCTGACCGGCCGGTTCCCGGGGAGCTCCTCACGCCCCGTGCATGTCGCGGATAAGGTCCGCACCCTTTCTTCACCGGCGGTTGCGCAACTGGTCGATCCAGACGGTGCCCAGAATGACGAGGCCGATGATGATCTGCTGGGTGAAGGCTGAGACGCCGTTCATGTTGAGGCCGTTGCGCAGGATGCCGATCACGAAGGCGCCGATGGCCGTGCCGGAGATCGTGCCCACGCCGCCGATCAGCGAAGTGCCGCCGATGACCGCGCTGGCGATGGCGTCGAGCTCGTACATGACGCCCTCGTTCGGCTGCGCGGTGACGAGCCGGGACATCAGGACGCATCCGGTAAGGCCGGCAAGCGTCCCGGAAAGCACGTAGGTGAAGCTGACGACGCGGCCGACGTTGACGCCGGAAAGACGGGCCGCATCGGCGTTCGAGCCTACCGCATAGATATGGCGGCCGAGAACGGAACGGTTCAGCATCAGCGAGACGGCGATCGCGATCACCACCATGAGGATGACGGGATAGGGGATGCCGGGGAAGACCACGGTCGGGAAACCGTCGTCGCCAATCGTGACGATGCGGAAGAGCGAGCCGTTGCCGAGGACGCCGAAAGTCTCGCCGAGCCCGGAAACGGCCCGCGCCCCCGTGATCTGCAGCGCCACGCCGCGAGCGATCAGCATCATGCCGAGGGTCGCGATGAACGGCGGCAGCTTCATCTTCGTGACCAGCAGGCCGTTGATCCAGCCGCAGACGGAGCCGGTCAGGATGCCGATCAGCATGGCGAAGGGCACCGGGATGCCGAAGTCCCGCACCGCCAGTGCCGCGACCACGCCCGCCAGCGCCAGCACGGAGCCGACCGACAGGTCGATCCCTCCGGTGATGATCACGCAGGTCGCGCCGATCCCGAGCAGCGCGATCGACGTCACCTGAAGCGCGATCGTCATGGCGTTGTTGACGGTGAAGAAGGCGCTGCTCGTCAGCGAGAACACCGCGATCAGGACGAACAGGCTGCCGAGGGCGGCGAACTTCTGGATGATGTCCTTCTGCCGGTCGGTCAGGCGGCGGCTCTTCGGCGCGTTTGCGTCTGCGATAGTCATCCTCAGTGTCCCCTTGGTCCATAGCCGGAGGCGTAGCGCATGATCTCCTCCTGGTCCGTCGCGCGCGTATGGAGCACGCCGGTGATGCGGCCGCCGTGGAAGACCGCGACGCGGTCGGTCATGCCGAGGATTTCCGGCAGTTCGGAACTGATCAGCACCACGCCGATGCCCTGCGCGGCAAGCTCATCCATGATCTGGTAGATGGCGAATTTCGCGCCGACATCGATGCCGCGCGTCGGCTCGTCGAAGAACATCACCTTCGGCTTTCGGAAGAGCCACTTGCCGATGATGATCTTCTGCTGGTTGCCGCCCGACAGGAGACGCACCGGCTGCCTGATCGAGGGCGTGCGGATGTTCAGGAGCCGCACATAGTCCTGCGTCACCTGCGCGTGGCGCGCGAAATCGATGAAGCCGAGGCCGTTCGAGACCTCTTCCATGTTGGCGAGCGTCATGTTGGCGTCGACCGGCATCTTGATCGCCAGGCCCTGCGCCTTTCGGTCCTCCGACAGATAGGCGACGCCGGCGGCGATGGCATCGCGCGGCGAGCGGATCGAAAGCGTCTCGCCGTGCAGGGTGATGGTCCCGCCGTCGAGCGCGTCGGCACCGAAGATGGCGCGCGCGACTTCCGTCCGTCCGGCTCCCATCAGGCCCGCAAAGCCGAGGATTTCCCCGCGGCGAAGCGTGAAGCCGATATCGGAGAAGACGCCCTCGCGCCTCAGCCCCGCGACGCTGAAGATGACATCCTGCGACGGCGTCGAGGTCCGCTCGGGAAACTTCTCCTCGAGCGAGCGGCCGACCATCTTCGCGACGATCGCGTCGACGGTCGTGTCGGCGAAGTCGTCGGTGGCGATGTAGCGACCGTCGCGCAACACGGTGACCCGGTCGACGATCTCCGCCATCTCGTCCAGCCGGTGCGAGATGTAGACGATGCCGACCCCTTCGGCCTTCAGGTCGCGGATGACCTTGAAGAGCAGCCGGGTCTCCTGTTCGGTGAGCGACGAGGTCGGCTCGTCCATGATGAGCACTTCGGCGTCGAGCGACAGTGCCTTGGCGATCTCCACCATCTGGCATTGCGCCACCGAGAGCGTCCGCACGGCTACGTCCGGCCCGATGTCGACGCCGAGGCGGTCGAGGCAGCGCTTCGCATCGGCGCGCAGTTTCCGGCGGTCGACCAGGAAGCCGCGGCGCGGTTCGCGGGCCAGATAGATGTTCTCGGCCACCGACAGATGCGGGACGAGGTTGAGTTCCTGGTGGATGATCGCGATGCCGGCGGCTTCCGATTCCAGAGGGGAGGCGAAGCGTCGCTCCTCGCCCTTGTAGACGATGCTGCCGCCGCTCGGCTGGTAGACGCCGCTGATGATCTTCATCAGCGTCGACTTGCCGGCGCCGTTCTCGCCGCAGACGGCATGGACCTCGCCGCGGCGCAGGTCGAAATGCACGTCGGCGAGAGCGAGGACGCCCGGAAATTCCTTGGTGATGCCGTGGAGGCGAAGCAGCGGCTCGCCGTCGGCGGGGCCGGACAGGGCGCGTTCGACGCGCGCAGACGTTTCCATGCTGCCTCCTCCCCTCAACATTTTTTCCGCTCGGCCGGGCTCCTCCCGCCAGCCTCCAATGGTTACTCCTCGTCATCCAAACTGGTCAAGCCAATTTTGCGGACGAGGTTTTTGCCTGTCATGCGCATCGGTCAAAATCCTTGTTATACCAGTGACCTCCGGCCGCGCATTCGGCTTGCCCGCCCCGTGAGGAGCTACTATGGTAAGGCCAGATGCAGGGAACGCGGAAACCCATGAACGGACCCATCAAGGCGGCAGAGCCGCGGCGGCTCTACCAGCAGATCGCCGACCAGATACGGACGCTGATCCAGGGAGGCCACTTCCCGCCCGGTGCCCGCCTGCCCGCGGAACGGGATCTCGCGCAGCAACTCGGCGTCTCCCGCCCGTCTCTCCGCGAGGCGCTGATCGCGCTGGAAATCGAAGGCAGCGTCGAGATCCGCATGGGGTCGGGGATCTACATCACGGCCGAATCCGACCGTCGTCCGCTGCAGACGGGCTCGATGGGAGAGAGCCCGATCGAGTTGATGGAGGCGCGCGCCGCCGTCGAGGGGACGGTCGCGCTTTCGGCCGCCGCCAGGGTTTCCCCCGAGGGACTGACCCTGCTGCGCGAAACGCTCGACGCCATGCGTGCCGAGATCGAGGCGGGCCGCAAGCCGCTGGACCAGGACCGGATCTTCCACCTCACGATCGCCGCCCAGGCCGGCAATTCCGTGCTGGCGCACATTGTCGGCGACCTGTTCGACGAGCGCCACAGCCCGATATCCGCCCAGTTGCGGACACGCTTCGAGACGCCGGAAACCTGGCATCTCGCGCTCCTCGAGCATGAGGCGATCTTCACCGCCCTGCAGGCGCGCGATCCGCTCCTCGCCCAGGCGATGATGCATGCGCATCTGGAACAGTCGAAGCGCCGGTGGATGGAAAACGAGCCGCGCTGAGCCACACAATCGAAAATCAGGAATACTCCCGGGAGGGGGAAGCAGTCATGGATGCCATCATCACACCCGTCATCATTCTCAATCCGGCCGATGATGTCGGTGTCGTTCGCCGTTCCGTGCAGGCGGGAAATCCCGTCGGCCACGGCGATCTCGTCGCGCGCGAACTGATCGGCCGCGGCCACAAGGTCGCGCTCCGGCACATTCCCTCGGGGGCCGAGGTGAAGAAATACGGGCAAGTGATCGGCGTCGCGACGCAGGATATCGAGCCCGGCAGCCACGTCCACCTGCACAACCTCGCCATGCTGCCCTCCGAGCACGAACACCAGTTCAGCGTCGATATCGAAGAGAAGGGCATGCTGCCGGAAAGCGAGCGGCGGACCTTCATGGGCTATGACCGCGGGATCGGCGGCGCCGGCACGCGCAACTACATCGGCATCATCTCCTCGGTGAACTGTTCCGCCACCGTGTCGCGCTACATCGCCGACTACTTCAACCGCATGGGCGGGCTGGACGGGTTCGACAATATCGACGGCGTGGTGGCCCTGACGCATGGCGGCGGCTGCGCGCTCAACAACAAGTCGGAAGGTTACCGGGTGCTGATCCGCACCATCCAGGGCTATGCCAAGCATCCGAACTTCGGCGGCATCCTGATGATCGGTCTCGGTTGCGAAACGAACCAGATCGGCCCGATCCTCGAGCACTACAAGATGGAGGAGGGCAGCCGCCTGCGGACCATGACGATCCAGCAGCACGGCGGCACGAAGAAGACCATCGACGCGGCGATCGAGATCATCAAGGAGATGCTGCCGGGCGTGAACGCCGCGGTGCGCACGCCCCAGCCGCTGTCGAAACTCAAGGTCGCCCTCGAATGCGGCGGGTCCGACGGCTATTCCGGCATCTCCGCCAACCCGGCACTCGGCCACGCCTCCGACCTCATCGTCCGCAACGGCGGCACCACTGTGCTCTCGGAAACGCCGGAGATCTACGGCGCGGAACACCTGCTGACGCGGCGGGCCGTCAGGCCGGAGGTCGCCGAAAAGCTCATGCAGCGGATCGAATGGTGGCGTGACTATACCGCACGCAACGGCGACGAGCTCAACAACAATCCGTCCCACGGCAACAAGCTCGGCGGACTGACGACGATCCTGGAAAAGTCTCTCGGCGCCGTCGCCAAGGGCGGCTCCATGCCACTCAAGGCCGTCTATGAATTCGCCGAGACCGTGACCGAGCCCGGCTTCGTCTTCATGGATACGCCCGGATACGATCCGGTGGCGGTGACCGGGCAGGTCGCAGGCGGCTGCAATGTCATCTGTTTCACGACCGGACGCGGCTCGGTTTCCGGCTTCAAGCCGTCGCCCTGCATCAAGATCGCCACCAACTCCGAAATGTACGAGCACATGAAGGAGGACATGGATCTCAACTGCGGCGGGATCGTCACCGGCGAGGAGACGATCGAGCAGTCCGGGCAGCGGATTTTCGAGGAGATACTCGCGGTCGCGTCGGGCAGGAAGACGCTGAGTGAAGTCTATGACTACGGCGACAATGAATTCGTGCCGTGGCAGATCGGTGCGGTGACCTGAGCCACCGCACCGGGTTTCCTATCGGGCCGGCTTGTTCTGCGGCTTCATAGCGCGCATGGGCTGGGCGGAGGCGGGGGCGATGAACCTCTCCCGCTCCCGCCACACGGCGGGCAGCGCCAGCAGGGCAATCCCCGCGAACGCGATGGCCGTCTTCGTCACCTCGCTCAGCTGCGGCGAGCGGCCGTCCAGATAGTAGACGCCATAGACGATCGCCACGTGCCAGACATAGACATAGAGCGAGTGGCGGCCGAGCAGCTGCAGGAACTTCAGCGAGAACACCCAGGTGAGGACGCCTGCAGCCTTCTGGACGAAGGATGACGGGTGTCTCGGACCTGCGACGAGAAGCCAGGTGACGAGTGCGGCAACCGCGATGAAGTTCAGGAGGTAGACCGGGCCGAAGTCGGCGCGGATCTCCATCGAGGCGAACTTGCCGATCATGAAGTCCGGCATCAGCCCGTTCGCCGTCATGATGCGCAGCGGCAGGAAGAACAGGACGAGGATCAGCGCCATCTTCGGGATGAAGGTGTTTTCCGGCGTCAGGATCCGGTTCCAGTCGATCTTGTTCGTCGAGGTCATCGCGCCGAGGACAAGCCCGGAATAGAAGACGATCTGCCAGCCGAGAAGGTTGAAGCTGGCGCGGATGCCCTGGTCGTCCGGACCCATCACGGCCTGGTTGAGCGGCTCGGTGACGATCCGGTGCAGGCCAAGCTGGCCGGCCATCCACAGGGTGAGCGAGGCGGCGAGCACGTAGTGCCACTTGTCCTCGATCACCAGCTTCACGAGCATGGGTGCAAACAGCATGTAGACGATGTATTGCGGCAGGATGTCCATGAACGTCGGCTGGAACAGGAAGGTCGCGATGGCGGCGAGACGAAGCGGATCGTCGAAGGTCGTATAGCCCAGCCAGTTGTACCAGACGCTGTAGGCTTCCGGCAGGATCATCTGTGCGGCGAGCACGGCAATCACGATCCCCATCGCATAGCGGTAGAGTTCGAAAGCCCGTGAATAGATCGCCTGGCGCCCGACGGCATAGCCGTTCTTCATCATCTTGCGGGCATAGACCATGCCGATGAGGAGGCCGGACAGGAAGACGAAGCCCTGCGCGTCCTCGACGAATGCCAACTGGTTGTGGTTGACTTTCACCAGCCAGTAACCGCCGGCGAAGATCAGGTGGTTGATCAGCATGAAAACGAGGAAATAGCCTCGCATACCATCAATAATATCGAACCTTTTCATCGGTCGCGGTCTCCGTATTGCCGTGCCGATGCGCCTGGGCCGCCCGGTCGGTATGGCCTCTTCGGGCCAGGATATTCAGCGCCCCAACGCAGCAATCACGCGGTGAGTTCCGCGCGTCCGCGCCGGACTTTCTAAAGTATTAGGGAAGAGTGGATGACTGCCGGATGAACGCCGGGTCTATTCCGCCGCCATGCGCTTGATGCCGGCGACCTGGGTGAGGTGGGCGCGCAGGGCAGCCGGCCGCACCGGTTTGTGTTGCAGGGCGATGTCATGGCGCTCCGCCTCCGCCCGCACTTCCAGCGACCGGTCGGCGGTCACGAGTAGCGCCGGAATGTCGGCCTTGTAGGCCTCCCGCAGGCGCATGATGGCCTGGACGCCGTTGCCGTCGCCGAGATGATAGTCGGCGACGACAAGCTCGGGCGGCGGCTCCTGGCTCGCGACCAGTGCCTCGACCTCTCCCATCGACGTCGCCTGCCCGACATTGCATCCCCAGCCGGCGATCAGCAGGGCCATGCCCTCGAGAATTTTCTCGTCGTTGTCGATGCACAGGACCCGGAGCCCCGTCAGCGGCTGCGTGGTTCGACGCCGCTCCGGCCGCTCGGTGGTGCGGACTGTCGATGCCGCTGACATGTCGCGGGGCATGCGGACCCGGAAGACGGTGCCCTTGCCGGGTATCGAGGACAGCTCGACCGGATGGTTGAGGACGCGCGAGATGCGATCGACGATCGAAAGCCCGAGCCCGAGCCCGGCCGCCGTCCGCGCCCCCTCGTCAAGGCGGGCGAACTCCTTGAACACGGTCCGGAACTTCGCAGACGGAATGCCGATGCCCGAATCGACCACTTCGATCACCACCTCCTCCCCGCGCCGGCGCGCCCCGACCAGGATTTTCCCGTCGATCGTGTACTTGATCGCGTTGGAGACGAGGTTCTGGACCAGCCTGCGCAACAGGTTGGCATCGGAGCGGACGCGGATCGAACTCGGAACCACGACGAAACGGAGGTTCTTCTCCCGTGCCATGGGCGCGAAGTCGGTCTCGATGCGCCTCAGGAGCTCGTCGAGCGGTACTGAGGCGATGCGGGGCTTCATGGCCCCGGTGTCGAGGCGGGAGATGTCGAGAACGGCCCCGAGGATCGTTTCCACCGACTCCAGTGCCGAGTCGATGTTGCGCACGAGCGCGTTGTTTTCCGAGTGGCCGAGGCGCTCGACCAGCGCGGAGGAATAGAGGCGTGCGGCATTCAGCGGCTGCAGGATGTCGTGCCCTGCCGCTGCGAAGAAGCGCGTCTTGCCGATATTGGCCTCTTCGGCGGCGGCCCGCGCCTCGGCCAGTTCCCGGTTCACCCTGGTCAGTTCCGCAGTGCGCTCCTCGACCCGTTGCTCCAGCGTCTCGTTGGCGAGCTTCAGGGCGCGATCTGCGGCGACCCGTTCGGTGATGTCGGTGAACGTCGCGACGATGCCCTTGTCGGGCATGGCATTGGACCGCACCTCGATGATGCGCTCGCCGCCGCCCACCACGAGCGAGAAGGGAGCGTCGAGCGTCTGGAACTGGCGGATCACCTCCGCCCTGTGTTCAGGCTGGATGTCGCCTCGGTCCGACAGGTAGCCGACGATGTCGGTCAGAGGATAGCCGACCTGGCCGGACTGCTCCGGCAGGTCGAGGAGGTTACGGAAGCGGCGGTTCCAGATCGTCAGGCAGTAGGAACTGTCGAAGACGGCGATACCCTCGTCCATCTGCGAGAGCGCGGTCTGCAGCATGTCCTGGTTGTATTGCAGCGCCTCGCTTGCCTGGTCGAGCAGCCAGGCCGTGTCCGAATTCGTATCCTCGGCCTTCTGCAGGATGAGCGAAAGGACGAGCCGCGCCGAAGAAGAGCCGATCGCGCTTCCCAGCAGCTGTTCGGAGAAGTGGATGAGCGCCATGTCCGCCGGCTGCCCGTCCTCCAGCCGTCGCCCCCCGGCATTTGCATAGTTGGAGAAGGAGCGCTCCATGCGCTCTTCGCCGAGATAGCGCGCGATCGTCGTCTTGAGGTCACCGACGCTGACGCGGGTCTTCCAGCCCCGGGTGGCAAACTGCGTCCGGCTGTGCCTGCGCACGAAGATGCCCGACTGTATCCGTTCGACGGGGGTCGGGTTGCGCGACAGCGATCCGAACACGAAAGCCGCGGTGTTGATGATCAGGCTGAACAGGGTCACCGTCACCAGCGCGTCCATGTCGGGCCCGGAGAAAAGCCCGGTTCCGGGAAACAGGAAATCGAGAACCGCAGCCGCGACATGGGAGTTGTTCGGTCCGCCAAGGCTCGGGACAAACAGCAGGTAGGCCCAGACGAGGAAGCCGAACGTCATGCCGAGAATGGCGCCGCGGGCGTTCGCCCGCCGCCAGATGAGGCCGCCGAACAGGCTCGGAGCCATCTGTGCGATGGCCGCGAAGGCGAGAAGGCCGATGGACGCCAGGCCGGACTCGCTGTCGGCGCCGCGATAATAGGCGTAGCCGAGCATGAGGACGACGATGATCGAGGTCCGCCGGACCCGCAGCAGGGTCTTGGTGAAATCCGCCCGATGCACGGAACGCCGCATAAGCTTGCGCCGCAGGAGCACCGGCATGACAATGTCGTTCGAGACCATGATCGACAGCGCCACGGAGGCGACGATGACCATCGCCGTCGCCGCCGAAAAACCGCCGATGAAGGCGATAAGCGACACGATAGGCATTTCGTTGGCGAGCGGCAGGAGCAGCACGTAGAGGTCGGCATCGCCCGTGCCCCCGAACTGGACGATGCCGGCAATCGCGATAGGCAGCACGAAGATGTTGATGGCGATGAGATAGAGCGGCAGGAAATAGCCTGCCGTCTTCAGTTCCTGTTCGGTGCGGTTCTCCACAACGGTCACGTGGAATTGCCGCGGCAGTATGATGATGGCGATCGCCGAGAGGACGATCAGCAATATCCATCGGCTGATCGGGGTTTCGTAGGACATGGCCGAGGCGACAAGGAGGCTGTCGGCCGAGCGCTGCCACAGGTCTGCCGGCCCGTCGAAGAGGAAGAAGACCACCGCGATGCCTATTGTGGCGAAGGCGAGAAGCTTCACGACCGATTCCATCGCAACCGCGAGGATCAGTCCGTCCTGGTGCTCGGTCGCGTCCGTGTGGCGGGTCCCGAAGACGACGGCGAAGCATGCCATCAGGACCGTAACGATCAGCGCGAGGTCGATGAAATGCAGGTCGCCGCTGCCGATTCCGTAAGCGGAGGCGTCCACCATGGCGGCGACGGAACTGGAGACGGCCTTCAGCTGGAGGGCGATATAGGGGATCGCCCCGATCAGCGAGATGACCGCGACGATCATCGCGACGGCCGGGTTCTTGCCGTAGCGGGCTGCGATGAAGTCGGCGACGGAGGTGAGCTTTTCCGCCTTGGCGAGTGCCACGATGCGTCGGATGACCGGCATGCCGACGGTGAAGGCGAGGATGGGGCCGATATAGATGCCCGTGAACTCCAGCCCCCGCTGGGAGGCGAGACCCACGCCCCCGAAATAGGTCCAGGACGTGCAGTAGATGGCGAGGCTGAGAGCGTAGACGACCGGGCGACCGCGCGCGGGAACGCCGATCCGCCGGCTCCGGCGATCACCATAGCTCGCGACCGCAAAAAGCAAGAGAATGTAGCCGAATGCCGACAGGAAGATCAGCCAGGCGGGAAGCATGTCTACTCCACTCGGGACGCGCGCTCAGACCGCGCAGGATAGGTGAAAATAGATTGCTTGGAAATCATTGAGGTCTTGGCCTAAAGTCCTAGATGTCACCTCCTGCCAGGGCGTAAAGGAGAGGCCTCGCCGGGCCCGGCGCTTGGGTCGACATGATCGTTACGGAAAGGGATCGCCATGTCCGTTGTTTCTGAGTTCCGCTCTTTCATCGCCAAGGGTAACGTGATCGACCTCGCAGTCGGTATCATCATTGGCGGCGCGTTCACGGGCATCGTCAATTCCCTGGTCAACGACATCATCATGCCGGTCGTCGGGGCGATCATCGGCGGTATCGATTTCTCCGACTATTTCATTCCCCTTTCCTCGAGCGTCACCGCGACCACGCTGGCGGCTGCCCGCGAGCAAGGCGCCGTCTTCGCCTATGGCAGCTTCATCACGGTGATCCTGAACTTCCTGATCCTGGCCTGGATCATCTTCCTTATGGTCAAGGTGGTGAACAGGATCCGCCTCGCGGAAGAGAAGAAGCCGGTCGAGGAGGCCGCAGCCCCGCCGCCGGCGGACGTCCTGCTGCTGACCGAAATCCGCGACCTGCTCAAGACACGCGGAGAACCATCACCCAAATCGATCTGAACCTCACCGATTGTCATAGGATTGGAACCGCTGGCTGCGCTATGACGGTCTGACAACGGAGAGTGATCGAATGTCGGTCTTGGACAGTCTGAGCCCTCGCGCGCTTGCAGCGCCCGAGAGCGGTATCGTCGAAGTCATAACCTATGCGCGGGGCCAGGAAGGACTGATCCCGCTCTGGGCAGGGGAGGGCGATCTGCCCTCTCCGGATTTCATAAACAGGGCGGCGAGCGACGCGCTCCTGGCCGGCGAAACCTTCTACACCTGGCAACGCGGGATTCCCGAACTGCGGGAGGCGCTGTCGCGCTACTATGCGCGGCATTTCGCAGTCTCGCTTTCCAGCGACCATTTCTACGTCACCGGGTCGGGCATGCATGCGATCATGCTCGCCGCGCAGGCGGTCACGTCGCCCGGCGACGAGCTGATCTATCTGTCCCCCGCCTGGCCCAACATCGTCGCCGCCACGGAACTCGGCGGCGCGAAGGCCGTGCCGCTGCCCCTGGATTTCGTGAACGGCGGCTGGTCTCTGGACCTGCAGAAGCTGGAGGCGCTGATCACGCCGAAAACCCGCGCGATCTTCGTGAACACGCCCTCCAACCCGACGGGATGGACGGCCAGCAGGGACGAACTGGCCGCCATTCTCGCGCTGGCGCGAAAGCACGGGGTCTGGATCGTCGCCGACGAGATTTATGCGCTTTACTATTACGGAGACGGCGGGCGCGCGCCATCCTTCCTGGATGTGATGGAACCGGGCGAGCGGGTGATCTTCGCCAATTCCTTCTCCAAGAACTGGTCCATGACCGGGTGGCGAGTCGGCTGGCTGCTGGCTCCGCCGGAACTGGGACAGGTCATCGAAAATCTCGTCCAGTATTCCAATTCGGGCGTCCCGCAGTTCCTGCAGCGCGGCTGCGTCGCCGCACTCGACCACGGCGACGACTTCGTCGGCGAGAATTTCGCCAGGGCGCGGGAGGCGCGCGATATCCTCTGCGACGCGCTGATCGCCACCAACAGGGTCGAGACGCTGAAGCCGCAGGGTGCGCTCTATGCCTTCCTCAAGGTGGACGGCGTGACGGACAGCCGGAAAGCCGCGCTCGACATCGTCGACCAGGTCCAGGTCGCCCTCGCGCCGGGCTCAGCCTTCGGGCCGGGCGGCGAAGAGTTCCTCCGGGCGTGTTTCCTGAGGGACCCGACGCAAGTGCGGCTGGCGGCGGAGCGGTTGGCGGATTATATCCTCAAGCTCTGATAGGATCGGCGGCGCGGCGGGAGGAGACATGCCGCGCGTCGCTTCCCGATCAAAGAGAGGCAGGGAGCCTGAACATGGCCGTTCTCGTGACCGGTGGTGCCGGCTATATCGGCAGTCACATGGTGTGGGCATTGCTGGATGCCGGCGAAGAGGTCGTCGTTCTCGACCGCCTGTCCACCGGCTTCCGCTGGGCCGTCCCTTCCGCCGCCCGCTTCTATCTCGGGGATGTCGGCGACAAGCATGTCCTGGCGCAGGTATTCGCGGAGAACCGCATCGATGCGGTCATGCATTTCGCGGCATCCATCATCGTGCCGGAATCCGTGGCCCATCCGCTGGAATATTACGACAACAATACCTGCAAGAGCCGGCTCCTCGTGGAGGCGACCCTGTCGGCCGGCATCAGGCATTTCATCTTCTCCTCCACGGCCGCGGTCTACGGCGACCAGCCGGATGACGCCCCCGTTCTCGAAACGGCGATCACGCAGCCCAAGAACCCCTATGGCCAGTCGAAGCGGATGGTGGAAATCATGCTGCGGGACGCCGCGGCGGCCCACGACCTTCGCTTCGTGGCGCTGCGCTATTTCAACGTCGCCGGTGCCGACCCGCAGGGCCGAACCGGCCTTTCCACGGTGGGCGCCACCCACCTGATCAAGGTCGCCGTGGAGGCCGCACTTGGCAGGAGGCCGGGAGTCGACGTCTTCGGCACCGACTACGCGACGCCGGACGGGACGGGAATACGCGACTACATCCATGTCAGCGATCTCGTGGACGCGCATCTCAAGGCGTTGAGCTACCTTCGCCATGGCGGCGAACCGCTGATCGCCAACTGCGGCTACGGTCGGGGCTATTCCGTGCTGGAAGTCCTCCAGACGGTCATGCGGGTGAGCGGGAAGACGTTCGACGTGAGATACAGCCCGAGGCGGCCGGGTGATGCGGCAAGCGTCGTTGCGGATGCCACCCTGGCGCGATGCCTCCTGGAGTGGACGCCGCGATATGACGATCTCGACGTCATCGTCCGAACGGCACTGGACTGGGAACGTCATTTCGCCGAACGGAATTCCGGCGACCTCCGGGAATCGGGCTAGCCTTGGCTTTTGACCCGTCTTGACGCGGAATACCGCCCGGAATGCCGGGAAAGTGGTTGCATTCCTGCAATCTTAGCTACCCCCTGAAGGGTTTCTTAATTGGGCAGTGATGTGGTGATCCGATTGGGGGATTGCACACATGCCAATGTTCATACGTAGCCTTCTTGTCCTTGCAGCCGTTTCTGTTCTGGGCGTTGCCCCGGCCGTCGCCGGAGAGTGGCTGGTCGACAAGGCCAACCAACAGGTTCAGTACACGGTCGACAAACGGACCTGGCAGCCCGTCACGACGGGAATGACGATTCCGAACAAGGCATGGATTTCCACCGGCCCGCGCGGCCGCGCGGTGCTGACGCGCGGCGTCGAGACCATATCGATACAGCCGCAGACCCTCGCCGCGGTGATCACCACGAATGGCCTGTTCAGCCGCAAGACGGAAGTCGTCCAGCAGAAGGGGGAACTCGCACTCGACATCGAGAAGCGCGGTCGTCCCCACACCTACGTGCACACGCCCTTCCTGGCGGCGGTGGTCAAGGGCACGAGCTTCAGCGTCACGGTTACCCCCACCGATGCCTCGGTCAGCGTAGACGAGGGCCTTGTCGAGGTTTCGTCCTTTACCGGCGGACAATCGACGGATGTCGGTCCGGGCCAGAGCGCGCGGGTCGACCAGTCGCAAACGATGAGCGTCTCTGGGCTTGCCGGCGCCCCCGCGGTTGAATCCGTTTCGCCGACGGCAGCAAGCGTAGCCGCCGTCGGAGCTTCCGCGCCGATCGGTGCCGAGCCGGGTGGTTCCCAAAGCGCCGGTGGCGGCGGGACGAGCGGCGGACAAGAGAGCGGCAGCGGAAACGACAGTGGCAACGACAGCGGCAGCGGAAGCGTATTCGACACCGCCCAGGGCAGCGAAAGCGGGACCGGAAACACGGCCGATAGCGGCAACGCTGATGGCACGGGAGGCGGAAAAGGCAAGGGTAACGGCAACGGAAACGGTAACGGTAACGGTAACGGCAAGGGCAACGGAAACGGAAACGGCCCCGGAAACGGGAATGGCCATGGCCATGGGAACGGCAAAGGCAACGGCCATGGTCACGGCCATGGAAATGGCAACGGAAACTAGTTGGCGGCAGCGCGCGAATTACGCGGATTATCCCTGACGATGCTCCACCGGCTTCCCTCGATGAAACAGGCAATGCGACATGGCGGGCTGACCTGGTCAATCTCGGCCTGCCTGCTTTTGCTGTCCTGTTTCTGGTTGCCGGGCATCTCGACGGTGGAACGGCTCGATGCGCAACTGACCGATTTCCGCGCCGTCAATGCGCCGAGGGCCGCGTCGGATCGGTTCGTCTATCTGGCGATAGACAAGGAGAGCCTCGATCACGTCGGCACATGGCCATGGCCGCGCTCGGTGCACGCGGAGGTCATCGACAGGCTGGTTGCCGCCGGGGCCGGAGATATCCTCCTCGATATCGACTTCAGCACCCCGTCGCGCCCGGAACAGGACCGCGCGCTTGCCGCAGCGCTGGAGCGCGCCGGCGGCGGCGTCATCCTGCCGGTCTTCGAACAGCGCCAGGACATCGATGATCCATCCTCGGCCACGGTCACCGCTCCCATTCCCCAGTTTGCGGAGAATGCGTGGCTCGCAGCCGCCGATGTATCGCTGACCCAGGCGGGTCACTTCCGCTCCTTCGAGACGTTCAGGACAATCGGGGACGAAACCTATCCGTCCGTCCCCGTCGTCCTCTCGGGCATGCCCGAGAACGGCCTTCCGGAGAACCTCGGGATCGACTTCTCGATCAGGCCGGAGACGGTGAGCGTGGTTTCGGTCGCGGACCTCTTGAGGGACGAGGTTCCCGAGAGCATGCTTTCAGGCCGGTCGATCGTGGTGGGGGCATATTCGACGGAACTGAAGGATCAGTTCCCGGTGCCGATCTACGGCATCCTGAGCGGACCGATGCTCCATATCCTTGCGGCGGAAACCCTGCTGCAGGACCGCGTTCCCGGGCGGCTGGCCGGCTGGCCGATATATTGCCTGACGGGGCTTCTCGTCGCGGGGGCGATCATCCGGCGCCAACGGATCCCGGTGCCGGTCTGGGTCGGCGCCGCCATCGCGGTCTCAGTCGCCTCGGAACTGGCGGCCTTTCTGCTGCAGCGGCAATGGTCCCTCGTCCTCCCGACCACGACCATCCACCTGATCCTCGCCATCGGCTTCACGGCGCTTCTGGCGGCCAAGCTCGATCTGACCACATGGCTTGCCGAACTCGCGAGCGCGGAGAAGCGGAATTCGCGGCGGATTCTGAAGCGCGTCATCCAGGACAGCGTCGATGCCGTCTTCATCGTCAACGACGAGGGCAGGATCCTCGACCTCAGCCGCACCGCGGGTGCGTTCGCCCTTTCCTCGTGGGAACCCAGGCGAGGGGCCAGCTTTTCCGACGGGGCTCCGCCGGTCCTCGTAGCGGCGCTCGAGCGCGGTGTGGCCGATCTCAAGGCAGGCAATCGCAATGCGCCCGCAGTCCAGGAGGAGTTCGATCTCGTCTGCGAGGGCCGGAAACGTCATTTCGAAGCGGTGCTGACGATCTCCTCGCTGGAGCATGCCGGCGAAAGCGGCGACGGGCCCGGCGACCGGTCATGCGCTGCCTGCATCACGATCAGGGATGTCACGGCGCGAAAGACCTACGAGGCAAAACTTCGGCGGCTCTCGCAACTCGATGATCTGACCGGCGCCTTCAATCGCCGCGAACTGATCAACCGCATCCGCGAAAGTGCAACGGAGGAAACGAGGCTCGCGGTGGTTGCGATCGACCTGCATCGGTTCGCCACCGTTAACGCGACGCTCGGCCGCAATGCCGGTGACCAGGTGCTGCGCGCCGTCGCCCGTCGGCTGATGGCCGCGGTCAGGGAAATGTCGGCCGCGGCGGAGATCGGTTTCGTCGGCAGGCTGGGCGGCGATGTGTTCTGCGCCGCGATCGCCTTGCCGGGGGATGCGTCGCTCTCCTCTTACGCCGAAAAGGTCGTCGGCGTATTCGCGAAGAGCGTCAATTGCGGGTCGTCCCGGGTCGACGTCTCTGTGCGCGTCGGCGCGGCACTGGCAAGCGATGTCGCCGGAGGCCCCGCCGCATGGATCGATGCAGCCGAGTCCGCCCTCGACAATGCCCGGAAGATCGGCGGCCCTGGATGGTCCGTCCACACGCCGGTCGAGGCCGCGGCCGAAGCCCGTGTCCGGCAACTGGAAAAGGACATGCGGCCCGCGCTGAGGAGAGGCGAATTCTTCCTCGTCTACCAGCCGCAGGTGGACCTGAAGACCGGCGCCATCGTCGGAGCCGAGGCGCTCATTCGCTGGCAGCATGCGGAACTCGGCCTCATTTCGCCGATGGAATTCATCGGCATCGCCGAGGCGAACGGCTTCATCTGCGAGCTCGGACGCTGGGCGCTGGAGGAAGCGTGCAGGGAGGTCGCCGGCTGGCCGTCGCAACTGACCGTCGCCGTCAACTTCTCGCCAGTACAGTTCGCACGGTCGAACGTTCATGAGGACGTGCTGCGTGCGCTTGAACTGTCGGGGCTTCCGCCGGGCAGGCTGCATGTCGAGATCACCGAATCGACATTCATGCTGGATACCGAAAAGCTTCTGGATGACATGCGCCGGCTGAAGACGCTGGGTGTCGAAATCGCTCTCGACGATTTCGGGACGGGCTACTCCTCCCTGTCCTACATTTCCGATTTCCCGTTCGACCTGATCAAGATCGACCAGTCTTTCATACGCAAGCTTGCGGAAGACGCCGCCTCAAGAGCGATCGTGCATGCCGTCACCAGCATCGCCTCGCAGCTTGGCAAGAAAGTCCTGTGCGAGGGGATCGAAGGGGAGACAGAGGCGGAGCTGGTCTCGGTCATCGGATGCCAGCTGGGGCAGGGCTATCACTTCGGCCGGCCGGGGCCAGCCTCGGGTCTCATCGCGCGCGTCGAGGCCGGCATGTCCGCGAAGAAGGTTCCAGCCTGACCTCAGGAAACGGCGAGGTTGTCCGCGCTCAGCACAGGCCGCCGCACGAAATCTGACCCTCGGCTGCGGCCAGGCGAGAATAGAAGACGTTGGCCTGCCGCTCCTGCAGGGTAGACATCGTGCGGTTCAGTTGCTCCCGGGCGACCTTGTCGAGAAGGGCCGCGAATTCCGCCTTGTCCATGCCGTCTGCTTCGAGCATGAGCCCAATCAACGGGTCGGACAGAGCTTCGGTCATGGTGAGATCGGTTTTCATGGCTTCCTCCATGCTCCAATCCTAGCAATCAATTACGACGAAATTAATTCGGACGGCGAGCAAGCACTGCAGGCGGGCGCCGTCGCGTGGAAGGACGGCGCCCGCCGATTGCGTCGAGATGCGATCCCGCGCCCTCGCACTACTCCATCCCGGGCAGGCAAGGGAACTTGCGGGGCGCATCAATGGCAAAAGGTCACTCCAGGGTCTCGGCGATGGGCTCCCACCGGCCGTCCCGTTGCGAGAACTGGGGAATGTGGGCGAGGCCGTGGACCAGCCTGGCGTCGTCCCCCAGCGTCGTTACCCAGTCCTTCGCCTCGGTGAGGATGACGCCGATGCCGACGACCTCGCCACCCGCCTTGCGCACGAGGTCCACGCAGCCCTTCAGGCTCGAACCGGAGGCCACGACGTCGTCAACGACGACGACGCGCTTGCCCGCGAGAAGCGGGATCGAGCGGCGGTCGAGAAGCAGGCGCTGCTCGCCCTTCGAGGTGATCGACGAGATCGTCTGCACCAGGGCATCCGCCAGGTGGATCTTCGGCGACTTCTGCAGGATGACATAGTCGTCCAGCGCGAGTGCGCGCGACACCTCGATGGCGACCGGGATGCCGAGCGTCGCGGCGCCGACGATCACATCAGGCTTCAGCGGCGCCAGCTTCTTTGCCAGCTCGGCGCCGGCATGCTCGCCGAAGCGGACGCCGAGGTCGATCACCATCATCAGCGAGATGGCAAAATCGGGGGTGATCGGCACGATGGGGAGGCTGACCTCGATGCCCGCGACGTCGACCGCGTAGGTCTGGCCGCGATCATCGGCGGCGATGGCGTCGGATTTCGTCATGAATGAACCTTCCTTGGATAAAGCTGCGGCTCGACGAACAGGCCGACATTGCGCCATGTCGTCCGCTTGTGACGCATGTCGAAGCCGTAGATCGAGAGGGAAACGGAGATGGCGTGCGCCATCCGGATGGCCTGTACGAGGAGGGGCACTCCGCGGGCCAGTGCATATCGTAGCTTAAGCGCCAGCGAGACGTCGTCGATCTCCATGCCGCGGGCTCTCTGGGCGTCGGCGATGCGCTGGAAGTCCTCCCGCAGCATCGGGATGATGCCGAAGGTGAGGGACAGGACCAGCGTGGCGACCGGTGGCAGCCGCGCCGCACTTGCCGCGGCCAGGATGGATCCCGGCGTACTGGTCTCCATGACGAAATAGAAGGCGGCCGTCGTGGTGACCAGTCGCGCCGCCATCCCGGCCGCGATTGGCAGGGCATCCAGGAGGGACATCCCCTGGACCATCAGGTTGAGGACCCAGCTGCCCATGACCAGCACGGTGAGAAGGCCCACGCCTTTCATGTAGCCTGCAAGCCCGGGCACGCGCTGGGCCCAGAGAAAGGCGAGCATCAGGGCGGAGATCGCGACGCCGTATTGCCACCCCGGGACGAGCCATGCCGTCAGCATGACGGCAAAGGCGCCGGCAAGCTTGACGAAGAAGTTCACTTCATGGAGCCGCATGACGTCTCTCCTGCTTGAGCCAGGGGCGGGGCGGTGCCCATCCGAGTTTGCCGAAGGCCGGGGTTTCCCAGGCTGCCTCCGTCTCGCCGGTGAAGGCGATCTCTCCGTCGTCCAGAATGAGGACACGCGAGGTGACGTCCTCAACCAGTTCCAGGTCATGCGAGATCATCATCGCCGCACGACCCCGATCAAGGGCGGTGTCGAGGAAGAGCTGCAGCATGCGACGGCCTTCGAGGTCGCGCGCCAGGAGCGGCTCGTCCAGGATGGCGACCGCCGCGTTGGCAGCTTCCGCGCATACGAGGCCGAGCAGCGCCTGCTGCCGCGAAGACAGCGCGAACGGGTTGGTGCCGGCATCGTCGCCCAGCCCGTATTTCCGCAGCACCGTCATCGCCTGATCCTCGACCGACTGGCGGACCGACGACTTTTTCCCGGCGGTTATCGCGAAGGTAACTTCCTCCATGACGGTCATGTGGAAGAGGATGCGGCGCATGTTCTGCGGCAGAAGCGCGATCGACCGTGCCCGGCGCGCCGAACTCCAGCCGTCGGCGCATTCCCCGCCGATGGCGATGGTGCCCGCTGTGGTGGGCGACAGCCCGAGGATGGACTGGAAGAGCGTCGTCTTGCCCGCGCCGTTGCGGCCGATCAGGCCGACGACTTCGCCAGCCCTGATTTCCAGGTCGATGCCCTGCAGGACGGCCCTGCCATCGGCCCGCGCAAGGCGGGATTTGAGGCCGTCCACCGCCAGCAGGGTCTCTCCCGTCGCCCGGGCCGGAGATCTGTTCGGGTAAAGGAAGGGCGGAAGGATTCCCGCTTCGCGCCAGGGCGCGTCCTCTTTCATGAGCGACAGGGCAGGGCGGGTCCCGCCGAGGCGACCTTCCCTCAGCAGTGCCACTTCGGAGACGATCTCGCCCACCGAAGCCGGGTCCTGCTCGGCAATCACCAGGGAGGGCACCTCTTTTCCCAGTCCCCTCAGGATACGGACGAGCCTCTGGCGGGCAGCCGGATCGAGCCCCGTCGTGGGTTCGTCGAGAACCAGAAGGCGCGGTGCGATCGCCAGCGCGGCGGCGATCGCCACCATCCGCCGTTCCCCACCCGAGAGCGTCAGGACGCGCCGGCCGCAAAGGCCTGTGAGTTCGAGTTCGTCGAGGAGCTCCTGCAGCCGTTCGCGGATTTTCGGTTTCGCCAGTCCGCGGTTCTCCAGCGGAAAGGCGATCAGGTCCTCGACGCTGAGGTCCCACAGCTGGTCCTCGACGGCCTGGGAAACGACGCTGATTGCGGAAAACACCGCGTCCTTGGTCATCCCCGATAGCGGCTGGCCATCAAGGCACACGCTGCCGGAAAAGGCCTGGGGCCTGACCAGGAAGGGGATCAGGCCTGCCATCGTCTGAAGGAGTGTCGTCTTTCCGCTTCCGGTCGCGCCGCAGACGAGCAGCGGCTGACCGGGCATGACATCGAGCGAAGCCTCGGCGAGGGCTGAACGCCCCTCGCCGAAGCCCACCGTAACATTACGAAGTTCAAGCAATCTCGGTCACCATCAGAATCGCGTGAAGCCGGCCGGATGCGCGCTCTTGAGAATCTTGAGCGCGGGTACGACCAGCAACGGCGTTCCGATGAGCATCGGGACGATGTCGGAGAGGCCGAGATAGAGAACGGCCCACCAGAAGGGGAAAATTCCGAGATAGGCGAGGCTCGTTGATACGGCAGCGACCATGACGAGCCCAACGACGAGGCAGACTGCCGCGATTTTAAGCAGAGTGCCGCGATTGAAGGTCGTCTTTTCCGGATTAAAGAGCAGTGCCGGGACCATCCCGGTCAGGCCGACCATGATTCCGTCGATGACGAGGGAATGCATGGGGATAAAGGTGCCCGCCAGGAGTGACCAGATGATCGTGCCGAGATAGCCGCAGATGAAGCCGCTTCTCCAGCCGAGAAGGATGCCGATAAGCGGCGGGAGAAAGGCGAAAATCCGCCACTGGATCACGCCGGGAACCAGCTGGATCGGATTGGCATAGGCCCAAAGGACGCCGGTTGCGGCTGCGCCTACGAGCGAAAGAACCAACGGAAAAAACGTATTGCCCTCGCCGTGGCTGATCGATGTTTCTGACATGACTGTCCCCAAAAATTCGTCAAAACCTCCCGCGCCGGATCAAGCAAAATCCGTGCCTGTTGCGGTCAAGGCTTGCGCGTTGCCGCCATTCCGCGCGCCCGATCGAACTGTTGGAAAGAAGGCGCCGACCGGTGTAGGTGCGGGGCCTCCAGAACGAAGGATGATTTGATGAAGCACGACATCATAGAAGTACCCGTGGTCTCCGAAGCGATACGCCGCCTCGGCGCCCCGACCTCCGCCCTGACGCGGATCGGCAGCACTCTCTACACCTGCGGGATGCCGCCCATCGACCTTTCGACCGGCGAGATCGTGCGCGGCGATATCGCCACGCAGACCCGCGCCTGCCTGGAAGCCCTTTCGTTCACGCTGAACCATGCCGGCTCGTCGCTGGATCACGTGTTCAAGTCGCTGGTGTTCCTGACCGACAACGCGCTCGCGGCCGACATGAACCAGGTCTACCGGGAGTTCTTCCCGCAGAACTTTCCGGCCCGCAGCTGCGTCGCGGTCAAGCCATGGGCGCTCTTCGACATCGAGATCGAGTGCATAGCCGCCGCAGGCTAGCCCGCCCGGTTCCATAGGCGGTCCCTATGGCTGCCATTCGCGGCGGCTATTTGATACCGAACTGCCGCCGGTGATTAATCCTGCCCACAAACCATGCAACAAGAGAGGGTGACATTAAAATGAGCGCAATGACGATTTCCCGCCGCCTCGCGGCCGGCCTGCTGGCCGGTGCGATCGGCCTTTCCTCCGCAACGACGGTCCTTGCTGAGACCACGATCCGTCTCGGCCACGTGCTGGCCGACTCCCACAGCTGGCATGTCGCGGCCACCTCCTTCGCCAAGGACGTGGCGGAGAAGACGGAAGGCCGCGTGAAGGTCGAGGTCTATCCTTCGGGCCAGCTCGGTTCCGAGAAGGAAGTCATCGAGGGAATGCAGATCGGCGCGATGGATGCCGGCGTCATCGGCAGCGGTTCCTTCCAGTTCGTCGAGCCGAAGTTCGGTATCATCGAGATGCCCTACGCCTGGACGAGCCGCGAGCAGGCCTTCGCCGCCCTCGACGGCAAGCTGGGTGAGGAACTTGCCACCATCCTGCGCCCGAAGGGCATCGAAGTGCTTGCCTGGTGGGAGAACGGCTTCCGCAACATCACCAACAATGTACGTCCGATCACCAAGCCGGAAGACCTTGCCGGCCTGAAGATCCGCGTCACCCCCGACAAGGTGCGCCTCGCGACCTTCGAGGCTCTCGGCGCTCAGCCGGCCCCGCTCGCCTTCGGCGAACTCTACTCCGCTCTCCAGCAGGGCGTGTTCGATGCGCAGGAAAACCCGCTGTCGATCATCGAGTCCTCGTCCTTCTTCGAAGTCCAGAAGCACCTTTCGATGACCGGCCACATCTGGGGCGCCGCCTGCCTGACCGTCTCGACCATCGCATGGTCGCAGATTTCGCCGGAAGACCAGGCGATCGTCAAGGAAGCCGCGGTCCGCTGGGGCAATGAACAGCGCAAGATGGTGGCGGAAGGCGAACTCGAGCTGATCGAGAAGCTGAAGGCCAAGGGCATGCAGGTCAACGAAGTCGACAAGGCGGCCTTCGTCACGGCGCTCGAGCCGATCTGGGAAAGCCAGGAGGAAACCTTCGGCGCCGACCTCCTCGCCATCATGGACAGCTACCGCAAGTAAACCGACCTTTCCCGCCCGGCCATGCCGGGCGGGACTTTCTCTCCTCCCTGCACCGTCAGCCCTTTCCGCTTCCGGAGTCTCCAATGCCAGACGCATCAACGCGTTCCACGCGCCTTGCCAGGGCGATCGATGTCGCAGCGACATCGGTCGGCGCCTGCGCCGTCGCCTGCTTTACCGGGCTCATCGTCTATGTGGTCGTGTGCCGCTACGCGTTTTCCTTCACGCCGCGCTGGTCGGAGGAAATTCCGCGCCTGCTCCTGGTCTGGGCGACCTTCATCGGCGGGATCTCCGCCTTCATCCGCGGCACGCACCTTTCGGCCGGGCTGACCGATCTGCTCTTCAAGCCGGGCAGGTTCCGCGTGGCTCTGAGGAGGCTCGCCAGCCTCTGCTCGGCGGTCTTCATGGCCGTCCTGCTCTGGACCGGCTGGAAGATGACCGTGCTGACCTGGGGGCATGAGACGACGGCGCTGAGCTGGCCGGTCGGCCTCACCTACCTGGCTCTGCCGGTAAGTGCCGCCTTCTCCCTTCTTGCAATCCTACTGGTGGAATGGCGCAAATGAGCATTGCCCTCGTCGTACTCCTGGGCGTCTTCGTCCTTCTGGTCCTGATCGACGCGCCGATCATGATCGCCCTTGCGCTTTCCTCGGTCGCCTATCTGCTTGTCGCCGATGCCGTCCCGGTCATCGTCGTCGCCCAGCGCATGGTGGCGGGGATAGACAGCTTCACGCTGCTTGCCATCCCGCTCTTCCTCCTGGCCGGCGTCCTCATGGTGCACGGCGGACTTGCGCCGCGGATCGTCAATCTCTGCGCCGCAGTCGTGGGGCAGCGCACCGGCGGGCTTGCCATCGTCATGATCGCCGCCTGCATGATGTTCGGCTCGCTGTCGGGCTCCGGCGTTGCAGACGTCGTTGCGATCGGCTCGATGATGCTGCCGGCAATGAAGGAGCGCGGTTATCATCCGGGCTTCTCCGCGGCCGCGCTCGGCTGCGCCGGTTCGCTCGGAACCGTCATTCCCCCCTCGATCGTGCTGATCGTCTACGGCACCGCGACCGGTACCTCGATCGGCCAGCTCTTCGTCAACTCGATCGGCCCCGGCATCCTTCTGGGCCTCGGCCTGATGGTCGTCGCCTGGTGGATCTCCCGCAAGAACGGCTGGAAGGGCGGCGAGGCATTCTCCTGGGAACGTCTCGGCAAGGCGCTGCGCGAATCCGTACTGGCGCTTCTCGCTCCGGTGATCATCGTCGGCGGCATCCGCTTCGGCGTCTTCACCCCGACCGAGGCTGCCGGCATCGGCGTCGCCTATGCGCTCGTGGTCGGTATCTTCGTCTATCGCCAGCTCAGCTTCTCCAAGGTCTTCAGCCTGCTCCGCGACACGACCGAAATGACCGGCGGCATCCTGATGGTGATTGCGGCCGCTTCCGTCTTCGGATGGATCCTGACCGTGGAGCAGGTTCCGCAGATGGTCGTCAACGCCATTACCGGCACGACGGAAAGCGCCACCATGGCGCTGGTGATGATGATGGTCGCGGTGCTGATCCTCGGCACGTTCATGGAATCGATCGCCATCATCCTGATCCTCGCCCCGGTCTTCCTGCCGGTCCTTCGGGTGTTCGAGATCGACCCGGTCTATTTCGGCGTTCTGCTGACCATCAACCTGGCGATCGGCGCCAACACGCCGCCGCTCGGCATCGACCTGATGGCCGCATGCCGCACCGGTGGCATCCCGATGTCGGCCTCCTTCCGATATCTCCTGCCCTTCCTCGGCGTGATGACCTTTGTCCTCTTCGCCTTGGTGCTTTTCCCGGACCTGATGACGCTGATGTCGTTCGGCTCGTGATCGCGGCCCCCTTCCATTGAGAGAGTATCCATGACCTTGCCTGCCAACCACCGTGCCAATATCGATCGCTACTGGTCGACGATCGAAAGCTCGGCCGAGATCGGAAAGGGGCGTGCCGGAGGGCTTTCGCGGCTGACCCTGACCGACGACGACCGGCGGATGCGCGACCTCTTCGTCAACTGGTGCCGGGAAGCCGGGCTTTCCGTCGAGATCGACGAGCTCGGCAATATCTTCGGACGCCGCGAAGGCAGCGATCCGACGCTGGCGCCGGTGATGATCGGCAGCCATCTCGACACCCAGATCAACGGTGGTCGCTTCGACGGCATCGCCGGCGTCCTCGCCGGCCTCGAAGTGGTCCGCAGCCTCAACGATGCCGGCCACGTCACCCGCCGGCCGATCGTGATCGTCGACTGGACCAACGAGGAGGGCGCGCGCTTCTCGCCGCCGATGGTTGCCTCCGGCTGCTTCGTGGGCGCCTACGAGGTGGACTGGGTCA
Source organism: Pseudorhizobium sp. NPDC055634 (assembly GCF_053618655.1). Lineage (NCBI taxonomy): Bacteria > Pseudomonadati > Pseudomonadota > Alphaproteobacteria > Hyphomicrobiales > Rhizobiaceae > Pseudorhizobium > Pseudorhizobium sp. NPDC055634. Next base: position 47,759 of record NZ_JBSHHW010000014.1, on the reverse strand, counting down.
AGGAACTGATCTCCGACGACGGCGCCCGCTTCGGCTCCGAGCTGGAACGCATCGGCTACAACGGCAACAAGCCGTGCAGGGCCGGCGAGATCGACGCCTATTACGAGCTCCATATCGAGCAGGGCCCGATCCTCGACCTCGAAAAGCGCGACGTCGGCGTCGTCACCGGCGGATATCCGAGCTACGGCATGCGGGTGCGGTTCGACGGCAGGACGGCCCATACCGGCCCGACCCCGATGGACCTTCGCCGCAACGCATTGATCGCCGGAGCCCGCTGGCTGACCGCGGTCGATGACATCGGCTGGGATTTCGCCGTGGGTGACGGGAAGGCAACCGGGGCCCGGCTCGCCGCCTGGCCGAACAAGCCGGGAATTCTCTCCGACACCGCCCAGGCAATCTGCGACGTGCGTCATCCCGACAACGCGACCGCCCGCGTCATGGCCGAGAAGATGCGTCGCGCTGTGTTCGAGAGCGCTGCCCGCGCCGGATGCGAGGCGGAGATCGAGGACGAGTGGTTCTGGGGCGGCGACATCTTCGACAAGGAGATGGTCGACGGGATCCGGGCGCAGGCCGTGCGGATGGACTACAACTGGCGGGACATCCAGTCCCAGGCGGGGCACGACGCCTATTTCCTCGCCCGCCATTGCCCGACCGCAATGATCTTCACGCCGTGCAAGGGCGGTATCACCCACAACAACGAGGAATCCTGCGAGCCAGGCGACATTGCGCCGGCACTGAACGTGCTGCTGCACGCCGTCGTGGCCCGCGCGGACCGCTAACGGCGCGCGTCCCGATCAAGCGGGGGGCTCGAGACCGGCCAACGCCGACCGGGGCCCCCGCGGCACCTGTGCCGCATGCTATCCCGCATCGCTGTCGTCGGATCGACGGAGCGATGCGGGATCATTTCAGGACATGGCCTGAAGATGGACGTCACCTGAGACGGGTGTCAGGTCATGTCTGGATAGAGCGATTGCAACTCGTCGAGAAGGTCGATGAAGCGCTGCTCTGCCGTCGTGAAGGCGCAGCCCGGATAGGAGACGAGAAAGACGTCGGCTCCGAGCGTGTATCCCGGAATTTCCAGGCGCCATAGCTGGCCGTTGTCGACATCATTCCTGACGGCCATGGTGGGCAGGATGCCGATGCCGAGGCCGGCGATGATCATCCGCCGGACCTCCTCCAGGTTCGGGCTTCGCCCGCTGACGCGTTCGCCAAGACCGATGCTTTCGCTTAAGACCGCCATCGGCTCCAGTCCCAGGCCTTCCGCGGCACAGGTGAACGAGATGAAGGATTCCTGCCGAAGCTCGCGCTTCTCCACCTCGGCCCGCCCGTAGAACGGGTGCTCGGAGCCGCAGAAGACGCCGAATTCCTCTCGGAACAGCAGCTTGCAGTCGAGATTGAAGACCGGGCGCGGCAGGAGGCAGAGGCCGAGACCCGCCTTCTCCAGGAGGATGTTCCGGACCGTTTCCTGGCTGTTCTGGACCTCGATCACCCATCGGACGGAGGGGTAGCGCTGGTGATAGAGCCGCAGCGCCTCGTTGATCAGCGGCGATTCCAGGTTGCTGATGATCTGCAGGCGGACCTCGCCGATTTCCTCTGCAGGGACATCCCTGGTCAGCACCCCGATCCGCTCGACGGAGCGGAAGATCTCGACGCATTCCTCATAGATTCTCTGCCCCGGCAGCGTCAGCTCGAATCGCCGGCTGTCACGGAAGACGAGCTGGCAGCCGAGCTGTTCCTCGAGCCTCTGCAGCGCCTGGCTCACCGACGGCTGCGTCATGTTGAGCCGCGTGGCGGCTCGGGTCAGGCTGCGCTCTTCGGAAATGATATAGAACGACCGCAGGAGATTGAGATTGATGTCGGTTTGCATCTTCGTCCAAGGCAATCTGGCTTGGGCCCTTGTAACGAGGTCTCCCCCGCCAAGCCAGCCACAAAGGACGCATCCGCCGGGAATTGCGTGAAGGGGTGCGGAGGACGAGGCTCGGGTGCCGGGCGGGGCTTAAGATATTCAACGAATTCAATGGGGGAATAATGGTGCTGCTAGAGAGATTTGAACTCTCGGCCTCTCCCTTACCAAGGGAGTGCTCTACCCCTGAGCTATAGCAGCTTAGGCCCGGTATCGAGGGCGTCCGCGGTGGACGTCGTCGGGCGAGGGGCCTATTGCCATAGCTTCGGAGCGAGCGCAAGTCGCAAATTGCAGTTCGCCGCGCGAACGGGATAAAAGGGTGGCGGCGGGTTTTCAGCCGGACGCAAGGAGACAGGTGATGGCGGCAGGAGACGAGGAAACCGCGCCCTCGGCGGCGCAGGCGAAAGACGGGCGCAGGCGGGAGGTCGAGATAAGGGAAGAACAGCGCCAGGCCCGTGCGGCGGCGAAGCTGCGGGAGAACCTGCTGCGCCGCAAGGCGCAGACCCGGGCGCGCCGTTCGGGGGCAGCGGACGAGGCCGACGGCCTGCCTGCCGCAAAAAAGGACGAATCGGCCTGACACATGCGCCGCGGCGGCCATTCCAAACCATTTGAAGCCCTCCGGCTTTTCCGGTAAGGACGCCATCTTTCGCGCTTGCACAAGAACAAAGGGCGGGCTTGCTCCCGTTGGACCTCATGGATCGCATCAGAATTCGCGGCGGCAACAAGCTCAATGGCGTCATCCCGATCTCCGGCGCCAAGAATGCGGCGCTCCCGCTGATGATCGCGTCGCTTTTGACCAGCGACACGCTCACGCTGGAAAACGTCCCGCATCTCGCCGACGTGGAGCAGCTTCTGCGCATCCTCGGCAATCATGGAGTCGACGTCATGGTCAACGGACGGCGCGAATGCCAGACGGAAGGCTATTCGCGCACGATCCAGTTTACCTGCAGGACCATCGTCGACACGACTGCTCCCTATGAACTCGTCTCCAAGATGCGCGCCAGCTTCTGGGTCATCGGGCCGCTTCTGGCGCGCGCCGGCACGGCGCGTGTCTCGCTGCCGGGCGGCTGCGCCATCGGCACGCGGCCCGTCGATCTCTTCCTCGAGGGGCTCCAGGCGCTCGGGGCGATTATCGAGATCGACGGCGGCTATGTGCACGCGACGGCACCGTCGGGCGGGCTCATCGGCGGTCACTACACCTTCCCCAAGGTCTCCGTCGGCGCGACCCACGTGCTGATGATGGCGGCGACGCTTGCGAACGGCACGACCGTCATCGAGAACGCGGCCCGCGAGCCCGAGGTCGTCGACCTGGCGGAATGCCTCTCCGCCATGGGCGCGAAGATTTCCGGCGCCGGAACCGGCACGATCACGATCGAGGGCGTGTCCTCGCTGCACGGGGCGCGCCACCGCGTGCTTCCCGACCGCATCGAGACCGGCACCTATGCCATGGCGGTGGCGATGACCGGCGGCGACGTGACGCTCGAGGGAACCCGCGCCGACCTCCTGGACAATGCGCTCGAGACCCTGCGCATGGCCGGGGCGGAAATCACCGAGACCGAAAGCGGTCTCAGGGTGGTCCGCAACGGCAACGGCATCCAGCCGGTCGATATCGTGACCGAACCCTTCCCGGGCTTCCCGACCGACCTGCAGGCGCAATTCATGGCGCTGATGACGCGCTCCTCCGGCGTTTCCCACATCACGGAAACCATTTTCGAAAACCGCTTCATGCACGTCCAGGAACTGGCGCGTCTCGGCGCACGCATCTCGCTGTCGGGCCAGATGGCGCGGATCGAGGGCGTCGACCGGCTGCGGGGCGCGCCGGTGATGGCGACGGACCTCAGGGCGTCGGTATCGCTGGTCATCGCCGGCCTGGCGGCCGAGGGCGAGACCATGGTCAATCGCGTCTATCACCTCGATCGCGGCTTCGAGAGGCTTGAGGAAAAGCTGACCCGTTGCGGCGCCGAGGTCGAGAGGGTCAGCGACTAAGGTCACGCTGGCGTTGCAGGACGCGCCGCGTCATCCTATCTCCAGCGCCGGAGGACAACGCGCCGCGCGCGCCGTGGATGGAATGGAAACATGGCCGATCTCAAGCTTCTTGCCCTCGATCAGGATGATCTCGGCATCATCTCCGCCCATATGCAGGACAGCGTCTTTCGCGCGGTCGAGCTCAGTTATGACGCGCGACACCGGGATTTCACCGCCGTGGTCAACCGCTTCGTCTGGGAAGAGGCCGATCGCGGTCGGAAGGGCTACGAGCGCCGCCGGTCGGTCATCTCGTTCAAGCGCGTCGAGGCGGTACGGTCGCTCGGCGTCAATCGGACCGACAAGGAGGCCGTCTACTGCCTGCTGGCGATCCGGTTCGAACCGAAGGGCCAGGGACCGGATGGCACGATCGAATTGACGCTTGCGGGCGGCGCGGCGATCAGCCTCGACGTCGAATGCATCGAGGTGCAGATGATGGACACGGGCGGTGCCTGGTCGACCGATCGCCTCCCGGCGCATCCGGACGATTGAAGAACCAAATTCACAGGTACCAAGGGGACGTAAGAAAGTGGCAATCTGGCTGGATCAGCGATCCGAGGATTTCGAAGCGCGGTTTTCCGCCTTTCTCTCGACGAAGCGGGAAGTGTCTGACGATGTCAACGCGGTGGTTCGCGACATCATCGACGACGTGCGCCGGCGCGGAGACTCAGCACTCATCGACTATTCCGCTCGTTTCGACGCGGTGGATCTGGATGCGGTCGGGCTGCGGGTCACGGATGCCGACATCGATGCGGCGATCGCGGTCACCGATCCCGAGGTTCTGGACGCCCTGAAGCTGGCGGCCGAACGCATCGAAAAGCATCACGCCCGGCAGATGCCGAAGGACGACATCTACGAGGATGCACTGGGCGTCGGGCTCGGCTCCCGCTGGACTGCGATCGAGGCGGTCGGGCTCTATGTGCCGGGCGGCACCGCCAGCTATCCGAGTTCCGTGCTGATGAACGCATTGCCCGCCAAGGTGGCCGGTGTGCCGAGGGTGGTCATGGTCGTTCCGGCAAGCGGCGGGGCGATCAATCCGACGGTGCTTGCCGCGGCCCGCATCGCCGGCGTCACGGAAATCTACCGCGTCGGCGGCGCTCAGGCGGTGGCCGCCCTTGCCTACGGGACCGAGACCATCGCACCCGTCGCCAAGATCGTCGGCCCGGGCAATGCCTATGTCGCTGCCGCCAAGCGGCAGGTCTTCGGGCAGGTGGGGATCGACATGATCGCCGGTCCCTCGGAAGTCCTGGTCATCGCCGACCGCGAGAACGATCCGGACTGGATCGCCGCCGACCTGCTTGCCCAGGCCGAGCACGACGAAGGCGCCCAGTCGATCCTGATCACCGACGACCGCGATTTCGGCGAAGCCGTGGAACAGGCCGTCGAGCGCCAGCTTAAAAGCCTGTCGCGAACCGCGACCGCGGCGAAGAGTTGGGCCGACTTCGGGGCGATCATCCTCGTGGGCGACCTTTCCGCCTCCGTGCCCCTGGCGGACCGCATCGCCGCCGAACACCTGGAACTCGCCGTCGCCGAGCCGGATGCGCTGCTGAACCGGATCCGCAATGCCGGGGCGATCTTCGTCGGCCGCCACACGCCGGAAGTGATCGGTGACTATGTGGGCGGCTCGAACCATGTGCTGCCGACGGCGCGGTCTGCCCGCTTCTCCTCCGGCCTTTCCGTGCTCGACTACGTCAAGCGCACCTCCATTCTTCGCCTCGGTCCCGACCAGCTTGCGGCCCTGGCGCCCGCGGCGATCACGCTCGCGAATTCCGAAGGGCTGGATGCCCACGCTCGGTCGGTGTCGATCCGGCTCAATCGTGGGGGATGAGCATGGGGAGGGGCGATTTCCGGCTTTCCGATGTCGTCCTGGACGAATCCATCGGGCGCTCCACGCCGGATGTCGAGCATGAGCGGGCCGTCGCCATCTTCGACCTGGTCGAGGAGAACACGTTCGAGCCGGTCGGGCATGCGGGCGGCCCCTACCACCTCAAGCTTTCGCTGGTGGACTCCAAGCTGGTCCTCACGATCACCACGGAAGGCGGGGCGGATGTCGCGACGCACATCCTGTCGCTGACGCCCTTCCGGCGGATCATCAAGGACTACTTCATGATCTGCGAGAGCTATTACGAGGCGATCCGCTCGGCCACGCCAAGCCGCATCGAATCGATCGACATGGGTCGGCGCGGCATCCACAACGAGGGATCGCAGACCCTGCTGGATCGCCTGGACGGCAAGGTGCGGGTGGATTTCGACACCGCCAGGCGGCTGTTCACGCTCGTCTGCGTCCTCTACTGGCGCGGATGACGCCGATGGGCGGCGCGCCTGACGCGAACGGCAATGCGAAAGGGCCGGGGGGGCCGGGCGCGATCCTTTTCATGTGCGGCTGGAACGCCATCCGCTCGCCCATGGCCGAGGCCATTGCAAAGCGGCTCCTGCCTTCCGATATCTATGTGCAGTCGGCAGGCGTGCGATCCGGCGAGGCCGATCCCTTCGTGGACGTCGTGCTGGACGAGATCGGCCTTTCGATCTCGCGCCACCAGCCGCGCACCCTCGATGATCTCGAGGACGACTATTTCGACGTCATCATCACGCTGACGCCCGAGGCCCATCACGCCGCGCTCGAGCTGACGCGCTCCAATGCGGTGGACGTCATCTACTGGCCGACCATGGACCCGACGGCGGCGACCGGCTCGCGCGAGCAGCGGCTCGACGCCTACCGGGCGGTGAGGGATCACCTCTGGAAGCGGATCGCCGAAGGCTTCGCCGGGCTGCGCAGGCCTCTGCCGGACGGGGGATGAGGCCCGAAAGAGAAAGGGAAATTATGCGAGTTCACAAAGCGAACGCGATTGTGTAGTTTCCGCCCAAATTTTGCGGGACGGCTTGAGGCCGTGCCCATCAAAAAATCAACTGACAGGAAGATAATCCGTAGATGGCTAAAGAAGAAGTCCTCGAGTTCCCGGGCGTCGTGACCGAATTGCTGCCGAACGCGACGTTCCGCGTGAAGCTCGAAAACGAACACGAGATCATCGCCCATACTGCCGGCCGCATGCGCAAGAACCGCATCCGCGTTCTCGCCGGCGACAAGGTGCTGGTGGAGATGACCCCCTACGACCTGACCAAGGGCCGTATCACCTACCGCTTCAAGTAATCCAGGCGGCAGCACGGCAGGCCCATGGCGTCAGAACAGAAACTCATCCTGGCCTCAGGATCTCCGCGTCGTCTGGACTTGCTCAACCAGGCCGGCCTCCAGCCCGCGCGCCTGATGCCGATGGATATCGACGAGACGCCGAAGAAGTCGGAGCATCCCCGCTCGCTCGCCCGCCGCCTTTCCGGCGAGAAGGCCGAGGCCGCCTGGACTGCGCTGAAGAACGATCTCGCATGGCGCCACGCCTACATCCTGTCTGCGGACACGGTGGTGGCGGTCGGACGGCGCATCCTGGAGAAGACGGAATATACCGACGAGGCATCCTCGGCGCTCCACCTTCTCTCCGGCCGCGGCCACACCGTCTACACGGGCATCTGCCTTGTGACGCCGGGCGGCCAGTTCCGGCACAAGGTCGTCCACACCAAGGTGCGGTTCAAGCGCCTCTCCCCGCGCGAGATCGACAATTACATCGCCTCGGGCCAATGGCGCGGCAAGGCCGGCGCCTACGCCATCCAGGGGATAGCCGGGAGCTTCGTGCAGAAGATCGTCGGCTCCTATACCAACGTCGTCGGACTGCCTCTCTACGAAACGCTGTCGCTGCTCTCCGGAGAAGGCTTCGACGTCCAGGCAGCCTGGCCGGAGGGCTGAACGTCATGGCAGATCCGATCAAGCCCGGTGGCAAGGTGGAACCGCTGCGCAAGGCACGCCCGTGCCCCGAATGCGGCAAGCCGTCGGCCCGCGAACACTATCCCTTCTGCTCCGATCGCTGCCGCACCCTCGATCTGTCGCGCTGGCTGAAGGGCTCCTATGCCATTCCGGTTGCCGACGACCAGAGCAAGGCAGACCCCTCGGAGGAATAGGCTCCGGGCCCCTCCGGCGCCGATTTCACCGGCCTGTGGGAAGAGGCGAAAAAAGCCATCGCCGCCGCTGGACATGGCCGAACAAGATGTTATAACCCCGCTCGCTTCCGGGGCGCAGGCCCCGCCGGTCACGGACCGGAAGGCTTGAAGAAGCCTCGATGCCCGGATAGCTCAGTTGGTAGAGCAGCGGATTGAAAATCCGCGTGTCGGTGGTTCAAATCCGCCTCCGGGCACCATTCACTCCCCCTTCAGGTGCCACCATCCTTCCTTCGTCACCCGGTCGACTTGTCGGGCGCTCGTGATCGCTCCTGCATCAGGTTCCCTCGACCCGGGCGTAATAGGGCGCGCGCGTCTCAAACGGTATGTGCGTTGATATCTTGATTATCCTAAATATCTCACATCTAATATAAGGCGATGGTGATTGAGGGCTGCGCATGATCCCGAAAGCCGAGTTGGATGAAGCCTTGATCGAGGTACTGGGCTGGTCGCGCAAGATCGCCCGATTATTTCGCGGCCTCATCTATTTCATTCTGGCCACGCTGCTTCTCTCGGCGAGTACTTACGAAATCCCTGCCTTCTGGACGATTGCCTTCGCGATCGGTCTTTCCGGTCTCCTGGCGGGAACCGCGTTTATCGGACAGACATGCCTGATCATACTGGCGGTCCTGGCGGTGGTGCCCGCCTCGACGATTTCGATGCTTTCCCACGCATTTCCCTGAGCCACACGGAAGGCGCTGCCGGCAGCACCTCTAGACCGCCCGCACGGGACGGCGGGAAGGTTCTCTGCAGGCAATGGCACTACGCACTAGCGCATAAGGGCCACGCCGCGATATCCCGGGACAGGACTTGGCGCCTGGCATGGGTTTGCGGCGTGGCCCTTGGCATTCTTAGTTGAGAGCCGAGATCACCGCTTCGGCGAGCTTCGTCGACGATGCCGGATTCTGGCCGGTCAGCAGGTTTCCGTCGCGGACGATGTAGGCGCCCCAGTTGGGACCGTGCTCGAAGGCCGCGCCCTTCCTGGTCAGCGTGGCGGCGAGCAGCCAGGGCGCGTTCTCCGCGGTCCCGAAAGCGATCTCCTCCTCGTCGCTGAGCGAGGTCATCCTGCGTCCCGCAAACGGCCAGTTGCCCTGTTCGTCCTTGGCCGCCAGAAACGCCGCGGGCCCGTGGCAGACGGCGGCGATGACCTTTTGCTGCCGGTCGGCATCGACCAGCACCCGTCCCATGTCGGGATCCTTGTAGAGATCCTCGACCGGACCGTGTCCGCCCGGGACCACGACGGCATCGTAGCCGTTCATGTCGACGTCCGCGAGGACCAGCGGGTGTTCGATGCGCGCGGCGTTCTGCGAAAGGTAGTCCCGCATCTTCGCCGCAACCTCGTCGCCGACCGTCTTCGGGTCGAGGCTGCGCCTGTCCATCGTCGGCACGATGCCGCCGGGGCTGGCGAGGTCGACCTGGTAGCCGGCCTTGAGGAACACCTCGTCCATGTCGACGAACTCCTGGGCCCAGACCCCGGACTCGTAGATTGATCCGTCGGCCCGCGTCCATTTGTCGGCGGCGGATAGGACAATCAGAATTTTCTTCATTGCTCTTCTCCTGTTTGCTTGATGGATCGGCCAAGACCGGGTTCGCCGGTCGGTGTCGCGGCACGCGCGACGACCGGCGACGTCATGCCCGAAGCGGGTATCCTTGTCCGCCCGGGATCGCTCGTGACGGTCAGATGTTCTGGCCGCCGGAGACTTCGATCCGCTGCGCGGTGACCCAGCGGTTGTCGGGGCGGAGCAGGCTGGCGACCGCCGGACCGATGTCATCCGGCAGGCCGACACGGCCGAGCGCGATCATGTTGGCGAAGGCTTCGTTATATTCGGGCGTGTCGCGAACGGCCCCGCCGAGGAAATCGGTTTCGATTGCGCCGGGCGCGATCGCGTTGGCGGTGATGCCCCGGCTGCCGAGTTCCTTCGCCATGTAGAGCGTCAGGATCTCGATCGCCCCCTTGGCGGCGGAGTAGGCCGAAAAGCCCGGATAGCTGATGCGCGTCAGACCCGACGAGAAGTTCACGATGCGCCCGCCATCCGCCATGAGCGGCAGCAGGGCCTGGGTCAGGAAGAACACGCCCTTGACGTGGACGTTGAACAACTGGTCGAACTGCGCCTCCGTCGTCTCGCCGAATGCGGCCATCTCGCCGTGTCCGGCATTGTTGACCAGATGATCGAAGGCGTCGCGGTTCCATGTCGCGCTCAGGGCCGAGCGGACACGCTCGACGAAGCCGGGGACCTGGGAGATGTCGCCGACATCGAGCTGCAGCGCGACCGCCCTGCGGCCCATGGCTTCGATCTCGGCCACGACGGCCTTCGCGCCCTCGGCGCCGTTGCGATAGGTCAGGATCACGTCGCCGCCATGGCGCGCGATGCTGATGGCGGTGTTGCGGCCAAGACCACGGTTGCCGCCTGTCACGATTGAAATGGTAGTCATCGGTAGCTCCTTTGTCGTTGCTGGCTGGTGATGCGCAATATCGTCCAGCGGAGCGTATCCATGTTGTTCGATCCTCGGGTATTCTTGCCTGTTTCTCCGAAGGTCGATCCTGTGAGAGGCTGCTACATGGCTTCCCCTGGCTCCCCGGGCCCAGGACGTGCGGAAGCGGGCAGTCCGGTCGAAGTGACGCGCCGCCGATCGATCGATGGCGGGCGTGTGCTCCGACCAAGGATGAGCACGAATGCCGAGGGCGTCGGTCACTTGATGACGGATGGCGCCGATGCGTGGTCCGCTTACGCGGTGGCCGCCGATTGCTGGCGGGCGCTCCTAATGTCCCGCACGGGCGGCTTACCGAACATTCTCCGGTATTCGCGGGTGAACTGGGGGACGCTCTCGTAGCCGACGGCGAAGGCGGCGTTGCCGGAAGAGGAGCCCTCCGACATCATCAGTCGCCGGGCCTCGATCAGCCGAAGCTGCTTCTGGAACTGCAGCGGCGAAAGCGACGTCACCTCCTTGAAATGCTGGTGGAAGGAGGAGGGGCTCATCCCCGCCTCGGAGGCGAGCCGCTCCACCCGAAGCGGTTGCGCAAACTCGGCGCGCAGGACGGCGACCGCCCGGCCGACGCGTTGGGCGGAACTGTCCGTGAGGCCGAGACGCCGGATCGCGGGTCCGTGGCGCCCCGCCAGCAGCCAGTAATGCATTTCCCGGACCAGCTGGGCGCCGAGGACCGGCATGGACTTTGGCCGTTCCAGCAAGCGGACCAGCCTGAGGGCGGCATCGGCCACTTCCTCGTCGGTCGGCTCCACACGGACGGGGGCCGTGTCCCCGATCGGCACAGCCTTCATCTCGACCGACAGGGCGGTGACGAGGCTCGGATCGAGATCGAGCACGACCGAGAGGTAGGGCGCCACGAGGCTCGCCCGCGTGACCTGGCTGACGGTCGGGACGTCGGCGCTGATGAGCAGCGAGTCACCCGCGCCGAAGGAGTAGCTGTTCGCTCCCATCGCCACCCGCTTCTCGCCCTGGACGACAAGGCAGGCCAGCGGCTTGGAGACAGCGTACTGGACTTCGCTGGGAGAGATCGACCTGATGATCGTCAGGCCCGGAATGGGGGTGCGCGCGGCGCCCATGGAATCCGCATGGGCCTCGGCATATCGGCGAACGGCGGAAAGAAGTTCTTCACTCATGTCCTAACCCTATACCGTCATGCGCGCCGGCGAAAGACGAGATGGAGAAATAGGCAAGAAGCAAAGAGTATCGCGCAAGTTCCGGCGATAGAATTATGCAAGATTTGTCCGCTTGCCGATGATAGGCGTCTATGTTGCCGGGGACACGTAATTTTGAGTTGATCTTGCCGCGACTGCATATTCTTCTCGGGCTTCCCGGCCGGTTCCGGGGAGTTCGGGATTTGTTGGCGACAGTCTTCACGGACACGGGCCCGCGTCCTGCGGCTTTCACGAGGGAGGATGGCATGGTGACTTTCACGCTCAATGGCGAAGAACGCACGTTTGACGGGGATCCGGAAACCCCGCTTCTCTGGGTGGTCCGGGACGCCGAGAGGCTGACCGGCACGAAATACGGCTGTGGCATTGCCCAATGCGGGGCCTGTACCGTGCATCTGGACGGCATGCCCCGGCGATCCTGCGTGACGCCGATTTCCATGGTCGACGGATCCGAAGTGGTCACCATCGAAGGCGTCGACGGGCCGGAAGCCGAAGCGGTCAAGACCGCCTGGGCGGCCATCGACGTGCCGCAGTGCGGCTACTGCCAGTCCGGCCAGATCATGTCGGCGATCGCCTTGCTGCAGATGGTCCCCAAACCGAGCGACACCGACATCGACGGCGCGATGACGGGAAATATCTGTCGATGCGCCACCTACCATCGCATACGGGCGGCGATCCACGCGGCCTCCAATTCGATGGAGGGCTGAGCCATGTCCATCCAGAAGATCGACGTCACCCGCCGCGGCTTCATCGCCGGATCAGGGCTGGTCATCGCCATCGCCATGGCGCCGAGGGTCATGAACGCGGCCCCGAAGGGTGTGCCCGCAGGCGGCGTGCCCGAACTCGTTCCCATGAACGCCTTCGTGAAGGTCGGGGCGGACGATACGGTGACCATCCTCTGCAAGCATATCGAATTCGGGCAGGGGCCGTTCACCGGGCTTGCGACGCTTGTGGCTGAAGAGATGGACGCCGACTGGAGCCAGATGCGGGCGGTCCATGCACCCGCGGACGACCAGATCTACGCCAACCTCGTCTTCGGTCTCCAGGGAACCGGGGGATCGACATCCATCGCCAATTCCTTCGACCAGATCCGTGTGGCCGGGGCGACGGCCCGCGCCATGCTGCTCGCCGCGGCTGCCGAGGAATGGCAAGTGCCCGTTTCGGAGATCATCATCGAGAAGGGCCGCATCAAGCATCCGGGCAGCGGCAAGGAAAGCGGGTTCGGTGCCTTTGCGGAAAAGGCGGCGCAGCAGCAGCCACCGTCCGAACCGAAGCTCAAGGCGAGCGAGGACTATGTCCTGATCGGAACCGAGCTGCCGAAGCTCGACACGCAGGCGAAGATCGACGGAACGGCCATCTTTACCCTCGACGTCACGCCCGACAACGTGATCGTCGCGGTCGTCGCCCATCCGGAACACTTCGGTGCGAAGGTCGCGAGTTTCGATGACACCGAGACCCGCAAGGTGCAAGGTGTGCTCGACGTCAAGCAGGTGCCGTCCGGCGTCGCGGTCTATGCCGACAACACGTTCGCGGCGCTGAAGGGCCGGGATCTCCTCAGCGTCGAATGGGATCTATCCGAGGCGGAGACCCGGTCTTCCGACGAGCTTGCCACCCACTATGGGAGCCGTTTCGCCGAAGCCGGGCTGGTGGCGACCGACAACGGCAATGTCGAGGAGGCATTCGGTGCGCCCGGCCTCCAGACCATCGAGGCGCAGATCGTCTTTCCCTTCCTCGCCCATGCCCCGATGGAGCCGCTCGACACGGTCTTCCTGAAGGCGGACGACGGCTCGCTGGACATCTATACGGGTGCCCAGTTTCCCGGAATGGACCGGCAGGTCGCAGCCGAAATCCTCGGACTGGACCAGTCCAAGGTGCGGCTCAACACCCAGATAAGCGGCGGCAGCTTCGGTCGGAGGGCCCAGTTCGGCTCGCCGTACATGCGCGAAGCCGCGAGCGTTTATGCGGCAAGCGATGGTTCGCGGCCGCTCAAGCATATGTGGACGCGGGAAGACGATATCCGCGGCGGGTTCTACCGGCCGATGTACGCCCACTGGATGCGCGGCGCGATCGACCAGCAGGGAAGGATCACCGCCTGGGAGCAGGTCATCGTCGGCCAGTCCATCATGGGCAAGGTCGACCTCGACGATACCTCGGTGGAAGGGGCCTCGAACCTGCCCTATGCCATCCCGAACCTGAAGGTGACGTCGCACAATATCCAACTCGCCGTGCCGCCCCTGTGGTGGCGGTCGGTCGGTCACACCCACACGGGCTTTGCCGTGGAAACCTTCGTGGACGAACTTTTCGCCAGGATCGGCCGTGACCCTGTCGAAGGGCGGCTGGCACTTCTCGGCGACAAGCCGAGGCATGCCGGCGTGTTGCGCAAGGTCGCGGAAATGGCCGACTGGGACGGGCCGGTGCCGGAGGGAAGAGCGCGCGGCGTGGCGGTGGTGGAGAGCTTCCACAGCTTTGTCGCGCAGGTCGCCGAGGTTTCCATCGATCAGGAAGAAGGCAAGCCGCGCGTCCACAAGGTCTGGTGCGCGGTCGATTGCGGCCTGGCGATCAACCCGAACGTCATCAAGGCCCAGATGGAAGGCGGTATCGGCTACGGCCTCGGCGCCGTCCTCTTCGACGCGGTGACCCTGGGCGAGGGCGGCAAGATCATGCAGTCGAACTTCCACGACTACCGGTCGATCCGCATCAACGAGATGCCCGACGTGGCGGTGGAGATCATCAAATCTACCGAAAAACCGACCGGCGTCGGCGAGCCTGGCGTTCCGCCCATCGGCCCCGCCGTCGCCAATGCCTGGAGGAGCCTGACCGGAACACCCGTTCGCCAGCTTCCGATCGTCAACATCGTCTCGAGCTGAGGACAGACGGATGAACCCGAAAATCTTCCTACCCGGAGTAGCCGGCTGTCTTGCTCTGCTCGCCGGCACGTCCGTCGCCCCCTGGTCGGCAGCCCAGGATGCACAGTCGCTGAAGCCCGCGTCGTCCTTCCAGTCGATCCAGGACGAGAGGGAGCGGTCGCTGGCCCTCTTTCAGGAGGCCGGCAAGGTGATCCAGCATCCGCGCTGTATCAACTGTCACCCCGCCACAGAGCGCCCGCTGCAGGGCGTCGACATGCGCCCGCACCAGCCGCCCGTCGTCCGCGGCGACGGTGGCATGGGCCTGCCGGGCATGCAGTGCACCACGTGCCATAGCGCGGAGAATGTTTCCGTCGTCGGGCAGGCGGAGACGATCAAGAGCATCCCCGGTAATCCGGCTTGGCATCTCGCGCCGATCGAAATGGCGTGGGAGGGCAAGACCCTCGGCGAGATCTGCGAGCAGATCAAGGACCCGGCCCGCAACGGCGACAAGACGATGGCCGAACTGGTCGAGCACATGGCCCACGACGAGCTTGTCGGCTGGGGTTGGGAACCCGGCGCCGGTCGCGAGCCTGCACCGGGGACACAGGAAGTGTTCGGCGAGATCATCCAGGCCTGGGCAGATACCGGCGCCGCCTGTCCGCAGTAAGCGCTATCAAGCCGCATCCCTGTTGTTGCTGCCGTCCCTCGCACGAGGGGCGGCAGTCTGCTGCGTGCCGTCGAAAGCCTGGCTGCGGCAATCACCGGCAGCGGTCCGAAGTGTTTCGCGAGCCGCCTCCCGACCTGACACACACTGTTACAACTTTAGCCCTTCCTGACAAAGCTGTGCGACAAACGCCTTCTATGTTGTCCATGCCCAACAGAGGGCATGAACCCACAACTAGAGGATAGATATCATGCTGAAGTTTCTCGTTTCCACAGCCGTTACCGGGCTGATCATCCTGGCACCTGCCACCGCTACGCTGGCAGAGGGCGAATACTACGAAGGCGCGAGCAAGGACGTATCCCGCTCTGTCCGCGACACCTTCCAGACCAACAGCACCACCTACGGTTACGCCAACGGCGAAGGCCGCAGCCTGTTCGGCAAGACGAGCCGCGACAATCGACAGATCGGCGATCGCGTGACCGTCGACAGCGGTGACTATTACCAGGGTGCCTCGCGCCCCAACTGATACGCAGTTCATTCAAGACACCGGTCGCAGCAAGGTCGCAAAGTTTGCTGCCACCACCAGGGAGCCGGAGGGTCAAGGACCGTCCGGCTCGCCCCTCGCAACACCCCGAGCAGAGGCGAGGGATCGAAGGACCCGAAATCTGATCATAGGAAGATCATACTGTGCTACAAAGCCTGAACGAGCATCAGCGCGCGGGAGAACAACTCGAGATGGATGTCGCTCCGCACATCGCTGTCGTGGATGATCACAGGGACATACGGGACCTGGTGGGCAAATACCTGACCCAGCAGGGTTTCCGCGTGAGCCTTGCCGATGGCGGTCCCGCACTCCGCAAGCTGCTCGAAACGGGCTCTCCCGATCTGATCGTGCTCGACATCATGATGCCGGGCGAAGACGGCATTTCGCTCTGTCGCGAACTGCGAACCTCGAGCCAGGTACCCGTCATCTTTCTCACCGCCATGTCTGAAGACACGGACCGCATCGTCGGGCTGGAACTGGGCGCCGACGACTATCTCGTCAAGCCGTTCAACCCGCGCGAGCTTCTCGCGCGCATCCGCGCCGTCCTGCGGCGCGTCCAGGCTCTCCCCCTGCAGCAGCGCCAGATGATGAAGGGCAAGATCATCAAGTTCGACCGGTGGACGCTGGACGTCGGGCGCCAGGAACTCTGCGGCGAAGACGGGGTCGCCATAGCATTGAGCACAGCCGAATTCCGCCTCCTGAAGGCCTTTCTCGAACATCCGGGCATCGTCCTGAGCCGCGACCAGCTGCTGGACCTGACGGCCGGACGCAACGCCGAGATCTTCGATCGCAGCATCGACAACCAGGTCAGCCGGCTCCGCAAGAAAGTGGAACGCGACCCCAAGAACCCGAGTTGCATCAGGACGCATTGGGGCGGCGGCTACAGCATTACGGTAGAGGTGATCGTCTCATGAGGTACTGGTGGCGCAGAAGCCTGGCGGCACAATTCGTAGGCCTCCTCTTGCTTGCCCTGATCGTCTCGCAGGCGATCGGAATGCTGCTGTCCTGGGACGAAAAGGACAAGGCTCTGAAAGCCGCCATGAAAAGCGAGTTCTTCAGCAGGACGGCCTCGGTCACGAGGCTGATGGAATCGATCCCGCACGACCTGCGGCAGGAAGCCCTGCTGGCGACGGAAACCACCTATTCGCGCTTCTGGATAACGCCGGAAGAACCTCCCGCCGCGCTGGCGTGGAGCGAGAAGGCGGCGGAGGAGCTGATGCGCCCGCTGGCAAACCTCGTCGACCTGCCTCCCCAGTGGGGCCTCAAGGTCTCCGCGGTGGAAATCCCCCCGGACCGCGACGTATTCAGACCCGCTCAGGCAAGCCAGGGATGGGCTGTTCCTTCCGCGCCGATATGGGATCTCCCCCGGGACGCGCTCTTCGTGTCCTTCGGGCACGGGGACGGGCTGGGGCTCGCCGTCAAGCTGAACGACGGCACGTGGCTCAATTCCGCCTACTACAAGTCCATACCGGACGACTGGCAGAGATCGCTGATCACGCTTCTGACGACCGCCGTCATCCTGTCCAGCATCGGCATCATTTCGGCGACACGCATCGCCCGTCCCCTGAGGCAGCTCACGGCGTCCGCCGAAGCCTTCGGCCGGGGAGAGAACGTCGGTCTCCTGCCCGAAGAGGGCCCCGACGACATCAGGCAGATGGCGGAGGCCTTCAACCGAATGCAGGACCGGCTGCACCGCTTCGTGGACGACCGCATCAGGATGCTGGCGGCGATCGGCCATGACCTGCGGACGCCGTTGACCTCGCTTCGGCTGCGAGCCGAATTCGTCGAGGATCCCGATACGCAAAGGCGGATGACGGAGACGATCGACGAGATACAGGCGATGACGGAAGCCATGGTCGCCTTCGCCCGCGGCGAGGCCTCGGTGGAGGAAACCCGCAACGTCGACCTGACGGCGCTGGTGGAGAGCCTGTGCGACAATCTCTCCGACATGGGCCAGAGTGTTGACTATGTCGAGACCGAGCCGGTGATTTACCGCTGCCGGCCTGATGCGCTGCGACGGGCGATCCGCAACCTGATCGAGAATGCCGTGCGATACGGCGGCAGCGCCAAGGTGTCGGTCAGCGAGGAGCCCAACTCGGTGGACATCGTCATCGAGGACCGTGGGCCGGGCATTCCGCAGAACCTGCGGGAGGATGTCTTCTCGCCCTTCTTCCGGCTGGAAAAGTCCCGCAACAGGGAGACCGGCGGGGTCGGCCTCGGCATGTCGATCGCCCGCGCCATCGTCAGGCACCATGGTGGGGATATCCAGCTGATGGACAACGAACCCGGCCTGAAGGCGATCATTCGCCTGCCCCAGATCCAGGGGAAAATGCCGGTGAGCGACATGGCGGCCGGCACGCATTGGACGCTCTAGGTCGGATCGACGCTGCCGGTATCGCCCCCTCTCTGCCGGTTGTCCCGGGAGGTGGTGGCCAACAGGGGCATTGCCTTCTTCATCGCAGGTGGGCCCCGCGACCGGACACCAGGCAAGCTTGGAAAGGCGCTGCCGAAAGGCTAAGAGGGTGGTGGATCGGCGTGCCGGGTTCGAGCCGGCCGCAGGTCGCGATGTCACTGCAGGTTCCAGTCAAGAGCAGCCATGGACGCCCCGGAAAGTGTGTTTGATCGCCCCGCAGTGGACGTGGCCCTTGACCTCATCGGCGCCGAACTGACCTTTCACGGCGTGGGCGGGATCATCGTCGAGACCGAAGCCTACGAGCCCGACGATCAGGCCTCCCACAGTTTCCGAGGACCGACGGCAAGGAACCGCTCGATGTTCGGCCCCGCCGGACACGCCTATGTCTACCGTTCCTACGGCATCCACTGGTGCCTCAACGTGGTGTGCCGTCCCGGCAGCGCGGTGCTCATCCGTGCGCTTCAGCCGGTATGGGGCATCGATGAAATGGAGAGGCGTCGCGGGCAGGCCGCGGCGCGCCATCTCTGTGCCGGACCGGGACGGGTCTGCCAGGCGCTCGGCATCCACCTGGAGCATGACGGCCTCAGCCTTCTCAAGCCCC
Source organism: Pseudorhizobium sp. NPDC055634 (assembly GCF_053618655.1). Classification (NCBI taxonomy): domain Bacteria; kingdom Pseudomonadati; phylum Pseudomonadota; class Alphaproteobacteria; order Hyphomicrobiales; family Rhizobiaceae; genus Pseudorhizobium; species Pseudorhizobium sp. NPDC055634. The sequence continues at coordinate 29,069 of NZ_JBSHHW010000014.1, read as the reverse complement.
CGTTTGGGCTTTCGCTGCCGCTCGTTCGCCCCCCGGTGGTGACCGGCAAGCGGATCGGGATCACCAAGGCCGCCGACCTTCCCTGGCGGTTCGGGCTGCAGGGTTCGCCGCACCTCAGCCGCCGGTTCCCGCCGGAGACGATGCAGGCAGGACCCTTTGCCTGAAGAGCGAAGAGAGAAGGCAGATGCATCCGCCTTCTGCATCGGATGCGTGCGAAGTGGGACACTTCACACCAAATCTTAACCTTCGGGCAAGGAATTAACCATACATATTAGGGACCACGGCAAATTGGGCGACCTGCAGTTGCCCGAGGCATGACGCCGCTCTGCCGTACCGGTTCCGATCCGGTATCACCCATGATCACAATCAGAACGACTGCGGTGAGCGTGATGTTCGTACCGCTGGTGCTTGCGCCGGCGGGATGACCCTCGACCCCGGCGGCAGACCTTGTGAGACGACAGTTCGCACTCGACCCGTGTGGGTTTCTATTGATTTCGAGGGATGCAGTTGGGGAACGAGACGCGATCAGACCAGGCGCGAAAGGGGCAGGCGGGAAGCCTGGGTGAAAGGCTGGCATTCGCCGGCCTGGACCAAGCCCTCTGCGACCTGCTGCGCCGTCACCGGCCGCATCTCGAACCGGCCGTCAAGACCGGGCTTCGGGATCTTTTGCTGCGCTACCAGTCGTTCCCGGAAGCATCACGCGTCTTTACCAGCGAACAGCAGATCGAGCGTCTGCATGATCTGCAGGCCTCGCATTGGAGCGTCCTGACCGACGCCCGCTTCGACGCGCTCTACGCGGAGCGCGTGAAGGTCCTCTCCGACAGCCAGAGCAGGATGGGGCTCGATCCCCGCTGGGATATCGCCGGGCACGCCGTCGTCCTGGAACATCTGCTGAAGGCCATCGTGGGCGAGGACCGCAAGTCCCGTCTTCCCTTCGGCCGCCGCGGCTCCGACGAGCGCGCAGACCTCGTCGCCGCCCTTGTCCGGCTCGTCATGGTCGATGCGGACATCGCCGTCTCGCTTCGGTTCAACGAACTGCGGCAGAAGCATCACCGCGCACTGGCCGAACAGCGGCAGGAAGACCAGGGCGAAGTGCTTGCCCTTCTGTCCGAGGTCGTCCACTCGCTCGCCGAACGCGACCTGACGGTCGCGCTACCCGAAAACGTCCCGGACGCCTATGGCGAGATCGCATCCGTTCTGGGCCAGGCAATCGAGATGATGCGCAGTTCGATCGAGGACGCCCGTCAACGCAGCGACGAGGCCGGGACGGCATCGACCGCTCTTGCGGCGCGCGCCCGTTCGCTGGCGGAAGATTCCGGCGCGCAGTCCGGCAGTGTCCTGGATGCGGCGCGACAGCTGGAAGACCTGGTAGGCCGTCTTCGCAAGGGCGCTGCGGAAACGGGTGACGCGGCTCGAGTCGCAGCCGTGACGAGACAGACGGTCGAAGAGAGCGGGGAGACGGTCGGACGGGCCATCACCGCCATGGCCGACATCGAGGCGTCTGCCGAGAAGATCGGCCAGATCATCGGCGTCATCGACGAGATTGCCTTCCAGACCAATCTTCTGGCGCTCAACGCCGGGATCGAAGCGGCGCGCGCAGGAGACAGCGGGCGTGGCTTTGCGGTGGTCGCACAGGAGGTGCGGGCCCTTGCCCAGCGTTCCGCCGATGCCGCACGCGAGATTAAGGCGCTGGTCAGCACCACCAAGACCCAGGTGGATTCCGGGGTAAAGATGGTTCACCGGACGCAGGATTCGATCGGCGGCATCGTCCGCCAGGTTTCCGAAATCAACGATGCCATCGCCGGCATCGCCACCCGTTCGGAAGAACAGGTCGGCGAGCTGAGCGGGATCTCGGCGGATCTTTCCTCGCTTGGCGCCCGGATCGGCGTCACGGCGGGCGATGCGAAAATGGTGGGAGAAGAGGCCGACGACCTTCACACCGTCATCCTCGAGCTCGGCCGGACCGTCCGCGAATTTCGTATCGAGCGGACCGTCCGCTACCGCTCCGACCGCGCCAATGCCGCACCCCCGTCGCCGGCGCGCCTGCCGGTAGCGCTCATCGAGGCCGGCGACCTTCTGCCGCCTGCCGCCGAAGAAATCGAATTTCCCAGAAGACGAGGAATGAACTGATGGCGAGCAAGAAGGCTGCCCAGGAGAATCTTAAATTGTCACCGGTCCTGGACCTGAACGAAGCGTCCGTCCTGCACGGCAAGCTGATGGAGCTTCGTGGCCGGGATCTCAAGATCGACGCCTCGCAGGTCGAACGGCTGGGGGTCCAGTGCGTACAGGTCATCGTCGCGGCGGCCCGCGCCTGGCAGGACGACAAGAAGGCCTTCATCGTCGAGAAGGCATCCGACGCATTCGACAAAACCCTGCAACTCATCGGCATCGATCCTAACCAGCTGACGGCCAAGGAGACCTGAAATCATGAAGAAAAAAGTGCTGACCGTGGATGATTCCCGGACCATCAGGAACATGCTCCTGGTGACGCTCAACAATGCCGGGTTCGAGACGGTCCAGGCCGAAGACGGCGTGGAGGGACTGGAAGTCCTGGAAGACGCCAATCCCGACGTCATCGTCACCGACATCAACATGCCGCGCCTCGACGGCTTCGGCTTCATCGAAGGGGTTCGCCGCAACGAGAAGTATCGCGCGGTGCCGATCCTCGTTCTGACGACCGAGAGCGATGCGGAAAAGAAGAACCGTGCCCGCCAGGCCGGCGCCACGGGCTGGATCGTCAAGCCGTTCGATCCCGCCAAGCTCATCGATGCAATCGAGCGCGTCACAGCCTGAAACTAACGCCTGATCAGGATTTCCTCCGATGGATATGAACGAAATTAAAGAGATCTTCTTCCAGGAGTGCGAGGAACAGCTCGCGGAACTGGAATCGGGGCTTCTGAAGCTCAACGATGGAGATCGCGATCCCGAGACGGTGAACGCCGTCTTTCGTGCCGTTCATTCCATCAAGGGCGGCGCAGGCGCCTTCGGTCTTGATGACCTCGTCGCCTTCGCTCACGTGTTCGAGACGACACTCGATTGCGTTCGCTCCAACCGCCTGGAGCCCACCCCGGATGTCCTGAAGGTCATGCTCAAGTCGGCCGACGTGCTTGCCGATCTGACCAATGCCGCCCGTGACGGTGGTTACGTGGACGAAGCGAGAAGCCGGACGCTCGTCAAGGAACTCGAAGCGCTGGCCAACGGCGAGACGCCGGCCCCGGCCGTCAGGGCCTCCGAGCCGGCCCCGGCTGTCGCAGCACCCGCGCCCAGCGACGACAGCGGCTTCCAGCCGATCCCCTTCTCGTTCGATTCCTTCGATGACGACGAGCCGGCGGTCGACGCCGTGACCTACGAGATTTCCTTCCGTCCGCGCCGCGAACTCTACACCAAGGGCAACGAGGCGGCACTTCTGTTGCGCGATCTCTCGCGCATTGGCGAAATGACCATCAACTGCGACGCGGACACGCTGCCCGCTTTCGACAAGATGGATCCCGAGGAAGCCTATTTCACCTGGACGATCGAGCTCGGCACGGCGAAGGGGGAAGACGATATCCGTACCGTCTTCGAGTTCGCCGAATGGGATTGCGACCTGGAGATCAAGGAAGTGTCCGCCGCGGCACCCGCCGACGAGCGCCCGATGATCCCCGTACCCTTCGACCTCTCGGCCCTGGACGAGGGTGACACCGCGTCCGGAACGGCGTCGCCGTCGGTCAATGTCGCGGCGGAAGTCGTCGCCGCTGCGGAAACTGCGACCTCGGTGTCGAAGATGGCCGCCGCTGCGGCCCGCGTCGAAAGCAAGGAGGCGTCCGCCGCCTCGACTGCCGCCGCACAGAATGCCGCCGCCGCAGCCGCGGCCGGACAGACGATCCGCGTCGATCTCGACCGCGTCGATCGCCTGATCAACCTTGTCGGCGAGCTGGTCATCAACCAGGCCATGCTCTCCCAGAGCGTCATCGAGAACGACACGACCGGCAGCTCGTCCATCAACATGGGGCTGGAAGAACTCCAGCAGCTGACGCGCGAGATCCAGGACTCGGTGATGGCGATCCGTGCGCAGCCGGTCAAGCCGGTCTTCCAGCGCATGTCGCGTATCGTCCGCGAAGTCGCGGACATGGTCGGCAAGTCCATCCGCCTCGTCACCGAAGGCGAGAACACCGAGGTCGACAAGACCGTTATCGACAAGCTTGCCGAGCCCCTGACCCACATGATCCGCAATGCCGTCGACCACGGCGTCGAGACGCCTGAGAAGCGCCAGGCGGCCGGCAAGGATCCGGAAGGCACGATCAAGCTGACCGCCAAGCATCGCTCCGGTCGCATTCTCATCGAACTTCAGGACGACGGCGCGGGCATCAACCGCGAACGGGTCAAGCAGAAGGCGATCGACAACGACCTGATCGCCGCGGATGCCAACCTTTCGGACGAAGAGATCGACAACCTGATCTTCATGCCGGGCTTCTCCACCGCCGACAAGATCTCCGACATTTCCGGTCGCGGCGTCGGCATGGACGTGGTGAAGCGCTCCATCCAGGCACTCGGCGGACGCATCTCGATCTCCTCCCGCCCGGGCCATGGCTCGACCTTCACGATGAGCCTGCCGCTGACGCTCGCCGTCCTCGACGGCATGGTGGTGACGGTCGCAGGCCAGACCCTGGTCGTACCGCTGACCGCGATCGTCGAGACGCTGCAGCCGGAGGCAGCCTCCATCCATTCCTTCGGGGCGAACCAGCGGCTCATCTCGATCCGCGATTCCTTCTGCCCGCTGGTGGATGTCGGCCGGATCCTCAATTTCCGGGCAACCCAGGCAAATCCCGTCGAGGGCGTTGCGCTTCTGGTGGAATCGGAAGGCGGCGGACAGCGCGCCCTCATGGTCGACGCCATCCAGGGCCAGCGCCAGGTCGTCATCAAGTCGCTGGAGGCCAATTACACGCACGTTCCGGGAATTGCCGCCGCCACCATCCTCGGCGATGGCCGGGTAGCGCTCATCCTCGACGTCGATGCCGTCGTGGCGGCATCCCGCGGGCAGTCCCTCAAGCCTGAAGTATCCCTGGCAGCCACGGGTTAAGTGTATGTCATCCACCGCGAAGAACAGCCCGCATTCCAGTCGCGAACTGATCGCCTTCCGCATCGGCGAGCAGGAATTCTGCGTCAACATCATGTCCGTGCGCGAGATCCGGGGGTGGACCCCTGCGACCCCTCTGCCGCATGCGCCGCCGTATGTGATGGGTGTGATCAACCTTCGTGGCGCCGTCCTTCCGATCATCGATCTGTCGGCGCGGCTGGGAATGAAGGAGGCGGAGCCGACCGCGCGTCACGTCATCATCGTGGCGCAGGTGAAGTCCCGTATCGTCGGGCTCCTGGTCGAGGCCGTTTCCGATATCCTTACGATTACCGAGGATAGTATCCAGCCGGTGCCGGAGGTCTCCTCCGACCTCGAGAAACAGTATGCGCGGGGGATCCTGTCCATCGACAAGCGGATGATCTGCATGATCGAGCTGGGCTCTCTCTTCCTGCACACGGAAAGCGAAGCTGCATGATGCCCCTGGGCGCAGTCGATAGCCGGCAATCGCCGGACGAAGTCATGGCGAGCGGGGAATACCCGCTGACGCGCCGTGACCTGTCCGAAATTGCGGCGATGATCTACTCCGATGCCGGGATCTATCTCAACGATTCCAAGGCGTCGCTCGTCTATTCTAGACTGTCCAAGCACATTCGTGCGCTGGGACTGAAGGGTTTTCGCGACTACTGCGCCCTCGTGTCGTCGCCGGAAGGGGCGGTCGCACGACGCGAGATGCTGTCGCATCTGACGACCAACTTCACGCGCTTCTTCCGTGAGAACCATCACTTCGAGCATCTGCGCGACGAGGTCCTCCCGGGACTGGTTGCGCGCGCGAAGTCGGGGGGGCGCGTCCGCATCTGGTCGGCTGCCTGTTCCGACGGGCAGGAGCCCTACTCGATCGCGCTGACCGTCCTGTCGGCCCTGCCGAATGCGGCGGACTACGACTTCAAGATCCTCGCGACGGATATCGACCCGAAGATTCTCACCCAGGCCCGGGCGGGGATCTACGACGATAACGCCCTGGAGACGGTCTCGCCCCAGATCCGCAAGCAGTACTTCAAGGAAGTGGATGTTGGCGGCCGCCGGAAGTTCCAGGTCGACGACCGCCTCAAGAAGCTGATCACCTTTAACGAACTCAACCTGATGGCGCAGTGGCCGTTCAAGGGGCAGTTCGACGTGATCTTCTGCCGCAACGTGGTCATCTACTTCGACGAGCCGACGCAGATGAAGGTCTGGTCGCGCTTCGCCGCGCTCCTGCCCGTAGGCGGACACCTCTATATCGGCCATTCCGAACGCGTGTCGGGAGATGCCAAGAACCAGTTCGATAATATCGGCATCACTACCTACCGGTACGTCGGTGCCGGGGCGGGGAGGCGGTCATGAACGCACCCGCGCGCGTCCTCGTCGTCGACGATTCACCCACCATGCGGGGATTGATCACGGCCGTCCTGAATTCCGATCCCGAAGTCGATGTCGTCGGCCAGGCGGGCGATGCCCTCGAAGCTCGGGCGGCGATCAAGGAACTCAATCCCGATGTCGTCACCCTCGATATCGAGATGCCGAACATGAACGGCCTGGAGTTCCTGGACAAGATCATGCGGCTTCGGCCGATGCCGGTGATCATGGTGTCGACCCTGACCCATCACGGCGCCAACGCGACGCTTGCGGCCCTCGAAATCGGTGCCTTCGACTGCGTGGGCAAGCCTTCCCCCGGCGACATCCGGCCCTTCATGGATCTTGCCGAGAAGGTGAAGGCGGCAGCGCGCTCCGGCCTGCGCCGGAAGGTCTCCCCGCCGCCACCGGCGGTCAGGCCCTCCACGGACTACCGTGTCGGCCGCAAGGTCGTGGCCATCGGATCGTCCACGGGCGGCGTCGAGGCGCTCATCACCGTCCTGCAGAACTTTCCGAAGAACTGTCCGCCGACGGTGATCACCCAGCACATGCCCTCGACCTTCACCAAGAGCTTCGCGGAACGGCTCAATCGCCTCTGCGCCCCGGTCGTCGAGGAAGCGACCGATGGTGCGCGCCTGGAGATCGGGAAGATCTATGTGGCGCCGGGTGGCGAACGCCATCTCGAGATCGTCAATCCCTCGGCTCCGTCATGCCGCCTGGTCGAGCGTGAGCCGGTGAATGGCCACCGCCCGTCTGTGGATATCCTCTTCGAATCCGTTGCAGCCCTGGCGGGCCGCAACGCGATTGGCGTCATCCTGACCGGAATGGGACGCGACGGCGCTTCCGGACTGCTGACGATGCGTCGGGCCGGCGCCCGGACCATCGGCCAGAACGAAAAGACATGTGTTGTCTACGGAATGCCCCGTGTCGCCCAGGAAATTGGGGCCGTTGAACAGCAATTGCCGCTCGGCGCCATCGGCGAGGAAATCCTGAAACTAACTGCTGCCCGAAAAGAAGGTGTGGAATAAAATGTCGCTCGCTGAAAAGATTAAAGTTCTGATCGTCGATGATCAGGTAACCAGCCGCCTGCTCTTGAGTGATGCTCTGACACAGCTCGGCTTCAAGCAGATCACTGCCGCCGGTGACGGCGAGCAGGGCATGAAGATCATGTTCGAGCAGCCGCATCACCTGGTGATCTCGGACTTCAACATGCCGAAGATGGACGGGCTTGGCCTGTTGCAGGCGGTCCGGAGCAATCCGAACACCAAGAAGGCCGCCTTCATCATCCTGACGGCTCAGGGTGACAGGGCGCTCGTCCAGAAGGCAGCCCAGCTCGGCGCCAACAACGTGCTGGCCAAGCCCTTCACGATCGAGAAGATGAAGGCCGCTATCGAAGCGGTATTCGGAGCCCTTAAATGAACGTGCATGCCGCCACCAAGCGGGTCCACATCATTCAGGGCGAGTACAAGGTTGTCGACGACCCGGACGTGGTCCTGTCGACGATCCTCGGTTCCTGTGTGGCCGCCTGCTTGCGTGATCCCGTTGCCGGGGTCGGCGGCATGAACCATTTCCTGCTTCCGGGATCGGGTGGCACGACGTCGTCGGGCGGTGATGCTACCCGCTACGGCGTTCACCTGATGGAACTGCTGATCAACGGCCTGCTGAAGAAGGGTGCGCGACGCGATCGGCTGGAGGCGAAGATCTTCGGCGGAGCAAAGACGATCGCCAGCTTTTCCAACGTGGGCGAGCAGAACACTGCCTTCGCCACCCAGTTCCTGAAGGACGAAGGCATTCCCATCGTCAGTTCCTCGACCGGCGGTGATCATGGGCGCAAGCTCGAATACTGGCCCGTGAGCGGGAGGGCTCGCCAGTATCCGTTGACCGGAGCCGAAACGCAGAACACCGTCGCTCTCGAGCAGCGTCCCGTCCGGGCCCCGAAGCCCGTCGAAAGCTCGATCGAATTCTTTTAGGAGGCCCCGCAGGGGGGCGAGGAAAGCCATGAAAGATATCCTGACGCCGCAAGACGCTTCCCCGGAGCAGTCCCTTCCGGAGGTTCTGATGCGACTTGTGTCGGAACTGCATGACGTGGCCTACCTGATCGAGCGTGTGGAGCCGCAACTTCTCGAACTCGGCGACGCGAACCTGTTGCAGCATCCCGACACCGTCAAGGTTCTGCAGGGGATCGACCTGGCCGTCCAGAAGACCCGGGGGCTGGCCGAATTCGTGGATACGATCACCGCGACGATCCCGGAAAGCTGGATGGTGGATGTCTCGACCGCGCTCAGCCTCGTCAAGCTTGCCGACATGCGCCGCGCCCTCGCGACCGGCGTCCGGCGTGGCCATAGCCAGCCGCTGAGCAAGGCCGCCGGAGACTTCGACTTCTTCTGATCGCGCCCCGCGAACGGCGTCGCGTCCCCCCTTATCGCGGCTCGCCCATATCACGTTCCCGAAACGCTCGCACAAGCTTCGGTGCCTAGGGTGATCCTAGGCATAGGCCTGATCCGTATTTGCGATGTGGGAACAGAATGAATCTGTTGACTCAATTCAACCAAGTCTTCGACAATCTGGCCAAGCTCGGCCAGACCAAGCTTATCGCTCTCGCAGGGGTTGGCGTGGTTTCGCTCGCCCTCATTCTTGGTGCCGCGCTTTACGTCAATAAGCCTGCCTACGAGACCCTCTACGTCGGTCTGGAGACCACCGACCTCAACCAGGTCAGCATCGCGCTGGCCGAAGCCAGCATAGATTTCGCCGTCAGTGCAGACGGGACAAGCATCCAGGTGCCGGTCGGCATGACCGGCAAGGCGCGTCTGCTGCTTGCCGAACGCGGCCTGCCCAACAGCGCCAATGCCGGATATGAACTCTTCGACAATGTCGGCTCCCTCGGCCTGACCTCCTTCATGCAGGAAGTCACGCGCGTTCGCGCGCTCGAAGGCGAGATCGGTCGCTCGATCCAGCAGATCAGCGGCGTTGCCGCCGCACGCGTTCACATCGTCATGCCCGACGTCGGCAACTTCCGGCGCGGTGACCAGAAGCCGACGGCTTCCGTCATGATTCGTGCCAGCACCAGCACCGGCCGCAAGGCTGCCGCCTCCATCCGTCATCTCGTTGCATCCGCCGTTCCGGGTCTTGAGGTGGACGACGTGACCATTCTCGATTCCACCGGGCAGCTTCTTGCGGCCGGCGACGAGTATGGAAACAGCGAGCTCACCCGCTCCCTCAACGTCGTGCAGTCGGTGCAGCAGGAGCTGGAAACCAATATCGACAAGGCGCTGGCGCCATTCCTCGGAATGGACAATTTCCGCTCCAGCGTGACCGCGAGCCTCAACACGGACAGCCAGCAGATCCAGGAAACGATCTACGATCCTGAATCGCGCGTGGAACGCTCGGTTCGCGTCACCAAGGAAGAGCAGCGTTCCCAGCAGAACCAGAACGATACGGCGGCGACCGTCGAGCAGAACATTCCGCAGGCCGCACCCGAGGCTGGCGGCGCCGCAGGTCCGCAGTCCTCCGACCAGTCGGACAAGAAGGAAGAACAGACGAACTACGAGATCAACAGCAAGACGGTCGCGACGGTTCGCAACAGCTATCAGATCGAGAAGCTTTCGATCGCCGTGGTCGTCAACCGGGGTCGCATAGCGCAGATGGTCGGCGAGCCGGTCGACCAGGCGAAGATCGATGCCTACCTGGCGGAAATGCAGAAGATCGTCACGTCCGCAGCAGGTCTCAATGCCGAACGGGGCGATGTCGTGACCCTGACCGCCATGGACTTCCTGGAAACGCAGCTCCTCGAAGAGGCCGCTTCCGGTCCGGCCGTCACCGAAGTCCTCAGCCGCAATATCGGTGGCATCATCAACTCGCTCGCCTTCGTCGTCGTCGCCTTCCTCGTCGTCTGGCTCGGCCTGAGGCCGCTCGTCAGGACCGTCGGCGCGAACACGGCGTCCACGGAACTGTCCACCGACAGTGCCGGCCTCGAACTGCCCGACTTTTCGCCGGCGGCCGGCGGCAGCTCCCTCATGGAAGGGTTCGGCTCCGACTTTGGCTCCGACTTCGGCTTCGACAGCACGGACGACCTGCTGGGGCTTGGCGACGACGAGGGCGGCTTCAACCGCCGCGTCAAGGAAGGGCCGGAGAAGCGGCTCTCCCGGATGGTCGAGATCAGCGAAGAGCGCGCCGCCAAGATCCTGCGCAAGTGGGCTGTCGATCAGGCCGCCTGACCGCAGCTCACAGAATTGTTATCGCCAAGGGCCGCCCGCAGGGGCGGCCTTTTGCGTTGCGTTCTCTACGGCTTGCACAATCTGACCGGTTCTTTCACGGGGTTGCGTCAAGCAGTATCCAACCGGAAGACGCCGAATCGATGGAAATTTTCGACGGTGTTTCTAGAATGACCGCGAATCGGCTACCAAAAATGGAGTTGGATCGCCGCAGATGGATCTGGAATGCGTTTGATCGCTTCCCCAGACGTGCTTGTTAAGGACTAGCGAGACGGATGGAATCATCGAGAGTGAGGGGAGATTCGGACGCCCGGAGACCGCAGGGCGATGCACCGGACCCGCTGTTTCGCGAGCGGGTGGTGCAAAGGCTCTCGATAGCTGCCGGTGACCGCGATGTTCCCTCGTCCATGCGTCTCTTGGCCGAATATGTCGGTGCCGCACATTTCCTTCTCGCGCGCTGCGACATCATCCAGGAACAGGGCCTGGAGTACATCATCTCCTCGGACTGGCCGTTCGACCTCGTCCGCCGCATGGCGCCGGAGATCGCCAGCAGCTACGGGAAGTCCACCGAGCTTGAAAAGTGCCTTTCGCTTTTCACCCCGACCTTCTCGTTTCTTCCGGACGACGTACTCCTTCCCGCAAACATCGACCGTCAGTACTGCTCCCTGAGCCTGTGCGTGGGCCGGACGCGCTATGCCCTGCTGCTGCTCTTTCCGCAGGGGCTCATCCTGTCCCAGGAGAGGCTGCGGGAGGTGGGGCTGCTTGCCGCCTATGCCGTCAGCTCATCCGGCAAGAAGGAACCGCGGTCCGAGCGGGATTTCGAGTTGACCGAACGGGAGCTCGATTGCCTGTTCTGGATTGCCGAGGGCAAGACCAGCGATGAAATCGCCATGATCCTCGGGATCTCGCGGAACACCATCAACAACTACATTACAAGCGTCATGCGGAAGACGGGGACGAAGACCCGCTCGGAAGCGATAGCCTATGCAGTGCGCAACAATCTGGTCTAGGAAAGATGGCATGAATGGGACGAACGCATAGCATGTCAGACGACGCTTCAACGGCGCCCCATTCCCTGCGTTCCCCGCGGCCGGCGAGCCGCGCCGATATCTTTCCGAGACTGGTCGCGATGCAGAAGAATCTGCGGGCGCGCCACTTCGCGCTGTTCCGGATCACGGGAAGCGGCCTGCCGGGAAAGCGCAAGCTGGTCTGCGAAATGGAAAACTGGGGCGAGGATAACGCCGGCAGCGTTGCCCTGATGCTGGACGTTTGCGGCGAGACGATGCTGGACCACATCGAGTCCTCGCTCCTGCCCCTGGCCTGGACGGGTTCCAATCAGAAGGGCTTCATCCAGGCTTCGGATTTCACGCCGCTCGTAAGACAGCTGCCGTCCGACATGCTGCCCTTTTCGGGACTGGCCTTTCCCGTGCGGCTCGGCGCGACAGGCAACGGCTACATCGTGTTTTCGGCGGGCTCGCTCAACCTGTCCAGCGACGCGATCGTCGAGCACCACGTCCTCGGCTGTCAGATCATGATGGACCTTCTCGCGCTGGACGAGCGCCGGACGGTTCCCGCCGAAACCCTGAGCGATCGCGAGATCGCCTGCCTTCAACTGGCGGGCGACGGACGCATCAGCGAGGAGATCGCTGAAAATCTCGGCCTCTCCGTCCATACCGTCAACGCCTATCTCGGCTCGGCGACCATGAAGCTCGACGCGGTCAACCGCATACAGGCCATAGCCAAGGCGATCCGCCTCGGCCATATCCACTGACAGACGAGGCTAGCTGGCGAGCGCCATCGGCGGGCTCGTCTTGACGAACCGGGCTTCCCTGAGACTGCGCTCGAGAAAGGCGGTATTCGCCTCCGGGTTCTCCAGCGGCGCCTGGAAGGCGATGTGGTCGATCTCGATGCCGGCCTGGGTGTCGGCGAGCGTCAGGCGCGCATAGACGGACACACCCTTTGGTTTGATTTCGAGGTCGAGCACCACCTGGGGCGGCCCGCTCCATTCCAGCGAATACTCGCCGCCGGCACCGAAATTCACCGTGCCGGGATGGAAGTAGAGTTCCGCGGCCGAGGAAACCAGGTCTGCGAGATTACCGTAGGACTCCAGCCGGATCAGGGAAATCAGGTCACCGGCATCCAGCAGGCGGAGTTCTGTAGCCACCGGACTGATGGCACTGGCGAGGATTTTTTCTCTTTCTGCAGCGTGGTCGCATTTTTTCATGACGCTCAATGTGTCCGTTGATTCGGCGAGCGGGCCGCGTAAACCCGATGCACCAGTTCCGCCACCGCCTTGTAGAAGGCTGGCGGAATGACGCTATCAACCGAGACTTGCGCAAACATGGAGCGGGCAAGAGGCGGGTCTTCGAAGACGGGAATCCCGTTGGTCTCGGCGATCTCGCGAATCTTGAGGGCGATGAGGTCCTGCCCCTTGGCAACCACCACGGGTGCGTCGTTTTCCTCGCGGACATAGCGAAGGGCGACCGCAAAGTGGGTAGGGTTGGCGATCACCAGCGTGGCACGCGGCACGCTGTCGATCATGCGTCGGCGGGCGCGGTCGCGGGCGATCGAGCGCTGTCTCGACTTCACCAGCGGGTCGCCCTGCGACTGCTTGTATTCCTCCTTCACCTCCTGCTTCGTCATCTTCAGCTGCGAGAACCAGTGATGACGCGACCAGGCAACGTCGATCGCGGCGAGGAGGGCGGTCGCGAGGATCACGATCACGACCATCTTCCGCGTGATCGCGTCGAGCTTCACCAGGATGACCTGCGGGTCCGAGAACATGGCGTCGATCGCCGCGAAGAACTCTCCGCGCATGACAAAGTACATGATGGTGGAGACGATCAGGATCTTGAAGAAGGATTTGCCGAACTCCACCATGCCGGCCGCACTGTAAATCCGCTCGAAACCCTTCTTCGGGGAAATCCGCGACGCCTGCGGACGTATCCGCTCCAGGACCATGGAGGGCATGTTCTGGGCAAGCGACGATCCCACCCCGAAGAGGATGAAGAGCAGCATGACGGGGATCAGGAAGCCGGCCATGGCCCAGGCGAGATGGACGCCGAGCGAGATCACGTCCGGCCTGTTTTCCAGTTGCCACTGGTCGGGCTGGGCGAAGATATCCTTCAGGGTTTCGGCAAGGTTCGCCACGCCGGAGGGCATGAAAAAGACGAGGAAGATATAGAAGGCGAGCGCCGACGCGAAGATCGGCACTTCCCGGGCGAAGGGCACGTTGCCCTTGGCGGCCGCATCCGCGATTTTCTTGGCGGTAGGGTCTTCTGTTTTACTGTCTTTATCGTCTGACAAGACGTCTGTCCCCGCCGAATCGATCAGGCCTGTTTGCGGCAGGCTAGCCCATGCGCGCGCTAGCCGGTAATCGAGTCAGCAAAAAGACTGTGGGCAGGTGGTGCCCGGAAGGCGGATGCTGCCTTACGCGGCCTGCACGTCGCCTCCTTCTTCCGGTTCCTTGAGCAGGATCTGCCCGGCTGCCGCCAGCCGGATTGCCTCCTGCGCCACCGCGCGCCGAGCAATCGCGACCTCGCGCGGGTTGAGGGCAGCCGTTGGGACGGCGAGATCCGACTCGATCATGCGGCGCTGACGCGGGCTGATCGCGGCAAGCACGCCTTCCTTGATTTCGCTGCTCGCGCCCCGCAGCGCCATCGTGAGGATGTCCGCCGCAATGTCGTTGAGCAGCATGACGCGGCTGCGCTGGGGCATGTGGAGGAGGTCTTCGAACAGGAAGATCTTCGGACGCACCTTGTTGACGGCTTCCTTGCTGATCGTCTCCAGAGAGGTAAGCAGCGTGTCGACCTGGGGCTTGTCGAGCTCGTTCATCAGTTCGGCAACCTTCGCCGAACCCTGAGAATTGCGCTCTGCGTCGATGGCCTCGATCAGTTCTACGACCCGCTTCTCGATGATCTGCGCAGCCTTTGCGCTGACATCCTTCATGTTCACCGTCCGGTTCATGATGTCGGCGCGACGGCTCTCGGGCAGTTGCAGCAGGACCTTCGCCCCGAATGAGGAGGGCAGCATCGAGAGGATGTAGGCCATGGTCTGAGGATGTTCGCGAGACAGGAACTTCGCGACGAAAGCCGGATCGGCGTCCTGCAGGCGGTCCCAGATCGAGGACTCGTAGGCCTGGAACGCGGTACGGCGGCCGAGCAGCCCGTCGACCTCCTCCGGCGTCAGCCCCTCCTCGAGGATAGCCTCGATGGCGGCCGCATTGTCCATGAGGCCCGTACCTTCGGTGAACAGGTCCTCGAACTCGTTGACGAGCAGCAGCAGCTCGTCCGGCGGAATCGCGCGCAGGCGCTGGGCAGAGGCGATGATGGTCTGCAGTTCGGACTGAGTGAAATACTTCAAAAGCTTGCCGGCCACGCCCTTGCCCATGGCAAGGAGCACGGCCGCAGCCTTCTCGGCCTGGGACAACGGTTTCTCGGCTACAGCGCCCCCGAAATCGTCAAAGTCCATCATGGTCTTACCTCTCTGTCCCTACACCGGGATCAGGTTTTCTTCGTACCGAGTACTTCCGTCACCTTCACGCCGAAGCGCGTATCGTCGTTGTCCAGCACGGTGATCTCACCTTTGCCAATTCGCCGCCCGTTGACCATTATCTCGACGGGCTCGCCGATCTTCTTGTCCAGCGCGATGGTCGCGCCTTCTTCGAGGTTCATCAGGCCGGACACCTGCATCCGGCTCGAGCCGAGAACGATCTCGACATCGATCGGAATGTCCATGATGAGGTCGAGATTGGCCGCCAGGGCGCTGCCCGGCTCCTGGATGGCGCCCGAAAACGACGTATCGTCGAAGCTTGCGCCGTCGAAACCGGTGCCTCCGAGATCCGAACCGCCGAAATCGCTGTTTCCGAAATCGCCGCCGAAATCGTCGAGGCCGGACGTAGCGGTCCCTTCGCCGGCAAGGTCGGAGCCGAACTCGGCTCCGAAAGCGCCGGCGTCCGTCGAGAGGTCGCCCCCGACATTACCAAAGTCGGCATCAAATCCCGGGACGCCTTCGCCGTCCGCCTTCAGCACGCCGCGCAGGTCATCGATCGCCTGATCGAGCTCGCCGCCTGCGACGTCAGGCAGTGCGACGTCCTCTTCGGTCTTTGGTGTCTTCTTCGTAGCCATGTTGCTCATTATTCCCGTTGAAACTTGCGTCAACCTGCCGTGCGGATGGAGAGGCTCCGCCCGGCGCTATCCCATCAGATGATCAAGAATTTCGTCATCGGTGCTGATGTTGTCCTTCACCCGGACCGTATACCGTTCGCCCGAGCGGCCGAGTTCGCACGCGTACATCTCCATCCCGTTGGCACGGACCTGCACGGTCACGTCGCCCTTGTCCTGGAAGGCGATGACGTCGCCTGCAGCCAGCCTCGATATGATGCCGAGGGTGAGGCTCTGGAGGCGGACCCGTGCCTCGAGCGTCACCTGCGAGCGGCGTACCTGCTCGGTCAGCCGCTCGTGCCATTCGTCCTTGGCCTTGGAGGATTGCCCCTTCGCCTTCGGCATCGCGACCCTGGTCTTCAGGAAGGCGCGCTGCGGAATGACGAGGGCGAGTTCGGACGTAACCTTCCCAAGTTCCACCACGAGACGGATGGCAACGCCGAACTCGGGGGGCAGCGCCTCGTCCGGCTGCGGGCGGTCCTCGAAATTGTGGACCCGCTCCAGGGTGGTCTCGAAGCCGCCTTGGGCGTTGACGCCGGAGCGCAGGACCTCGCCCATCTTGCCGAGCACCATCTGCGCGAGATCGAGCTCGATCTCCGAGAGCGGCCGTTCAAACGGCTGGTCGATGGTTTCCGGCAAAGCGCCCAGCATGCGCTCCATCAACGCGATGACGAAGCTGTTCCCGCAGGCCAGGACATAGTTGGGAGACCAGTTGCGCAGCGAGCCGTCCACCAGCGAGAACGTGTCGCCGAGATCGGCGACCAGATCGGTCATCAGCCCGGAAGAGCAGCCCGTATAGGACACGTCGATGGGGATGCCGGTCTCGCTGTGGAAGACATCCGGCAGGAAGTCGGAATAGAGCCGACCGAAGTCGGCGCTGATCTTCTCGATCGTGCTCCGGTCTCCAAGTCCGCCCGTCAGCTTCGCGAGAAGCGCGAAATCCATGGGCGCGGTGGGGAACTGCCTGGCTTCGGTCGTGGTCATCATGCCGCCTTGTTCTCACCGCCCGGATTCATCATTTCCTGCTCGACCGCATCGATCGAGGGGCGCTCGTAGTTGGAGATGGTCTTGCGTCCGTATTCCAGCGCCACCTGCGGGACAGAGCCGTTCATGTAGGCGAGAAGCGTCTGCTTCACGATGATGAAGAGGCGGTGCTGCTTGGTGCGAACGATCTTGATCTGCGAAGCGATCGGGGTGCAGACCGAGTAGGAGAGGATGATGCCGAGCATGGTGCCGACCAGCGCCGCGCCGATCAGACCGCCCAGGACCTCCGGCGTTTCGTTGATCTTGCCCAGTGCCTTGATGACGCCGAGAACCGCCGCGACGATACCGATCGCGGGGAAGCTGTCGCCCATCTGCGCGATCGCGTTGTACGGCTTCATCTTGTCATGGAGAAGCGTTTCGAGCTCTTCGTCCATGAGCGCCTCGATCTCGTGGGAACGGGCATTGCCGATGATGATCAGCCGGACGTAGTCGCAGATGAACGCCGTCAGTTCCTTGTTCTTCAGGAGATTGGGCGCGGTCTGGAAGATCGGCGATTCTTCCGGATTGTCGATGTGCGCCTCGATCTCGTTGCGCGACTTCGTGCGCAGGTCGCGCATCAGGGAGTAGAGCACGCCGAGGACGTCGAGGTAGTTGCGCTCCTTCGGCATGGCGTTCTTGAACACCTCGCCGAGCGCCTTGCCGGAGTCCTTCACGACCTTCATCGGGTTCGCGACGATGAAGCCTCCCAGGCCGGCCCCGCCGATGATCACCAGTTCGAACGGCTGGAAGAGTACGTCCAGATGCCCGCCCATGGCCATATAGCCACCGATGATGCAGCCGAACGTAATCACCATTCCGATTAGAATATTCATCCGGGTACCCACACAGAAGTTGAGACAGTCCCATTGGGGATACGGTCTCTGGCTTGCGTGAGGCTGGCTCGAAGCCCGCAAGCCCATGGAGATTGACGGTGCCGAGGTACAGCCTCGCACAAGTCTTCCGTCATAGATCTTGCCTCAGAATACGGGTGCACTCCGGCATACCGCCGTTTCACCAGTCCTGGGGGATCCGCCATGATCACGACCTATGCCAGCTATGCGATGATCAGCAGGGACCTGCCGAGCTCGCTGGCGCGTGTCGCCGAGAAGCCGGATGTGGCGCGCGAGACCGAATATTACCTCGCCAATATCGGCAAGATAAAATCGGTCGACGACTTCATGGCCGATGGCCGCATCTACAACTACGCCCTCAAGGCCCACGGGCTGGAGGACATGGCCTATGCAAAGGCCTTCATCCGCAAGGTGCTGACCGAAGGGGTCGCCGACAGCGAGGCATTCGCGCGCAAGCTGGCCGACGGCCGCTATGCCGCCCTCGCGGAGACCTTCGACTTTAATGCACATGGCGCCGACGCCACCGCGTCCGACAAGGCGCGCAAGGGCGTCGTCGATCGCTACCAGCGCCAGACGCTGGAAGAGGAGGCTGGCGCAGACAACCCCGGCGTCCGCCTCGCGCTCTACTTCGAGCGGATGGCCCCTTCCGTCAAATCCGCCATGGAGATCCTGGCCGACGATGCGCTCGCCGAGGTGATCCGCACCGTCCTTCAAGTACCGGACGAGGCTGCGGCCATGGACATCGACCGCCAGGCGGAGTTCATCGAGGATTCGATGGACATCGCAGACTTCCAGGACCCGGCCAAGGTCTCGAAGCTTCTCGAACGGTTCGCGGCCCTGTGGGAAGTGGAGAACTCCAGTGACCCGGGTTCCGTGGTCTCGCTCTTCACGCCCTCCACTCAGGGAATCTCGGCGGACCTTCTCATCTCGATCAATTCGCTGAAACTCGGAGGCAAATGATATGCAATCCGGACTTTACGTCGGAATTTCCTCGCAGGTCGCGCTGGAGCGCCGGCTGAACACCATCGCCGACAACATGGCCAACATGAACACGGTCGGCTTCCGCTCGACCGAGGTGAAGTTCGACGAGGTGCTGAGCCACACCCGCAACGAACTGAATGCCAAGGTCGCGTTCGTCACGCAGGGCAACGACTATCTGTCGACCCGCCAAGGGCAGATGCAGCAGACCGGAAACACGCTCGACTTCGCCATCAAGGGCGACGCCTATTTCACCCTCGACACGCCCGCGGGCCAGGTGCTGACCAAGGACGGGCGTTTCACGATGCTCGAAACCGGTGAACTCGTCTCGATCATGGGGCATCCGGTTCTCGATGCCGGTGGCGCGCCGATCCAGCTCAACCGCAACGGCGGACCGCCGACCGTCGGCGCCGACGGCAGCATCACCCAGGACGACCAGCCGATCGCGACGCTCGGATTGTTTACCGCCGACCTGTCGCAGGGGTTCCTGCGCGCGGACAATAGCGGGATCATTCCCGTCCAGGATCCGCAGGCCGTCGTCGACGACTTCAACGTCGCCGTGGTTCAGGGATATGTCGAGGGATCGAACGTCAACGGCATTCGCGAGATGACGCAGCTGATCCAGGTGAACCGTGCATTCGAGGGGATCTCCGCGATGCTGCGGGATACGGAAAGTTCCTTCGACGAAGCCATAAGGACGCTCGGCGGTAGCCGGTAAGGGGCCGAAAACCGATGTTTGACCAGGCAGCCATCCTGCAGACGGTCAGGGGCGGAAAGCTGGCGCAGCTTGCCGAGATCTCTGAACGCTACGCCAATCCGGCCAATTCGGTGGCCCATGGCGGACATGTGCGCACGATCGCCGCGGGGCACTACACCGTCGCTGGCCTCTCCCGGCACGTGCGGCTGGGGGAATTCGTTGCCCATCGCAGCGCGACCGGCATCCATCTCGGGGAGGTGGTCCGGGTCGAGCCTGATGTGGTCTATGTCTGTCCGATCGAACCCGGCGAGCCGATCGGCATAGGAGATACGGTGATCCGCAAGGGCGCCTTCCGGGTTGCGCCGGACGACAGCTGGTGCGGGCGCACGATCAACGCCCTCGGCGATCCGATCGATGGTCGCGGGCCGATGGTCAAGGGGCGCGTCAAGCGTTCCATCTCCAGCACTGCCCCGCCGTCGATGACCCGCAGTCGCGTCGAGCAGGGGTTCATGACCGGCGTGCGCGCCGTGGATATCTTCTCGCCGCTGTGCCTCGGCCAGCGGCTGGGTGTCTTTGCGGGTTCGGGCGTCGGTAAATCCACGCTTCTGTCGATGCTGTCGCGGGCGGATGCCTTCGACAAGGTCGTCATCGCGCTCGTCGGGGAACGCGGTCGCGAAGTGCGGGAGTTCATCGAGGATACGATGGGCGAGCACATGGCGAAGGCGATTGCCGTCGTCGCGACCAGCGACGAAAGCCCGATGCTGCGCAAGATGGCGCCGCTCGTCGCCGTGACCATCGCCGAGCATTTCCGCGATCAGGGCGACAACGTTCTCTTCATTGTCGACAGCGTGACCCGCTTCGCCCACGCGATCCGCGAGGTCGCGGTGGCGTCCGGCGAGCCGCCGATCGCCCGGGGCTATCCGGCATCCGTCTTCACGGAACTGCCGCGGCTGCTGGAACGGGCAGGGCCCGGGGCCGAAGGCGCGGGTACGGTGACGGCCATCATCTCCATTCTCGTCGACGGGGACAACCATAACGATCCGATCGCCGATTCCACCCGCGGCATTCTCGACGGTCACCTCGTCCTAGACAGGAGCCTCGCGGAGGAGGGGCGGTATCCGCCGATCAATCCGCTCGCCTCGATCTCGCGTCTTGCCCGCAAGGCGTGGACGCCGGACCAGGAGAAGCTGGTCTCCCGCCTGAAGACGCTCATTCACCGCTACGAGGAGACGCGCGACCTTAGGCTCATCGGCGGATATCGCGCCGGCAGCGATCCGGACCTCGACATGGCGATCAAGCAGGTGCCGGTAATCTACGAGGTGCTGAAGCAGACGCCGGGTGAACCGTCGTCGACCGACGCATACGCCGAGCTTGCGACCGCGCTGCGCAATGCGGCCGGGCAGGGGCAGCCGGCGACGAGACAGAGAGGGTAAGCGATGGCGGGAATAGACACTTCGGAAATGGACCTGCATCGTCCCCGCAAGGACGGGCGCCGCCTCGGGGACCGTGTCCTGACGGCAACCGGTATCGCGCTTGCCGCGGCTTCGGCGCTTTTTCCCTGGTATGTCTTCCTCAACGGGGAGAAGTTCGGTATCCGCACCCCGACCTTCGAGCACACGCGCGATCTCCCTCCGGGCCAGCCGCGCAACGTGATGAGCGTCTCGCCGCTCGCGATGGTGGACAACTCGGACGACGACGAGGTGCCGGCGCCCGAACCCGTAGATAGCCTTACCACCGCAACGACCTCGGCCCTGGGGGACGAGGAGGAACGCGGAAGGCTGCTCGAGATCCAGCCCTTCCCCGGGAAGAGTTCGTTCCGGCTGTTGCATGTCACCAATGGCCGCGCGCTGATCGAGGACGGCGCCGGCATGTACATGGTGCGGGTAGGTTCGATCCTGCCCGACAACAGCAAGCTCGCCCGTATCGAACAGCGCGACGGCAGATGGGCGATCGTCACATCGTCCGGCGAAATCTACGAGGATCAGGGCACGGCGCGTCCGTAAGTCCCACGCAAGATTACCTGCATATTCTCCAGGCAGAACGATGGAGAAGCCCTATGCAACCGATTCAACTATTCGCGCTCGCGTCCCGGCAGGCTGAATGGCTTTCGGTCCGTCAGGAGGTCGTGGCGACCAACATCGCCAATGCCAATACGCCCGAATTCCGAGCCAAGGACATCACGCCGTTCAATGCCGTCCTGGCCGAGACCCAGGGCAGCATGGCCCGGACCCATCCGGGTCACCTGGCCGCCAGCCGTTACTCCCAGGATATCGAGGTCAGCGAAAAGGACCTGAACAACGAGATCGGCCTGCAGGAGTCCGGCAACACGGTCGCCCTTTCCGAAGAACTCTCTAAGACCGGGGAGATCAAGCGACAGTACGAGCTCAGCACGAGCCTCGTGAAGTCTTTCCATAGCATGATGCTCATGACGGTAAGAAGGTAAAGCAATGGATCCGCTTTCAGCCGCTTCCAAGATCGCGGGGTCGGGCCTTGAGGCCCAGGCGACCCGCCTGCGAATAGTTTCAGAGAATATCGCCAACGCCCGCTCCTCGGGCGACACCCCCGGCGCCGACCCATACCGGCGCAAGACGATCACCTTCGGTGCGGAGCTCGATCGCGCCGCGGACGTCGAACTGGTGCGGGTGAAGAAGCTCGGGACCGACGCGTCCGATTTCGTCGAGGAATACGACCCCAACCACCCGGCGGCGGACGCTCGCGGCATGGTGAAGATGCCGAACGTCAACATGCTGATCGAGATGGCGGACATGCGCGAGGCCAACCGGACCTATGACGCAAATCTGCAGACCATCAAGCAGACGCGGGAACTCGTTGCCGCGACCCTCGACCTTCTGAAGAGCGGACAATGATCGATAAAATTACCCAGATAAGCTCGCTGTCGCCGACGCGCGACCTCAAGGAACTGGTCGAGACGAGCTCCCTCAACGGTTCGGTGTCTCCCGGCGAGAATACCGGCATGAACTTCGCCAGCGTTCTCGGCGGCATGGCGACGGACACCATGAACAGCCTGAAGGTTGCGGAGGCCAAATCCTTCGAGGGCATCCAGGGCACGGCCAGCACGCGTGAAGTGGTGGATGCGGTCCTGCAGGCTCAGCAGTCGCTGAATGCGGCGATCGCGCTGCGCGACAAGATCGTGAACGCCTATCTCGAAATCACCAAGATGCCGATCTAACGGAGCGGAGACCAGGACATGAGAGCGCTAGCCGTAGCAGCGACGGGCATGGATGCCCAGCAGACCAATCTTGAGGTCATCGCCAACAACATCGCGAACATCAACACTACCGGCTACAAGCGCGCCCGCGCCGAGTTTTCGGACCTGCTCTACCAGACCGAGCGCGCGCAGGGCGTGCCGAACCGCGCCAACCAGGCAATCGTCCCGGAAGGTGCCAATATCGGTCTCGGCGTCCAGACCGCCGCCGTGCGCAACATCCACACGCAGGGCCAGCTGACGCATACCGAAAACAGCCTCGACCTCTCGCTGGTCGGCCGCGGCTGGTTCCAGATCGAATCCCCCGACGGCACGACCATGTACACCCGTGCGGGCGCGTTCAACACCAATGCCGAGGGACAGCTCGTCACCATCGATGGCTATTCGGTCGTTCCGAACATCATCTTCCCGCCGGATGTCAGCGAAACCGTCATCAGCCGGACCGGCCAGGTGAACGTCCGCATCGGCAACGCGACCGAGTTCCAGGAAATCGGCCAGATCACCATCGCCAACTTCGTGAACGAGGCCGGCCTGCAGCCGCTCGGCGACAACCTCTTCTCGCAGACCCCGGCGTCCGGCGAGCCGATCGTGGCCGTGCCGGAAGATCCGGGCTTCGGCTACGTGAAGCAGGGCTATCTGGAAGCGTCCAACGTCGATGCTGTGAAGGAGATCACCGACCTCATCTCGGCGCAGCGCGCCTACGAGATGAACTCCAAGGTGATCACCACGGCGGATGAGATGGCCTCCATCGTCAGCAAGAACCTGAAGTAATCAGCGGGAAGGGCAGACATGATGTTTCGCCGCAGTATGAGGATCATCGACGGGAAGGTTTTCCCGTGGGCTGCCGCAATGCTGTTGGCAATGACAGCTGCCGCCGCCGCGAACATGGGCACCGCCGTCGTGCCGAAGCAGATCATCTACCCGGGCGAGGAGATTTCGCGCGCCGCGGTGGAAGAGGTCGACGTGACCAATCCGAACCTTTCCGGCGGCTATGCGCGCAGCGTCGAGGAGGTGAGCGGCATGGTCAGCACGAGGACCCTGCTGCCCGGCCGCACCATCGCCCTTTCCGGGCTGCGCGAGCCCTATGCGGTGCGTCGCGGCTCATCGGTCAGGCTCTCCTTCAGCATCGGCAACATGATGATCTCGGCGGCCGGCATGCCCCTCCAGGACGGATCGGTCGGAGACCTGATCCGGGTGCGAAACACGGATTCCGGCGTCATCGTCAGCGGAACGATCATGGGCGACGGGACAATACAGGTGATGGCGCGATGAGACAGGCTCGCTGGATACTGGCTCTGGTGCTGACGGCGATTGCCGCATTCTCCGCGGCGGCCCCCTCGGCCATGGCGGACGCCGCCCGCATCAAGGACATCGCCTCGCTGCAGTCGGGCC
Organism: Pseudorhizobium sp. NPDC055634; assembly: GCF_053618655.1. NCBI lineage: Bacteria > Pseudomonadati > Pseudomonadota > Alphaproteobacteria > Hyphomicrobiales > Rhizobiaceae > Pseudorhizobium > Pseudorhizobium sp. NPDC055634. The sequence continues at coordinate 5,084 of NZ_JBSHHW010000014.1, read as the reverse complement.
GCGACAACCAGCTGATCGGCTATGGGCTGGTCGTTGGCCTGCAGGGCAGCGGCGACAGCCTTCGCAGTTCACCCTTCACCGACCAGTCGATGCGGGCGATGCTGCAGAACCTCGGCATCTCCACCCAGGGCGGCCAGTCGAACGCCAAGAACATCGCCGCCGTCATGGTGACGGCGAACCTGCCGCCCTTCGCAAGCCCCGGCAGCCGTCTGGACGTCAACGTCAGTTCGCTGGGAGATGCGACGTCGTTGCGCGGCGGCACGCTCGTGATGACGTCGCTTTCCGGCGCCGACGGGCAGATCTATGCCGTCGCCCAGGGGGCGGTCATCGTTTCGGGTTTCTCCGCCCAGGGCGAAGCCGCGACGCTGACGGAGGGCGTAGCAACCGCCGGCCGCGTCCCGAATGGCGCGATCATCGAGCGCGAACTGCCGTCCCGCTTCAAGGACGCGGTCAACCTCGTGCTGCAACTGCGCAATCCCGACTTCTCGACCGCCGTCCGCATGGCGGACGCGGTCAACGTCTTCGCGGGACAGCGCTATGGCGGCCCGATCGCCGAGGCCCGCGATAGCCAGGAAGTGATCATCGCAAAGCCGAAGGCTGCCGACCTGACGCGCCTGATGGCCGAGATCGAGAACCTGATCGTCAAGACGGACACGCCCGCCAAGGTCGTCATCAACGAACGGACCGGCACGATCGTGATCGGTTCCGATGTGCGGATTTCGCGCGTCGCAGTAAGCTACGGCACGCTGACGGTCCAGGTGACGGAAACCCCCCAGATCATCCAGCCGGAGCCCTTCTCGCGAGGGGTGACCGCGGTCCAGCCGGAGACGGACATCATGACCATGAAGGAGGGCGGCCAGGTCGCCATCCTCGATGGCCCCGATCTTCGCACGCTCGTCGCCGGCCTCAACAACATCGGCGTCAAGCCCGACGGTATCATCGCTATCCTGCAGGGCATCAAGTCAGCCGGAGCACTTCAAGCGGAGCTCGTCCTGCAATGACCGAGGCAAAGAAATCTTGCGGCATCCGCCCGTCCCTTGGCAAGGTGCTCCTGGCCGGCGCCGTCCTTCTGGCCGTCCCGCAGGTCAACGCGCAGGAGCCGGCGCCCACCCTCAGCAGCGCGAGCCAGGACGAGATCCGTCAGTTCTGCACCAACATCGCCGACGCCGCCAGGGACCAGCGCTACCTGTTGCAGAAGCAGGAGCTTGAACAGCTGCAGTCCGACGTCGATGCGCGCATCGCGGTCCTCGAAAGCCGCAAGGCCGAATACGAGGACTGGCTGAAGCGCCGCAACGACTTCCTCGTGCGTGCCGAGGCAGGCCTTGTCGAGATCTTCAAGACGATGAAGGCCGACGCTGCGGCCCCGCAGTTGGAGGAGATGAAACTCGAAGTGGCCGCGGCCATCATCATGAAGCTTCCCGCGCGGCAGTCCGGTCTCGTTCTCAGTGAAATGGACCCCCAGAAGGCGGGATTGATCGCCACGATCATCGCCAGCGCATCCGATCCCAATACCTCGAAAGAACCCTCATGATGAAGCGCCTCTCAGCTCTCGTGGCCGTCCTCCTGCTTGCGGGATGCCAGAGCCAGACCGTCAAGGAAATCGGCAACGCGCCTTCCATGAGCCCTATCGGCAGCGGCCTGCAATACGCGTCCGCCCCGCAGATGGCATCATATCCCAAGCAGCCGCGGCAGCTTTCCAACGGCTACTCGCTGTGGAGCGATTCCCAGTCGGCGCTCTTCAAGGATGCGCGCGCGCTGAACGTCGGCGACATTCTCACCGTCGACATCCAGATCAACGATCGGGCGTCCTTCGACAACGAGACCGAGCGCAGCCGCACCAACGGCACCAGCCTGGAATGGGGCGCCGAGATCTCGAACTTCCTGGGCTTCAGCACCGACACCGGCACGAGCGGCGCACTGGGGACCGATTCCAGTTCGAACTCCAACGGTAAGGGTTCGACCGAACGTTCCGAGAGGCTGAAGCTGCTCGTCGCGGCCGTTGTCACCGGCATCCTGGAGAACGGCAACCTGCTGATCAGCGGCTCGCAGGAGGTTCGCGTCAACCACGAGATCCGCATCCTGAACGTCGCCGGTATCGTCCGCCCGCAGGACGTGAATGCCGACAACACGATCTCCTACGAGCGGATCGCCGAGGCCCGCATTTCCTACGGTGGTCGCGGCCGCCTCACGGAAGTCCAGCAGCCGCCGGTTGGCCAGCAGGTGGTCGATCTCTTCTCGCCCTTCTGAGCGTGGATATGAGCATGGAACGCGACGATGGATGAATCACAGTCCGCAGAAGGGCCGAACAGGAAGAAGTCGCTCTACCTACTGATCGGCGGCGTGGCCGGCCTCACCCTTCTCGGGGCAGGCGGGGGCTGGATGCTGGGCGGGATGATCGCTCCGGCCGTCCCGGGCGTCGAAGAGGCCGCAGCGCCGCAAGGCGAGGCGGCCGGCAAGGACGAGGGCATTCCGAAGATCGCCACCGAAGCGAACGGCGTGGTACTTCTCGACCCCATCACCACCAACCTCGCATATCCTTCGGAAAACTGGATCCGGCTCGAGGTCGCGCTTGCCTTCAACGGTCCGCCGGAACTGCCTCTCGCGGAGGAAATCCACCAGGATATCCTCGCCTATGTGCGAACTGTCTCGCTGCAGCAGATCGAGGGGCCGCGCGGGTTCCAGTACCTGCGAGATGACCTCCAGGAACGCGTCGCGCTACGCTCGCAGGGCAAGGTGTCGAGGCTCATGCTTCGGACGCTGGTCATCGAGTAGACCGATGCGGCGCAGCCTCGTCGATAACAGGGGATGAGCCGTGCGCGCGGTTGACCTCGATTGCATGGGCTGGCTATCGAAGGTTGATGTCCAGAACCCTCGTGATCGCATGATTCGGCTGATCTTCCTGCTCGTGGCCATGACGGCGGTGCCCGGCCTCGCCTTTGCGCAGCAATCTCCCGCGGATCTCCTGAACCTGCCGGTCGACGGCTCGGCCGCGGCCTGGATCATCCGCACGTTCGGGCTCCTGACCGTCCTGTCGATCGCCCCGGGCATCCTCATCATGGTGACGAGCTTTCCGCGCTTCGTCATCGCCTTCTCCATCCTCCGCTCCGGCATGGGGCTGGCCACGGCACCCTCCAACCTCGTGCTGATCTCGCTGGCGCTGTTCATGACCTTCTACGTCATGGCGCCGACCTTCGATCGAGCCTGGAACGAGGGGGTGCAGCCTCTTCTGGAGAACCAGATCCAGGAAGCGGAGGCCGTGCAGCGGATCGCCGAGCCCTTCCGTACCTTCATGAGCGCCAACACGCGCGACAAGGATCTCGCTCTCTTCGTCGATCTCGCACAGGAGCGCGGCCAGGACGTCCGGACGGGCGACCAGATCGACTATCGCGTCCTGATCCCGGCCTTCATGCTGTCGGAAATCCGCAGGGGCTTCGAGATCGGCTTCCTGATCATCCTGCCCTTCCTGGTCATCGACATGGTGGTCGCGGCCATCACAATGGCCATGGGCATGATGATGCTCCCCCCCACCTCGATCTCGCTGCCCTTCAAGATTTTGTTCTTCGTGCTCATCGACGGCTGGAACCTGCTCGTGGGCAGTCTCGTCCGCTCGTTTGCCTGATTTTCGCGGCCCGTTAACCGTCCGTTTACCAACGACTTTGGCGCCCCGCCGAACTTAAGAAGTTGGCAATATTTGGCTGCGAATTTCGTCCTCACACGACGGGTTTGGTAGCCAAGATGCGGCACCGAGTGGCATGAAGCCGGACCGTAGTGACCGGACGGGAATCCTAGCCGGTATGTCCCCCATTAGTATTTTGTCAAAGGGACAAGAATTATGACGAGTGTACTCACCAACAACAACGCAATGGCCGCTCTGTCGACGCTGCGTTCGATCTCCAGCAACCTCGAAGAGACCTCGGCTCGCATTTCGTCGGGCTTCCGCGTCGGTGGCGCGTCCGATAACGCCGCTTACTGGTCGATCGCGACCACGATGCGCTCCGACAACATGGCGCTTGAATCCGTTTCGGACGCCCTGGGCCTCGGCGCCGCCAAGGTCGATACCGCCTATGCCGGTATGAATTCCGCGATTGAAGTCGTCAAGGAAATCAAGGCCAAGCTGGTTGCCGCGACCGAAGACGGCGTCGACAAGGCAAAGATCCAGGAAGAAATCGACCAGCTTAAGGGTCAGCTGGAATCGATCGCTTCGGCAGCCTCCTTCAACGGCGAAAACTGGCTGAAGGCTGACGCAACCGGCGCTGGCGTGACCAAGTCTGTCGTCGCCTCGTTCGTTCGCGACTCCGACAACAACGTCTCCGTGAAGAAGATCGACTACCAGCTCGACTCCAGCACGGTACTCTACGACACCAGCGCTGCCGGCAACAACGGCATCCTCGACAAGACCTATGACGTCTCGCAGAAGAGCGTCACCGTCAAGGTCAACGTCGACGGCGTGGCGAAGGAGTTCACCGTGGGTGCCTACGGCATCGACGAACTGATCGCCGACGACGCTGTCTTCACGACCAACACCGTTAATGGCAAGACGACGCAGCTGGCTGAGGCCAACGGCTCGTTCTACGTCAAGATCGACGAAAGCAACTGGGTACTGGCAGAAGACGTTACCGGCACGGGCCAGGAAGTCGTGCACGACGAAGGCGGTACCTACTACGGTATCGACACCGCCGCCGCTCCGAACACTGCCGTTGCAGCGCCGAGCTCCATCAAGGATATCGACATCAACGGCATGAACGGCGCGCAGCTGGACAACCTGATCTCGGGCGTCGACAAGGCTCTGAGCGACATGACCAGCGCCGCCGCTTCGCTCGGCTCGATCTCCATGCGTATCGACATGCAGGAAGAGTTCGTCGCCAACCTGACGGCTGCGATCTCCAAGGGGGTCGGCCGCCTGGTCGATGCGGACATGAACGAGGAGTCGACTCGCCTCAAGGCCCTGCAGACCCAGCAGCAGCTGGCCATCCAGGCCCTGTCGATCGCCAACTCCGACTCGCAGAGCATCCTGACGCTCTTCCGTTAATCGGACCGCGTTTTACACTCACGAACCTTGTGAAGGCCGCACCCGGAAACGGGTG
>NZ_JBSHHW010000013.1:58148-138635 GCF_053618655.1 Pseudorhizobium sp. NPDC055634 | reverse complement strand
AGCAAAAGGCGGATGGTCAGACGAAACAGGTGGGGGGTCAAAATTGGACGCCGGTCACCCCGCCAGAGGGGTCAATATTCCACGCCTAAACACACTGATGGAGAAGGGCCTGGACCTCGGATGCCCCGATAGGAGTGATGCCGCTCTTGTTGCGAGCAGCGTCCTCGACGATCACATTGCCGATCATGGCGGTGAGGTCGTTCTCGGAACTCTTGAGGGAGTAGGCGCTGTCATAGCGCATGCCGCCAGCGTGCATCACGTCCGGCCCCTCAGCGTCTCGCACGATGTCAGCCGTATCGAGCCTCAGGGGTTCCCTGGGGTTTACCTGCATGGCACCCGTGGTCGAGCCACCGGGCGGTGACAAGGCCGTCCCGTTCTGCATGTTCCTGCCGAGCTGCTGGAGCTGCTGGGCTTCCATGGCAGTGGCCGGGTTCTTCGCGAGGGCACCAAAGGCACCCCCGAGGAGCATGCCGGTTCCCACGCCCCACCAGAGGTCGGCTTCCTCAGCGGTGGGCTTGTTCGCGTAGAGGATGCCTTCCGAGATAGCGGCACCAGCGGCACCCTCAGCAGCCATCAAGCCGATTTGGCCGACCTTGCCGAAGCGAGCGGCAACAGCAGCCGGGGCACCGACACCCATAGAGGTAACGGCGATGCCAGCAGCAGCGGCCCAGGCGAGCGGGTCGGTAACCCCTGCGGCCACCCGGAGACCGACACCACCCCAGCCCATAGAGGCGAGGCGCTGCTCGGCTTCGAGCTGCTTGACCAGGGAGTTCCGCATCCCCTCGGCGTGGACCAGGGATTGAGCGTCCCCGAAGCGGTCCCAGTATTGCTCCGGGATGCCCTTGGTTAGCTCGTCCATCAGCTTCGGCTCCAGCCGGAAGTTCGGGTCGGGCGCTGCCTCAGGCTTCTCCTGCCAGATGGCCGAGAGGGACCAGTCGGTATTCACCGCGTCCTTCACGCCCTGCCAAAGCGAGGGGTCCGGAAGGTTGTCCTCACGAGCCTGGGCAGCAGCTCTCTCTTCCGTCATGGTGAGCGGGATGTTCGGCTGGGTTGTCTCCATGACGGACACGGAGTTCTCAGGGGAGTTGACCGTGAACTTGGACTGCGGCTGGTCGGCCCCAGGGTTGGAGAAGGTGAGCCTCGTGGGTTCCTTGATCTCGGTAGCGGGGACACCGTGGAAGGCGTCCTGGAGCCACTTAGGGGCGTTCTCGCCCTTGCCACCGGCACCCCATACGCTCGGGGAGCCCAGGCCGATGTGCATGGAACCGGGCTGCATGTAGCCGGGACCAGCTCCGAAGCCGGTGACGCCCGAGGCACGGGCCTTGCGAACGATGTCCTGGAAGACCGGCAAGTCCTGAGGGTTGGCCCAGTCGAGCTTCTTGCCGTCCTTGTAGAAGAAGACATCAGCCGAGCCGCCATGATCGTGACGGACGGAGCCGGTGCGGCGACCCTTGCCAGCCTTGGCTTCCGCCTTGGTGACTTGGCCCCCGCTGAATACCTCCATCTGGACGCCCATGTCTTCGAGGAAGCCGAGGGAGTTCACCAGCTTGGGGTTCAGCGGGAGGTTACGCTTTGCGCCAGCGTTGGGATACCGGAGCCATGCCGGTGTGTTTGAGCTGTCTGACATTGAGTGTCCTTGAGAATGAAAAAGGGCCACCGCCAGCGTCCGGAAGGAACGCCGAGGGTGACCCGGTTTGGAGCGATCAGCGGAGTGAAACTGCGCTTCGAGAAACTCTATGGTGAGGTGTAATCGAGAGCTGGCTTGCGAGCATTGCTCTCATGGTGGGTGGTAATCGACCTAGGCGACTGCCTGAAAGGCCATAACTCCCGCACCGGCAGAGAGACCGATGACCACCCATTTTAGCAGGGTGCGGTAAGGTTCGACCTCCAGGAGCCCGAGGCCGGAGACCTTTTCCCGCAGCGCCCCCACCCCCAGCAGAAGGACTGCCATGGTGAGCAGATGGGCACCAATGCCAGCGCCCAATGCAAGGACAGTTGTCATGGCGCGCCCCTCTCAGCCTTAGGCTCGACCGAGAACACTCCCCGGACACGGCCAAGGAAGAACTCCAGGTCGGTCTCACTGTTACGGGCGACACCGAAACCGGCTGCTGGCGCCCCCCATTCGACCCACGCACTGAGCGGCAGGAGCGGAACCTTGATGAATAGCCCTGGCATAGTCCCACCAATGCTAAGGGAGAAGTGACGTGAGCAGGCATCGCGGAAATCCACGGCTACCGCCTGGGCTGCTTCGGAGATGCTGGCAATGATGTTGCGCATGGTATGTCCCTTGTTCGCGCTGCGCCTTCCACCCTACGGGAAGACGTGGAAGCAGGAGCCTCCAGGACGGGCCATGAGGTGATGCAAAGCTAAGCTGGCTTCGGAACTACCAGCCGAACACAAACGCTCGCCCTTGGCCCCTCCTGGGGGCTCCTAGGCCGCGTCAACGGGATAGCGGGGGAAATCCTTGATAGCTTCGGCAAGGTCTTCAACACTAGGGCGCTCATAGATCGAGCCGACATTCCCGGAGCTGTGTCCGCAGAAGGCATCTCGCAGCCGCTGCTCAATCTTCGCCCTTGCGGCTCTGCGCTTGAAGGTATGTCTCCACCCGTGGTTCGGACTGACGTTCTGGTCCGTGACACCCAGCTTGCGCACCCAGTCCGCTAGCTTCTGGCGAACCTGGACGTACATGGGGCGCTTCGGGTTGAGCGGGTCATCATCCACAGCCGAAGCTGCGTTCGGACTATAGAACAGAGGCCCCCTGCCCGCTCGCTGCACAAACTCCGTGAAGCCCTGCTCCACCAGATGATCATGAAGGACGACTGTACGGGCTACAGCGCCTTTAACGGTGCCCGCCTCTGGCCTGATATGGATCATCCAGAAGCCGTCCTTGTGCCGCTCCACGTCCTCCTTGCGGAGCTGTGTCATCTCCCCCGGACGTGAGCCGGTGTAGGCGCACAGCCACGGCACCCAGCGAATAGCCGCTTTCAGATACTCGTTGCGCCTGGACTGCTGGGGTGCCAGCGTTGCCTTGAGGATGGCCTCGACATCGGTCTCGGAAAACTCTCCCTTGGCAGCAGCGGAGCGAGCCACGGCAACCTTGAGGCCGTCAAAGGGATTGGTCGAGATGCGCTTCTGTGCCTTCACCCAATTGAAGACACGCCGCGCCGCAGTAAGCCAAACCTCATTGATGGTCCGGCCACCAGCGTTCCAGGAGCTTGTCCTTCCAAGCTACCGCATCATCTTCGGTGATCAGTGCAACATCTCGACCGGCAGCGAAGGTATTGAGGTGATCGAACACACCCCGCCACCTGTTGATCGTGGACGCCTCCGGCTGGCGTTCCTTTACCCAAGCCTCGAATGCTTCCCAAGGGTTCCACCCGGCCAGCTTCACTCCGGGCGCGGCTACGGAGCCTGATACAGGCAACGTCTGCCGATGTTCATCAGGAGCGTAGCTGCCCCCGGCCCGCCGTCGAAGAAGCGCCATGGCTGCAACTAGGTCTGGCCTCAGCTTGTCCAGGAGGTTGCCTTGGGTCTCCTCATCAAGCCTCATGGCCTCCTGGGCTAGAAAGGTGGGAAGCCGCGACAGTTCCAGAACCTTGGCACGAATGAGCGCCTGATGCCGGGGGCTGGTCTCTTCGTCTTCGGAAGAACTGAGGCCACCGAACTTCTCCAGGACATCCTCAAGCTGGCCATAGCGAAAGTCCCAGTCATCGACCGAGTTGGACTGCCCATGCTGCTGCACGAACCAGTCGTACCAGCGGCCAATCAGGACATGCATCTCTCTTGTGGATAACTTCTGGACGCTTCCCGCAACCGAAGCTCGGAGGGAGGCAATCCGTCTTTCGACCTCAGCAACCCATTCCGCGAACTCAGCTTTGGCCTGATTTGCAGTGAGCGCGGAGGGTCGTCTGAACCGCTCTTCCTGGCGAATGCCAAAGGCTCTCTGGTAGCCATCCCGCACATCAGCCGGAATAACCTTTCGGGCGAACCAGTCGCCATTCTTGGCACGAGAGAGGGAAGGCATGAGAACTGTCATTTGTAGCGCCCTTTGTAGTGATAGGGCGACGACAAGCCTCTGATTTCATTTAAGTCTCTGACCCAAAAGAACCTTTGGGAGAGAATGGTGCGGTCGAGAAGACTCGAACTTCCACGGGTTGCCCCACAGCGACCTCAACGCTGCGCGTCTACCAATTCCGCCACGACCGCATCGTGGTAGGCCGACTTGCGCCGGCGGGGCAGCATGTAGCAAAACGATTTGAGCGGCACAAGTGCGATACGACAGAAATTTCAGGGATAAAAATCGACGGCGTGAAACACCATATGAAACCCGGTGTCATCGCGCCGGATTGCTGGCGCGGCGCCGGTCTGGCAAAAGGACATGCAACAAGGATTTTCCATGCTCGCGCGTACCGAACTCGATCACTCCATGCATCCCCTGCCCGGCTCGCCGCCGGTCCGCTGGCGCATCTCCGAAGGGCTCGTTCCCTATGAGGAAGCCGTCCAGGCCATGGAGGCGGAAGTGGCGGCCATTGCCGACGGGCGCGCCGACGAGCTCGTCTGGCTTCTCGAACATCCGCCACTTTATACGGCGGGCACCAGCGCCGATTCTTCCGACCTCATCGATCCGGACCGCTTCCCGGTCTTTGCGACGGGACGCGGCGGCGAATACACCTATCACGGCCCGGGCCAGCGGGTCGCCTATGTGATGCTCGACCTGAAGCGTCGCCGCCAGGATGTCCGCGCCTATGTCGCCGCGCTGGAAGAGACGGTGATCCGCACGCTCGAATCGATGAACGTGCGGGGCGAACGACGTGAGGACCGGGTCGGCGTCTGGGTCCGGCGCCCCGACAAGCCGCGCCTGCCGGACGGCTCGATGACCGAGGACAAGATCGCGGCGCTCGGGATCCGCCTTCGCAAGTGGGTGAGCTTTCACGGCCTTTCCCTGAACGTCGACCCGGACCTTAGCCATTTCTCCGGCATCGTGCCTTGCGGGATAAGCGCCTATGGCGTCACCAGCCTCGTCGATCTCGGTCTGCCGGTGATGATGGCGGATGTCGATATCCGGCTTCGCGAGGCGTTCGAGGACGTGTTCGGCCCGACTGTCGTCGGCTGACCGGCGGCCGCTTTTCCCCCGCAGATCGATCTTCAATGCACGATTTCGTCCGTGATATCGGTGCGCCTGTCCCGCATCGATACGTCCCTAAAATTGCGCGGATTACCCTCATCGCCCGTTAGCTGCGTCCGTTGTCACTCCGTCAAGACGACGCAGCTTATTCCTTCCAGTCCAGTTTCATGATGAAACGGAGATGGAAGATGAGCGACCTGCGCTTTTCTTTTCCGGCATGTGTCATCGCCGGAAAGGGTGAGATCACGCCCGACGACGTCGGGCTCATGCGCCGCCACATGTGGCCGGACGGAATCATCAGTCGATACCAGGCCAGCATGGCCATTGCCCTGCACGATTGCTGCGCCACCCACTGCCCCGAATGGACCGAATACCTGATCGAGGCGATCGCCGAATTCGTCGTCTGGTACGATTCGCCGGACGCCGGCGTGTCGAGCGAGAGTGCCGGTTGGCTCTTGGAGAGGCTCTCCGACGGGGGAGCGGTCCGCTCGCCCGTTGGGCTCGAGATCATCCTGCACGTGATCGATATCGCCCCGCGGGTGCCGGCCTTCTTCTCGGCCGCGGCGCTCAACCAGTTGCGCCTTGCGCTGCTGCCGGAACCCTACGGGGCCCATGCGCTGCAGCGTCCGGCCGGTCGAGCGGTCACCAAGGAGGACATCGCCTATCTCTGGCGCATCCTTCGCCGGGCGGTCGACGGAGACACCATCACGCTTGCGCGCGGTGAACTCCTGGTCCTCGGGCAGATCGAACGGCTCTGCGAAACGGAGGACAACCACCCGGGGTGGCGTGATGTCGCGCTGCTTGCCGAGATGGCGTCGCGCTCCGACGATGTCCGGGTGGGCGAATGGCTGCGGCTCGATGCCGAACTGCCTTATCCGGACGGCGTCGCGGCCTGAAACCGACGGTTCCGACATGACGGAACCGTCCCCATGGAAACGGGGAGTTCGGCAGGAGGTCGCTTGAGCGATCGCCCGCCGCGTGCGACAGTCCGCCGGATTCGATAAGAAGGAGTGACTACCATGGACGTTCGCGCCGCCGTTGCCGTTGCTGCCGGCAAGCCGCTTGAGATCATGACCGTTCAGCTGGAGGGTCCGCGGGCGGGCGAGGTGCTGGTCGAGATCAAGGCGACCGGCATCTGCCACACCGACGACTTCACGCTCTCGGGCGCCGATCCGGAAGGGCTGTTTCCGGCCATCCTCGGGCATGAGGGCGCCGGCATCGTCGTCGATGTCGGGCCGGGCGTCACCTCGGTGAAGAAGGGCGACCACGTCATTCCGCTCTACACGCCGGAATGCCGGCAGTGCCCGTCCTGCCTCTCGCGCAAGACCAACCTGTGCACCGCCATCCGTGCCACCCAGGGCCAGGGCGTGATGCCGGACGGCACGTCGCGCTTTTCCATCAACGGCGAGAAGCTGCACCACTACATGGGCTGCTCGACCTTTGCCAATTACACCGTCCTGCCGGAGATCGCCGTCGCCAAGGTCAATCCCGACGCGCCCTTCGACAAGATCTGCTACATCGGCTGCGGCGTGACGACCGGGATCGGCGCCGTCATCAACACGGCCAAGGTGGAGATCGGCGCCACCGCCATCGTCTTCGGCCTCGGCGGCATCGGCCTCAACGTCATCCAGGGACTGAGGCTTGCCGGCGCCGACATGATCATCGGCGTTGATCTCAACAACGACCGCAAGGAATGGGGCGAGCGCTTCGGCATGACCCATTTCGTCAACCCGACCGAGGTCGGCGACGACATCGTCGCCTATCTCGTCAACATGACCAAGCGCGGTGCCGACCAGATCGGCGGCGCCGACTACACGTTCGACTGCACCGGCAATACCAAGGTCATGCGCCAGGCGCTCGAAGCCTCGCATCGCGGCTGGGGCAAGTCGGTGATCATCGGGGTCGCCGGCGCCGGCCAGGAAATCTCCACCCGCCCCTTCCAGCTGGTCACCGGCCGCACCTGGATGGGCACCGCCTTCGGCGGCGCGCGCGGGCGGACAGACGTGCCGAAGATCGTCGACTGGTACATGGAAGGCAAGATCGAGATCGACCCGATGATCACCCACACGATGGGCCTGGAGGACATCAACCGCGGCTTCGAACTCATGCATGGCGGAAAGAGCATCAGGAGCGTCGTCGTCTACTGAGGACCTCCGTCATGCTTGCAATCGGCCCCGTCGCCGATATCATCCAGGTGTCCAACGATACGGGTGGAGAAACATGTACAAGTTCGAAGTCTACAAGGACAAGAAGGGCGAGTTCCGTTTCCGCTTCAAGGCATCCAACGGCGAAGTCATGTTCCTCTCGGAAGGCTACAAGGCCAAGGCTTCGGCCATGTCCGCCATCGAGTCGATCAAGAAGAACGCCCCAGGTGCCAGCACGGTCGACGACACCGCCGCCACGACGGCCTGACGGCACGGTCCCGCAAGGCGTCCTCGAAAGAAGGGCTTCCGCCGCGCCTCCGGCGCGGGCGGTTGCGCATGAGATCAGCTTGCCATGATCTACGTCGATGCTGACGCCTGTCCCGTAAAGCCGGAAATCCTCCGGGTCGCCGAGCGGCATGGCCTGGAGGTGACGTTCGTTGCCAATTCGGGCCTGCGTCCCTCGCGCGACCCGATGGTGAAGAACGTCATCGTATCGGGCGCCTTCGATGCGGCGGACGACTGGATCGCCGAGCGTGCCGGCCCGGGCGACGTCGTCGTCACGGCCGACGTGCCGCTTGCCGGGCGCTGCGTCGGCGCCGGCGCCTTCGTCACGGGGCCGACCGGCCGCGGTTTCGACCAGACGAACATCGGCATGGCGACCGCGATGCGCGATCTCGGCCAGCACCTTCGCGAGACGGGCGAGAGCAAGGGGTATAACGCCGCCTTCTCACAGCGCGACCGCTCGCAATTCCTCGAAACGCTCGACCGGCTATGCCGGCGCGCCAAGTCCATCAGCACCCCATCCGGAGACGCTCCATGAACATTCTCTCCCAGAACACGGCCTTCGGCGGAATGCAGGGCGTGTTCTCCCACGAATCGGAGGCGTGCAAGTGCGACATGACCTTTGCGGTCTACGTGCCTCCGAAGGCGATCGAAGAGCCCTGCCCCGTCCTCTGGTATCTTTCCGGTCTCACCTGCACCCATGCGAACGTCATGGAGAAGGGTGAGTACCGACGGCTGGCGTCGGAACTCGGGCTCATCATCGTCTGCCCGGACACAAGCCCGCGCGGTAACGACGTCCCCGACGAACTGACCAACTGGCAGATGGGCAAGGGCGCCGGCTTCTATCTCGACGCCACCGAAAAGCCCTGGGCCGAACACTTCCAGATGTACACCTACATCACCGAGGAACTGCCGGCCCTCATCGCAGAGCAGTTCCGCGCCGACATGGACCGGCAGGGAATATTCGGCCATTCCATGGGCGGGCATGGCGCAATGACCATCGCGCTCAAGCATCCGGACCGTTTCCGCAGCTGCTCGGCCTTCGCGCCGATTGTCCAGCCCTCGACCGCCGACTGGTCGGCGCCGGCGCTGGAGAAATATCTGGGAGACGACCGGTCCACATGGCGCAGATACGATGCCTGCGCGCTGGTCGAGGACGGCGCCCGCTTCCCCGAGTTCCTGATCGACCAGGGCAAGGCGGACAGCTTCCTCGAAGACGGGCTGCGGCCGTGGCTGTTCGAGGAGGCCGTCAAGGGGACCGATATCGGCCTGAAGCTGCGCATGCACGAGCGCTACGACCACTCCTACTATTTCATCTCGACCTTCATGGACGATCACCTGAGATGGCACGCGGAGCGACTGGGCTGAGTCTGGGCTGAGTCCAGGCTGTCTCTGGCCTGGCTCTGGCCTGCCGCTCGCCTGCCTCTGGAGACATGGCAGCCATCTCTCCGCGAACTTGCCAAGCGGGGCGGGAATTGCCATATGGCCGTCAAGGCAGACGACTGCCGCCGGGCTTGCCCGGTCAGTTCCGCGGGGACGGCCTCGCTCCTTGAAATGGAGTAGGCAATGGCCTGGATACTTCTGACGCTCGCCGGACTTTTCGAAATCGGCTGGGCGATCGGCCTCAAATATACCGAGGGCTTCACCCGCCCGCTTCCGACGATCCTGACCGTCGCCGCCATGGTGATTTCGGTCGTTCTCCTGGGACTTGCCATCCGCTCGCTGCCCGTCGGGACCGCCTATGCGATCTGGACGGGGATCGGGACGGTCGGCACCGTGATCCTCGGCATCGTCCTTTTCGCAGAACCCGCTTCCGCCCTGCGCCTCGGATGCAGCGCGATGATCGTCGCGGGCATCATCGGGCTGAAGCTCGCCTCCAGCTAGGGGTTCGCGAAGAGAGCCGTCGCGAGCGTCACCGGGCGCTCGCGGGTCAGGCGAAACTCGGCGGCGACGCGCTCGGCGATCCGTTCGGCCAGAAGCAGGTCGACGGCGCCCTCCCGGAGCGAGAAGACCGAAATGGAAAAGGCCCCTTCGGCAATCGCCTCGCCGCTCGAAACGGCGATGGCCTCGACGCTCACCGTCGCCGCCCGCCTGCCGCCGATCAGGGCCGGAACCACGGCGTGGCTGTCGATGCGGATCGCCAGGATGGTGCGCGGAACGACATGGTCACGCACGGTGGTGAGGACCGCATCGTTCACCAGGCGATCCGTCTCCGTCACCAGAACGGCCGGGACATCCGCCCTCGCCGCCACGAAGGCACCGCGCACGTCATAAAGAAGAGCCTCGCGCTCGGCCGCGGCCGGCTGGAGCCTGAACGACATCAGCACCGGCAGGGTCGCCAGGAGGACGCAGAGCACAAATGGGCGGAAGGACATGGATCATCCCCGAAACAATGCGGGGATAATCCGTGGCCACGGTTAGCGAAGACTTAAGCCGGCCGTCGAAGGCTCTCGAAGGCCGTCGTCGAAGCGGCGAACTCTTCGTGGCGGCGCTCGCGGCGCAGCCTCGCCTCGTCATCGATGCCCCAGCGTTCCTCCGTCCAGTCCTCGTCGAGATGCGCGAGCGACCAGGCCTCGTCCGCCGTGAGCCGCCCTTCGGCGAAGGCGAGCGCCAGGATCGCCGATCCCGTCAGGGTGGTCACCGTGTGGAGACAGGCGAGTTCGATCGGCGTGTCATACTTGCGGAGCGTGACCGCAAAGGCGCTGGTCGCCTCGCGCGGCTGTTCCTGCGGCATGATGCCCTCGATCATGATGAAGCGGGCGCCAAGCTCGCCGGCCGCCCAGTCGATCAGCGGGTCCCACCGGTCCGCCTGCCGGGCCACGAGTTCTCTCGGTGCATCGGCGCGGTAGCAAAGGAGGTCGCTCGAGGAAAACCGGAGGATGTCCTCGAAGACCGCCTGCGGGTCGAGTGCGACGCCGTCGATCGCGGTATTGACCAGCTTGGTCACCGGCATTGTCTGCGGGTCGACGAATTCGCCCTGCGCGTCCCATTCGGCTCGCATCAGGTCCGCAAGCGCGGTGCTCGGTGCGACCAGAAGGTTTTTCGCCGGCGTGCGCACCGGACGGCCATCGAGGTGGATCGCGTAGCCCCCCTCGTCCTCGCCGACGGAGACGTCCTTGTAGAAACGCTTCGGCAGGGGCCGCTTCATCTGGATCTGCGCACGCCGCGTCGGATCGGGATGGCTCGTTGCTTCAAGATCGGTGAACTGGTCACGCATCAGATACCTCGATCGATATGGGCGAGAAGTTCGCCCGGGTGGTCAACGACCGCATCCGCCCCGGCGTTCCAGAGTTCTTCCACGGAGGCATAGCCCCAGGAGACGCCGATCGCCGTCGCGCCCGCGGACTTCGCCATCTGCATGTCGTAGATCGCATCGCCGACGACGATCGTCACGCCCGGCACCATGCTCGTCTCGTCGCAGCACTCCGTCACCATGGCCGGATGCGGCTTCGACGGGCAGTCGTCGGCCGTGCGGGAAACCGCGAAATACCGTTCGAAGCCGTGGGTCTCCATGATCAGGTCCAGGCCACGCCGGGACTTGCCCGTGACCGCGCCGATGAGGAGATCGTCGCGCGGGCCTATCCTGTCGATCAGTTCCCGGATGCCGGGAAACAGCGGCTCTCGGAAATCGAGATCCCGCCGCACCTCCGAAAACAGCGACTTGTAATAGGCCATCATCGCCATTTCCTCGTCGCCCGAATGGGCCCTGCC
Organism: Pseudorhizobium sp. NPDC055634; assembly: GCF_053618655.1. Classification (NCBI taxonomy): domain Bacteria; kingdom Pseudomonadati; phylum Pseudomonadota; class Alphaproteobacteria; order Hyphomicrobiales; family Rhizobiaceae; genus Pseudorhizobium; species Pseudorhizobium sp. NPDC055634. The sequence goes on along the minus strand of NZ_JBSHHW010000013.1, from coordinate 127,373 downwards.
CAGCATGCGGGCGATCGCGATGTCGAGCGTCAGGCCGATGATCGCCTTGGTGTCGGAAACCTTCGGCTCCGGCTTCTTGAAATGCAGGAAGGTCCGGCGCATGGTCTCGTGGATCAGCGACACGCTGTCGACCAGCGTGCCGTCGCAGTCGAAGAGGACGAGCTTCATTCGTCGCCGCTCCCGCCGTTCTCCAGATCGAATCCGAGAAGGTTCCAGCTCTGCACCATGTGCGGCGGAAGCGGCGCGGTGACCTTCAGCCGCCCACCCGAGGGATGGGGCACGTCGATATGCCGGGCATGGAGATGCAGCCGCTTCTGGATGCCGCCCGGGAAATCCCAGTTGAGATCGTCATCGAAGTACTTCGGATCGCCGATGATCGGATGCCCGATATGCAAGGCATGGACGCGGAGCTGGTGGGTACGGCCCGTGTAGGGCTCCATCTCCAGCCAGGCCAGGGTCTGGGCGGCGGTCTCCAGGACGCGGTAGTAGGAAACGGCGTGGTCGGCGCCCTGCTCGCCGTGTCGGGCGACCCGCATGCGGTCTCCATCGGGCGTCTGCTCCTTGACGAGCCAGGTCGAGATCTTGTCCTCGTGCTTGCGGGGAACGCCCTTCACCAGCGCCCAGTAGAGCTTCTTGGTGTCGCGCTCGCGGAAGGCTGCAGTGAGCTTCTGCGCCGCGCCGCGCGTGCGGGCGATGACCAGCACGCCCGATGTGTCGCGGTCGAGGCGATGGACGAGGCGCGGCTTCTCGCCCTTCTGGTTCGTCCAGGCCTCGAGCATCTGGTCGATGTGACGGGTGACGCCCGATCCGCCCTGGACCGCGAGCCCGGCCGGCTTGTTGAGGACGATCACCTTGTCGTCCTCGTGCAGCACCATGCGCTGCAGAAGCTCGAAATCGCTGGAATGCTTGAGGTCCTTGCCGGCGATCGGCCCCGTCTTCTTGGCGTCCGCCTCGATCGGCGGCACGCGCACCGTCTGCCCCGGCTGGACGCGCGTGTCCGATTTCACCCGGCCGCCGTCGACGCGTACCTGTCCCGAGCGGAGCAGTTTCTGCAACGGGCCGAAGCCGAGACCGGGGTAATGGACCTTGAACCAGCGGTCCAGGCGCATGCCCGCTTCGTCCGCCTCGACGCGGATGTGCTCGATGCCTGCCATTTTCATCTTTCTCGTGGATGTCGTTTGGAGGCTCTTTAGAACATCGACCGGCCAAGCGCCAGACCGCCGAGCGCCGCACCGAGCGAGAGCACGACGCTCGCGACCATGTAGGAGACCGCGGCCGCGGTCGCCCCCCGCTCCATCAGCGACATGGTATCGAGCGAGAAGGCGGAAAATGTGGTGAAGCCGCCAAGCAGGCCCGTCACCAGCAGGAGTCGCATCTCTTCCGAGGAGTTGAGGCGGCGCGCGATCACTTCGGCCAGAAGGCCGATCGCGAAGGAACCGGCAACGTTGACGATCATCGTGCCCCAGGGAAACGACGGCCCCAGCAGGCGAAGGCTCCAGTGCCCGACCAGATAGCGCAGGACCGAGCCGGCGGCGCCGCCTGCGGCGACGAGAAGCAGATTGAGCATCGACAAGTCATCCGAAAAGGGAGCCCGAAAAGGGAGCCCGAAAAGCGATCAACCGTTAATATGCTGATGAAATCCTTAACGGTCCGCCAAAGCGCTCTTCGTAGCCTGTCGTCTGGAGCAGTGGATAAAGTCCGATGACCTTGGTTCCTTCAGTTTCGGCGAACACGGCGGCTTACGCAGCGGATGCGTTGAAGCCGGCACGCCGCCTGTCGGCGAAGGACCAGGCACAGGATGCGAGAGAAATCGCCGACCGCAACCGGCTCCGCGACAAGACGGGCGATACGGTGATCGACCAGCTCGTCCAGGCCTCGGCCGTCGACCTCGATCTCCTCGCCCCGAACAATCGAATGGGCCACCAGGCGACGCTCGCGCAAGTCCAGGCCGCCTATCGCAGCCTCGACGACTGAGCGTTTCGGACGCAGATCAGCCGGTCACATGGACCGCAGGGACCACTCGACGATCTCCGAACCCACCTTGGCGAAGGCCACGTTCAACGCCGTGACGAAGTCGCGGTTTGCGGAGCCCGATACCGGCACGCTTGCCTTGAACGCCTCCTGCGCCCTGACCGTGCCGTTGCGGTCGTTGACGATCTTCACCGAGATCTCGACGGTCGCCATGTCGACGCCGCTGATGTCGACCTCGAAGGTGCGGATGTCGGTCACCACCTGGTAGTCGATCGCAAGCCCCTGGCCCGGCGTGCCGACGCCGCCCAGCCTGCCGCTGTTCTCGAAGGCTTCCACGAGCTTGGCCTGGACCATGCGCGGCAGGCGGTCGCCCCATTGCGACTTGGCGAGATACTGTATCTCCGAGGGCGAGACGCGGACGATCACCTGATCGCTGTCCAGCGAGCTCAGCGCGGTCGGCTGGGGTACGAGGATCTGGCGTCCCCGCGCTGCCGGGCCGGTGCTGGCCGGCGTTATCGACAGCTCGAACGTGTCCTTGTCCGCCTTCGCGCCGCATCCGGCAAGGATGGCCACAAGCGGCAGTACGGCCCAGTGCTTCCGCCTGAAAGAGTTCAACCGGGTCATGCGAACTCCCCTCCTATCGACGCGTCCTGCCGTCATATTGCTTTACCGTTTCCCCGCCGAAGATGAGCCGCTGAGGGTCCTCGTCGAAATTGGTGATCGTCTGGTTCAGGTTGAGCACCGTGCGGCGCGTGTCGTCCACGAGAACCTGGATGTCCCGCAGCCCGGTGCTGGAGAACCGCTGGATGCTGTCGGCGATCGGCCCGACACGGGCGTTGATGTTGTCGGCAACCGTGCGGAAGGATGCGAGCGTCCGGCGCGCTTCGGCGAAGAGCGATTCGGAATCGTCGCTGGTCAGCAGCCCGTCCACCTTGACGAGGATGCCATCGACGCGGTTCGAGGCCTTGTTCAGCTTCTCCGCCATGTCGGTGAAATCGCCGATCGCGCGGTCGATATCAGCGCGACGGGCGGCAACATTGTCGACGATGCCGCGGGCCGACGAGATCGCGGTGCGCGCGTCCTCGCTGGCGGCGGTGATGTTGTTGACGGCCGTGCCGATGTTCTGCGTATTGATGGCGGTCAGGATTTCGTCGGCGCGCCGCAGGACCGACTGGGCCTCCGTGGCGGCGCGCTGGAAGTCCTGGGCACCGTCGCGGACGCTTTGGGCGATCTCGCCGAAGTTGTCGGAGGCGTCGGCTATGTTGCGGGTGGTCCGATCGGCATTGGAGACGATCTCGTTGATTTTCTCGGCGTTGACGGCGCGAACCAGTTCCTCGGCTGCCTCGAGCGTGGAATCCAGCCGCACGGATACGCGATTGAAGGTGCCGGAAAGCGCCGACATGCTCTTCAGGAACTCGTCGATCGCGCCGGAATTGTCGCTGAGCGAGGCCGTGAAGGTCTCGGCGTTCCGGATCGTCTGCGTCAGCGGTCCGCGCGCATCGGCGACGAAGCCCTGGATGTCGCCGATGGCGTCATTGGCGCGGTCGAGGATCTTGTCTGCGGTCGCCAGAAGGTTGGTCACGCTCGACTGGTCGGCGATGAGAACCGCCGGGCGGTCGGTCTCCAGCGCCTTCTGCAGGATGTTCTCCTCGCCCTTGTTGCCACCGGAAAGCTCGATATAGGCAGCGCCCGTCAGCCCCTGCACCTCGAGGACGGCCCGGGTCGAGGGGTAGACCGGTGCGTCGGCGCGCACTTCCGTCATTGCAAGCGAATATTCCGGGTCGTCCGTATCGATCGTCAGGTTGCGGACCGTGCCGACGGGGATGCCGTTGAAGCGCACCGGAGAACCCACCGACAAGCCGTTCGCGGAGCCCGGAATGCGGATCGCCAGTTCCGCCATAGGTCCGCCGCGGCCTGACTGCGCCATCCAGTAGACAAACCCGAAGGCGGCAGCGATCACCAGGAGGGTGAAGAATCCGACAATCGCGTAGTTGGCTTTGGTTTCCATGACCTCGGATCACTTCTCTTCTGGATGGGCGAGGGCCGGTTCCGGCCTCACGACCGAACGGGCACGCTTGCCGCGGAAGTAGGACTGAACCCACGGATCGTCGAATGCGAACATGTCCTCCAGCGTCCCTTCTACCAATACGCGTTTCTTTCCCAGGACTGCAATACGGTCACACACGGAAAAAAGGCTGTCGAGGTCGTGGGTTACCATGTAGACCGTGAGGCCTAGCGTATCGCGCAGGCGGGCGATCAGCATGTCGAAATCGGCCGCCCCGATCGGGTCCAGACCGGATGTCGGTTCGTCGAGGAACATGAGCTCCGGATCGAGCGCCAGCGCCCGCGCCAGGGCCGCCCGCTTGATCATGCCGCCGGAGAGTTCTGAAGGGTACTTGTCCGCCGCATCGGGGGCGAGCCCCACCATCTCGATCTTCAGATAGGCGAGCTCGTCCATCAGCGCCTGGGGCAGGTCCAGATATTCGCGCATCGGCAGCTGGATGTTTTCCTTCACCGTCAGCGACGAGAAGAGCGCCCCCTGCTGGAACAGCACACCGACGCGGGTGTCGAGCGCCATCCGCTCCAACTCCGTCGCGCGGTCGTAGTTCGTTCCGAGGATTTCGATCGTGCCCGAACGGCGCGGCAGGAGGCGCAGAACGGTGCGCATCAGCACGGACTTGCCCGTTCCGGACGCGCCGACGAAGCCGAGGATCTCGCCGCGATAGACGTCAAGATTGAGCTTGTCGAGGACGATGTTCGATCCGAAGCCGACGGTCACGTCGCGCACGGAAAGAACCACCTCCCGGTCCTTGGTTTCTGGTCGCCTCGCGTTCGTTTCCATCACCCGCCGCTCCTAGAAATCGATCGAGGAGTAGAAGATGGCGAAGAAGGCATCCATCATGATGACCGCGAAGATCGCCTTCACGACCGACGTCGTCACATGCTGGCCGAGAGATTCGGCGCTGCCGCCGACCTTCATCCCCTCGACCGCGGCGACGATCCCGATCGCCAGCGCCATGAACGGCGCCTTGATCATGCCCGACGCGACGGTGCTCGGCTCGATCGCCTCGTGGAGGCGCGACAGGAAGGTATCGAAGGTTATCCCCGAATAGGTCAGGCAGACGACCGCCGCCCCGTAGAGCGCCGCGAAGTTCGCGATGATCGTAAGCAGCGGCAGGACGATGGTCAGCGCGACGAGGCGCGGGAAGATCAGCACGCCCACGGGATTGAGGCCGATCACGGTCAGCGCGTCGATTTCCTCACGCATCCGCATCGAGCCGATTTCGGCGGTGATCGCGCTGCCGCTGCGGCCGGCAACCATGATGGCGGTCAGCAGCACGCCGACCTCGCGCAACTGCAGGATGCCGACGAGGTCGACCACGAAGATTTCTGCGCCGAAATACCGGAGCTGGAACGCACCCTGCTGGGCGATGATCGCGCCGATCAGGAAGGACATGAGGGCAATGATCGGAACGGCGCGGACGCCCATCTTGTCCATCTGGCTGACCACGGACGCGGGAGAAATGCCCCCGCCCCGGCCGAATTTCATCTGCGCCCCGCGCACGGCCGATCCGAGGATGTACATCGCCGCGACCATGTCGCCGGCAAGCTCGGTGACCACCCGGCCCACCGGGGTGAACACCTTCTCGAACAGCGTCTGGTTCGATACCTGCGGCGGCGGAACCGGTGCCTTTTCCGGCAGGACGGCGATCAGCTCGTCGATGCCGCCGTGATCGCCCGAAAGCGTCACCTCGCGTCCCTGCTCGTGCTTGGCGCTGATCAGCCGGCGAATCAGCCAGGCGCCGGCCGTGTCGATCGCCACGACGCCGGACACGTCGATGTCTACCTTGCCGCGGCCCTGTGCCTTCTCGAGCTTTTCGAGCGTGCCCAGAACTTCGGAAATGCCGTGGTTGCGCCAGTCGCCGCGAGCAACGAATCGCTCGCCATCGCCCCCGGGCATCGCTTCGGCCGCCATTTCGGCAACGCGGGTTTCGAGGGACTGGGACGGCACTGGCATCTTTCGTCACTTCGGCGCGGTAAAGCCGAAGACAGGTTGATCGGGCGAGACGAGCGGCAATATAACGTGGCCGTCTGGAAATACCACTTATGGGACGCTCAAAAGCATGCGCCGTAACCTTGAGGCAACAATCGAAGCCTTTCCGATCGCCGGCCTGTTCACCATCTCGCGCGGCTCGAAGACGCAGGCCGAGGTGATCACCTGCACGATCACGGCGAACGGCCGTTCCGGCCGCGGCGAATGCGTTCCCTACCGGCGCTACGGCGAAACCGTCGAGCAGGTCCTGGCCGATATCCTCGCCGTCCGGCAGGCGGTCGCGGACGGCGCCGACAGGGTCGAGATCCAGTCGCTGATGAGGCCCGGCGCGGCCCGCAACGCCGTCGATTGCGCGATCTGGGACCTCGAGGCCAAGCTGACGGGGATCACCGTCGCCGAGCGGCTCGGCCTGGTCGCAGAGCCGCTCACCACGGCCTTCACCCTGTCGCTTGGCGAACCGCAGGCGATGGCCGCGGCGGCCGCTGCAAATGCCCATCGACCCCTTCTCAAGGTCAAGCTCGGCACGGCCGACGACCGGTCGCGCATGCGCGCCGTGCGGGAAGCGGCGCCATCAAGCCGCATCATCGTCGATGCGAACGAGGGATGGACCGAGGAGAACCTGCCGGGGCATCTGCGGGTGGCGCGGGAGGCGCGAATCGATTTGATCGAACAACCCCTGCCGGCCGGAGCCGATCGGATGCTGGCCGATATCGAAAGGCTCGTGCCGATCTGCGCCGACGAGAGCGTCCACGGGACGGAGGATCTTGCCGGGCTTCGGGCACGCTACGACGCGGTCAACATCAAGCTCGACAAGTCCGGCGGGCTGACCGAAGCGCTGCGGATGAAGGCGGAGGCGAACCGGCTCGGTTTCCGGATCATGGTCGGCTGCATGGTCGGGACGTCGCTCGCCATGGCGCCGGCGGCTCTGCTCGCCCAGGACGTCGACTATGCCGACCTCGACGGCCCGCTGCTTCTCGCCCGCGACCGTGAGCCGGCCCTCACCTACGAGGGCTCGACGCTCTTTCCGCCGACCGGCGAAGTCTGGGGCTGAAGCCACGCCGCAAGCGCGAGCAGGAGCAGCCCGAGAAGTGCCGTGAGGGCCATGGCGGGAAAGCTTTCGACGCCGTAGCTTCTGTAAAGGGCGCCGGAGAGGAAGGTCGCCAGCGCGAGGAACCCTCCGTTATAGAAGAAATAGGTCCCCTGCATCGACGTTTCCTGCTCTTCGCGCACCGTCTCGACCAGCTTCTGCTGGATGCCGATATGCAGGAAGGTGAAGGTGAAGGCATGCGTCGACTGCAGCAGGAGATAGCCCCAGAAGCCTAGATCCATCGGGAAGATCATCCAGCGGACGATTGCGACGGCGCAGCCGAGGCGCATCATCGTCCAGGGCGACAGGTGCCGGGTGATGAAGGCTGCGGCGAAGAACACGGCAATCTCCGAGATCACCGCCATGCTCCAGAGAATGCCGATCTCCACGCCGTCGAAACCCATGTGCTGCCAGTGGATGGCGCCGAAGGCGTAGAACATGGCGTGACTTGCCTGGGCCACGCATGCGCCGATCATCAGCATGTGCAGGTCGAGCCGTCCGAGCGCGCCCCACCGCCAGGGACCGTGTCCCGCCGCCGGGGGCTGTCTCTTGCGGCCGATCCGGGGTGCTGCAAAGGCGGCGACCACCGTCATCGCGAAGGCGATCGCGGCGACGACCGGAAGGACCCCTCCACCCCAGATGCCGATAAGCTGCCCCATCAGCAGGCTCATCGCGACGAAGCCGACCGATCCCCAGACCCTGAGGGCACCGTACTGGAAGCCCCAGCGCCTCACGCCGCTGACGGCGATTGAATCGACAACCGGGACATAGGCGGCAAAGAAGGCCGCCTGAAGCGCGTAGACGATGAGCACCGGCCAGAACCCCGTCACGGCAAACAATGCCAACGCTGTCATGAGGGAAAGCATGCCCGACCAGACCAGCACCTTCGACCGCTCCTGCAGCCGGTCGGCGATCGCGCCGACGACCGGAGCCGCCAGGATGCGGACGATCATCGGAATGGCGAGGATCATGCCGATCTCGAACTCGCTGAACGTCAGTGTGTCGAGCCAGACCGGAAAATAGGGAAGGATGATGCCGTTGACGCCGATCGGCGCCGCGAAGGCGAGTGCGCAGCGCAGTTGGAAGTGCCGCGGTGGCGGTTCGGTCGCAGTGCCAGTGATCACGGGAGCAACAGGGAATCGGGTCAGGAAAGAAAACCCTAGCACGCGGTCGCGTTCGATCCTGTGGCAGAATGGCAATGCCCGTCCACAATGTGGCCCGGAATTTCAGCGACAGATCAGCGTCACGCCGCCTTCATGTCGTTGAGGATCTCGGCCGGCACGGGCGACGGGACCGGGATGTCCAGGCCGTGCCAGTGGATCATCTCCATCGTCCCGTCCCAATGCTCGGCGACGGCCGTGCAGCTTTCCACCCAGTCTCCGGTGTTGATGTAGCGGATGCCGTCGATGTCCTCCATCACGGCGTGATGGATATGGCCGCAGATCACACCGTCGACATCGTTGCGCCGGGCTTCCTCCGCCACCACCCGCTGGAACTCGCCGATGAAGTTCACCGCCTGCTTGACCTGCAGCTTGGCCCAGGCGGAAAAGGACCAGTAGGGCAGCCCGAGGCGGCGGCGGATCGCCGAAAGGCCGATATTGACGAAGATCGCCGCGTCATAGGCCCAGTCGCCGAGATAGGCGAGAAGCCGGGCGTTGCGGACGACCACGTCGAACTCGTCGCCGTGCAGGACGAGGTAGCGCTTGCCGTCGCCCGCCTCGTGGATGATCCGCTCGGCGACCTCGATCCCGCCGAAGTGGCTGCCGGGAAAGTCCCGCAGGAATTCGTCGTGATTGCCGGGGATATAGATGATCCGCGTGCCCTTGCGGGCCTTGCGGAGCAGCTTCTGCACCACGTCGTTGCACCCTTGCGGCCAGTGCCAGCTGCGCTTCAGGCGCCAGCCGTCGACGATGTCGCCGACGAGGACGATCGTGGCGGCCTCGTGGAGGCGCAGGAAATCAAGCAGCAGGTCGGTCCGGGCCGCCTTGGACCCGAGGTGGACATCGGAGAGGAAGATGGTGCGGAAATGCCGTGCGTTCGCCATCGCGCTCGTAGTTCCCTGTCATTGCGTTCCCGGGCTCGCTCCTCAAAACCAGACTCGTGTTTCAGGAACATGACACTGCCGGGCGGGGGCCCTCACCGCGGGCTCGCCACTCCTGGCCGGCTGGCGGAATTTACTGCTGTTCCCGCGCAACGATTGCTGTAAGGAATGCCCGACAATCGATTGGACTAAAGACGAATCCCGGAGGCGCATGACATGCAGGACAAGGACAAGGTGAGTGGAACGAGCAAGTCGGGCGATCTCGACGAACAGGCGCTTTTCTTCCACCGTTATCCGCGTCCCGGCAAGCTCGAGATCCAGCCGACGAAGCCGCTCGGGAACCAGCGCGACCTGGCGCTCGCCTATTCTCCGGGCGTCGCCGCCCCCTGCCTTGCGATCCGCGACGATCCGGATACCGCGGCCGACTATACCGCCCGGGCCAATCTCGTCGCCGTCATCTCGAACGGCACGGCGGTGCTGGGCCTCGGCAATATCGGTCCCCTCGCCTCCAAGCCCGTCATGGAGGGCAAGGCCGTCCTCTTCAAGAAGTTCGCCGGCATCGACGTCTTCGACATCGAGGTCGACGCCAACGACATCGGGACGATGGTCTCGACCATCTCGGCGCTCGAACCCACTTTCGGCGGCATCAACCTGGAGGACATCAAGTCGCCCGAGTGCTTCGAGGTGGAGCGGCAGCTCCGCGAGAAGATGAACATACCGGTCTTCCACGACGACCAGCACGGAACCGCGATCATCGTCGCGGCGGGCGTCCTGAACGGGCTCGAGCTTGCCGGCAAGAACATCGCCGACGTCAAGATCGTCGCCTCCGGCGCAGGGGCAGCCGCGCTTGCCTGCCTCAACCTTCTCGTCCTCCTCGGCGCCCGCAAGGAAAACATCTGGGTCCACGACATCGAGGGTCTCGTCTATCTCGGCCGCGAGACGCTGATGGACCAGTGGAAGGCCGTCTATTGCCAGGACAGCGAGAAGCGCAGCCTGCACGAGAGCATCGAAGGCGCGGACGTCTTCCTCGGCCTCTCCGCCGCCGGAGTATTGAAGCCCGAACTGCTGGCGAAGATGGCGGACAAGCCGCTGATCATGGCGCTTGCCAATCCGACACCGGAGATCATGCCGCAGCTGGCGCGCGAAGCGCGGCCGGACGCGATGATCTGCACCGGACGCTCGGATTTCCCCAACCAGGTCAACAACGTCATCTGCTTCCCCTATATCTTCAGGGGCGCACTCGACTGCGGCGCGCGCACCATCAACGAAGAGATGAAGATGGCCGCCGTGAAGGCCATCGCGGCACTCGCCCGCGAGGAGGTCTCCGACGTGGCGGCGCGCGCCTATAGCGGCGAGACCCCGGTTTTCGGCCCCGATTACCTGATCCCCTCGCCTTTCGATCCGCGACTCATCCTCCGCATCGCGCCCGCCGTGGCGAAGGCTGCCGCGGAGACCGGTGTGGCGACGCGGCCGATCCAGGATTTCGACGCCTATCTCGACCAGTTGAACCGCTTCGTCTGGCGCTCCGGCTTCGTCATGAAGCCGATCTTCAGCGCCGCCAAGAATGCCGAGAAGAACCGGGTCATCTTCGCCGAGGGGGAGGACGAGCGCGTGCTGCGCGCCGCCCAGGTCCTGCTGGAAGACCGCACCGCGCGACCGATCCTGGTCGGCCGTCCGCCGGTGATCGAGGCCCGGCTGAAGCGCTTCGGCATTCGCATCCGCCCGGATGTCGATTTCGAGGTGGTCAACCCGGAGGACGATCCCCGCTACCGCGACTATGTCGATGCCTACGTCTCGCTCGTCGGCCGCGCCGGCGTCAATCCGGAGGCGGCCCGCACGATCGTGCGCACCAACAACACGGTGATCGGCGCCCTTGCCGTTCGCCGCGGCGATGCCGACGCGCTCATCTGCGGCGTTGAGGGCCGCTTCGACAAGCACCTGCGCGATGTCGACCAGATCATCGGCAAGCGCCCGGGCGTGCGCGCCTTCGCCGGCATGAGCCTGCTGATCTCCCAGCGCGGCGCGATCTTCTTCACCGACACATTCGTCACCTACAACCCGTCTGCGGCGGAGATCGCCGAGATGACCATGCTGGCGGCGCAGGAAATCCGCCGGTTCGGCATCGCGCCGAAGGCGGCGCTCGTCAGCCATTCCAACTTCGGATCCCGCCATTCCGAAAGTGCCGCCAAGATGCGCGAGGCGCTGGCGCTCCTGCGCCAGCAGGCGCCCGACCTGGAGGTCGACGGCGAGATGCAGGGCGGCTCGGCGCTTTCGGAACCGCTGCGCAAGCGCGCCATGCCCGACAGCACCCTGACCGGCGAAGCCAACCTCCTCGTCTTCCCGAACCTCGACGCCGCCAACATATCGCTCGGCATCGTGCGGACGATGATGGACGCGCTGCATGTCGGTCCCATTCTCCTCGGCGCGGCCCTTCCCGCCCACATCCTGTCGACCTCGGTGACGTCGCGCGGGGTCGTCAACATGGCGGCGCTCGCGGTGGTCGAGGCCTCGCAGGGCTGAACGCCGTCCTGTTATGACAATCTCAACCGGCGGCACCGATCATCGCCGGGAGAGATTTCACCACCGGAGGGAGCGTGTTTCCTCGTCTTGCCATGATCGCGTCCCTTGCGCTGGTGCCGCTGGTGGCGGCGGCCGAAACTCCGGACATCTGCCGGACGCTGCAGAGGCACCTCGCGACCCTGCCGCAGGTGATCGGAAGCACGTCCGAGGTGCGCCGGCATGCCGAGGCGCTGCGCGACCTGGACGCCGAGATCCGGCAGCTGCGGACCGAAATGCGCCGGGCGCGGTGCGGCCGCAGCATTGTCACGCTCGGGCGCCAGGACGACATCTGCACTGACCTTTCAGGCGCCTTGAAGGAGGCGGAAGCGATGCGGGACGCCGTCGCCGCCCAGCGCTCCGCCGCCCGGCAGATCCTGCGCCCGAGCCCGGAGCGCAGCGCCGTTCTCGGTGCGCTGCAGGCGAACGGCTGTCATGCGGACGAATCCTCCGACCGCGCTCCTGTCCCGGTTCCCGTTGCCGCCGATCCTGCCCCCGCCACCGAGAACCGGGGCTCCGCCAAGCCGCATTCCAGCATCACGCGCCTCTCGCCTGATGCGGAACGGGGACGACCGACGGGGATCGAGCCTCTGCCTCTGGCCCCGCCTGAGAGACCCTATGATCCGTCGAGGCAGGTTCGTTCGGTCGGCCCGGCCTTTCTACCCGACGAGACCGGCATCGACCTTGCCAATCCGGCGGAGAGCGGAGCCCGGCCGGTACCGTGAGCGGGACGGTTCAGGCGGAGGCGCTTGCCGGAAAATAGCGGACATAGGCGAATGCCCTGCCGTCCGGCGCCCAGTTGGGCGAGTTCATCGTCCCCTGCCCGCCGAAGAGTTCGAACAGCGTCTCCACGTTGCGTCCATCCGGATCCATCATCCGGATCCGCACCGGCTGGTCGCGCGGATGGTCGAAGACCTCCGGTTCGTAGGAGAGAAAGATCACCTTGTCCCCGGTCGGTGACGGATGCGGAAACCAGTCCCCGTGCCCGGTTTCGACCACCCGCTCGGCCGTTCCTCCCGCAGCCGGCACCCGCCAGATCTGCATCAGGCCGCTGCGGCTGGAATTGAAGTAGATCCAGCGTCCGTCGGGCGAATAGTCGGGCCCGTCATTGCGGCCTTCGCCGAAGGTCAGCCGGTTCTCGTCGCCGCCGTCCACGTCGATCGTATAGATGTCGAAGAGATCGTCCCGGATGCCGCAATAGGCGAATTGCCGCCCGTCCGGCGACCAGCCGTGCCAGTAGGACGGCAGGTTCCTCGTCACGAGCCGGGGTTCGCCGCCGGTCGCCGGCAGTACGTAGATGGCCGACTTTGAGAACTCCGCCTTGTCGGAAATCGCGATCAGCGATCCGTCCGGGGAAATGCCGTGATCGTTGTTGCATTGCCTCGCAAAGCCGGTGTCCAGCGGTTCCGGCCCCGTGCCGCCGTCGACCGCCAGTCTGTACATCAGCCCGTCACTGTTGAGCAGGAGGTAGCGCCCGCAGGGAGACCAGTTGGGCGCCTCGAAGAGCGTCTCCGTCTGCCAGACGACCCTGTGCTGTCGCGCGGCAAGGTCGAATATCTCGACGGAGCTGCGCATCCCCTAGCGATCGCGGAAACGGTTGGTGATCGGGTAGCGCCGGTCCCGGCCGAAGTTCTTCTTCGTGATCTTCACGCCCGGCGCCGACTGCCGCCGCTTGTATTCCGCGAGGTAGAGGAGATGCTCGATGCGGTGGACGGTGGCAACGTCATGGCCGCGCGCGACGATCTCCTCGACCGACATTTCCTGTTCGACCAGGCATTCCAGGATATCGTCGAGCACCGGATAGGGCGGCAGCGAATCCTGGTCGGTCTGGTTCGGCCGCAGTTCCGCGGACGGCGCCTTGGCGATGATGTTCTGCGGAATGACGATGCCCGTCGGCCCCAGCACGTTTGGCGGCACATTGCGATTGCGCCAGTCGGCAATCGCATAGACCTGCATCTTGTAGAGGTCCTTGATCGGGTTGAAGCCGCCGTTCATGTCGCCGTAGAGCGTCGCATAGCCCACCGACATTTCCGACTTGTTGCCGGTGGTGACCACCATGGAGCCGAACTTGTTGGAGATCGCCATGAGGATCGTCCCGCGCGTGCGGCTCTGGAGGTTCTCCTCGGTGATCCCCTCGTCCGTCCCCTCGAAAAGCTCCGAGAGCGACGACAGGAAACCCTCGACCGGCTCGGCGATGGAGACGATGTCGTAGCGCGTTCCGAGCGCCTTGGCGCAATCGGCCGCATCCTTGAGCGATTCCTCCGACGTGTAGCGATAGGGCAGCATTACCGTGCGCACCCGCTCCTCGCCCAGCGCATCCACGGCGATCGCGGCGCAGACGGCCGAATCGATGCCGCCCGAGAGGCCGAGGACGACCGACTTAAAGCCGTTCTTGTTGACGTAGTCGCGGAAGCCGAGGACGCAGGCCCGGTAATCGGCTTCCTCCTTCTCCGGCAGGCGTGCCATCGGCCCGTTGGCGCAGCGCCAGCCGTCCGGCGTCTTGCGCCAGTCGGTGACGGTGACGGCCGGTTCGAACTGGCTCATCTGGAAGGCGAGCGTCCTGTCGGCATTGAAGGCGAAGCTTGCGCCGTCGAAGACGAGTTCGTCCTGCCCGCCCAGCTGGTTGGCATAGATCAGCGGCAGGCCTGTCTCGATCACCTGCCTGAGGACCACCTGGTGGCGGACGTCCACCTTGCCGCGATAATAGGGAGAACCGTTCGGCGACAGCAGGATTTCCGCGCCGCTTTCGGCGAGCGTCTCGCAGACGCCGAGGTCGCCCCAGATGTCCTCGCAGATCGGAATGCCGAGGCGCACGCCGCGGAAATTCACCGGCCCCGGCATCTCGCCGGCGACGAAGACCCGCTTCTCGTCGAATTCCCCGTAATTGGGCAGGTCCACCTTGTCCCGGATGGCGAGGATTTTCCCCTCATCCAGCACGGCGATGGAATTGTGGCGGCCGGTGTCGCCCTGCTGCGGAAAGCCGATGACGACGCCCGGCCCGCCGTCGGCGGTATCGCCGGCCAGCGCCTCGACCGCCTGAAGGCAGGCTTTCAGGAAGGACGGCTTCAGGACCAGGTCTTCCGGCGGATAAGCGGAGATGAAGAGTTCGGTGAAGACCACCAGGTCTGCACCGGCACCGGCGGCTTCGGACCTTGCCTCGCGGGCTCTTGCGAGGTTCTGGACGACGTCTCCCACGGTCGGGTTGATCTGGGCGATGGCGATACGCAGCGTGCGGGCTTCGGAGTTGTTTTCCTGGGTCATGTCTCTGGTCTACCGCAGCCTCGGGAACGGAGCAACGCCGGGCTTCTTGAGACCGCGCCGGCCCGATGGAAACTTTTCCTGCCCCGACCGGTTCACCTCACGTTCATGACAGTTATGTGACGGCTCCACGACATCTGAAATGCATGGAGTACGACATTGGCAAAGGCCGCCGAGCAAGAATTACTTTTGGACAGCAATGCGGCACGCCTCCCTTCCGCCATCCATCATCTCACCGTCATTTCAACGCTTCTTGCCGTCGCCGCCGCTCTGGTGGCCGCGGTGGAGGCGCTCTCCGGCCGGCCCTACGAGACCATACCCTCCTTCCTCACGTCGCTGCCGGGGATGACGACGATTGCCGTGATCTTCGTGGTCGCGTTCGGCTGCGACGTCCTGATGGGGCGGGCATTCCGGTCGCTGCTGGTGATCGCCCCCGTCGCGCTGATCCTCGCCTTCATCTCCGGCGAGAAGCAGCAGTATCTTTCCGACCCGCTCTATCCGTCGGACCTTCTCTTCGCCCGCCAGATCAAGGAACTGCTGCCGGTCATGGTGAGCGCCCAGCCGCTGATGGCGGCAGCCCTCTGTGGCGCCGCGCTGGTGATGGCAGGCATCCTTGCCTATTGCGCCCTCTTTGCCTGGAACCGGTTCCCGCTGCTTTCTTCCCGCGCACGGATCTTCCGCCTGGTCGTCTCGCTCCCCTTCCTCGTCGGCTTCACGCCGATGATGAAGTACACGGACTATTCCTGGCTGCGCGACCGGCTCTCGATCACGCCGATGATGTGGGACCAGGCGGCGAACTACAGCCATAACGGCTTCCTGATCGCCTTCGCCTTCAATCTTCCCATGTCCCACGTCTCGCCGCCCGCGGGCTACGGCGTCGATGCGGTCGATGCGATCGCGCTCGACCCTTCCGCCTTTGCGGTTTCGACCAAGCCGCCGCCGGACGTGATCGTCATCATGAGCGAATCGCTCTGGGACCCGACGCGGCTTCCGGGCGTCGATTTTTCGACCGATCCCATGCCGACGCTGCGCGCCAACCAGGCGGGCAACATCTTCTCGCCGGAGTTTGGGGGAATGACGGCCAATGTCGAGTTCGAGGCGCTGACCGGCTTCTCCAATGCCTTCCTCCCCTATGGCAGCATTCCCTACCAGCAATATGTCCGCCGCCCGCTTCCCTCGCTCGCCTCCTTCTTCAGGCAGAAGGGCTATTCGTCGGTCGCCGTCCACCCATTCGAGGGATGGTTCTGGAACCGCAGCAACGTCTACCAGCACCTCGGTTTCGACCGCTTCCTGGCGCAGGCGGAACTGCCGGAGCTCGAAAAGCGCGGGATGTTCGCCTCCGACACCGCGCTCATGGACCAGATAATCCAGATCGGCGAAGAGACTGAGCAACCCCTTTTTCTGTTCGCCGTCACCCTCCAGGGACACGGACCCTACGAGGCGACGCGATACGAGACCCGCGAGGTCGGGCTTCGGAGCACCCTGTCGGAGACTGCGACGCAGCAGGTGGAGACCTATGCGGAAGGGGTGCGGGAAGCCGACACCAGCCTCGCCAGGCTGATGGACTGGGCAAGCGGGCGCCGTCGGGAGACGATCATCGTGCTGTTCGGTGACCACCTGCCGCCGCTCGGCAAGGCTTTCGTCGAAAGCGGCTACATGCCGGACGCCGTCGCGAGCCGCCGCGCGCCGCTTCAGACCATGCGCGCCGAACACGAGACGCCTCTCGTCATCTGGTCCTCGAAGACGGGCGCGAAGACGGACGTCGGAACGATCAGCCCCGCCCTTCTGCCCCATCAGGTCGTGACGTCGGCGGGCTTCAGCGATCCCTTCTACACCGGCTTTCTCGGCGAGGTCGCGAGCCGCTATTCCGTCATCGACCGCTACATGCTGGTGAATACCGCCGGCGAGGCCCATCCCGGCTGGTCGGACGGCGGCCGCAAGGCGCCGCCGACGCTTCAGGACTATCATCTCCTGCAGTACGACATGATCTTCGGCCATCAGTTCGCCCGGGAGCGCTTCTTCCCCGCCGTCCCCGAGGCGGAAGCCCCGGACGAGGAGCCGGTCGCGGCGCTGCCTGGACCGGCGCGGCTGCCGGGATAGTCCGGCGCGGCAGGACCTGAGCCTCGCAATCCGGTTGGCCAAGGCCCGTCCCGCCCCCCCCAACGACATCGCCTCTTACGGAACGCAAAAAAGCCGCCGGATCGCTCCGGCGGCTTTTCTCGTCGATCTTGTCTTCCGGTTACCTGGAGGCGACCGGCTTCACCAGCGGCGTGATGCGGCGGATGGTGACGCGGCGGTTCTCCTGCTCCGGACCCTCGGTCCTGATTTTGAGGTAGCGTTCGCCATAGCCCTGCGTGGTGAGGTTTTCCGGCGGGATGCCGAAGGCCTCGGCCAGGACGACGGCGACCGATTCGGCCCGCTCGTCGGAGAGGATGAGGTTGCTATCATCCGAACCGACCGCATCCGTGTGGCCCTCGATGAGGAAGGTCTCGGCGGGATTGTCGTCGAGGATCTTCTTCATCGCATCGGCGACCTTCCGCAGCGACGTCGCCTGGTTCATCGGGATTTCGGCGCTGCCGGTCGCGAACTTGACCGTGTCGAGGTCGATGCGGCGCGCCTTGTCGCGGACGCGGGCCGAATACTTCACCTCGTCGATCGAGTAGACGCGCTCGACGCGCTCGACCGGCGGCAGTTCCAGGAACTCGTAATAGTCACGATCCGGATCGCTGGACGTATCGATGATGTACTCGCTCAGCGGCACGGTCAGGCGCATCGGCGGCAGTTCCCGGCCGGGATCGCGCCACACATACTCCTCTTCCTCGTAGAGGTCGGGAGCGTAGTAGAGCACGTATTCCTCGTCGTCGATGATGCGCGAGCGCTGCACGACGACGCCGTAGCTGTTGCGGATGGTTACGACCTGTACCCCGTCGGGACGCTCCACGATCTCGCGGTAACGGTCGCCCGGCAGGCGCTCGTAGTAGACGTCGCCGCCATCGCGGTAGAAGCGGCGGGAATCGTCGCCGCGGACGATGGTGCGGTTGTCGATCGAGATGATGATGCGCGTATCGTCGTCGCGGTCGCGACGATCGCGACGGTCGCGGTCGCTCCGCCGGTCGTCCCTGCGGTCGCCGTCGCGGTATTCCCAGCCGTCGATGCGCCGGAACTCGGGCCGCCCGTCGATGCGCTCGCCCTGGACGGAGGTGATGGCGCGCATTTCCACCGCGCCGCGTTCCTGCAGCGGTGCCTGCGCCTCGGCGTCGGATGTCGGCGGAGCCACGGGTGCGGCGGCGGCTGCCGGAGCCGGTGCCGGTGCCGGTGCGCCGGATGCCGGGGCTTCGGTCGGGGTCGGGGTGGCTACCGCTTCCTTCTGGCTATCGAGCACGGCGGCACCGTTTTCGACGGGCAGGACCACGGTCTCTCCCTCGCCGGCTGCCGACGGATCCTCGGCCAGTTGCTGGGCACGTTCGACCTGCTCGGGCGTGGTCGCGATCGCGGGTTCAGCGACCTGGGGGGCCGGCTGGGCAGCGGGGTCTGCCGGCGGGACGGCGGCAGCATCGCCGTCGGTCGCGGCATCATCAGCTGGAGCCGGCGCTTCGCCGGCTGCCGGGGCCTCGGAAGCCGGGGCCTCAGGAGCCGGAACCGCCGCTTCGGCCGGCTGCCCTTCGGCAGGCGTCTCGGTGGCCGGAGCGGCGGCGTCGGCAGGCGCATCAGCCGCAGGGGCTTCCTCGGTCGCAGGAGCTTCTTCGGCGGCGGGGGCTTGTTCGGCGGCAGGCGCCTCCTCGGCTGCGGGGGCTTCCTCAGGCGCGGCTTCCACGGCAGGCTGTTCTTCGGCCTGCGGCGCCGGTTCAGCAGCAGGAGCTTCGGCAGGAGCCTCGGCCTGTGGTTCGGGTGCCGGCTCGGGCTCGGGTGCCGGCTCAGGCGCTGCTTCCGGTTCGGGCGCGGCCTCGGGCTCGGGCTCCGGTTCCGGTGCTGCCTCCGGTTCAGGTTCGGGCTGCACTTCCGCCGGCGCCTCCAGCTGTTCCGCAGGCGCGGGTTCCGGCGCAGGCTCGGCGGCCGGCTCCTCCGCCGGTGCTTCCGGCTGCGGCTCTTCTTCCGGTGCTGCGGTACCCTCGGGCAGGATAATCTGCTCCTGCTGTACCTGGATCACGTTGCCTTGGGTCTCTGCGCTGAGAGGTGCCCTCAATAACACGGCACCGGCAGGCTGAATCATCAGCGGCAGCGACACGAGCGGCGCCGCTACGCTGGCGAACAGTCTGGATTTGATGGACATCGAATTCTCCTCGACTTGGGATTTGGTCCCTTCTTGTCGCGCCCTTATGCCGGGCGTCGACCGCAAAATGCGCGGCCGCTCAACGGCGCGTCGCGGTTTTGGTTCCGCCGAAGTTGACGCGCCCGGGCTGAACCTCCGGTGAATGGATCGCCGCCCCCGGGCGGCTGCAACATGTTCACCAAAGCCGGGGGCGCGGCAGACCTTGACGTAAAATGCCGTTGCAATTCCCGTGGAGCCGGTATCTAAAAAAGCGCTGGTCGGAGCGACCGCTCCAGCCTTTCGCGCGCGGAAAAGAGAAGATCAAAAACCGCGCCGGCCGCCAACAGAGAGGACCATCATGCGTATCGCACCCCATTTTCTTGCTGCAGCCTCGATTGCAGCAGTCGCCCTTTTCGCCGGCTCAGCCTCGGCGCAGGAAAAGATCGTGATTGCCTCCGAGGGCGCCTATCCGCCCTTCAACAGCCTTGAGACCGACGGCACCCTGACCGGGTTCGACATCGACATCGCCCGGGCGCTGTGCGATGAGATGAAGGCCGAGTGCGAAATCGTCACCAATGACTGGGACGGGATGATACCGGCGCTGCAGTCGAAGAAGTTCGACGCCATCATCGCCTCCATGTCGATCACCCCCGAGCGCCTCCAGCAGGTCGACTTCTCCAAGAAGTACTACAACACCGGACCGGCGATCGCCGTGCCGAAGGATTCCGACGTCACCGACCTTGCCGGCCTGAACGGAAAGACCATCGGTGCCCAGACGTCGACGACCCACGCGAACTACGCTGAAAAGCACATGCCGGATTCCGACATCAAGCTCTATCCGACGGCCGACGAGTACAAGCTCGACATCCAGAACGGTCGCGTCGACGCCGTGATCGACGACGTCGTGGTGCTGTCGGAATGGGTAAAGTCCGACGACGGCGCCTGCTGCAAGATCCTGACGCCGCTAACCCCTGACGTCGAGATCAACGGCGAAGGCGCCGGCATCGCGGTCCGCAAGGGCGATCCGCTGGCCGACAAGTTCACCGCGGCCATCGCGGCCATCCGCGAGAACGGCAAGTACAAGGAAATCAACGACAAGTACTTCGATTTCGACGTTTACGGCGATTAGGCCGTCGAACTGATCCACGAAATCGGCGGAAGGCTTGCCCTTCCGCCGATTTTCCGTTCTTAAGAAGCACGATAACAATGCGGACAAGCCGCAGAGGGAAAGCAGTTTGATGAGCGGATGGTTTTCCGCCCTCGCCACGGCGTTGGATCCGCTTTGCGGGCCTTTCGGCGTCTTTACGCTCCTGGGAGGCGACGGCCTCGTCAGCTGCGGAGCCAGCGGCTGGGGAGACGAGATCGCCTTCGGCGTCAAGGTGACGGTCACCCTCGCCATCGCCACCCTCCCCGTCGGCCTCCTGCTCGGCTTCCTGATCGCGCTTGCGGCGCAGTCGGAGGATCGGCTGCTGCGTGCCGCGGTCGGCATCTACACGACGATCTTCCGCGGACTTCCCGAACTCCTGACGCTCTTCATCGTCTACTACGGCCTGCAACTCCTGATCCAGTCGGCACTCGGCTGGTTCGGCATCGAGCAGCGCATCGAGATAAACGCCTTCCTGGCCGGCATGATCGCGCTGGCGGTGGTGTTTTCCTCCTATGCCTCCGAAGTGCTCCTGTCGGCATTCCGGGCGATTCCGCGGGGCCAGTACGAGGCCGGTGACGCGCTTGGCCTGCATCGGTCGCGGACGATGGTCCTGATCATCATGCCGCAGCTCATCCGCATCGCGCTGCCTGGCCTCGGCAATCTCTGGATGATCCTGCTGAAGGACACGGCCTATGTCTCGATCATCGGGCTTGCCGACATCGTCAGGCAGACCGGCATCGCGGCGCGCGTCAGCAAGGAAGCCTTCTTCTTCTATTTCCTCGCCTGCCTCATCTATCTGGCGCTGGCGATCATCTCCTCCTTCGGTCTTGGCTTCATCGAGCGCTGGGCGCGGCGCGGCGAGGTCCGCCGATGAGCCATGTCCAGGAACTCGTCGCCGCACGCCCGGCGCCGCCGGAGCCCCGCCGGCCCCTGACGGCCACGCGCATCGTCGCTCTCGTCATCCTCGGGCTATGGGCGGCGCTCGCCGTCGCCATGCTGGCGATGATGGTGACCGGCTGGGACGAGGCCAAGTTCCTCCGCTACGGCCCGCGCTATCTGTCCGGCCTTGCGACGACGGTGACGCTCGTCGGAGAAGCGATCATCCTCGGCGCGATCCTGTCGCTGCCGCTCGCCTTCGCGCGGATGTCGAACAATCGCATACTGCGCGGCATCGCCTATTCCTATGTCTATGTCTTCCGCGGCACGCCGCTTTTGGCGCAGCTCTTCCTCATCTATTACGGGCTGGGAAGCTTCCGGCCGCAGTTGGAAGCCGTCGGCCTCTGGTGGTTCTTCCGCGAGGCCTGGTATTGCGGGCTCCTGTCGCTCACCCTCAACACCGCCGCCTACCAGGCGGAAATCCTGCGGGGCGCCATCCAGAGCGTTCCGCGCGGACAGTATGAGGGCGCCGCCGCGCTGGGCCTGCCGAAGAGCGTCGCCTTCCGCAAGGTCATCCTGCCGCAGGCGCTGATCGTCGCGCTCAGGCCCTACGGCAACGAGATCATCCTGATGATCAAGGGATCGGCCGTGGTCGCCATCGTCACGGTCTACGACCTGATGGGCGAGACGCGCTACGCCTTCTCGCGGACCTTCGACTACCAGACCTATCTCTGGGCGGCGATCCTCTATCTCGCGATCGTCGAGACGCTCCGGCACATCTGGGCCTGGCTGGAGGCACGCCTCACCCGCCACCTGAAGCGATAGCGCGCGGCGGCGGGGGCAAGGCTTCTAGCGGGCAACCTCTCAACGTTTGGTTAACCGTGCCATGATCCCCTGTGGATGACGCGACTGCGTCGTCAACAAGGAGCGCGAACGGACATGAACGCGGAAATGGAACTGATGCTGAAGGGCTACGGCCTGACGACGGCCCAGATCTTCTATCGCATGCCGGATCACCCGGCGCTGCTGCAGAGCTATGTCTGGCAGGACTACGACCTCGCCCCCGACTTCCCCGAGATGAAGGGCTTCCTGAAATTCTGGCAGGAGAAGCTCGACGGGCCGCTGCATTCGGTGCGCTACGTCCATCGCAAAATGATCTCGGCCAGCGAATGGCGCGCCCTGCAGGGCGAATATATCCTGCACTGAGGCGCGCCTACGCCGTCCTTACACGTGCACTTCGCCGTGGGCGAGTTCGCCGTCGTCGGAGGCCTGGTGAAGCGACGCGTAGAGGATGAAGGCATAGAAGACGCCGAGGATGGCCAGCACGCTCCACCCGGGAAGCGGGCCGAGGGACGCATTCGCCACCGCGTCGCGCCACGAGAAGACGGTGTCGGCCTCCGTCTCGTCCGGCAGGAGTTTCGGCGTCGAGATCTTCAGCGCCCATGCCAGGAGCAGGATCAGGTACATCCAGGCATAGTTGCGCCGTATCCGTCGGAAAAGCGCATCGCGGTAGCTGATCAGGAAGCAGGGTGTGCGCAGGCTCTTGGCGATCGCCTCCGCCCAGTCGGGCTTCAGGTCCGCCTGCGGGAAGAGCGCCTGCGCGAAATAGTGACGCTCCAGCTTTCTCACCCGCCCCCGGTAGACGTCGAAGAACCGGTATCGCCGCGCCTCGATCAGCAGCAGCAGCGAGACGAGGAGAATGGCGAAGAGGATGACTCCATGATGGGCGGTGGGCGTCGACAGGGAGACGGACAGCAGGGCCGCGACGACGGTGATCGCCCAATTCGTCGTGCGGTCGATGCGGTCGCGCCAACTCGTCATCCGGCCCATCTCGCCGCGATAGTAATGGATGATCATGTTGGCCTTCTCGCCCGAGGTGATCGGCAGCGAGGGTGCCCGCCGCTCGATATTCTCCTCCAGGGCCGTCTGGACCGGATTGGCTGCCATCGTCCTTCTCCCGCCCGTGCTGCACGCGAGCGCTTTCAGGGATGAACGATCCGTGCGCCGTCTGCGTTCCGCAGCGATTGCCAAAGCCCCTGATCCGGCCTAAAGCGGCCCTCAAAGACGGAGAAAACCCATGAAGAAGATCGACGAGGAAGCGCTGGCCGAGGCCTATAACAGGGCGCTGGCACTGGAAAAGGCGGGCGACGTCGATGCTGCCGTGAAGGCCTATCACGACGTTCTGGAGATCGACCCGGAAGATCACGGGGGTGCTGCGGTGCGCATCGCCGCGCTCGGCCGCGGAGAGGCGCCGCCCAAGGCCCCGGACGCCTATGTGGAAACGCTGTTCGACCAGCATGCCGAGAGCTTCGAGGACATTCTCGTCGAACAGCTCGGCTATGCGGTGCCCGTCCTTGTCCGCCAGCGCCTCCAGGCCCTGGAGCTCGGCCCGTTCAAGCGGATGCTGGACCTCGGCTGCGGCACCGGCCTCACCGGCGGGGCCCTGCGCGACATGGTCGACGACATCACCGGCATCGACATCTCCGAGAATATGGTCGAGATCGCCCATGAGAAGGATCTCTACGAGACGCTCTACGTCGCCGAGGTGGAGGACTTCCTCGAGGACAACGACGACGAACCCTTCGACCTGATCACGGCGACCGACGTCCTGCCCTATCTCGGCGCGCTTGAGCCGCTTTTCTTCGGCGCCGCGGAGAACATGGTGCCGGGCGGCATTTTCGTCTTTTCGTCCGAAGCGCTGCCGGAAGGCGACGGCCGGTCCTATATCGTCGGTCCCCACCAGCGCTTCCTGCATTCGGAGGCCTATATCCGGGCGCGCCTGGCCGATACCGGGTTCGACGTCGTCGAAGTCGGCGAAATCAACGTGCGCATGCAGGACGGCCAGCCGAGCCCCGGCCATCTGGTCATCGCACGGCTGAGAGGCTAGGCTCCTCCGCCAGGAGGACCTCATGACGCCACAGCGCTACCTTCTCGCCCAGGCCTATAACAATGCCTGGGCCAACCACCGGCTGCTGAAGGCGTGCCGGATGCTGCCGCAGCAGGAGCTCGCCTCGCACCGGACGAGCTTCTTTCCCTCCATCATCCATACCCTCAACCACATCCTGACGGTCGACTGGCTCTATGTCAGCGCGGTCGAGGGAAACTGCGTCGGCAGCGCGGCATTCGAGCCGGAAATTCCCTTCCCGCGGATCGCCGACCTGGAGCGCGAGCAGCGCGCGGTGGACCGCCGGCTGGTCGACCACTGTCGCCAACTCGATCGCGACGGGCTTGCGGCCGAGGTGCGTATCCCGCGTCAGAGCCACGTCCAGGTCGAACGGGCCGACCGGGTGCTCCTGCATCTCTTCCAGCACCAGATCCACCATCGCGGCCAGGTCCATGCCATGCTTTCCGGCACTTCCGTCGCGCCCCCTCAGCTCGACGAATTCTTCCCCGCCGATCCGGCCGAGCAGGCGCTGCGCCGGCAGGATTTCGTCGAACTCGGCTTCACCGAAGCCCTCATCTGGAACTGAACATGCTCTATTTCGTCATCAAGTCCCTGCACATCATCTCCGACATCGTCTGGGTCGGCGGCATGCTGATCAACGCCTTCGTCATCTCCATGGTCCCGCCGACGATCCGCAACGGCGTGATCACCGCCGTGCGTCCCTTCGACCGCAGGGTCACCACGTTCGCGGAGGGTGGCGCATGGTTCTTCGGCATCATCCTCGCGGTATGGTACGGCTGGTATGCGACCGGCTGGTTCGGCATAAAGGTTCTCATCGTCGCCATGCTGTCGGCGCTGCACGGCATGCAGTCCGCCTGGCTGCGGCGCATGGAGGCCGATCCGCTTCTCGATCCTCCCGCCTTCGTGCGTGCCGGCATCCCGCTTCTCCTCGTGTCGGTCGTCGCGGTCGTATTCCTGGCGGTCGTGAAGCCGTTCTGAGCGCCCATTGAGGCAGGCCCGCAATTCCGCTAGGTCTTGGGCAGCGATCAAGAGGAGGACGGCAATGGCGAAGGTGGCATTCATCGGTCTGGGCGTAATGGGGTTCCCGATGGCCGGGCATCTCAGGCAGAAGGGCGGCCACGACGTGACCGTCTACAACCGCACCGCCGCAAAGGCCGAAGAATGGGTGAAGAAATACGGCGGCCGGTCCGCCGCGACGCCCGCCGAGGCTGCCCGCGATGCCGACTTCGTCTTCACCTGCGTGGGCAATGACGACGACCTGCGTTCCGTTACGCTGGGCGAGACCGGCGCGATCGCCGGCATGAAGGCCGGCGCCACCCTCATCGACAACACCACGGCAAGCGCCGAAGTCGCGCGTGAAATCCACGATGCGGCCAAGGCCGGGGGCGTCGATTTCCTCGACGCGCCCGTGTCGGGCGGCCAGGCCGGCGCCGAGAATGGCGTCCTCACCGTCATGTGCGGCGGCGACCAGGACGTCTTCGATCGCGCCAGGCCGGTGATCGAGGCCTATGCCCGCATGGTCGGGCTGATGGGCCCGGTGGGCGCGGGCCAGTTGACGAAGATGATCAACCAGATCTGCATCGCTGGCCTCGTCCAGGGGCTGGCGGAAGGCATTCATTTCGGCAGGAAAGCCGGCCTCGACATTGAAAAGGTGGTGGAAGTCATCTCCAAGGGTGCCGCCGGCTCCTGGCAGATGGAGAACCGCCACAAGACCATGAACCAGCACAAGTACGACTTCGGCTTCGCCGTCGACTGGATGCGCAAGGATCTCAGCATCGTGCTCGCCGAGGCACGCCGCAACGGCGCGACGCTTCCGGTCACCGCCCTCGTCGACCAGTTCTACGGCGACGTCCAGGCGATGGGCGGCAACCGCTGGGATACGTCCTCGCTGCTGGCCCGGCTGGAAAAATGACCCTCGGGCCCGATTCCAGCGCGGAGAACATCGTCCGCCACCTGCAATCGCTGCGAAACGAGGCGAACATCGCCGGCATGGCCCGCTACGGCATCGACACCTCCACGGCCCTCGGCATCACGACCCCGCAGATGCGGGCGGTTGCAAGGCAGGTGAAGCGCGACCACGACCGGGCCCTCGTTCTCTGGCGGACCGGGCTTCGCGACGCCCGGATGGCGGCGATCCTCACCGCCGATCCGCTCCGACTGACGAGGCAGCAAGCCCGCGACTGGGCAGCGGACTTCACCTCCTGGGAGATCGTCGATACCGCGGCGGACCTTTTCACCCAGGCGCCCTTCTGGCGGGAACTGATCTCCGAATTCGCGGCGGATGAACGGGAATATGTGCGCCGCGCCGCCTTCGCGATGATCGCCGGCGCGAGCGTGCACAACAAGCAGGAGCCGGACGATACGCTGCTCGGCTTCCTGCCGCTGATCGAGGCCCATGCCACGGACCCGCGCAACTTCGTCAGGAAGGCCGTGAACTGGGCGCTTCGCAATATCGGCAAGCGCAACCGCGCCTGCCATGGACCGGCCCTTGCACTGGCGGAAAGGCTCGCTGCGAGCGACGACAGGACGGCGCGTTGGATCGGCAAGGACGCCGTGCGCGAACTGACGAGCGAGAAGATCCTCGCCCGCCTCAGATAGCGTCAGTCGTCGCCGGATTTCTGGTCGAGCATCATGTAGTCGAGCGGCAGTTCGGTCGTGTACTTGATCTGCTCCATCGCGAAGGCCGATGACACATCGCGAATCTCGATGCGGGCGATCAGCCGCTTGTAGAACGCGTCATAGGCGGCGATGTCCGGCACGACGACGCGCAGGAGATAGTCGACGTCGCCGCTCATCCGGTAGAACTCGACGACTTCGGGGAAGTCCACGACCACTTCCGAGAAGCGCTTGAGCCACTCGATCGAATGGCTCGCGGTGCGGATGGACACGAAGACGGTGACCTTGGTGTTGACCTTGACCGGATCGAGCAGCGCGACGCGGCGACGGATCACGCCCTCCTCTTCCATGCGCTGTATGCGACGCCAGCAGGGCGTCGTCGACAACCCCACCTTCTTGGCAAGATCCGCGACGGCGAGCGTGGAGTCCTCCTGGAGGATACGGAGGATTTTGCGGTCGAGACGATCCATTACACGGTCCTTCGAAATGATTTTCTCCTGCATGGGTCCTTTTAGCACGAAGAGGCGTATTTTGTTTTAACGCGTCAGTCTATCCACATCCTGCTTCAGCACGGGCAGCACTTCGGCCTCGAACCAGGGATTGCGCCGCAGCCATCCGGTATTGCGCCAGCTCGGATGGGGCAGCGGCAGGATGCGCGGGCCCTGGTTGGCATGGAAATAGTCGCGCCAGTTCCGCACCGTCTCCGTCATACCCTTGCTGCGCCGATCCCGCAGATGCCATGCCTGCGCATACTGGCCGACGGCGAGGACCAGCTCGATCTGCGGCATGGCGTCGATCACCGTCCGCCGCCAGAGCGGGGCGCATTCGCGGCGCGGCGGCAGGTCGCCGCCCTTCTCGTCATAACCGGGAAAGCAGAAACCCATCGGCACGATGGCGAAACGGTCGGGATCGTAGAACTCCTCCCGGCTGACACCGAGCCAGGTCCGCAGGCGATCCCCGGAGGCGTCGTTGAACGGAAGGCCGCTCTCGTGGACCTTCAGGCCCGGCGCCTGTCCGGCGATGAGGATGCGGGCGCTGCGGGAGATGACAGCCACCGGGCGGGGCTCGTGCGGCAGCCGGTCCGCCGGGCCGCGAGCCGGCACCTCGCGACAGAGCCGGCAGACGGCGATCGCCGAGCGCAGGTCGCCAAGACCATCGGCCTCGACCGGTGCGCCAACATCCGGCGCGGTCACTCGCTTGCAAACAATCCCGTCAGCCATGCCATGAACCCTTCCGCCGCACTCGGATCATCCATCATCCCATGCTGCACCCGCCACTGGCGGGGTCGTTCGAAGGTGCCGCTCCAAACACCGACACTCTGTTCGCGGGCCTGGCCCTCCTCGCCTCCATAATCGCCCGAGGCGACCGCCATGCCCCGCGTCACCATCTCGGCATTTATATCCAGCGCTCCGCTGCGGCAATGGACGAGAAGCCGCTCATAACGGTCCCGCTCCGATCCGCTGCAGATGACGGCAGCGCCCGAGGTGAGGCCCTCCAGCGTGGCGCGGGCATCCTCCCCGCATCGCCATTCACGGCCGGCAGTGCCGCATGTCTGGCGGATCTCAGGCGCATCGATCCCCTTGAGGCGGAGCCGCTCGGCACCCACCGCCAGCGTGTCGCCGTCAACGGCGACGAAGGGGCCTTCGATCGACACGGCGGCTCCCTCCTCCAGCTTGGCGGCAACCAGCGCGCCGAGGAAAAGCAGCCCGAGAAGGAGCCCGGCATCCCTCACCTTGCGGAAAATCCGCGTCACGATCCCGCCTCAATCACCAACAGACCCTTCAAGAAAATGGCAAACAAAACCTTGCCCGGCAGTATCTTCTTAAGGATTCCGACCTAGGGTCTCAACCATCGGGGTCATCTATCCAGTGGTCATGAGTAACGGCGCAAGCGCCTCGGCGGACAAGAACATCGTCGACCTGTCTCGGAGCCACCGCAACAAGGCGGTGTCGAAGACCGTCCGTGCGACCCGCGAACGGCTGCAATCGACCGGCCGCAACGCCCCTGCCTTCGACCGCGACGTGCTCACCATGCACATCAACACGGTCCTGCAAGGCGCTCTTGTCACACCCTTTTTCGTTGCCGTGGTCACCGCCATCGGCCTCTATATCAACCCGGTCGCCAACCTGTTCGGCTGGGCGCTTCTGGCGCTCAGCATCCATGCCATCAACGTGCTGGTGGCGCGCCGCGCGAGCCGGGTGGAAATCACCGCTGCCAATACCGGGAAATGGCGCCGGCGGCTCTTGATCGGCCAGGTCCTCATCGGCTGCGGCTGGGCCGTCTTCTCCCTGCAGGACTGTTCGGCCTGTTCCGGCTCCGGAGAAGGCTATTATTTCTACCAGGCGATGGCGCTTCTGGCGGCGATCTCGATCAGCGCCATGAGCAGCGTGATGCTCAGGCAGGGCGTGCTGCTGGGCTTCCTGCCGCTCGTCGCCGCCCTCGTCGCAGGCGCGATGCTGACCCACCACGCGCTCGACATCGGCATGACCGCGATGGCGGCGCTTGCGCTGGTCTTCTTCCACTACGTCTCGGAGCGCCAATACCGTTCCAACCTGACGCTGATGTCGTACCAGTCGGAAAAGGACGAACTCATCGCCGAGCTGGAAGTGGCCAAGTCCATGTCGGACGAGGCCCGGCGCCGCGCCGAGGACGCCAACCTGGCGAAGTCGCGCTTCCTCGCCAGCATGTCGCATGAGCTGCGCACGCCGCTCAATGCCATTCTCGGCTTCTCGGAAGTGATGAACTCCGAACTCCTCGGGCCGCTCTCCAACCCGACCTATCGCGAATATGCCGCCGACATCCACCGGTCGGGCGAGCATCTCCTCAATCTGATCAACGAGATCCTCGACCTCTCGCGCATCGAGGCCGGGCGCTACGAACTGAGCGAGGAAGCACTGTCGCTGCTCGACATCGCCGAGGATTGCATCGGCATGGTGCAGTTGCGGGCGAGCGCCAAGAGCATCGTCATCAGCGAGCAGTTCGAGCCGACGCTGCCGCAGATATGGGCCGACGAGAAGGCGATCCGCCAGGTCGTGCTGAACCTGCTCTCCAATGCCCTGAAGTTCACCGCGCAGGGCGGCGAGATCACCGTCAAGGTCGGCTGGACGGCGGGCGGCGGGCAGTATGTCGCCGTCAAGGACAACGGGCCCGGCATTCCGGAGGAGGAAATCCCGATCGTCCTTTCCGCCTTCGGCCAGGGCTCGATCGCCATCAAGAGCGCCGAGCAGGGAACCGGCCTCGGCCTGCCGATCGTCCAGGCGATCCTCTCCAAGCATGACGGACAGTTCGTCCTGCGCTCCAAGCTGCGCGAGGGGACCGAGGCGATCGCCATCCTGCCGGCAACCCGCGTGCTGCAGAGCCTGCCGGCGGTCGAGGATGCCGCTCCGGTGGAGCGACGCAAGCGCAGTTTCGCCTAGGGCGGCTATTTCACGAGTTTCAGGAATTCCGGATCGCCTGCAAAATCCTGCAGGTCGTTGTCGCTCGCGTTCGCATCCGTCAGCGCCAGGAGCCGGCGCTTGTTGACGGGGTCGAGCTGCGTCGCCCGCCCGGTCGCCTCGAGGACGGCCTTCCTCGCATCCGCGATCTCCGCCGGGCTTCCCTGCTCCAGCAGCGCGTGGTGCTTCTGTCCGCTGGCCGCCGCCATCAGGAACCAGTATCGCCCCATCTGCTCGGCCGGAGTGCCCTTGAGGTCCTTGCCGATCTTCAGCACCCTTAGATAGCCGTCCGAGTGGTAGAGAAGCCCCGAGAGCACGTGCATCGTCTGGTCGAGCGAGATCTCGTCGACGCCGGCGATGAAGCGCATGACCGAGCCGCCGCTCTTGTCGGCCATTTCCTTGGCGACGGCCCGGATCTCTTCCTGGTCGACCGGTACGGCGCCCGCGCCCACCGTGCGCTCGCCGATCATCTTCTCGACATAGAGGAACAGCG
Source organism: Pseudorhizobium sp. NPDC055634 (assembly GCF_053618655.1). Lineage (NCBI taxonomy): Bacteria > Pseudomonadati > Pseudomonadota > Alphaproteobacteria > Hyphomicrobiales > Rhizobiaceae > Pseudorhizobium > Pseudorhizobium sp. NPDC055634. Next base: position 96,686 of record NZ_JBSHHW010000013.1, on the reverse strand, counting down.
GCGACAGGTAGAGCCGCGTGTAGAGATACATGGCGATAAAGCCGCCGACGAAGCCGATCGTCAGCAGGAAGGGCCCGGCAATCACCAGGGTCGGGGAGTTGCTCAATGCGACGAACTGCGAGAACCGGCTCAGGAACCCGCCGATATTGCCGATCTGGCTGAGCCCCACGCCGACGATCATGGTGGTCAGCCATTCGGATATGCGTTCCATGTTGGTGTTGGAGCCGAGCAGCCGCTTCTCGACCGCAACGGCCTCTCCTCCCGGTCCCGCCGGCACCGAGCCCGATGTCAGCACGCGCGGAATGGAAAACAGGAAGCCGAGTGCGGCACCCGTGGCCGCCGATCCAAAGACGATGAGGCATCCGAGCCCGATCGCGCTCAGGGTACCGCCCACCTGGGTCAACACCAGCCAGATCAGGGAAAGGACAAGACCTATGACTGCGACAAACGCCAGCAGACCCGCGTACTGATCGCGCTGCCGGCTGTCCCGGTCGCTCACCCATCGTCGCGAAAGGTTTCCGAACATGACCCCACCTCCAGTTGCACCCTCAATGGATACAACCACAGATAACAGCCATGTCAAGATGCGCGCTTTTCGTGCGGGCTAGCCGGCGAAGCTGTCCCAAAGGCACCAGAGCACGAACAAGCCGTTCGCACAGAGAAGGCAGAAGACAGCGAAGGAGCCGAGATCCTTCGCATGGCGTCCGACCGTCGAAATCTCGGGCGAGATCCGGTCGACGAGTTCCTCGATCGCCGTGTTCAGCGCCTCGACGCAGAAGAGAAGAAGCATCAGGATGACGTAGACCAGATACTGGTAGGGTTCAGCGCCGATGACGGCGAACAGCAGCAGTCCGAGCACGAAGGCCACGGCCTCGGAGCGGAACGCCTCCTCCCGCCACAGGCGAACGAGCCCCTGCATGGAATAGCGCGTGGCCGCGAGCATCCGCCGCGGACCGCTGGCCTTCCTGATCGCGCTTTCCTGCGGCGACTTCTCCAAAGTCAATCTCCCGCGGTCACGCCGGCCTGGGCAAAGGTCGCCATGCCCGAATGGCAGGCGGCGGCGGCCTTGACGATGCCGGCTGCGAGCGCCGCGCCGGTGCCTTCTCCGAGCCTCATGCCGAGGGCCAGGAGCGGCGTCTTGCCGAGCTTCTCGATCGCTCTCAGGTGTCCGGGCTCGGCAGATACGTGACCGATCAGGCAGTGGTCGAGCGCCGACGGATTGGCCGCCTTGAGGATGGAGGCCGCAGCCGTCACCACATAGCCGTCGAGGAGCACGGGTATCTTCTCCATCCGCGCCGCCAGTATCGCGCCGGCAATGGCGGCAATCTCGCGCCCGCCCAGCCGCCGAAGCACTTCGAGCGGGTCCTTGAGGTGGTCCTTGTGGAATTCGACGGCCGTCTTCACGGCCTCGATCTTGCGCTCCAGCTGGGCGCCGTGCGAGCCGGTCCCGGGCCCTACCCAGTCCTCCGCCTCTCCGCCATAGAGGGCGAGGTTGATGGCGGCCGCGATGGTCGTGTTGCCGATCCCCATCTCGCCGATGCAGAGGAGGTCCGTCCCGCCGGCGATCGCCTCCATGCCGAAGGCCATGGTGGCGGCGCAGTCGCGCTCCGAAAGAGCGGCCTCGCAGGTGATGTCGCCGGTCGGATAGTCGAGCGCCAGGTCGAAGATCTTCAGCCCGAGGTCATGGGTCACGCAGATCTGGTTGATCGCCGCGCCGCCGGCCGCGAAATTCTCGACCATCTGCTGGGTGACGGAGGGCGGGAACGGGGTGATGCCGTGCTTCGTGACGCCATGGTTGCCCGCAAAGATCGCCACCAGGGGACGTGTCACCGCAGGGGGACGTCCGGTCCAGGCAGCCAGCCACATGGCGATCTCCTCCAGCCGGCCGAGAGAACCCGGCGGCTTGGTCAGCTGCGCATCCCGTTCGCGCGCGGCGACCAGGGCGCGGGAATCGGGGCCCGGCAGGTTCTGCAGGAGAGTGCGGAAGTCGTCGAATGGCAGGCCGCTCACGCTCATGGGGATCTTCTCTTTCGTCTTCGGCCGGTCGCTTGTCTTTGCCGGCAAATCACGCTTTGTTGCTCTCATAGTCGCGCACGCACGGAGGGACAACTGCCAAAGATGACGGAATTCCTCGGTGATCTCGCGCGCTCGCTCGGCTTTCTCAGCCGGCTGCCCGTCCCATCCCGCTTCTTCGAGGGCCGCGACGGATCGGTCAGCCGCGTGGTTCAGGCCTTTCCCTCGGCCGGCTTCCTCATCGCCATCCCGCCGGCGCTGCTGCTTGCACTGCTGCTCGCCATGGATGCCGACCCGCTGCTGTCGTCGCTGATTGCGCTCGGCGCGCTGACGCTCCTCACGGGTGCGCTGCACGAGGACGGCCTTGCCGACGCGGCGGACGGTTTCGGCGGCGCCCGGGACCGCGAGCACGCACTTGCGATCATGAAGGACAGCCGCAACGGAAGCTACGGCGTCATCGCGCTCATCCTCTCCTTCGGGCTCCGCGCCGTGGCGCTTTCCGTGCTTGCAGGTCCGGCGCCCACCCTTCCAGCGCTCGCCATGCTGGCGTCTGCCGCCGGCAGCCGGGCGCTGATGGTCGCGCATTGGCACGCGCTGCCGGCTGCCCGCGACAACGGCGTCGCCGCCGGCGCCGGCCGGCCGAATTCCGCCTCCCGCAACATCGCGCTCGCGAGCGCAGTCCTCGCCGTCCTCGTGCTCCTCTGGCCGGTTGCGGGCCTTCTTCCGCTTGTGTTTGCCGCCGGCCTTTCGGCGCTTGCGGCGCTCGGCCTGACGCGGCTTTCGGCGCGCAGGATCGGCGGCCATACGGGCGACACGATCGGCGCAACCCAGCAGGTGTCGGAGATCGCCTTTCTCGTCACCCTTGCACTTGCAACCTGAACGGCCGATATGACGAGCATGATCTCGCCCTGCGTCCTCGTCTGCATCATCGAAGAAAAATCCGGCTGCTGCATCGGCTGCGGGCGCACCCGCGAGGAGATCGCCGGCTGGACCGGCTTCAGCGATGCCGGGCGACGCGCCGTCATGGACGCCCTGCCCGCCCGGATGGCGAGCCTCGGGCTCGACGCCGGCAACCGGCCGGACGTCCGGACGCGGGAGCTGGCGGCCTCGTGAACGGTCTCACCTTCGTCCTCCTCGTGCTCGGCGCGGGGCTTGCCCTTCTGCTCTTCAACCACGGCAGCGGCCAGACCTTCGGCATGGACAACGACGACTTCGGCCAGTTGATCTATCTGGCGCCGATCGCCGGCCTGCTGGCGGTCGGGGTTCTGGCCGGGCACCGCGGCGGGCTGGCTCAGATCCTCCGCTACGTCGCGATCTGGCTGGTCATTATCCTCGCCCTCGTCGCCGCCTATCTCTACCGGCACGACCTGCAGCAGGCCACCGCCCGCCTCCACGCCGGTCTTGCGCCGGGCAGCGCCATCGAGGTGACGACGGCAGAGGGGGAGACCGAGGTGATCGTCCATCGTAGCATGGGCGGACATTTCCAGGCCACGGCAAGCGTCAACGGGCAGCCGGTGTCGATGCTCGTCGATACGGGCGCCAGCGCCGTGGTGCTCTCCTTCGAGGATGCCGAGCGCATCGGGCTCGAGCCGCAGCGGCTCGCCTATACGGTCACGGTTTCCACAGCCAACGGGCGCGCCACCGCGGCGCCCGTGCGGCTCGACGAGATCGCGATAGGCCCGGTCCTGCGCCGCAATGTCAGGGCGATGGTGACCGAGGAAGGACGCCTCGACCAGAGCCTCCTGGGCATGACCTTCCTGTCCACGCTCGGATCGTTCCAGATGCAGGGCGAGGAGCTTCGCCTGCGCGACTGACGGGCCGGACGAGGTTACGATCCCGCCCGACGCACCCGGCCTGCCGCGTTGTGGATAGACGGCAAGGTGCGTCAGAACGTCCTTTTGTCAATTCCGGGACGCCGACTATAAGCCCCCCATGTCCAGCATGATCCTCCTCCCCCTCGCCGCCGTCACCGCCATCTCGCTCGTCGCCTACGGCGCCGTCACGATCGGCCTGGCTCCTGCAATCACCATGGCGGCATTGGTTTCGATGCTGCTCGTCTTCGTCTTCCTGATCCGCGTCACCATGATGTGACGCGGTCGACGGTCAGATCTCGCGTTCATCTTTGCCGAACGCCTTGGCCGTCGCCATGATCCTCTCCAGCCAGCCGAGCATGACCGCCGAGACGACGAAGGCGATGTGGATGATCGTGTACCACATCAGCTTGCCGTTATCGTACTGATGGGCGTTCAGGAAGATCTGCAGCAGGTGGATCGACGAGATCGCGACGATCGACGAGGCGACCTTGATCTTCAGGCTGCCGGCATCGAGCTTGCCGAGGAAGGATACGTCCGCCTCGGTCTGGTCGAAGCGGCTGACGAAGTTCTCGTAGCCGGAAATCATCACCATCACGATCAGGCTTGCGACCAGCGCCGCATCGATCAGGCCCAGCATGGCGAGGATCATGTCCGCCTCGTCCAGCGTGAACACGTTCTGCGCCACCTTCAGGAACTTGAGCGCGAAGGAGAAGGCGTAGACGGCGAGCGCCGCCACCAGGCCGAGGTAGAAGGCGACAAGGATCCATCGGCTGGACAGGATGACCTTCTCGACAAGAAGCTCCAGGGATTTCATGGTATTTCTCTTGGGATTGAACAGTGGGAGCGCCTGACTAATGGGCGCGCGGCGCGCGGGCAAGACATCCGGGCTGCTACATAATGAAGCCGCAGGCCGCCTCCCGGGACGGGAGACGCGCGCCGGCCGCTAGGGTGCGGCGACCGGCGTGCGTCCGGCCTGGCCGCGGAAGGCGCCGGGCGGCGCGCCGATGATGCGCTTGAAGGCCCGGCTGAACGAGGCCTCCGCGTCGTAGCCAAGGCGTTGCGCCGCCACCGACACCCGCATTCCCTGGCTCAGCCATTGCCGCGCCTGGTGCATGCGAACACGCGCCACGTAGCGCGCCGGCGTTTCGCCTACGACGCGGGAAAAGCGCTCCGCGAAGCCGGAACGGGACGCGCCCATCAGCTTCGCCAGTTCCCCGACGCTCCAATCGCGCTCCGGCTGCAGGTGGATCGCTGCAAGCACCCGGCCGATCTCGGGGTTCCTTACGGCCGCCAGCCAGCCGGTCGATTCTCCGCAGCCGTGCTCGACCCAGGTGCGGATCAGCGTCGCCGTCAGGACGTCGGCGAGCCGCGCCAGGATGCCGCCCGCCCCCACCCGGTCCATTTCCACTTCCCGGCCCATGGCATCGAGGAGATGCGGGATCGCCGGTTCGCTGGCGGCGAGGTCGCCCGTCATCATCACGTCCGGCATCAGCTGCAGCAGCGGGTGAAGACGATCGACATTGAAGCGCATGGAGCCGACCAGCAGGATCGTGCCGCCCGGCGCGTTCGGGCAGTCGACGTCGTAGATTCCACGGCAGACTTCCCGCCGGTTGAGATTGTCGTAAGGGGCCGGTGAAAGGTCGCGGGCGCTCGCCATCACGTGCGCCCCGCCCCTCGGGAGCAGGACCGCATCGCCTGCCGACAGCGGCAGCCACTCACCGGACGGCGTCTGCAGGAGCGCGCGGCCGGCGGCCAGGAAATGAAAGCGCGCCTCCTCCTGCGCCGGAAAGGCGGTGGCCCAGGGCTCGCAGGGCCGGAGCCGGCCGTATTCCACGCCGTCGAGCCGCAGGTCGCGAAGAAGGTCGGTCAGCGGATCGCCGGACGTGGCCGCGGAGTATTTGGACGAACGGTCATGCATGTCGGCTTTTCTAGCATGGAAACGACAGGACGTCACTCATATCTCTTGCGTCTCGATCATTCAGGAAACCCGGTTATGACACATGGCACTCCCGACCCCTTCCCGGCTTCGCCCGGCACCGTCGGCCACCCGGCCTGGACCGCGGTTGTCTCTCTCTCGCTCGGCGTCTTCGGCCTCGTCACCGCCGAATTCCTTCCCGTCAGCCTGCTGACCCCGATCTCCCAGGACCTCGGCATCACGCCGGGCACCGCCGGCCAGACGATCACGGCGACCGCGGTGATCGGGGCGATCGCCGGTCCCGGCGTGGTGATCGGCACCCGGAACCTCGACCGGCGGTGGGTGCTCCTCACCCTGACCATGCTGCTTATCGTCTCCAGCACGATCGCGGCGCTGGCAAACAGCCTGCCGATGCTGCTCGCCGCCCGCCTCCTCCTCGGCGTGGGCCTCGGCGGCTTCTGGGCGATGTCGGCGGCACTCGCCATGCGCCTCGTGCCGGAGCATCTGATGCCCCGCGCAATGGCAGTGGTCTTTACCGGCGTTTCGGTGGCGACCGTCTGCGCCGCTCCGCTCGGCGCCTGGATCGGCGCGACGCTCGGCTGGCGGGCGGCCTTCGCACTTGCGGCCGGCGTCGGCATCCTGGCCTTCCTCGTCCAGGCCCTGAGCGTGCCTTCCCTTCCGCCGCGGGGCAGTGCCAGCCTTTCCACGATGATGTCGCTGCTTTCCCGCCCGCGGGTGCGGATCGGACTGATCGTGACGCTGATCATCGTCCCGGGGCATTTCGCCGGCTTCACCTACATCCGTCCCTACCTGGAGGAAATTCCCCGCTTCAGCGTCGAGATGATCTCGCTGGTGCTCCTCGCCTACGGCGTCGCGGGCTTCTTCGGAAATCTCCTCGGCGGCGTGATCGCGGGCCGCAGCACCACCGTCTCGATCGCCTTCGGCGCAGGGCTGCTCTCCGCCTCCGCACTGTTGATGCTCTGGGCGGGCGCTCTGGCGCCGGTATCCTGGGCGGCGATCGTGCTGTGGGGCCTGGGCTTCGGCATCCTGCCGGTCAGCATCCAGACACATGTCACCCGCGCGGCGTCAGACGAGGCCGAAAGCGTCGGCGCCATGCTTCTGACCACCTTCCAGGTGGCAATCTCCTCCGGCGCCGTATTGGGCGGATTGCTCGTCGATACCCAGGGGCCGCTCGGCGTGGTCACCTTCGTCGGCATCGTCTGCGCGCTTGGTTCCGTCGTCATGCTCGCCCGTGGCGGGCGGCAGGTGGCGCTCGAGCAAGGCTGACGGGCTCCGGCCCGGCTGCGGGATCAGTTCCGCAACCGGTAGCCCGTCCGGAATATCCAGGCGGTCAGGGTCAGGCAGAAGGCCAGGAACAGGCCAATCATCGCGAGGCTCGTCACGGGATTGACGTCGGCGATCTCGTAGAAGCTCCAGCGGAAGCCGCTGACCAGGTAGAGCACCGGGTTGAAGTGGCTGACCGTCTGCCAGAAGGGCGACAGCATGTCGACCGAGTAGAAGGTGCCGCCGAGGAAGGTCAGCGGCGGCACGACCAGCATCGGCATGATGTTGAGCTGCTCGAAATTCTTCGCCCATATGCCGACGATGAAGCCTGCCAGGCTGAAGGTCACCGCCGTCAGCACCAGGAAGACCAGCATCATCACCGGATGCGCGATCGAGATGTCGACGAAGAAGGCGGCGGTCGCCAGGATGATCAGCCCGATGATCAGCCCCTTGGTCGCGGCGGCGCCCACATAGCCCAGCAGGATCTCCGTCATCGCGATCGGCGAGGACAGGATTTCGTAGATCGTGCCGGTGAACTTGGGGAAGTAGATGGCGATCGAGCCGTTGGAAATGCACTGCGTCAGAAGCGACAGCATGATCAGGCCGGGCGTGATGAAGGCGCCGTAGGATATCCCGTCGATCTCCTGGATCCGCGAGCCAATCGCCGTTCCAAAGACGATGAAATAGAGCGACGTGGTCAGGACCGGCGAGATGACGCTCTGCATCAGCGTGCGGCGCATGCGCGCCATCTCGAACAGGTAGATGGATTTTACCGCTTCGAAGTTCATGACTGTTCTTCCACCAGTTCGACGAAGATGTCCTCGAGCGAGCTCTGCCGGGTGGACAGGTCCCGGAACTCGATCCCGAGCGCGGCGAGCGAGCCAAGGAGCGCGCCGATGCGGCCCTGCTCGGCTTCCCCCTGATATTCGTAGATCAGCGCCCCGCCGTCCTCGGCGAGGTCCAGCTTGTAGGTGGCAAGCTCCGGCGGCAGCGCGTGGAGCGGCTCGGCAAGCTCGAGCCTGAGTTCCTTGCGACCCAGCTTGCGCATCAGCGCCGCCTTTTCCTCCACCAGCAGCAGCCGTCCGTGGTTGATCACGCCCACCCGGTCGGCGATCTCCTCGGCCTCTTCGATATAGTGCGTGGTGAGAATGACGGTGACGCCGCCCTTGCTCAGCCGCTCCACCACCTGCCACATCTCGCGCCGCAGATTGACGTCGACGCCGGCCGTCGGCTCGTCGAGGAAGAGGATTTCCGGCTCGTGCGCCAGCGCCTTGGCGATCAGGACGCGGCGCTTCATGCCGCCGGAAAGCTCCCGCAGCATGTTGTCCTTCTTGTCCCACAGGAAGAGGTCCCTGAGTATCCTCTCGATGAGCGCCGGATCCGCCTTCTTGCCGTGCAGGCCGCGCGAGAAGGTAACGGTGTTCCAGACCGTTTCGAACATGTCCGTAGTCAGTTCCTGGGGAACCAGGCCGATCATCGCGCGGGTCTTGCGGAATTCGCGGACCACGTCATGGCCGTCGACGAGAACCTGGCCGCCGGTCGGGTTGGCCAGTCCGCAGACGATCGAGATGAGCGTCGTCTTGCCAGCCCCGTTCGGACCGAGAAGCGCCAGGATTTCGCCCTTGCGGATATCGAGATCGACGCCCTTCAGCGCCTGGAAGCCATTGCCATAGGTTTTCGTGAGATTACGGATCGAGACAATCGGAGCCATGAGCGGCCTTTGCATGAGTTCAAAGGGCAGGTTGGCGCCAATATAGGAACGCGATGCGGGGTGACCATCCCCGCCTGAAAGAACATCGCGTTCGCTCTCGCCGGTCAATCACGACCGGAAACGGTCCGTTCAGGCGAGGATCGTCGCGAAGAACTGCATCGAGACGACGATCAGGAATATCCCGAAACCGAACTCCAACTGCCGCTTCGACATGGCATGCGCAAGCTGGGCACCGAGCGGCGCCAGCGACAGAGTGATCGGGATCAGGAGGGCGACGGCCAGCCAGTTGACATAGCCGGTCGAAAAGGGCGGCAGGCCCGCCACGCCCCATCCGCCCCAGATATAGCCGATGAGGCCCGGCACCGAGATCAGCACCCCGACGCCCGCCGAGGTCGCGACCGCCTGGTGGATCGGGCGGCCGTAAAGGGTCATGAACGTGTTGTTGAGCACGCCGCCGCCGATCCCCATCAGCCCCGACAGGAGGCCGATCCCGGTTCCGATCGCAAACCGCGCGGGCTCGCCGGGCAGGTCCGTGCCGAGTCGCCAGCTGTCCCGGTTGAAGATCATCCGGAAGGCGAGGACCAGGGCGATGACGGCGAAGATGACGCGCAGTTCGACGCTCGATGCCTTGGCCGCGACATAAGCGGCGGCGAGCGTGCCGAGCGGCACGGCGACGATCCAGCCCTTCAGGAGATCGGTATCGACGGCGCCGCGCTTGCGATGCGCCATGAAGGACCGCACCGAGGTCGGCACGATGATCGCGAGCGACGTCCCGAGCGCCAGCTGCATGCGCACCTCCTCCGGCACGCCCAGCATGCCGAAGACGTGGAAGAAGATCGGCACCAGGATCGCGCCGCCGCCGATGCCGAACATGCCGGCGAGGAGGCCCGCAAGCGCGCCGGATGCCGCCAGGGCGACCACGAAGATCAGAAGTTCCGAAATGGGGGGCATGGATGTCACGGGAAAGGCTGCCTGGCGGGTTCGGGTTACGGCGATGCTTCTGGCATCAACTCACCGGCCGGACAAGGTACGGTCCGCATCTTCAGCGGGTGGCAGCCATATTTCCCCGTCTCGACCGCCTCGCCTGTCTCGTCTGCCCCTGCCTCACCCGCTCAGTCGCAGTACTTGGACCCGGACTTGCGCGACCTGAGGTCGAAGTGGAAGTGGTTCCAGTGTTCCTTGTTGCTGCCCGGCCCCAGGACCGTGTGGAAGTACTTGCAGCTGTCGTCGCGCACCGTGTTCAGGAGGCCCCGCTCGCGGAAGGCAAAAATGTTCTTCTTGCGCACGTCGATGCGCTTGCCGTTCTTCAGCACGAACTTGCCGAGGTCGATGGCGTTGCCGCGCGCATGCTCCGACATCGGATTGCGCCTCTGGCGGCTGTTGTTCATCCGCCGGCAGGAATATCCGCCCATGGATTCGATCGTCTTGACCCCGGAAAGATAGCGGTAGCGCGACGACGGCGCGAGCTCGAACTTGACCCATTTGGCCAGCGCCAGCGTCGTCTGGCAGTTGAGCTTGGTGGCGGGCTTCAGCGCGATATTGCCGGAAAAGCCGCTGAGCAGCACCGGATGCTCGATGCCGCAGCTCGGTCCGTCACTGATGCGCGGGATGTCGCGGAACTGCACGCCGAGGCGACGCAGCTCGGCACGGCAGCTGACCTCCGAGGGCGGCATCACGGTGCGCGGGCGGATCGGCTCGCGCTCGGTCATCGGATTGCCGGGGGCAAGCATGGCGACCTGTCGGGGCTCTTCCGGCGGCAAACGGCTCGGCGCGACGACCGGCGACTGGTCTCCCCAGACAAGCGTCCCGTTGTCCGCCGGCGGCTGCATGCCGGCTCCCTCCCGCTTCGGCGGGATCGCGATGGTCTCGCCGTCCGGCATGGAGGGCGCGCCCGCGACGGAGCCCAGAGCGACCGGGTTGGCGGTGCCGATCCCGTCGACCACGGGCTGCGCCGTCGCGGCTTCGGCGATCATCTGGTCCTGTTCCTGCGCAAGCCCGACGACCTCGGTCTCGCCGCCGTCGACGAACCCGAACTGCGCGTCCATGTTGACGCCCTGCTCCGGAATGGCCGGCGGGCTGCCGGCCGCCTGGATGCCGAACGCCTCGTCGCTGTCGATCATCGGCAGCGTCGACGATTGGACCGAAGGTGCCTGCTGCATGGGAAGGGATCGGGCGCCGGCATCGGCGGGATAGGATTGCCCGTATCCGCCACCGACCTGCGACACCGGAGCGGCCGGCGCGCGATAGGGCTGGCTCGCGTTCATCGGCTCCGACATCGAGCCGATCGAGCTCACGCGCGTCTCGCCGTCGATGCTCGCAGGCGGCATCAGGCCTTCCGCCGAGCAGCTCGCGAGCATCGTCGTGATCATCAGCGAGGCAATAACCCGCCGGGAAAGGGAAGCGTACGCCATACCAGTCGCTGCTCTCGGTGCCGAAATGGCACGTCCGACGAATTTAAGCCGATGCGGTAAACGAAGGCTTGAGAAAAGGTGACCATATCAGGGCAAGGCGGGGCCGGCGGGCCATATTTCCCGGCCTGTATCCCGTTGTCCATGCCGTGTCTGGACCCCGGGATGGCGGGCGGTCGGCATGAAAAAGCCCGCCGGAGTTTCCCCGGCGGGCCTCGACGTGGTTGGGTCGATATCAGGCGGCGCGGGTCGCGTGGCCCGAGCCGTAGCCGGTCTGGCTGCCTTCCAGGCGGAAGGAGGAAAGCAGGCCCTGGAGATGCAGGCTCTGCTGGGCGAGCGTCTGGCTCGCGGCCGTCGTCTCTTCGACCATTGCGGCGTTCTGCTGGGTCATCTGGTCCATGCCGTTGACCGAGGCGTTGATCTCCTGGAGAGCGGTTGCCTGCTCGCGGGAGGCCGTGGCGATGGTTTCCACATGGGCGTTGACCCGATCGACCAGCTGCGCGATCTCGATCAGCGCATCGCCGGTGGAGCGAACGAGCGAGACGCCGCTCTCCACTTCACGGGCCGAGTTGCTGATCAGCGTCTTGATCTCCTTGGCCGCGTTGGCGGACCGCTGGGCAAGCTCGCGGACTTCCTGGGCGACGACGGCGAAGCCACGACCGGCCTCACCGGCGCGGGCAGCCTCGACGCCGGCGTTCAGCGCCAGCAGGTTGGTCTGGAACGCGATCTCGTCGATCACCGAGATGATCTGGTTGATGCGGCTGGAGGAATCCTCGATCCGGCCCATCGCATCGACCGCGTTGCGGACGATCTCGCCGGAACGGCCGGCGCTGTCCTTGGTTTCGGCGACCATGCTGCGGGCCTCGAGGGCACGCTCCGACGCAGTCTTGACGGTTGCGGTGATCTCGTCGAGGGCAGCTGCGGTTTCCTCGAGCGAGGCTGCCTGCTGCTCCGTGCGGCGGGACAGGTTGCCCGTCGCACCGCTGATGTCGGATGCGCTGTCGCGAACGACATGGCTCGTCTCGGTGATGGCCTGGACGGTCTGGCGGAGCGAACCGACGGCGTGGTTGAAGTCCTCGCGGATCTTCTGGTAGTCGGAGCCGAGGTCTGCGACGGTGACCGACAGATCGCCCTGCGCAAGTTCCGACAGGGCACGGCCGAGTTCGGCCATGGCGCGTGCCTGGCGCTCGGATGCTGCTGCCAGTGCCCGCTCGTTGGTCGAACGCTCTTCCGACAGTGCCAGCTGCTGCTCGCTCTCGCGGGCCTGGAGGGCGAGCCGCTCCTCGACCGCGTCGCGAAGCACGACCAGTGCCCGGGCCATCTCGCCGATCTCGTTCTTCTCGGCGGTATGCGGCACGTTCACGCTCGCCTCGCCATCGGCGATCTTCTGCAGGACGCTCTTCACCTTGCCGAACGGGCCGGTGACGCTGCGGATGACGTAGAAGGCCCCACCGATCAGGACGATTCCGCAGACGCCGAAGATCGTGGCGTAGGTGATGACGTTGTCCCTGAACATGGCGTGCAGGTCGTCGACATAGACGCCGGTACCGACCACCCAGCCCCAGGGCTGGAAGCCGATGACGTGCGAATACTTCTCGACCGGCTCCTCGAGGCCCGGCTTTGGCCAGTAATAGTCCACGAAGCCGTGGCCGCTCGCCTTGACCGTATCGACCATCTCGACGAACAGGTGCTTGCCGTTCGGGTCCTTGTTCTGTGAAAGATCGGTGCCGTCCAGCTTGGTGTTGATCGGATGCATGACCATGTACGGCCGCATGTCATTGATCCAGAAGTAGCCGCTGCCCTCGGCGTAGCGCATGCTGCCGACGGCCTTCATCGCGGCGGCCTGCGCCTCCTCGCGGGTCATCTCGCCGGAAACTTCCATCGCATGATAGCGCTGGAGAACGCTCATCGCGATGTCGTCCATATAGGCGAGACCCGCCTTGCGTTCCTGCTCCATCGCCGAATAGCTCTTGAACAGACTGAACGTCAGCGCTCCTCCGAGAATGGCCAGAGAGAACGCGATGAGACAATACATACGCGCAGAAATGGTAAGTCGTTGCATGATAACCCCCCTCTTGAACTAGTGTGCCGAAATATAGCCCCTAAAGGTTACTGGCTGGTGAAAGTGCTAATTCTCGCATCGCGCGCATTAGCCGACGGTCACATCCGGCATGGGTCAACTTCGTGTTCTTTCGGCCAAAGTGCTGCTATGCACGCACGATAGTCTCGGCCCGCCTCCACGCTCGAAAGGACCCGCCATGAACAACGGTTCGCGCCCTACGGGGGAACTCACCCTTCGAACCCTCGCCATGCCGGCGGACGCCAATGCGGCCGGCGACATCTTCGGCGGCTGGGTCATGTCGCAGATGGACCTTGCCAGCGGCATCCGCGCCGCCGAACGCGCGCGCGGCCGCGTGGTCACGGCGGCGGTGAAGGAGATGGCGTTCCAACTGCCGGTGAAGATCGGCGACACGCTCAATGTCTATACGGAGATCGTCAGGGTCGGACGAACCTCGATCACGCTGCAGGTCGAGGCATGGGCGCATCGGGCCCGCCACCGCATCCTCGAAAAGGTGACCGCCGGGACCTTCATCATGGTCGCGCTCGATGAGAACGGCCACCCCGTCCCGGTTCCGCCCGAGGAGGTAAGTCCGGCCACCATCTGAGTTCGGCGCGCATAAAGCCCCGCCCAGGACCCCGGCCGCCGTCGGGGTAGCAACACCCCTGCCCCGGCCCCGGCCCCTGCCCCTGCACCGGCCCCGCCCCCCGGCCGCAGATCCCAACGCCGCCTTTCCGGGATCGTTCGGATCACCGCGTCTGTGTTAAGCGTAAATTATAAGCGGCGCGCTAGTATTTCCGGCCTGTAGACTGTGTTGGGGAACAGGTTGAAATGCTGGAATCGCAGGAAGAAGGCGGAAGCGCGACGACCATCGCTTCTGAAATACGCATCGCGCAGGCGCGTGCCGTCCTCCATTCCCTGACGATTTCCATCTGGGCCAACTGCTTCATCGCGCTGACGACGGCCGCGATCCTGTGGCTGCACCAGCCTTCCCTGTCACTGCTGTACTGGCTTGCGGCCGTGTGCGGACTGAACTTCGTCCGGATCCTGGGCGCCATGTTGATCGACCGCTATGATTGCGCGGCGCGACATACGGAACTCACCCTGCGCCTCCTCAGCCTCGCGGCGCTTCTCAGCGGCTGTCTCTGGGCGGTCGCCCCCTTCCTCGGTCTTGCGGTCGAGGGTGATCGCGCCCACGCCTACGTAATCTTCATCATTGCCGGCATCTGCGCCGGCTCCATCATCCAGAGTACCGCCTATTCCCGCGTCGCGATCGTCTTCGGAGCGCCGCAGATGCTTGCGGCCGTCGCCTCGCTTCTGATGAACGGCTCGCTCATCGCCTTCGTGGTGTCGGTCGACGTCCTCCTGCTGATGGTGATGATGTTCCGCAGCAGCCGCATGAGCGAGAAGAACTTCATCGCCAGTCACGGCGACCGGCTGAAGGCGGTGTCGCTCGCCCGTTCGCTGTCGAAGGCCAATGCCGAGATCCGCTCGACGAACCAGCAGCTCGAAATCCTCGCGAGCCGCGATCCGCTGACCGGCCTCGGCAACCGTGCCGCCTTCAATCTCGGCCTCGCCGACATCCTGGAGCGCAATCATCGGGACAGCAGCCCGGTCGCGCTGATGATCATCGACCTCGACGGATTCAAGTCGATCAACGACACGATGGGGCATTCGGCGGGCGACGCCGTGCTGGTGGAACTGGCGCGGCGGCTGCGGGCCACAGCCGGGGGCGATCTCGTGGTCCGCCTCGGAGGGGACGAGTTCGCCGTCGTCACGGAGGGGCCGGACGCCTACGCGAGAGGCCGTGCCTTTGCGGCCGCATTCATATCCCGTCTCGATGAGCCGATGATCGTCGATGGCCGCGAGGTCACCAGCGGCGCCAGCGTCGGGCTTGCGCTCTTCCCGGATCACGCCCGCCTGCCGCACGAACTCTTTGCCTGCGCCGACATCGCCCTTTACGCCGCCAAGGACCGGGGCCGGCGTCGCATCTGCATCTTCGACCCGGAAATGAAGCGCCAGCTCGACCGCCAGAGGCAGCTTGAGGTCGACGTCCGGCAGGCGATCGCGGAGGACGACATCAAGGTCTTCTTCCAGCCGCAGGTCGCGCTCGGCACCGGAGCGGTGTCCGGGTTCGAGGCGCTGATCCGCTGGACGCATCCGGTTCTCGGCCCGGTGGCGCCGCCGGAAATCGTTCGGGCCGCGCGCTCGACCCATGCCTCCGAGGCGTTGACGCGGCACGTGGCCCTTGCCGCGGCCAAGCTCGTGCACGAACTGCCGTCCATGGGGCTTGCCGACGTCTGCGTCGCCATTAACGTGTCGCCGGCGGAACTGTCGGCCTATTCGCTCTCCGGGATGCTGCGGGACGTGGTCGAACTGACTGGCATCGACCCGTCGAGCCTCGAAATCGAAATCACCGAGGAGGCGATGCTCGACACCGCCGCCGCCGGTCCCGAACTGGGAAGCCTTGAGCGGATGGGCTTCCGGATTGCCGTCGACGACTTCGGCATGGGCCATTCCTCGCTCGCCTATCTGATGGACCTCAAGGTCGACAGGCTGAAGATCGACCGGAGCTTCGTCAGCGGCATTGCCGACAGCCGTTCCAACCAGGCGCTCGTCTCGGCGCTGGTCGGCATGGGCCACGCGCTGTCGATCGACATCGTCGTCGAGGGTGTCGAGACCGCAGAGGATGCCGAAGTCCTTCGCATGCTCGGCTGTCGCTACGGCCAGGGCTACCTCTTCGGCCGGCCCATGCCGCTCGTCGCGCTCAGGACCTGGGTCGCCGCCCACGCGGATGCCGGCCAGGCCACCGCGGTGGGTGCCTGATCACTCCGTCGCGGCGGCGATGGCCCGCTTCAGCACCTCGAACACCCTCGGATCGCCGCACTGCGCGACGTTGAAGCGCATGAAGGACGCGCAGGACTGCGAGACGCTGAAGACGTTGCCCGGCGCCAGCACCACATCCTCGGCAAGCGCAAACCGGGCGATCGCCGCCCCGTCCAGCCCGTCCGGCAAGCGGCACCAGAGGAAGATCCCGCCATGCGGCTCGATCCACGGGTGGATGCCGAGCGATGCGAGCCTGCCGGCCACCTCGCCCCTGGCGCGCGCCAGCCGGCCGCGAAGACCGTTGAGGTGGCGCCGGTAGCTGCCGTCCCGCAGGATCGCGTGCACCAGTTCGGCGGAGACCGGATTGCCGCCGAAGGTCGTCGCGATCTTCAGGTCCGCGAGCCTCTCGATCCAGTCGCGCCTTGCGGCGATATATCCGCAGCGCACCGCCGCCGTCAGCGTCTTGGAAAAGCTGCCGATCTGGATCACCCGTTCCAGCCCGTCGAGCGCTGCGAGCCGCGTCGGCGGCTCCTCGCAGAAATCGCAGAAGATATCGTCCTCGATGATCGTCAGTCCCGCCTCCGCGGAGAGCGCCAGAAGACGGTGGGCGGTCGCTGGCGAAAGAGCGGCGCCGGTCGGGTTGTGGAGGCCGCAATTGGTGATGTAGAGCCGCGGGCGGTTCTCCTTCAGCGCGACCGCGAACGCCGCGAGGTCGGGCCCCGCGGATGTCCACGGCACGCCGACGATCTTCACGCGATGGGCGCGCAGCAGCGCCAGGAAGTTGAAGTAGCACGGATCGTCGACCAGGACCGTATCGCCCGGCTCGACGAGGAGCCGGCAGAGCATGTCGATCGCCTGCGTGCCGCTTTCGGTCAGCAGGATCTGGTCGGGCGGCGCCATCACGCCCTGCTCGCCCATCCGCGAGGAGAGCCCCTGCCGGAGCGCCGGATGGCCGAGCGGCGTGCCGTAGTCCATCAGCAGGCCGGCCTCGGCGCGCGAAAGCCCGCGCAGCGCCCGGCGCAGTTCCGCCTCCGGCATCCATGTCGCGGGCAGCCAGCCGCAGCCGGGCCTCAGCGTCTCGCGCCCCGCCTCCAGCGATTGCCGCGACACCCACAGGGGGTCGACGGCGCGCTCCAGGCGCGGGCCGATCTCGGCGATCGCCAGCGCCTGCGGCACGCGCGTGACGTAATAGCCCGAACCCGGCCGTGACTGGATCTGCCCCTCGGCGACAAGCCGCTCGTAGGCCTGCACCACGGTCGAGGTGGAGACGCCCATCGTGCTCGCGAAACTGCGGATAGAGGGAAGCCTGGCGCCGGGCGGCAGCGCCCGGCCGAGAATCCGCTGACGGATCGCCGCCGCCACGCGAGCCGTCCGGCCACCGGTCGTCGTCGTCGAGGAAAGGTCCATCCGTACTGCCCCCCGCACCAATACAGTTTGCACGAACTGTATCGCACTGTCGCTTCAAGCGCCATCGCCGGCCGCGTAATCTCGTCGCCACGGAAATCGAGCGGAATGAAAGAGAACGGCATGATGGACAGGACGACGAGCGGCTGGATCAGCGGGCTTCTGGGCGTGGTGATCTTCAGCGGATCGCTGCCGGCGACGCGGGTCGCGGTGGCGGATTTCCAGCCGCTCTTCCTCACCGGCGCGCGCGCGGCGATCGCCGGCCTGCTGGCAGCGCTGCTGCTTGCCGGGTTCCGGGAGAAGCGGCCGGCGCGGGGCGACCTCCTGCCGCTTGCCGTCGTGGCGCTCGGCGTCGTGGTCGGCTTCCCCCTCCTGACCGCGTTGGCGCTGGAGCATGTCACCGCCGCCCATTCGATCGTCTTCGTCGGGCTCCTGCCGCTTGCGACGGCCGTGTTCGGCGTGGTCCGCGCCGGGGAGCGGCCGAAGCCCGCCTTCTGGCTGTTCTCCGGCCTCGGCAGCCTGCTTGTCGCCGGCTTTGCGCTGAAGGACGGCGTCACCGCGTCACCTTACGGAGACATGCTGATGCTGGCCGCCATTCTCGCCTGCGGGCTCGGCTACGCGGAAGGCGCGCGGCTGTCGCGCCGGCTCGGCGGCTGGCAGGTGATCTCCTGGGCGCTCGTCCTGTCGCTGCCTGTGATGGCGGTGCTCGCGGTGGCGACGCTGCCGCCGACCCTTGCGACCGCGGGCGGCCCGGCCTGGCTCGGGCTTGCCTATGTCTCGCTGTTCAGCATGCTGATCGGCTTCGTCTTCTGGTATCGCGGCCTTGCGCTCGGCGGTATTGCCGGCGTCGGGCAGTTGCAGCTGCTGCAGCCCTTCCTCGGCCTCGCGCTCGCCGCCACCCTGCTCGGCGAGGCGGTCAGCCCGTCGATGCTGATTGTGACGCTCGCGGTCATCCTCTGCGTCGCCGGTGCCAGGCGGTTCGCCCGCTGAACCGCCGCTTACCCGAGGAAACGCTGCGCGAGGCGGATCAACCGCCGGACGCGCGGCACGTAGGGCGGGAAAAGCATGGGCACTGCCGACCAGCGGTCCGACAGGATCGGCTTCTCGTGGCTGAACGTCTCGAAGCCGAAGCGGCCGTGGGCCGCTCCAATGCCGGAATTGTTGATGCCGCCGAAGGGAAGGCCCGGGTGGGTGTAGTGCATCGCCGTCAGGTTGACGCCGACGCCGCCCGAGGACGTGCGGGCGATTATCTCCTCGGCGAAGGCCGCGTCCTTCTCGAAGATGTAGAGCGCCAGCGGCTTCGGCCGCCCGTTGACGCGGTCGATCACTTCGTCCAGCCCGTCATAGGCCATGATCGGCAGGACCGGGCCGAAGATTTCCTCGTGGTCGATGGTCATCTGCGGGGTGATCGCCTCGATCAGGGTCGGCGAGAGATAGGTCCCCTCCGTCTCGCCGCCGAAGGTGATCCGGGCGCCCTTGCCCGTCGCGTCCTCAAGCAGTCCGCGCAGGCGTTCGGCATGGTGGGTGTTGACGATGCGGGCGAAGTCGCCCCCCTTACGCGGGTCGTCGCCATAGGCATGGCGGATCGTCGCCCGCAGCGCCTCGGAAAAGCGCTCCTCGATGCCGCGGTGGACGAAGACGTGGTCCGGCGCGATGCAGGTCTGGCCGGCGTTGACGAACTTGCCGAAGGCGATCCAGCGCGCCGCCTTGTCGAGATCGGCGCCCGGGCCGACGATGGTCGGCGACTTGCCGCCGAGTTCCAGTGTCACCGAGGAGAGATGCCGGGCGGCGGCCGCCATGACGATCTTGCCGACCTCGGGGCTGCCGGTGAAGAAGATATGGTCGAACGGCTGGTCCAGCAGCTGCTGCGAGACCTCCTTGCCGCCCTGGACGACCGCGACGAGATCCGGCGGGAAGGTTTCGGCGATGAGGTCGGCGATGACCTGCGAGGTGGCGGGCGTCATTTCGGAGGGCTTGAGGACCGCGCTGTTGCCGGCCGCCAGCGCCGAGACGAGCGGCGAGAGCGCCAGGTTGAACGGATAGTTCCACGGCGCGATGATCAGGCAGGCGCCGCGCGGCTCCGGGCGGATGCGCCCAGAGGTCCCGAGCGTCGCAAGCGTCGGGGAGACGCGGCGCTCGCGCATCCAGTCCTTCAGGTGCCTGGTCGCATGGCGGATTTCCTGCAGGACCGGCAGGGTTTCGGTGAGGATCACTTCCGGCTCCGGCTTGCCGAAATCCTGGTAGAGAGCCCGGACGATGTCCGGTTCGCGGCGCTCGATCGCCTGCCGCAGTCGGGCGAGAGCGTCGAGCCGCTCGTCGAGCCCGAAGCCGGTGCGCCGTGCCGGGATCCCCGCCTTCTGCCGCGCGAAGACGACCGCGATCGCCTCGTTATCCACCATCGCATTCCTCCCTTGCGCCCTTGAAAATCCGGCGTCTCCCGTTCGATTGGTAGCCGGGCCCGGACCGGGGCTCAATCGCTATCGGGCATTATCGGGAAATATCTGGCCGCTACCGGCTCGCTCTCGCCCGTGCGAGCTGCGGCTTTCCTTCCGGCCAGCTGGCCAGCGCCTGCTCCGCCACGCCTTCCAGGGTCTCTCGGCTGAAGCCGGCCTTCGCCTGGACGCCGATGCCGTGGGTCACCGCCATCAGGAAGGCCGCCAGCGCATCCGGGTCCGCGCTTTCGGGAAGGTCGCCCTCCGCCCTGGCGCGCTCGAAGCGCCTGCTGATCTCCGCCTGCGCAAGCGCGCGCCCGTCGATCAGTGCCTGCCTTACCGGTTCGGCATCGTCGGAACCTGCCAGCACGCCATTGATGAAGAGGCAGCCCCGGTGGTCGTCATACCGGGTGTTGAGGTCGACTGCACCGTGGAGGATATGCGCCGCCACCTCCCGCGCCGTCGGCAGCGCGAGCGCCTCCGGAATGTACTGGAGATAGCGGTCGATATACCGCTGCAAGGCCTTCCGGAAGAGTTCTTCCTTGTTGCCGAAGGCGGAGTAGAGCGCCGGCCGCTCCACTCCCGCCGCCGCGGTCAGGTCCGCATAGGAGGCGCCCTCGTAGCCCATGCGCCAGAAGACGCCGAGCGCCGCATCCAGCGCCTTGTCGATATCAAACTCGCGGTGACGTCCCATCATGATGATCCCGAGCGTTTCATAACGACCATTATTAAACCTGTTGACGTGCCGGGTCAAATTACATACCAATCGTTACCGTAATGGTTGTTATGTAATCTGGCGAAACTGGTCGCCGGCTCCGTTCACACTCGAAAGGTTCTTTATCATGGCACATTCATCCAGCAGCCTGCAGGGCAAGGTCGCCCTCGTCACCGGCGGTTCGCGCGGACTCGGCGCCGCAACGGCCGAAATCCTCGCGGACCATGGCGCCGACATCGCCATCAGCTATGCCGCCTCCGCCGAGAAGGCCAACGATCTCGTGGAACGGCTGAGGGCAAAGGGCGTGCGCGCCATCGCCGTCAAGAGCGACCAGGCCGATCTCTCCTCCGCCAAGCCGCTCGTGGATGCGGTGCTTGCCGAATTCGGCCGCCTCGACATCCTCGTCAACAATGCCGGCATCGCCATCCAGGGCCAGACCGTCGACGATCCCTCCCTCGACTGGGAGAAGTATAACCGCCAGTGGCAGGTAAACGTGCTCGGCACCATCGCCAACACGCGCGCCGCCGCGCCGCGGCTTTCCGACGGCGGCCGCATCATCTTCGTCGGATCCGGCCTCGGCTCGCATGTCGTCTTCCCGGGCGTTGCCGACTATGCGGCGACCAAGTGGGCGCTCGCCGGCTATGCCAAGGGCATCGCCCGCGACCTCGGCCCGCGCGACATCACGGTCAACGTCATCCAGCCCGGCATCATGCCGACCGACATGGCGGCCGACGTCGCAGGCGAGCTCCCGGACCGGAACGCCATCCTCGACATGCACCCGATCCGCCGCATCGCGACGCTGGAGGAAGTCTCCGAGACCATCGCCTTCCTCGCCGGGCCCAATGCCGGCTATATCAACGGCCAGCAGATCACCATTGCCGGCGGCCTCGGAATCTAGTCCCACCGACGCACCGACCCCGGCGATCCCACGTTCGGGGTCGGTGGCGGCATTGACGCCGCCGCTTCCGATCGCCACATGCGGCGCGCATGGCCAAGAGCAGGAAAAAAACCGAAACCCCGACACTGATCCGGACCTGGAGCCTGCCGGCTGCGGCGACCTTCGGGTCGCTTGTCCGCGCCAGGGGAGTTCTTCTCGAGACGCGCGCCCGCCTGCCCGCCGCGGTGCGGAAATCGCTGGACTTCACGCTGACGGACCTCACGCTCGCCATGCCGGAAGGATCGGAAGAGGTCTTCCGCCGCGCGTCCGAAATCGTGTCGCAGGCGCTCGAAACCATGGCCGACCTGCCGGTGATCCCGCGCGAGATCGAGGACATCCTGTCGATCTCCACCACCGAACGGCACCGGTGGCTGAATGACGGCCGCCTTTCGAGCCTCGGCACGCGCACCGTCAAGCTCAAGGGCCGGGCCCGCCAGATCACCTTCCACGTCTTCGACCCGAAGCTCGTCAAGGACCTGCTCGACAGCGGCATCGTGGAAGAATGGCGCGAGCACGATATCGCGGCGGCTGCGGAAAACAGGCGCCGCGCCGCCTGGAAGGCGAAGCTCACGCGATCGCTGAAGAAGGGCAAGGACGGAGCCGCCGCGGGCGGAACCGGGGACGAGGATTCCCCGCCCCTCGCCGGCTGGGATGATTTCGGCCTCGACGGACTGCTCCGCTGATCGTCCGCGCCGGTATGGCCAATCCGAAAAACGTGCTAAGCGCCTGCCAGACGACACCAACAGGAGTTTAACGGTGACCGAACTGACCGTGGCCGAAGCAACCGACCGCATCTACCAATCGCTTGCAGCCGACAATGCCGACATCGATACCCATATCGCCGCGCTGAAGGCGGCGCTGGCCCGCGAAGGTCGGAAGGAAGCCCTCTTCGACCCGGCAAGGCTCGCGCAGAACAACCGTTCCGGCCGCAAGCTCATGCAGGCCTATTTCCGCCAGCGCGGCGTCACCGTAAAATTCCCGGCCGCCTGAGGCCGCCGGAACGGTCAGGCCTCAGGCCTGACCGCCAGCCATGTCACGCCCCGGTGACGCGCCAGATGACGTCGCCGACGTCGTCTGCCATCAGCACCGCGCCGTCGGCGGCAAGTGCCACGCCGACCGGGCGGCCGTAGGAATATTTCTCGTCCGGCGACAGGAAGCCCGTCAGGATTTCGCGCGGCATGCCCACGGGCCGGCCGTTCTCGAAGGCGACGAAGGCAAGCTTGTATCCTGAGAGCTTGGAACGGTTCCACGAGCCGTGCTGGCCGATCGCCATGCCGGCAGGATAGCCCGGAAGCGTGCCCTCCGGCAGCCAGCAGAGGCCGAGCGAAGCGGTATGGCCGCCGAGCGCGTAATCGGGCTGCAGCGCCGCGGCGACCTTGGCCGCATCCTGCGGCACCCGGTCGTCCACCACCCGGTCCCAGTAGCAGAACGGCCAGCCGTAGAAACCGCCGTCCACCACCGAGGTGAGATAATCGGGCGGCGTCTCGTCGCCCAGTCCGTCGCGCTCGTTGACCACCGTCCAGAGCATGTCCCGCGACGGTTCCCAGGCCATGCCGACCGGGTTGCGCAGGCCGCCGGCGAATATCCGAGACCGGCCCGAGGCGATGTCGTATTCGTGGATGCAGGCGCGGTTTTCCTCCACCGCCATGCCGTCCTCGGCGATGTTGCTGAGCGAGCCGACCGCCACGTAGAGCTTCGTGCCGTCCTTGCTGGCGATCAGGTTGCGCGTCCAGTGGCCGCCCGGGACGAGATCCATCAGCTTGCGCCCGGGCGCGGTGATCCTCGTCGCGCCCGCCTCGTAGGGATAGGCCAGGAGCGCGTCGCTTGACCCGACATAGAGCGTGTCGCCCACCAGCGCGATGCCGAAGGGCTGGCGGACATTCTCGATATAGGCGTGGCTTTCCTCCGCCACCCCGTCGCCGTCGGCATCGCGCAGGAGCGTGACCCGGTTGGGGCTGATGCCGGAGGCGCGCGCCCGCTTCATGGTCGCCGACATGGCATGGTCGAACAGGCTGCCCGGCGCGCCGGATTCACCCATGGATTCGGCCACCAGAACGTCGCCGTTCGGCAGGACATGCATGTTGCGCGGATGGACGAGGCCCCGCGCGAAGGCGTTGACCTTCAGCCCCGGCGCCGCGGTCGGCTTGTGGTCGCCCTCCCAGCCCTTCGCCGTCGGCATTTTCAGTGTCGGCAGAATGCCCTGGGACTTCGGTTCCGGAATGGCGGGCGCAGTGCCATAGACCGGCGCCCGCTCGCCGTCGCGCGAGTGACGGAAGGCAACGGTGACATCGCCCACAAGGGCGACAAGACGGGCTAGCAGGGAAGGCTCGGCCATGAAAACCACTCTGAGATTGAAGGGAGAAACAAGGAGAAGCGGCACGCTAGTGCCTTTGCGCGGCCGGCACCAGAGGCGGCCTCGCAAATTTCACAAGCGAATTGGCGGAAGCTTTTCGACCCGCCCGACATTCGGGCACGGGGCACGGGGCGCCGGGATCGGCGGTCGGCGTCCCTCTCGACGCGGGACGCTTGCCCGGCCGCGTCTTGCGGCGGGGATGATCGGTCCAGGCTCCGGGAACGGCGCCTTCGGTTCAGCGCACGCGGCGCCAGACGGTCCAGGCGGCCAGGAAGACGGAGAGGATGAGCGCGTTGGCGGCGATGCCGGTGGCGACGGTCATGACGAGATCGCCCGTCTGCTCTTCGGTGCGCGCCGTCGTCAGCGGCAGGAGGATGGCGACGAAGACGACCCCGAGACCCAGCGGCACGACCATGCCGGTCGCCGCGCGTGTCCGGAGCGCCGTGAGGAGAAGGAAGAAGACAAGCCCGATGCGAAACGGATCCATCAGCTGAGACGCGAGCAGTTCCATCGTTTTTTCATTCCCCCATGCACTGCATGCCTGATTGAGCCCCTGCCCGATCGATGCTTTCGGGCGGGAGGCGCAGGCCGGTCGTAAAACCGCCCTGCGCCCGATTTCTAGACTACTTCGCGTCGTCGGCGAAGATGTCCTTCTTGTGGGTATTGCCCGGCACGAACAGGGCGCCGATCACGACCGTCGCTGCGGCGATGATGATCGGGTACCAGAGACCGCCGTAGACGTTGCCCGTCTGGGCGGAGATCGCGAATGCCGTCGCCGGCATCAGGCCGCCGAACCAGCCGTTGCCGATATGGTAGGGCAGCGACAGGCCGGAATAGCGGATGCGGGTGGGGAACAGTTCCACCAGCATGGCCGCGATCGGGCCGTAGACCATCGTCACCAGGATGATCAGGTAGGTCAGGATCAGGACGACCGTGAGCTTCTGTCCGGTGAAGATGTCGAAGAAGTTGGACGCCTTGACCACCGAGGTATTGGCATCGGCGGCGAGCGGATAGCCCGCGGCCGTCAGCGCCTCGTTGATGCTCTTGGTGAAGGCGGCCGTGGCGTTCTTCAGGTCGTCGCCGGTGAGGGCCGCGGCGTCATAGGCCGGGATCACCGTGTCGCCGATCTTGACCTGCGCAACGGTTGCCGCCGGGTCCTCGATGCTCTCGTAGTTCACCGAGTTGCGGGCGAGCGTCGCCTTGGCGATGTCGCAGGACGAGGTGAACTTCGCGGTTCCCGTCGGGTTGAACTGGAACGAGCAGTCCGCCGGCGAGGCCGTGACGGTGACCGGCGTCTGCTGCGCGGCATAGAGCGCCGGGTTCGCCGTGCGGGTGAGCAGCGGGAACACGAAGCTGTAGGTCAGCGCCGCGATCGCGCAGCCGGCGAGGATGATCGGCTTGCGGCCGATCCGGTCCGACAGCGAGCCGAAGAACAGGAAGCCGCCGGTGCCGAGAATCAGCGACCAGGCGACGAGCACGTTCGCCGTGAAGCTGTCGACCTTGACGACGTTCTGGATGAAGAACAGCGCGTAGAACTGGCCCGAATACCAGACCACGGCCTGGCCGGCGACGAGGCCGAACAGGGCGATCAGCGCGATCTTGCCGTTGCGCCAGGTGCCGAATGCCTCGCGCAGCGGCGCCTTGGAGGCCGCGCCCTCTTCCTTCATCTTCTTGAAGGCCGGCGACTCGTTCATCTGCAGGCGGATGTAGAGCGAGATGAGCAGGAGCACGATCGAGGCGAGGAACGGAATGCGCCAGCCCCACAGGTCGAAGGCCTTGATCATCCGCGGGCTGCCGTCCGGGTTGAGCACCGCCGCGCCCGCCGCGTCGAGAACCGCGGTCGGCGCCCAGTTGGCGTTGACATAGCCCTGCACCGCCAGGATCACGATCAGCGACAGAAGCAGGCCGAGCGTCGCCGTCGTCTGGATGAAGGAGGTGAAGTAGCCGCGCCTGTTGGCCGGCGCGTGCTCGGCCACGTAGACCGCCGCACCGCCGTATTCGCCGCCGAGCGCCAGCCCCTGCAGCATGCGCAGGATGATCAGGATGATCGGCGCCGCCGCTCCCCAGCTGTTGTAGGAAGGAAGCATGCCCACCAGGAAGGTCGACAGACCCATGATCAGGATGGTCATGAGGAAGGTGTACTTGCGGCCGACGATGTCGCCCAGCGCACCGAAGACCAGCGCGCCGAAGGGGCGCACAATGAAGCCCGCCGCGAACGCCAGAAGCGCGAACACGTTGCGCGTCGCCTCCGGGAAGGCGGTGAAGAACTGCGCGCCGATGATCGCCGCGAGCGAACCGTAAAGATAGAAGTCGTACCACTCGAAGATGGTGCCGGCGGACGAGGCCATGATGACCTTCCGCTCCTCCCCCGTCATGGGACGCGAACGGTCCCTGACATTCATGTCTGTAACTGCCATGCTCTCTCCTCCTCGAATGCTGAAGGCACGCGTCGATGCCTTCAGCGTTCAGCTGAAAAACCAAAGTCGTCTGCGATGTAAAAAAATGAGATCAAACGCATGGAGGCGTCAGTTTCGCCTCGTGTGTGCCGCGAGCGTAGCGGCGGGGTGCGCCTGGTGATCCTCCAAAAATCGGCACATGCCGAGACTTGCAGTTTTAGCACCCTTGCCGGAAGGGCGTGATATCAACCTTCGTCTAATGGCGCCCGCAAGGGATGTGTGCGCCTCCCTTGAGTCGCCGCCTCCCCTTCCATCCACAACGCCTGCTGAGCAGCCCTTGCCCACAGCCCTTGCCCACAGCCCTTGCCCGCACCCGGCTTCGTTGCCCGTCTCGCTCCCAGTGAACCCTGTCTCGGCTGACGCGTTGACCGCGGGCGCCCGCGGGGCGACACTCGGGGCGCATATTTCAGGGAGGAAGGAATGGAAGAACCGGTCCGCTGGCGAAACATGCGATCCGCACCGAGGGACGGCAGCCGCATCCTCGTCACCATCCGCGCCTCCGAACAGGGGCCCGGCGCCGTCGACCTCGTCTTCTGGTCGAGGGGCGACCAGTACGGGGCCGAGGCCTGGCGCTCCTCCGATTCAGCCCCCGGCCGGATCATCTCCTATGCGGAACCGGAACTGAAATGCTGGATGCCGCTGCCGGCCGCCGATACCGGCCAGGCAACTACCGGGCAGGCCAGTACCGGGCCGGCGAGCCTGCCGGGCGCCTGGGAGGGAGATGACGAGGCGGAACTCGACGGCTCGGGGATCTGAGCCGGACGGAGAACGCCGGGTGCCCAGGGGCCTCGCCGCGCGGCATCTCGCGCCGGCCCGGCGACCGCTCCCGCTCCGCAACGAACCGTCGATGAAGCGACCACGCCGACGCGACCCGCCACGCGCGACACCCGGTCCGCCGCTACGGCGTCCGGGGCACGCTCCGTCCACCTTCCGTATATCCCGCAACCCCGCCTCGCCCGGCTCAGGCCGTAGCGGCGCCCTCGCGGGCAATCGACACGAGCTCCAGTTCCTGGCCCGCGACAGGCACGACATCGCCGACGCGCCTGCCGAGGAGCTGTCTCGCGACCGGGGACACATGCGAAATCGTCCCGGCCCGCGGATCGGCCTCGTCCTCGCCGACGATCCGGTAGGTCTGGACCCGCCCGTCCTCGCGGGAAAAGGTCACCGTGCTTCCGAAGGCGACGACGTCCGTCGCCACGGGATCGGCCACGACCTGCGCCGTGCGCACCCGCTCGGTGAAATAGCGAAGGTCACGCAGCGGCCCCGCCGCCTGCCGTCGCCGCTCGTTGACGTCCTCGACCACGCCCGCCGCCTCATAAGCCTGACGCGCCTCCTCCAGCTGCCGCTTCAACGCCTCCAGCCCCGCCTCCGTCACGAGGTTCGGATGCGGCGAGACTGGACGGTCCGGCAACAACGTCTCCGCCGCCGTTTCCGCACTCTCTTCCTTGACGAAGGCAACGCTCATGAACGGGTGGGTCCTTGGCTGGGGTGATGGGGTTTGGGCGGATATAGGTTGGGGGTGGGGGTTCCTCCAGGTTTGGTGGGGGTCGGAGCGTCTGCGGAGATGGCGGGGACTGTGTGGGCAAAGATGGTC
Source organism: Pseudorhizobium sp. NPDC055634 (assembly GCF_053618655.1). Classification (NCBI taxonomy): domain Bacteria; kingdom Pseudomonadati; phylum Pseudomonadota; class Alphaproteobacteria; order Hyphomicrobiales; family Rhizobiaceae; genus Pseudorhizobium; species Pseudorhizobium sp. NPDC055634. Next base: position 68,765 of record NZ_JBSHHW010000013.1, on the reverse strand, counting down.
GGAAGCGCATGACCAGCTGTTTACCAAGGGACAGGGGCCGATTTGTCTAACAGTTGCGGGTCGCTCTGGTGTTCGGGGCAAGGGCGACAGCTTAGCTCCATGATCCAGCTCTGCGAAATCACCGTACGTTCGATCGGTGATAACACCAAAAGCGGACCTTCCTGATATGGTGAAGAGTAGAGAGTTCTACTCGCGTTTCAACATCTCCCATTCGTCGATTAGTGATCGGTACCTTTCGCGAAACACCCTCTCTTCGTTTCCCTGCAGCGGCGTGACTCGCGGAGAAAAGAAGGTCTTACGTAGTGGATCAATTATGCGCATGTCATCCGCATCGAGGTTTGTTAGCGCACGTTGCATCATCCACAGACCCAATCGCCCACCCTCTTCGGAGAGAGCGGGGTCCTCGCTAAAATAGGGATAAACGATGCGGATGTAGTCCTCCCTGACTCGCGCATGAAGTGCGCCCCGTATTCGGATTGTGCAACCTATTTCTTCAACGAGTAGGCTGCCGTGCACACTTTGGGGGAAAATCTCGACCACTTCGTTTGACCAACGCAACTTCGCACTAAGTAGTTCGAGTACACCGTCCCTTAGCTGAGGATATAGTCGCTTGAGCCTCTTGTCCGACGTTATCCGCTGCGCGGTCAGCCGCGTCAGATCACTGTCTCCAGAGATGTGCTTCTTCACATCTGACCAGAAAGCCACATAGTAATCCCCACCTTTGCTTCGGTTGCCCCCAGCGTCTTTCTTGCGTTCGAGACGGATATCCTCCTTCAACATTGATCGCCGTAGCGAAGGCGAAGCATAAATAAATCTCAGCGCCTTTCCGAGAGGAACGTCAAGAATGGACATGCAACCCAAACCCCACTGACCAACATAAAAATCGTCACGTATATATTTCTCTAAAAAGGCGTTACAGTAAATTCAATGCACAACCAAAATGCAAGATACATCAGCTATGAACATGACATTCGCTTCGGCGGTATAACTAATTTATAAGTACGCTTTAGTCTGGAGGAGGAAAGCATGTCGGACATGAAGCGAATAACGCTTTTTAGGATTAAGGACGGCAAGAATTTCCAGGACTTTCTTAAGGGTGATCTTGCGACCTACACGTACATAGAGCCCAACGACGAATTCGAGGGCTACATCAAATACGACCCCGCGGGCGGCGGCCAGAAGACCGAAGAGCAGATCCCGTGGCTCCGCTTTCTTAACTCTGGCTTCGCAGAGAAGAAGTATCTTTACGAGGCGTTTAACAAATATCCCCGCGCCCTCATGGCGCTAAGAGTCATAGGCAAGGATAGCGCAAACGATGTGTTTTATGCTGCGGCCTTTGGCCAGCATGGCGACAGCTATCTCGACAAAGATGCAATAGTCTACGACTTCGGCATTAAGGTCGGGATGAACATCTGCGATGCCGACAAACTTCGGCGGATTCAGACGACCGCGCATGAGGCAATCAGCCGACAAACTGAGCGGCAGACCAGTACGGGTGCAAGCCTCGGCGTGTTTGGCATCAACACCGAGTCTGAATTCCTTCGCACCATCTCTGGCTATGTGAAGACGGAATATAGTGAATTACTCGATTCCTTCCGCGGCAAAGACAGTATCCTGATCACGTTCCCTAAAAACAAGGAAGTAACTTGGAATTATCTGGCGCAACTCTGCCGGAAGCTTGAAGACCGATATGTCTCCGACGACTACACAAAGACAGACCTGAAGGTGTACGACAACCTCCGGCACGAGAGCGACCCCGTCGTCATAGCTGAGCTGAATCACTTGCTGTGCGCAGCTATTGAAGCACGGAACTTCAGTTCCATTCACCTCGCACCACCGGACTTCCTCACCGAAGACGATAACTCGTTTGCCTACAGCGAGAAGCGCAATGACGAAAAGATCGACACTTTCGACGATCTACGCATCGCCGACCTGATCGCGGTGAAGGGACGCCGGTTGAAGGGTCTCAACGAGGCTCGCATCAAGGGATGGAAGATATATGAATACAATCCCGAACTCGATCGGACCGCGTCGATACGAATTATGCGACCTGTTGCATGCGGATCGCTCGATCATTCACGTTAAACGCTGCTCCTCCGGCGCGGCATCTATTAGCCACCTCTTCACGCAAGGCAGGTTCTATGCTCATGCCTTTTCCACAGACGCCAAGTGCCGCGCCGGAATGACTACCTGGATCAGTGCCGATGTCGATCCGGTCAATGTTGCAAAAGATAAGCCCCGCTTCCTTGCATTGATCCCGGAGGACAAGGCAAATCTCCACGAGAGGGACTACTCCGTCGTGTTTTGCGTGCTTCACGATCAACCCGATTTCTCGTTGAAGATGCTGCCTTTCATGTCGCGGTATGAGTTAATGCAGAGCCACCGTTTTCTAACCGGAGATCGTAACTTCAAGGTGGGAATTGTTTTCCGGCAAGTCATTCTAGGACCTTAAGTCAGTCGAACTCAGTCCGAGCGCCGCATCCGCCTCCTCGCTTCCGCGGGAAAGTTAATCATACGGGAGCAAACCCAGCGATATAGCGCATATAGATCTATGCTCGGTGTCCGCTTAGAGGTCGGAGATAGATGTGGGTGCCCCCCTGTCGGAATCCCCTCTCCCCATCCGTCCTTGCCTCATATAACCTCGCCGGCATCGCCGCCGGCCTTGTTCGGGAGTGGGTCATGGCAAGTCGTTATCGTTGGGTGATCGTCGCGGCCGGCGGGCTGATGGGGTGCGTCGCGGCGGGCACCATGTTCTCGCTGGCGATCTTCCTGGAGCCGGTGGCGAGCGAGACGGGCTGGTCGCGCGCCGGCATCTCCACGGCCATGACGCTGAACTTCCTCGTCATGGGCGTCGGGGGCTTCCTCTGGGGCTCCCTCACCGACCGGTTCGGCGCGCGGATCGTGGTGCTGGCAGGTTCGGTCCTGCTCGGCCTGGCACTGGTGCTGGCGAGCCGCGCCGAAAGCCTCATCGCCTTCCAGATCGCCTATGGAACGCTGGTCGGGCTTGCCGCCAGCGCCTTCTTCGCGCCGATGATCGCCGCGGTGATGACCTGGTTCGACACCCGGCGCGGGCTTGCCGTCTCGCTCGTTTCCGCCGGCATGGGCATGGCGCCGATGACCGTCTCGCCGCTCGCCCGCTATCTCATCTCCGCCTATGACTGGCGCACCGCCATGCTGGCGATCGGGCTGGGCGCCTGGGCGATCCTGCTGCCCACGGCACTCCTCATCCGCCGCCCGCCGGCGCTCTCGGAAGGGGAAGCGGCCGATGCGGCGGAGGCGCGCCGCCAGCCGCTCTCCCGCCTCCTTCTCACGCCGCAGTTCCTGGTGCTCGCCTTCACCTTCTTCGCCTGCTGTGCCGCCCATTCCGGGCCGATCTTCCACATGGTCAGCTACGCCATGCTTTGCGGCATCGCGCCCATGGCCGCCGTCAGCATCTACAGCGTCGAGGGCCTGGCCGGGCTCGGCGGCCGCCTGCTTTTCGGCGTGCTCGCCGACCGGATCGGCGTCAAGCCGGTGCTGGTGACCGGCCTCCTCGTCCAGGCGGCGGTGATCTCCGCCTATCTCGCCGCCGACGATCTCACGAGCTTCTATGCGCTGGCGGTGATCTTCGGCGGCACCTATGGCGGCGTCATGCCGCTCTATGCGGTGCTCGCGCGGGAGTATTTCGGGCCGCATGTGGTAGGCACGGTCTTCGGCGCCGCCACCATGCTGTCCTCGGTCGGCATGGCCTTCGGGCCCCTCGCCGGCGGCTGGGCCTATGATGCCTTCGCCAGCTACCAGTGGCTGTTCATCGGCTCCGCCCTCGTCGGGCTTGGCGCCGTCGCCATCGCGTTCGCCTTCCCGCCGCTTCCGGGAGACGGCGAGCGGGAGACGCACCCCGCCGGCGCCGCGGCCTGAGGCTGCCGCTGAGGCCCCCGGAAGCCTCCCCCAGAAGCCCGCAAGCCTCCCGGCGCCATGTCATCGAGACGCCTGCCCCGGGGCCGGGCTTGCCGTCGGCGAGCTTCGCCCTAGCCTCCTCTCATCGAACCCGGGAGCGCATCATGGACGAGGTCACCGGCGGCTGCCTTTGCGGAAGCGTCCGCCTCACCGCCCGCGGCCGGCCCTTTCGCACCGGTCTCTGCCACTGCATGGACTGCCGCAAGCACCACGGCGCGCTGTTTGCGGCCTCGGCGATCTTCCCCGCCGCGGCCGTGACGATCGAGGGCGAGACCGCCCACCACCGCGGCCGGCATTTCTGCCCGCGCTGCGGCTCCTCCGTCTTCGGCGTCAGCGGCGACGAGGTGGAAGTCGCGCTCGGCGCGCTCGACGCGGCGGACCGCTTCGTCCCCAGCTACGAACTCTGGACCATCCGCCGCGAGGCCTGGCTGCCGCCCTTTCCGCTGAAGCACCATTACGAGCGCGACCGGACCTCCACCGGCCGCAGCGAGGACTGAGGGAGATCGGGATGATGACCGACGCAATGACCGGACCGGACCTTGCCGGCACCTACCGCGCCTATATCGCCTGCCTCAACCGGCGCGACTGGGACGGGCTCGGCCGCTTCGTCGGCAACGACGTCACCTATAACGGCGAGGCCGTCGGGCTTTCCGGCTATCGCGCCATGCTGGAACGCGACGTGGCGGCGATCCCGGACCTGCGCTTCGAGATCGAGCTCCTGGTTGATGATCCGCCGATGGTCGCGGCGCGCCTGCGCTTCGACTGCCGGCCGAAAGGCATGTTCCTCGGCCTTGCCGTCGACGGCCGCCGTGTCGTCTTCACCGAAAACGTCTTCTACGCATTCGCCGACACCCCCATCGCCCGCGTCTGGTCGGTCATCGACAAGCCCGCGATCGAGGCCCAGCTCGCCGCGGGGACTTGAGGGCCGGGGCGTCTCCCGACACGCTCCGAAAATTAGTCTATCTTGGGACTTGCCGGGGGCAATTCTGGCAAATACGGTGTCTGCAGGGGCAAGGGGAACAGGTCACAGCATTCCATGGTCAATGCCGTCTTTTATCACAAGGACGACAGCATCTACAAAGATGTCAAAGGTAAACGCTACCACTTCCCGGGCAGCTATTTATCGCGCGTCGCTCAAACAATCGGCAGCCTGATTGTCTACTATGGACCCCTGCCGGGCATGCCTGGACGCTACTATTCCGGCGTTGCACGTGTCGTATCTGTCGAGCCCGACCCCGACCTTGATAAGCACCATTACGCCTTCCTCGACGACTATATCGATTTTGACCGGCCCGTTGACTATCGGGAGCGCGGTGGCTTCGAAAAACAGCTGTTCAGGCCGGATGGCGGGGTCAATGGCGGGCGCAGTGTGCAGGCTGTGCGCTTGATTGACCCGCGGGAGTTTGCCGCAATCGTAGCAGCCGGCCTTAGCGAACCTGACGAGTGGCCCGATCGCGTCGATATTCCTGCGGCAGGGTACGAAGTCGACGAAGCGGGTCAAACCGCCTATCACGCCGACGAAGGCTCACCGTTTGATCCATTGCTGGAAACTGACAGCCTCCGGCCAATCCTGACACAGACAATTAGCCGACCCTTTCGCGACGCGAAATTTCGCCAGCACATCCGCAAGGTCTACGACCGCAGGTGCGCCTTTACCGGGCTCAAACTGATCAATGGCGGCGGGCGGCCGGAAGTCGAGGCTGCTCATATCATCCCGGTCGAACGCGGCGGCAATGACTCCATACAGAACGGCATCGCGCTGTCAGGGACGGTACACTGGATGTTCGATCGTGGCCTCCTGTCACTCACCGACGATTTTCGGATCCTGAGTTCCCGCCAGCTCAATACGGATGTTTCCCATCTTCTTGTCCCAGATAAAATCGCGCGCGTTCCCGCACATTCCCATCAAAGGCCACATCCCTACTATTTAGCCTGGCATCGGGAGAACATCTTCAAGCAGTAGCCGGGTACCAGACCGCCCCAGCCCGTCCCGCCTGTTTCCCTTTTGTACCCGTTTTTGCCGCCCGCCCCCTTCACTTTCCGGCGGACTGCCGCCATATTCCGCGGATGGCCAGATCCCCCCGCAAGCCCGCCCCTTCCGCACCTCAGGACGGAAGCGGTTTCGCCGAAGCCCCGCAGGCGTCCTTCGAGGGCGCGCCGCTTTCCGGTCCGCTGGAGGGCAGCGTTTCCGACTGGGTGAGGCAGCTGGAGGCGGAGGCGGAAGCCTCGGGCATCGAGACCCGGCGCGAGGTCGCCTCGAAGGCCGGCAGCCACCGGGCGAAGATCGCCCGCGAGCGCCGCCGCGAGGCCGAAAAGGCTGCCGAGAACGACGTCGTGCCGGACCTCCTGATCCGCAAGGGCGGTCGCAAGGCCGCCGCCAAGCCGACCGCCGCGAAGACCGCCACGGCGAAGACTGCCACCGCGAAGAACACCACGGCCGCGAAGACCGCCCGCGGCGTGTCGATCGGCGCCTCCTCGGACCCGAAGACCCGCGCCGCCGCCGGCCTCAACCCGGTCGCCGGCCTCGACGTCAGCCTCGAGGAGGCGAAGTCGCTCGCGCCCTCGCTTGCTCCCGGCGCCGTCACCGCCACCGTCGACGCGCTGGCGAAGCTCATCGAATCCGGCAATCCGCTGTTCAAGGACGGCAAGCTCTGGACGCCGCACCGGCCGGCCCGGCCGGAAAAGTCGGAAGGCGGCATCTCGATCCGCATGACCTCGGAATACCAGCCGGCCGGCGACCAGCCGACGGCGATCGCCGATCTCGTCGAGGGCATCAACACGGGCGAGCGTTCCCAGGTCCTGCTCGGCGTCACCGGCTCCGGCAAGACCTTCACCATGGCCAAGGTGATCGAGGCGACCCAGCGCCCGGCCGTGATCCTGGCGCCCAACAAGACGCTCGCCGCGCAGCTCTATTCGGAGTTCAAGAGCTTCTTCCCCGACAATGCGGTGGAGTATTTCGTCTCCTACTACGACTACTACCAGCCGGAAGCCTATGTGCCGCGCTCCGACACCTATATCGAGAAGGAATCGTCGATCAACGAGCAGATCGACCGGATGCGCCACGCCGCCACCCGCGCCATCCTCGAGCGCGACGACTGCATCATCGTCGCCTCGGTCTCCTGCATCTACGGTATCGGCTCGGTGGAAACCTATACCGCGATGACCTTCCAGATGTCGGTCGGCGACCGGCTCGACCAGCGCCAGCTGCTCGCCGACCTCGTCGCCCAGCAGTACAAGCGCAAGGACATCGACTTCACCCGCGGCTCGTTCCGGGTGCGCGGCGACACGATCGAGATCTTCCCCGCCCACCTGGAGGATGCCGCCTGGCGCATTTCCATGTTCGGCGACGAGATCGACGCGATCACCGAATTCGACCCCCTGACCGGCAGCAAGACCGGCGACCTCAAGTCCGTCAAGATCTACGCCAATTCGCACTATGTGACACCGCGCCCGACGCTGAATGCCGCGATCCGCCAGATCAAGGAGGAGCTGAAGCACCGGCTCGCCGAGCTCGAGGCGGCCGGGCGGCTGCTGGAGGCCCAACGGCTGGAGCAGCGCACCCGCTACGACATCGAGATGATGGAGGCGACGGGCTCCTGCGCCGGCATCGAGAACTATTCGCGCTACCTCACCGGCCGCCGCCCCGGCGAGCCGCCGCCGACCCTCTTCGAATACATTCCCGACAATGCGCTGATCTTCATCGACGAGAGCCATGTCACCATCCCGCAGATCGGCGGCATGTATCGCGGCGACTTCCGCCGCAAGGCGACGCTTGCCGAATACGGCTTCCGCCTGCCGTCGTGCATGGACAACCGGCCGCTGCGTTTCGAGGAATGGGACGCCATGCGGCCGCAGACGGTCGCCGTCTCCGCCACGCCTGGCAACTGGGAGATGGAACAGGCGGGCGGCGTCTTCGCCGAACAGGTCATCCGCCCGACCGGCCTCATCGACCCGCCCGTCGAGGTCCGCCCGGCCCGTTCCCAGGTCGACGACGTGCTCGGCGAGATCCGCGAGACCGCGCAGAAGGGTTATCGCACGCTCTGCACCGTGCTCACCAAGCGCATGGCGGAAGACCTCACCGAATACCTGCACGAGCAGGGCGTGCGCGTCCGCTACATGCATTCCGACATCGACACGCTGGAGCGCATCGAGATCATCCGGGATCTGCGCCTCGGCGCCTTCGACGTGCTGGTCGGCATCAACCTGCTGCGCGAGGGCCTCGACATTCCCGAATGCGGCTTCGTCGCCATCCTCGATGCCGACAAGGAAGGTTTCCTGCGCTCCGAAACCTCGCTCATCCAGACGATCGGCCGCGCCGCGCGAAACGTCGACGGCAAGGTCATCCTCTATGCCGACAACATTACCGGCTCCATGCAGCGGGCGATGGACGAGACCGCGCGCCGCCGCGAGAAGCAGGTGGCCTATAACGAGGAACACGGCATCACGCCGGAATCGGTGAAGCGCAACATTTCCGACATCCTCGATTCCGTCTACGAGCGCGACCATGTCCGCGCCGACATTTCCGGCGTTTCCGGCAAGGGTTTTGCCGATGGCGGCCACCTCGTCGGCAACAACCTCCAGGCGCATCTCAACGCGCTGGAAAAGGACATGCGCAACGCCGCCGCCGACCTCGACTTCGAAAAGGCCGCCCGCCTCCGCGACGAGATCAAGCGGCTGAAGGCCGTCGAGCTGTCCGCCATGGACGATCCGATTGCGAAGGACGAAGCGAGGGCGCAGGAAGGCAAGGGACGCACCCCTTCTCCTTCGTCATCCTCGGGCTTGACCCGAGGACCCAAAACCAAGAGCGAGCAGCAATCCTCCTACTTCGCCAAGCCCAGCCTCGACGACATGGGCCCCGGCACCGACATGCCGACACCGCTGTTCCCGAAGAAGACGCTGGACGGTGAGGAGCGGTCTGCGCAGCAGGGCAATCAATCCAGTGAATCGATTGCAGCGACGAACGCCCGGAGCGAAAGCGAAGGGCAGACCGGAGGCCCGGAGACATCGCTCTTCCGCAAAAACACTCTGGATGAAATGACGGTCGGACGCACGGAAAAGCCGGCGCAAGGCGCCCTGCCGACCCGCCCGCCGGAAACGGTGAGCACCAGGAAGCGCTTCTCGCCGCTGCTGGAAGGCCAGCCGGAGCGCGGCGAGGCCCGCCGCCAGCCGATCTCCCCCCGTGAGGGGGAGATGCCCGGCAGGGCAGAGGGGGGTAGCAACGCCCCCTCCCCGGACGATCCATCCTCGGACTCGATCCGAGGACCCGTCATCCGCGGCAAGGTCGGCGTCGGAAGCTACGAGGATGCCGGCGAGCAGAAGCGCAAGGGCCGCACCAAGGGCAAGACCGGCCGCCCCGGGCGGTGATGCGGTGATGCGGTGATGACGGTGATGGCGGTGCCGAACCGTGACAAGCCCGTGACAGACCAGTGACGGGCTTCGAGGGCTGGCCGCCGACTGCCCTCCGCGATTGCCCGCGAACGCTCCCGATCGCGGCCCCGGCACCCCTCACGCCCCAGGTCCGGCCCCTCGCCCTCTCGCCCCCAAGTCCCGTGCCCATGTCCCGTGCCCCCTTGCCCCCATGGCCCACGCCCACGTCCCGCCCCAATGTCCCGCGCCGCCATCTCCGCCCCTGCCCGGGACACGACCGGATCACTCAGGTTTGAACGGCACGGTCTCGACGGGCCGCCCGCGTCCGGAGAGGAAGGAGCCGCAAGACATCTTCCTCTCAAGGATTCTCTCCCATGACGCAGACACCAACGACAGGCCCGCGCCTCCTCGTCCCCGCCCTCGCACCGGTCTACGCCTCCGCCCATGACATCGTCGAAACGATCCTGCGCGTCACCGCCGGCGTGCTCCTCGTCACCCATGGCTACGGCAAGATCCTCAACCCCTTCGGCGCCGCCGGCATGGTGGAAAGCCTCGGTTTCTATCCCGGCGTCTTCTGGTCGCCGTTGCTCGCCGCCACGGAATTCTTCGGCGGCATCCTGGTGGCGATCGGCCTCCTCACCCGCCCGGCCTCCTTCGCCGCGATGATCGTGCTGCTCGTCACCGTCTATTTCCACTGGGTCGTGCGGGCGGAAGGCCTGGCCGGTTCGGAAAAATCGATCCTCTGGGCGGCCATCTTCCTTTTCTTCGCCATCCGCGGCGGCAACCGCCACTCCCTCGACGCCCGCCTCGGCCGGGCCCTCTAGGCAAGACGCCACCCCCGCCGGCCGGGACGGCGCCCCACCCGCGACCGGCCCCCTCCCCCTTGTGGGGAGGGTTGGGGAGGGGAAAACCGCAGCCGCGACGCCCACTCCTCGCCTGACCGACGCGCCCCCGACCTCTCCCCCTCACCAACAAAATCTACGACTTGGCTGCGCCAAGACCGTGATTTTGTAACCTCTCCCACAAGGGGAGAGGGAAAGGCAGCGGCACGCGGCGAGGCCCTCCTCTCCCCCTGCGGGAGAGGATAGTTCGCCCCAAGCAGCGCAGCCGATTGGCGAGGCGAACTTGGTGAGGGGGGCGGGCAAGCCACAACCACGACGCCCCCTTCCCGCCTCACCGGACAGCCCCCCAGGCGGGAGACCGATTGCCGGAAATCCCGCCTGACCGACGCGCCCCCGACCTCTCCCCCTCACCAACAAAATCTACGACTTGGCTGCGCCAAGACCGTGATTTTGTAACCTCTCCCACAAGGGG
>NZ_JBSHHW010000013.1:0-58051 GCF_053618655.1 Pseudorhizobium sp. NPDC055634 | reverse complement strand
GGGAGAGGGAAAGGCAGCGGCACGCGGCAAGGCCCGTCCTCTCCCCCCTGGGAGAGGATAGTTCGCCCCAGGAGGCGCAGCCGATTGGCGAGGCGAACTTGGTGAGGGGGTCGGGCACGCGCTTCTCACCCTTGCTCGAAGGCCAGCCGGAACACGGCGAGGCACCCACCTCTCCTTCGTCATCCTCGGGCTTGACCCGAGGACCCGAGGACGATCCGCGCCCCGTCATCTGCGGCAAGGTCGGCGTTGGCAGCTACGAGGATCCCGGCGAGCAGAAGCGCAAGGGAGGGACGAAGGGCAAGACGGGGCGGCCGGGACGGGGAGGCCTGCTAATGCATCTCCTACAGGAGATGAGGTCGGCTCTCACCAGAACTTCATGACACCGTGGAGAAGAGCGTTCAGGTGAATTCAAACCGAAGTTGGCCCACGCCCAACTCGTCCATAATGAGTTCTTTTGTTCTTCCTGATCTGAAAATCCTATAGAAAGACTGAGACTGGTACTTGTCGGCGATCTTAGAGATTACTTCCTGAGATCTCTGAACAAGTTCTTCGAAGCGACCCTCATCTGGCACGTTTACGTCTGATCTCTCTGCCAGCAAAGCGACGCAGTACATTATGTACCACTGCGTATATGCAATGAATTCCACGCTGCTGTGGAAATTTTCTTGATTTCGTAGCCCAACTAACTGATGTTCCCTCATGGAATTGACGTACAAGTAAAGCCTAGCTAGGCGGACCAAATAATCTCCGTCCAACCGCTCGGAAAATATCCGCTCATACATCGTTCCAAAGATCTCGTCCGATTGCGTTTTGGCGAGATGTGGCTCATGGAGTCGATAGGCAAGAATGGCTTGCCCAAGTTTTAGAGAATCAATCCGCTCTCGCGTGTCATCATTGTCAAACTGGTTCTTTTTGCGCTCGTAAAGCAGGCCATTCGCTTCAAAGACGGCGGCAATCTTCTTTTGAATGGCATCATTAGCCTTAAGGTCACGGGGAGCAATACGGGCTTGACTGTTTGTCGCTATGGCAATTTGTTCGGCAATGTCCGGACGACTTGAAGCGAAGATCTTGACTAAGAGAACCACTTCCGAAACCTTCTCAGGGTTGCGCTTGTAAGCCTCCAGAAGCGAATAGGAGGTCTGCGCCCCATTGACTATTTGCAGGTCGGTGAGGTGGATCTTGGACCCTCTTACCTTTTGATGCGTAAAGTCTTTAGCTATGATGGTGATGCCGTTGTTTAGATACCAGAATAGGTGATTATCCTCGGACAACGCGCTGTGGTGGATCTGACGATTGTAGCCGCCATCTAGGCCAAGAAAGCCACGTATATTCTCATCAAAAAGGTGCCTCTTAATAGCGCCTGCATCTGTCGAGATCATTTGAATGTATGAACGTGCATCGATGTTGGCTACTAGCCCGCGGATGTCGCAGTCTGACCTTTCGTATTTCTGAACATCTACCGTGTCTAAGATTCCATTTTCTTTTGCCCTTCCATCGGACGAGAGAAGACTGACGATGCTCCGGTACGAAATCTCCTCAAGCGAGACGAAATCATACTGCTCGCAGAAGGCCTCAAAACGCTTACGCTCGTGAACTATTAATGGAAGGCCGTTAGACACTAAGAAAACATGCAAATATAAGAGCTTACCAGCATCAACTAAGCGCCATATATCAACTATCTTCTGTTTCAGGAGCGGATTTACCGTGTCGAGCAAACCCGGTGCTCGGTCAGCCACGTCTCTAATCAGCGAGACAAGCTTATCTACCTCGCCTCCAGGGAAGTGCCGCTTTGCATTCTTGATGCTCGCAGCATATTTGCTCTGCAGTATGCTCACATGAACTGCGCTTCCCGCTTCCTGAATGTATACCGCGTCAACCCCTCGATCATTACCTCCATCAGTGATTAGTGAGGAGATCTCCTCGCCGGCCCGCGGAAATAGCGCGTCGAGCATTAGATACAAGAAAGCTGTCGAACGATCATCCACTGCGACCCTGGCGGCAGCGTGGCTTATTTTGCTTTCTAGGAGTGAGTATTCGAGTTCGGTGATCGGACGCATTAAGACACCATGATGGGTTAGCGAGCAGAATAGGTGCAAACATAGGTTGTTCAACTCCAGAATCTTGGAAGTCACCTTTATGCACGATCTTTCCCAAGCCGCTCCGGGCTATGCGGTAGCCAGAGTTACGCTTTTCCGGCGACGCCTTCTCCCGTCATTCCTGTGCTTGTCACAGGAATCCAGTAGCGCCGCGTCTGCGGCGCAGGACTCATAGACATCCAATGCCCACGAATGGTTCTCTCGCCGCGCAGACGCACGGCGGCTGGATCCCGGCTCGGGGCCGGGATGACGGGAGGAGAGCCATCCACCCCCCCAACCCGCGCCCTCTCCACCAAAAATCAACCACTTAACCCCCGCCACATCCCCGTCCCCGAAACCCGTGCCCATACTTGCCCCGTTCCGCCCTCGGATACACCAGCAGGCGTGCTGGCGAGGCGGAGCCGGCGCTGGTGGTGGGGAAACGACGTAAGTCCTCATCATCGGGGTCCGCGGAAAATGGTCTCCCTCCGGCGACACGGGGAGAGGCGAAGGGTTACGGACCAGCCCTCGTCTCTTGATGCCCGAACAGCGCGCCGGGCGTGCCTGTGCGGCACACAAGGGGGTCGACGGAGATGGTGTCGCCGGATTTTCAAGTCCGACGAGAGACCGGGGCGGAAAGCCTCGGGACCCGGGAAACCGGCGGAAAGCACCTCCCCGCAAGACCTCGACAGAGAGACCCAAGTCGCGGGGCAAAAACCGCCGAACGGGGCGCTGAGAGGTGCCACATAAACTAACTTTACGAGGCAGCTTTCAGCGCCCCGTCCGACTTGAAAATTCTCGAGATCGCCAAGGGGTTACCATGCCTGAAAACAAGCCGCCTCCCATCAAGACCCACATCGCCGCCCGCGCCGCCGAGATGCTCGGCCTGCCGCAGCTGGTCTGCAGGCGCCGCGACTGCCGCCGCAACCACCTTTGTCGCTGGAACTTCCCCTCCACGGGCGAGCCGTGCTGCCTCCGGAACCTGACGGTCGAACAACGCCGGCTGTTCGACGTCGTCTATCATGACGCGAATGCCGCGTCGCATTTTCTCGGCACCGATCCGTACCGGTTCGAGGCGCTCGCGGGGGCGCGACGGGCGGCGGAGGACCTGGCGATCGCGATTGCCCGAACCGACCCCCATCGTCGGCAGTGGCAGCAGTGGGATGCGGCGCGACGGGCGCGGGAAAAGCGGCTGGCGCAGTTCGACACGGAGCGGACGTCGGGGAAGGACGGATGACGGGTCGCAAGCGGGTCGAGGATGAGGAGCCGCGATCCGCATTCGCGTGGGAAGAGGGTCGAGAAGGACGCGCCGCCTCCGGCCCTGCGCTTCGGGCTCAGGGCCACGCGCCTTGCCGGCCCTTCGCTTCGGGCTCAGGGCGTTCGGCGTGGCAGGAGGCCGAGCATGACGCACCGCCCCCCGGCCCTTCGCTTGCGCTTCGGGCGTTCGTCACTGCAATCGATTCACTGGATCGATTGCTCGGGCGCCAAAGCGCGCGACCGTTCCTCACCCCACAAACGCCCGTTCGATGACGAATTCGGCTGGCTTGTTGTTGGCGCCTTCGGTCAGCCCGGCGGCCTCCAGCAGCGCCTTGGTGTCCTTCAGCATCTCGGTGGAGCCGCAGATCATGCCGCGGTCGGTCGCCGGGTCGAGCGGCGGCACGCCGAGATCGGTGTAGAGCCTGCCGCTTTCCATCAGGTCGGTGATGCGGCCGCGGAAGGGATAGTCCTCGCGGGTCACGGTCGGGTAGTGCTTCAGCTTGTCGCCGACGATCTCGGAGAGGAATTCGTGGTTCCGGATCTCCTCCATCAGGTCGAAGCCGTATTTCAGCTCGGCCACCTCGCGGCAGGTATGGGTGAGGATGACCTCCTCGAACTTCTCGTAGGTCTCCGGGTCGCGGATGAGGCTCGCGAAGGGGGCAATCCCGGTGCCGGTCGAGAACATGTAGAGGCGTTTTCCGGGCGTCAGCGCATCGAGCACCAGCGTGCCGGTCGGCTTCTTGCGCATCAGCACCGTGTCGCCGGGCTGGATCTTCTGCAGATGCGAGGTCAGCGGCCCGTTCGGCACCTTGATGGAGAAGAATTCCAGTTCCTCGTCCCAGGCGGGGCTGGCGATCGAATAGGCGCGGTAGATCGGCTTGTCGCCGACCATCAGCCCGATCATTGCGAATTCGCCCGAGCGGAAGCGGTATCCGGCGGGGCGGGTCATGCGGAAGCGGAACAGCCGGTCGGTATAGTGCTCGACCGACAGCACCGTCTCGGCATAGACATTGTCCGGGATGGCGGCCGGCTTGGTCGCGGACCCGGGGGCGACGAAAACATCCGTCTTGGCTGGAGCGTTCATGCGGCTTACGTCTCGCTTGGCTGTCGATGTCCTGGCGGGCGAGATATACCATCCGCGCCCGGATTTGAAGGCGTCCGCGTGGAAATGCCGCGGGTGCCGGGGGTCTTCTGGAGTGCGCGCCTCAGTTCTCGGCGCCGGGACTGTCGGAGCGCCGGCGCCAGCTGTAGCCCTGGGGATGGGCCGCGGGACGCGCCGTCGGCTGGTAGTGGACGGGGATCGCCGGCAGCCGGCCCTCGGCAAGCCGCCGCAGCGCCGTCTCATTGGCGACCGCGAAGCTGTCGATCCCGACCCGCAGCATCAGCGGCACCTGGTCGATCAGCACGTCGCCGACCGCCCGAAGCTCGCCCTCGTAGCCGAGCCGCTCGCGCAGCAGCGAGGCATGGCTGAAGGCGCGGCCGTCGCTGAAGGCGGGGAAATCGACCGCGACGATCGCCAGCCGGTCGAGATGCGGTTGAAGCCGCTTGACGTCGTCGGCGGGGCGGATGAGCACGCCGAGCCCGACATCGTTGCTCGCCTCGGCCCGCTCCACCAGCTGGTCGAGCGTCAGGAGCGGCTTCTGCCCGTCCAAAGCCGGCGCCTCCTCGGTCTCGATCACCCAGGGGTCGTTCTCGACGAAGCCGGTTTCCTTCCAGATCCTTGTCATCATCCCGCCCCTCAAGCCGCTTCCGCCGCCGAGCCGTAGAGCGCATCCTTGAAAGGCTGCGGCCCGACGCGCCGGTAGGCTTCCAGGAAGGTCTCCTCCCTGCCGAGGCGAAGGCCGAGATAGGTGTCGACGATCGTCTCGACCGCGTCGGTCACCTTGTCCGGCTCGAAGCCGCGGCCGATGATCTCGCCGATCGAGGTGTTCTCGTCGCCCGATCCGCCGAGCGTGATCTGGTAGAGCTCGGCCCCCTTCTTCTCGACGCCGAGAAGGCCGATATGGCCGACATGGTGGTGGCCGCAGGCGTTGATGCAGCCGGAGATCTTGATCTTCAGCTCGCCGATCTCCGCCTGCCGCTCGGGCGAGCCGAAGCGGGTGGAGATTTCCTGCGCCACCGGGATCGAGCGGGCATTCGCCAGCGCGCAGTAGTCGAGGCCGGGACAGGCGATGATGTCGGTGATCAGCCCGGCATTGGCGGTCGCGAGGTTCTGCGCCACCAGCGCCCGGTAGACCGGCTCGAGGTCGGCCCGCGCCACATGCGGCAGGATGACGTTCTGCTCGTGGCTGATGCGGATCTCGTCGAAGGCATATTCCTCGGCGATGTCGGCGATCGCGTCCATCTGCTCGTGGTTGGCGTCGCCCGGAATGCCGCCGATCGGCTTCAGCGAGACGGTCACCATGGCATAGTCGGGATGCTTGTGCGGCGCGACGTTCTGGTCCACCCAGCGGGCAAAGCCGGCGTCCTGCTTCTTCCAGCCGGCAAGCTGCGCCCAGCCTTCGGGGCGATCCGGCAGGGCGGGCAGCGCGAAATAGCGGGCGATGGCCTCGATGTCGGCCTCCGGCAGGGTCAGCTCGCTGCCCCGAAGGTGGGAGAACTCCTCCTCCACCTGGCGGGTCATTTCCTCGACGCCGATCTCGTGCACGAGGATCTTGATGCGCGCCTTGTACTTGTTGTCGCGCCGGCCGAAGAGATTGTAAACGCGCACGATCGCCGTCGTGTAGGTCAGGAGATCCTCTTCCGGCAGGAAGTCGCGGATCTTCCTGCCGATCAGCGGGGTGCGGCCCTGCCCGCCGCCGACATAGACGGAAAAGCCGAGTTCGCCCTTGTCGTTGCGCTTCAGGTGCAGGCCGATGTCGTGGACCTGGATCGCCGCCCGGTCGCGCGGGGCGCCGGTGACGGCGATCTTGAACTTGCGCGGCAGGAAGGAGAATTCCGGGTGGACGGAGGACCACTGGCGCAGGATTTCCGCATAGGGCCGCGGATCGGCGACCTCGTCGGCGGCCGCGCCGGCGAAATGGTCGGCCGTGACGTTGCGGATGCAGTTGCCGGAGGTCTGCAGCGCATGCATCTCGACGGTCGCCAGCTCGTCGAGGATATCCGGCGTGTCGGAAAGCTTCGGCCAGTTGAACTGGATGTTCTGGCGGGTCGTGAAATGGCCATAGCCGCGATCGTACCTGCGCGCCACATGGGCCAGCATGCGCATCTGCCGGGCGTTCAGCGTGCCGTAGGGGATCGCCACCCGCAGCATGTAGGCATGCAGCTGGAGGTAGACGCCGTTCATCAGCCGGAGCGGCTTGAAGGCATCCTCGGCAAGTTCGCCGGAAAGGCGGCGGTTGACCTGGTCGCGGAACTGCTCGACGCGGCTCTTGACGAAGGCGTGGTCGAATTCGTCGTAACGGTACATGACTTCCTCAGACTGCGATAAAGGCTGCGTCGGCGGGGCGGTAGCCGGCCGCATATTCCATGGTCGGGCCGGCGGCGCGGATGCGCTCGCGAAGGCGCACGGGCCAGAGCTGGCCCTTCACCTCGGTCACGTCGATGACGTTGACGTCGACCACCCGGTTGGCGGCGAAGTCGCGCTTGCCGATCGCCTCGAGCGAGGCGACGGCTTCCGCATGGCGGGCCACCAGCGCGTCCTGCAGGTTTTCCACCCATTGGCCGTTAGCGTCGAGCCATACGGCAATGCCGTCCGTCAGCCGGTTTGCGGTCAAGACCTTGTCCGTCATGCTTCCATTCCCATCTCGGCGCGAGCCTTTCCGGTCCAGGCGGAAAGGGGCTCGGATCTTGCGAAATTCGCACCGGCGACTGCCTCGCCGATGATGACCATGACCGGACCGGCGAGATCCTCCCTCGCCTCCAGGTCCGGGAGTTCCTTGAGCACGCCGTGAAAGAGGCGGCGATCGGCGCGGCTGGCATTCTCGACGACAGCCACGGTGGTATCCGGCGAAAGGCCGGCGACGATCAGCCGCCCGGCGACGGAGGCGGCAACGGTGCGCCCCATGTAGACCGCGATCGTGGCGCCCGACACGGCAAGGCTCGCCCAGTCCGGCAGGACGTCGCCGGAAAGGTCGTGGCCGGTAGTGAAGACGAGCGAGGAGGCGACGCCGCGAAGCGTCAGCGGCAGGTCGAAATCGGCAGCGGCCGCAAAGGCAGACGTGATGCCGGGAACGATCTCGTAGGAGATGCCGGCTTCGCGCAGCGCCGCCATTTCCTCCCCTGCCCGGCCGTAGACGAGCGGATCGCCGGATTTCAGCCGGACGACGCGCTTGCCGTCCTCGCCCAGCTGCACCAGCAGCCGGTTGATCTCGGCCTGCGACTTCGAGTGGCAGTTCTTGCGCTTGCCGACAGAAAGGCGCTCTGCATCCCGGCGGCCCATGTCGACGATGGCCTGCGGCACGAGCGCGTCGTAGACGATGACGTCGGCCTCCATCAGCACCCGCTGGGCCCGCAGCGTCAACAGGTCCTCGGCACCGGGACCCGCGCCGACCAGCCAGACGTGGCCCCGGACGCGACCGGACGAGGAGAGGAGTTCGTCGGCCTCCCGGCGCGCGGCGGCGGTATCGCCGGCATCGATGTTCGCGGCGACCGGGCCGGAGAAGAAGCGGCGCCAGAAAACCCGGCGTGACACGCCCTTCGGCACGAGACGCTCCACCGACTCGCGGTAGTCGATCGCAAGCGACGCAAGCCCGCCGAGCGATGGCGAGAGCATCTGGTCGATGCGGGCACGGATCATCTGCGCGAGAACGGGTCCCGCGCCCTCCGTGCCGATCGCTACGGCAACAGGAGCACGGTTGACGAGCGCCGGCGTGAGGAAATCGCAATGTTCGGGCTGGTCCACTGCATTCGCCGGAATACGGGCGGCTCGGGCGGCCGCGACGATGACCCGGTCCTGCACAGGATCACCGGTGGCGGCAAAGACGAGAGCGGCGCCGGTCACCTGGGAGGCGTCGAAGGGCGCCGAAACGACCTCGATGCGATCTGCTGCAAGGAAATCCCGGTAGTCGGCTTCCGGATCGTCCGCATGGGCGACGATCACCGCATCCGTGTTCCGCAGCAGGCGAACCTTGGCGAAGGCTTCGGCCCCGTTTCCGAAAACGGCGACCACACGCCCGCGCACCTTGAAGAAGATGGGAAACGCGGAAAGGCGGCGGGACTCGCTCACGGTGGGTTCCTTGGTCATCGCATCCTTATGACAGACCGCAGGCGCTGCATGAAGGAACGGAAATCCCTGAGTGCAGGTCGAGGGGCATTTCTGTTTCAACTTTGCGTCGGCGGCGAGCAAAAGGGATCGTCATCTCCAGACGTAATAAAGGCAAGCCCTGCCGTTATCCGGCGCCGCCGGACAAAGCGCCGATTGAAAAGCACCGGCAAACCCCGTAAACGACCGGCATATCAATGAAGTGCCATCATGAACTCCCATACGCATAGCCTGCAATTCTGGAAATCCCGTGAAGATACAGCTCTTTCCTCCGCGAAGGACATGTTGGGCGAGGTTATCAGCGAAAACATCGAGCATCTTGTCTCTTACTTCTACGAAATCCTGCTCAAGCACGAGCGGGCATCGCAGTTCCTCAATCACGCGATGGTGCAGGAGCGCCTGGGCGGCGCACTGACGAAATGGCTGCTGACCCTCCTCGATTTCGACCCGAAGAGCGACGCGGATGGTTTTTCCGAAACGCAGCGAACGATCGGCAAGGTCCATGCGCGCATGAACATTCCGGTCAACCTGGTGCTGGAGGGCGCGAGCGGGCTGAAGACCGCGATCTCTGAAAAGGTGCTGACCGGCTACCACAACCGGGACACCGCCGAGGCGATCGTGCTTCTCAACGAGCTCATCGACTACGCGATGCTGCAGATGAGCGCGGCCTATGTCGAGGGCATATCGCAGCATGCCAAGGTGGAGGAAGCCTACCGGCTGTTCACGCTCGGCCAGGACGTCGGCGTAGAGCGTGAAAGCCAGCGTGCGGCGCTGATGGAATGGAGCCAGGCCGCAATCTTCGGCCTGTTCGGCAGCGAGGGCAGTCCGCGCCTCGATGCAATCGGCAAGTCCGAATTCGGGCTGTGGCTTCGCCACCGCGGCAGCGTCATGTTCCAGGGCGCGCTGATGCTTAAGAAGATCGAAAAGGCGATGGAGGAGATCGACGGCGAACTCATCCCGCAGATCGAGATGCTCGAAAACGCCCGCGTGGCGCAGGCGGCACCCCTCGTGGCACGGCTGCAGGCGCGCATCGAGGAGATCAAGTTCCTGCTGGCCGACCTCTTCCAGAGCCTGTCGGCCTCCGCCAATGCCCGCGACCCGCTCACCAGCGCGCTGAACCGCAAATTCCTGCCGTCGATCCTTGGCCGGGAGGTCATGCTGAGCCTCCAGCAGGGCACGCCGCTCTCGATCCTGATGATCGATGTCGATCACTTCAAGACGATCAACGACACATGGGGCCATTCCGCCGGCGATCTCGTTCTGCGCCAGGTGGCAGAGACGATCGCCGACAACAGCCGCGCGGCGGACATCATCTTCCGCTACGGTGGCGAGGAGTTCCTCGTCGCGCTCGTCGAGACCGGCATCAAGCAGGCGAACGAGGTCGCAGAGCGCATCCGCGATGCCTTCATGGGGCGCGAACTGAAGCTCGCCGACGGAACGACGATCAATGCCACGGTCTCCATCGGCCTGGCGGAACAGAGCGGCCATCCCGACTTCCAGCACCTGATCGACGATGCGGACCGGGCACTTTACCAGGCCAAGAAACAGGGGCGTAACCGCGTCCAGGTCGCCTGAATCCGCCTTTTGCATTCTCCGAATAGCGAACGACGGAAATACCGCTTCCGCGGCGGACGATCGAAAACTAAAGTTCGGCCACGATAGAGGAGTCGACACGTGACCAATGCCTCCCTCCCGCTTCGTCTCCTCGACGTCATGGAGCAGGACATCCTGCCGCTCACGCAGCGCGGCGTTGCCGCCGGCAACAAGGTCTTCGGCGCGGCGATCCTGCGCAAGTCCGACCTTTCGCTGGTCATCGCCGAAACCAACAACGAGCTGGAGAACCCGCTCTGGCACGGCGAGGTGCACACGCTGAAGCGCTTCTACGAGATGGGCGAGAAGCCCGACACGAAGGACCTCATCTTCCTGTCGACGCACGAGCCCTGCACGATGTGCATGTCGGCGATCACCTGGGCCGGCTTCGACAACTTCCATTACTTCTTCAGCCACGAGGATTCGCGCGACGCCTTCGCCATCCCGCACGACCTGAAGATCCTCAAGGAAGTATTCGGACTGGAGCCCGGCGGCTACCGTCGCCAAAATGCCTTCTGGCAATCGCATGCGCTGACGGAGATGATCGAGGCGGAAGCCGAGCCGCTGCGCACGCAGATGAAGGCGCAGACAGAGCGTATCCGCGACGCCTACGACCGCCTCTCGACCGCCTACCAGGCCGGCAAGGACGGCAACGCAATCCCGCTTCGCTGAAGAGGACGCAGGAACGACCATGGAAGCCTCACGAGACATTTCCCGGCTGATCGAGATCATGGCGGCGCTGCGCGACCCGCAGACCGGCTGCCCCTGGGACATCGTGCAGACCTTCGAGACCATAAAGCCCTATACGATCGAAGAGGCCTACGAGGTGGCCGATGCGATCGAGCGCAAGGACCCGGACGATCTCTGCGAGGAACTGGGTGACCTGCTCCTCCAGGTCGTCTACCACGCGCAGATGGCCGAGGAGGCCGGCGAATTCTCGTTCGGCGACGTCGTCCACGCCGTGACCCGCAAGATGATCCGCCGCCACCCGCACGTCTTTGCCGTCTCGGACGCCGCGACGCCCGATGCCGTCAAGGTGCAGTGGGACGAGATCAAGGCGGAGGAGAAGCGCGAGCGCGCCGAACGGCGGCGCCAGCGCGGGATTACGGAGGACTTCCGCGACGGGTTCCTCGGCGGCGTCCAGCGCAGCCAGCCGGCCCTGACCGAGGCGCTGAAGCTGCAACAGAAGGCCGCCCAGGTGGGCTTCGACTGGTCCGAGGCCGAGCCGATCCTCGACAAGATCGAGGAGGAAATCGGCGAGCTGCGGGAAGCCCTTCGCGACGGACGCAAGGACGAGGTGAAGGACGAACTGGGCGACCTGATCTTCGCGCTCGTCAACATCGGCCGCCATGTGGACGCCGATCCCGAGGATGCGCTGCGCGGCACGAACACGAAATTCCGCCGCCGTTTCCGCCATATAGAAGAAGAGCTTAATAAAGCAGGTGAAACATTAAAGGCCGCTACGCTGGAGCGGATGGAGGAACTCTGGCAGGCGGCGAAGAAGGACGAACGGTAGCCGTTCACGCCACCAGCGGCTGTTCTCCAACTTCCTTCTGCCGCTCCGCGTAGCGCGACGGCGGGACGCCGACCAGGCGCGTGAAGGCCGTGCTGAAGGCGCTGGCGGACCCATAGCCGATGCTGTCGGCGATTTCCTGCATGCCCGCCTGACCCGCTTCCAACATGTCCTTGGCAAGCGCCATCCGCCACGAGGTCAGGTATTCCATCGGCGCCACGCCGACCATCCTGCGGAAGCGGTTGAAGAAGGCCGACCGCGAAAGGGCGGCGTCCCGCGCCATCTCCTCGACGGTCCAAGGTCTTGCCGGGTCCCGGTGCAGGCCGCGGATCACCTCGGCCAGGCGCGGATCGGCAAGCCCCCGGGCGATCCCCGGCGATGCGATCCCGGAGTCGGCCGCGGTCGACCGCACGGCCTCGACGAGCAGGACCTCCAGGAGCCGGGCGAGGATCATCTCCCGCGCCGGTCTTGCGCCGCGCGCCTCGTCGGTGATCAGGCGGACCAGCATGGAGAGCCGCATGTCGCCTCGGACATGCAGGAATTGCGGCAGAAGCGAAACGAGGAGATCGCTGTCCGGCGAGCCGAAGACGAAATGGCCGATCAGCAACCGCACGTCGGCCGGACCCTGCGGATTTCCGTGGCGCGTCTCCGTGTCGCGAACGGTGATCGTCCATTGCCTGCCGTCATCGGGCGCGGCGGCGAGGCTCGACATGGTGAAGCCGCAGGATGCCGGGATCAGGGCGAAATCGCCTTGTTCGAGGGTGACGGCCGGACCGCCGCGAACCGACAGCCGGGCACTTCCCTCCACCACGACGCAGTAGAAGGGCTCTCCGCCCGCCGGGCGATCGACGCGCCAGACGCCGGAGCCGGTGACGACCTTCGAAAGCGGCGGGCCCGGCCTCATCACTGCAATGATTTCCGCCAAGGGATCGCTCAAGCGATACTCCCGATAACAAACCAAGGACGTTGCGTTATAGCAGATCGCCCTGCTCTCCTCCATGCTGATGCCGAGCAATGAAGGAGAAAAGCATGAAGACCATACTCATCACCGGCTGTTCGTCCGGTTTCGGCGTCGAGATCGCACGGTTCTTCGTCGAGAAGGGCTGGAGGGTCGTGGCGACGATGCGCACGCCCCGGGCGGATATCCTGCCCGTCTCCGACAACCTGACCGTCGTGAAGCTCGACGTTCGCGACCCCGCGAGCATCCGCGCCGCGCTCGACCAGGCCGGTCCGATCGACGTGCTGGTGAACAATGCCGGGATCGGCTGGATGAACGTCGTGGAGGGGACGCCGGCTGATACGCTGCGCGACCTCTTCGAGACCAACACGTTCGGCACGATCGCCATGATGCAGGCGGTGCTGCCGCAGTTTCGCGAACGCCGAGAGGGCGTCATCGTCAACGTGTCCTCCGGCGTGACGCTGAAGCCGCTGCCGCTGCTGGCCGCCTATACGGCGAGCAAGGCGGCGGTGAACGCCTTCACCGAATCCGCCGCCATCGAGCTTGCGCCTTACGGGATAAGGCTCCGGCTTGTCCTGCCCGGACGGGCTCCCGACACGTCCTTCAGCCGGACCGCACGCGGCCGGCTGCAGGACGAGGGCGGCTTTCCGGCGCCTTACGCGGATTTCGTCAAGGAGATCTTCGGGGCGCGGGAACGGCAGGGGGACGGGCTGGTGACCCACCCGTCCGACGTGGTGGCGGCGGTCTGGCGGGCGGCGACCGATCCCTCCTCGCCGATGCGGATCCCCGCCGGGGCGGACGCGGTCGCGCTCGCCGCCTGACCACCAAAAGGGAGGGGCGGAGGGATGCCCGCCCCTCGCCCTACCGGTCATGCATGCCCTTCCCGGCGAGAATCCTGTCGCGGTTCCTGTCGATCCGCGAACGACGGGTCTCGGCCTGTTTCGGCTGGGAGAAGTGGAGGAGATAGCCGCGCCGGCGGCCGGGCGTCAGCGCCTCGAAGGCAGCCCGCAGTTCCGGATCCTGCCCGAGCGCGCCGACGAGTTCGTCCGGATAGGCGAGATCGTCCTTCGGGAGATCGACCGTGGCGCCCGCTTCCTCGAGCGCGATCGCCTCAGCCACGAGGCCGCGGATCGCGGCCTCGCGCTCGGCTATTTCCGCGGTGCTGGTAAAGCGCATCACGCGGGAGGACCGGGAGTTTTCGCCGGGCGCGGCAAGCAGGCATTGCGGATCGGCAAGGAGGACGCCCTTGAAGAAGCCGAGCGTGGCGCTGTCCTTGAAGCCCCAGACCAGCGCGACATTGCCGCCGGTACCTGCCGTGTAGCAGGGCGAACTCCACTTGAAGGTTTCGACAAGGCCGCAGTCGAGGAGGATTTTCCGCAGCGCCAGAAGCTCGTCGCGCCAGCGCATCTCGCCGTCGTAGAAGGCGTCAATCCCGGCGCGGTCACTGCCGTGGTCCCTCCGGTGGTCCTTCCGGTGGCCCCTCTGGTGGCCCATGGGGGTCTCATCGTCCATGGCGCTCCTCCACACCAGGAAATGCGGGTCATGCCCGCCGCGCGCCGCCGGTTGCCCTCACGGCGCGCCTAGCGCTCCCATTCTTCCTTCACGGGCTTCGGGCCGTTGCCGAGCCTGCGCTCGAGCGCCGCCGCCTGGCTTTCGGACAGCCTGACGTCGAGCTCGACGGCACCATCCTCCCGGTCGCGCCGTTCGTCAACGATGGCGTTTTCGTAGATCCAGGAGACGAGCGAGAGCTTGGTCGCCGGGATGACGACGGTGGTTTCGGTCAGGACCCCGGAGAGCCGGCGGGCGATCTCGTCCAGGAGCGCCTCGACGCCCTCGCCGGTCACCGCCGAGACGGCCATGATGTTGTCGCGGCCTTTCGCCCGTTCCGCCAGCGCGTCATGGGCTTCGGGGTCGAGCCGGTCGATCTTGTTCCAGACCTCGATGATGCGGGCTTCCCGCTCCTTCTCGTCGATGCCGAGGTCGGAGAGGATGCGCATGACGTCGGCCGACTGGGCGGCGTTGTCGGGGTCGGACATGTCGCGGACATGCAGGATGAGGTCGGCCTCCAGCACTTCCTCCAGCGTGGCGCGGAAGGCCGCGACGAGGTGGGTGGGAAGATCGGAGATGAAGCCGACCGTATCCGACAGGATGACGGTGCGCCCGTGCGGGAGCTTCATGCGGCGAAGCGTCGGGTCGAGCGTCGCAAACAGCATGTCCTCGGCGAGCACGCCCGCACCGGTGATGCGGTTGAAGAGCGTCGACTTGCCGGCATTGGTATAGCCGACCAGCGCGACGATCGGATGCGGCACCTTGCGGCGCTTGGCCCGGTGAAGCTGGCGGGTGCGCACGACCTGCTCCAGCTCGCGCTCCAGCTTGACGATGCGTTCCTGCAGGAGCCGGCGGTCGGCCTCGATCTGGGTTTCGCCGGGACCGCCCATGAACCCGGCGCCGCCGCGCTGGCGTTCAAGGTGGGTCCAGCTGCGCACCAGCCGGCCCTTCTGATAGTTGAGATGCGCGAGATCGACCTGCAGCGTGCCTTCCTTGGTGGAGGCGCGGCGTCCGAAGATTTCCAGAATGAGGCCGGTGCGGTCGATGACCTTGGCGTTCCATTCCTTCTCGAGATTGCGCTGCTGGACCGGCGTCAGCGGGTGATCAACGATGACGAGGCCGGCGTCGTGCTCATCGAGCAGTGCCTTGATCTCGGCGATCTTGCCGGTGCCCATCAGGGTGGCCGGGCGCGGCTGGGAGACCTGGACGACGAGGCCCTGCACGACCTCGAGGTCGATGGCCCGGGCAAGGCCGATCGCTTCCTCCAGGCGCGCCTCTTCCGAGCGTTGCGGCGAGGGTGCGGCTTCAGGCTGTGCCGAACGGGAGGCACGCGTAGCCTTCAGCACCGGCACGAGCACCACGGCGCGCATATCGTCCCGGCGACGGTCTGTCTCCGGGATCATCGATTCATTCGAGGTATCGCGATGTTTAATCGGTTGCTGTCCTGTCAGGCGGCGTTTTCTTCGCTCTCGAACATCTGCATCGGCTGGCCGGGCATGATGGTCGAGATCGCGTGCTTATACACGAGTTGCGAGTGGCCGTCACGGCGAAGGAGTACGCAGAAATTGTCGAAGGAGGTGACAACGCCGGTCAGCTTCACGCCGTTGATAAGGAAAATAGTCAACGAAATCTTTTGCTTACGGACAGTATTGAGAAACAGGTCCTGCAAGTTCTGAGAACGTTCCGCCATGGCGCCGCTTCTTTCTTTTTTGCCGGCATCCTGCCGGGATGATCTGATGACATTTCAGAGAAATAAGGGAAGCGCCCTCGTGCTTCCCTCCCCCCAATGAATTCCTCGTTATCAAATCGTCGTCTTTTCCGCAATGTGCAAAAAGGCACTACGCAGGGCGGCCGCCACGCTGCCGGGATGCCCGTTGGCGATGGTCCTGCCGTCGATCTCGACGACCGGAACGCAGGAACCCGTGGCCGAAGTGAGGAAGACTTCGCGCGCCGCGAGCATCTCCTCCACCGAGAATTCCCGCTCCTCGACAGGGATCGCGAGGCTCGCTGCAACGTCGAGGAAGGTCGTGCGGGTCACGCCGCGCAGGATGCCGTGCTCGGCCGGGCGGGTGACGAGCCTGCCGTCGGCGCTGACGATCCAGACATTCGACGAGGCGGCCTCGGTGACGTTGCCGGCCGTATCCACGAAGATCGCGTCCTGGGCGCCGGCCTCCCTCGCCTGCTGCTTGACCAGCACGTTGGGGAGAAGACCGACCGTCTTGATGTCGACGCGGTTCCAGCGGTTTTCCGGCACGGTGATCGCCTTGATGCCGGTCTCGTAGCGGGCGAGCGCAGGACGCGGATCGGCGGACTTCGCGGTTATCGTCAGGGTCGGCGGGGTGCCGGCAGCCGGGAAATAATGGTCGCGACGAGCCACGCCGCGCGTCACCTGCAGGTAGAAGAGGCCGTTGCGGACCCGGTTGCGGCGCAGCACCTCGCGGATGACGAGCTTCAGCGGCTCGCGCGCCATCGGACTGGCCATGCGAAGCTCGCGGAGTGACCTGTCCAGCCTCTCGAGATGGCGGGTGAGGTCGATGATCTGTCCTTCGCGGACCTCGCAGACCTCGTAGACGCCATCGGCGAACTGGAAGCCGCGATCCTCGATGTGGATCGCCGCGTCCGCATGGGGAAGATAGCGACCGTTGACATAGGCAATTCTGGACATGGATTGGCCGATCAGGTTGGGGCTAGAAGTACTGGATGGAGACGCGGAACATCTGTTCCACGTTCTTGACCGCGGCCGCGGTGGAAAACAGCACGACGCGGTCGTGCGCCTTGATCCTGGTGTCGCCGCTCGGGCGGATCACGGCGCCGCCGCGGTAGATCGCACCGATGCGGATGCCGTCGGGAAGATCCAGCTCACGGAACGGCCTGCCGACCAGCGGCGACGTCTCCAGCGCCTCCGCCTCGATGACCTCGGCCGAGCCCTGCTGCACGGCGTAGACAGAGCGGATGCGCCCCTTGCGGACATGCTGGAGAACGCGGGAAATGGTCACGGCGCGCGGATTGATCTGCGCATCGATGCCGAGCGACTGGGTGACCTTGTTGAGCGAGGAGCTGTTGATCAGGACGAGGTTCGACTTGCACCCGAGCGACTTCGCCATCACCGCGCCGAGGATGTTGATCTGGTCGCTGTTGGTGAGACTGACGAAGAGGTCGGCATCCTGGACATCCGCCTGCTGGAGGATGTTCTGGTCGAGCGCCGAGCCGTGCAGGACGACCGTGTTGCGAAGCTGCTCGGAAATCGTGGCGGCGCGTTCGCGGTCGCTCTCGATGATCTTCAGTCGCGTCCTCGGCTGGAGCTCCTCGATGGTGCGGGCGACATACTGGCCGATATTGCCGCCGCCGGCGATGATGATGCGGCGCGCCTCCTGCTCCTCGTGGCCGAAGAGGCCGAGCGTGCGGCGGACGTGGTCGCGCTGGCAGATGACATAGGCGAGATCGCCCACCTCCAGCTGGTCGGCGGAGCGGGTGATCGCAAGCCTGCCGTTGCGGAAGACGCCCACCACGGTCGCCATGAGGTCCGGGAAAAGCTCGCTCAGCTGGTTGAGCGGCGTGTTCAGGACCGGGCAGTCCTCCATGCATTCGATGGCCAGCATGGCGATCGAATCGTCGGCGAAGCGGACGATGTCGGTCGCGCCGGGGAAGGAAATCCGCCGCAGCACCATCTTGCCGACCTCGATTTCCGGCGAGATCGTCACGTCGATCGACATGTTCTGGCGGCTGAAGAGGTCGGAATATTCCGGAGCCAGGTAGCTCTGGGCGCGGATCCGGGCGATCTTGGTGGGGACGCTGAACAGCGCGTGCGCCACTTCGCAGGCGACGATGTTGACCTCGTCGTAGAGCGTCACGGCGATGATCATGTCCGCCTGCTCGGCGCCCGCCTTGGACAGGACGTCGGGATGGGCGCCGTGCCCGACATAGCCCCTCACGTCCAGCGTCTCGGTGATCGCGTTCACCAGCGAGGCGGATGTATCAATGACCGAGACGTCATTGTCTTCCTGGGAAAGGCGTTCGGCGATGCCGTAGCCCACCTGTCCCGCACCGCAAATGATGACTTTCATGGGTTGCTTTCATGGCCGCCCGGCCGAAGCCAGGCTAGACGCCGAGGGACTTGAGTTTGCGATGCAGGGCCGACCGTTCCATGCCGACGAATTCCGCGGTGCGCGAAATGTTACCACCGAAGCGGTTGATCTGCGCGATCAGATAATCACGCTCGAACATTTCGCGGGCCTCGCGGAGAGGCAGCGTCATGATGTGATGGTCGCCCTGGGTGGAGATCTTCGGAAGCATGTCGCCGAGATCGGTGGGCAGCATGTCGGCGGAAATAACCGCGTCGTGGCTGTCGCCCCGCGCCAGGATCATCAGACGTTCGATGTTGTTGCGAAGCTGGCGGATATTGCCCGGCCAGTCGTGGGCCTGCAGGACCGCCATGGCATCCTCGCCGATGCGGCGGGTACGGATGCCTGCCTGCTCGGAAATCTGGCGCATGAACATGTCGACGAGGAAGGGGATATCCTCGCGCCGCTCGGCCAATGCAGGCACCTTGACGGGCACCACGGCGAGCCGGTGGTAGAGATCCTCGCGGAAGATGCTCTCGGCGATCAGGCTCTCCAGATTGTATGCCGTCGACGAGATGATCCGGACGTCCACCTTGACCCGCTTCGAACCGCCGACCCGCTCGAACTGCTGGTCGACGAGGACGCGAAGGATCTTGTTCTGGGTCTCGCGCGGCATTTCGCCTACCTCGTCGAGGTAGAGAATGCCGCGATGGGCCTCTTCCAGGGCGCCGATCTTGCGCG
Source organism: Pseudorhizobium sp. NPDC055634 (assembly GCF_053618655.1). Lineage (NCBI taxonomy): Bacteria > Pseudomonadati > Pseudomonadota > Alphaproteobacteria > Hyphomicrobiales > Rhizobiaceae > Pseudorhizobium > Pseudorhizobium sp. NPDC055634. Next base: position 39,105 of record NZ_JBSHHW010000013.1, on the reverse strand, counting down.
CCTGGCCGGGCCCGCCCTCGGTGCCGAACAGGGCGATCTCCATCCGGTCGGGCGTTATCGTCGCGGCGTTGAGGGCGACGAAGGGTCCGCTGGCGCGCGACGACTTGCGGTGGATCATCCGGGCAACGAGTTCCTTGCCGGACCCGGAAGGGCCGAGGATCATGATGCGGCTGTTGGTGGGCGCGACCTTGTCGATGGTCTGGCGCAGCTGCGAGACGGCGACCGAGGTGCCGACCAGCTCGACCGCATCGCCCGTTCGCCGCTTCAGTTCGCTCACCTCGCGCTTCAGCTTCGAATTTTCCAGAGCCCGCTCGGCGATCAGGATCAGCCGGTCGGCCTTGAACGGCTTTTCGATGAAATCGAACGCCCCGCGCTTGATCGCCGAAACGGCCGTCTCGATGTTTCCGTGGCCGGAAATCATCACGACGGGAAGGTCCGGATGCCGGCTCTTGATCTCGTCGAGCAGTGCAAGTCCGTCGAGCTTCGAGCCCTGCATCCAGATGTCGAGGAAGACCAGCCGCGGCACGCGGTCGGAGATGGCGGCAAGCGCGCTGTCGCTGTCGTGCGCCGTGCGTGTCTCGTGCCCCTCGTCGGACAGGATTCCGGAGACGATCTCGCGGATGTCGACCTCGTCGTCCACGACCAGAATATCAGACGCCATATGCGAGTTCCCTATCAGTTCCAGTTCCGGTCCCGCCTGCACCGATGTGCGGCAGCAGGACCCTGATCATGGCGCCGCGGCCATGATCGAATTCAGGGGGCGCGTCATGCAGTTCGAGCTGCCCCCCGTGCTCCTCGATGATCTTCTTGACGATGGCGAGCCCCAGGCCGGTGCCTTTCTCCCGCATCGTCATGTACGGCTCGAGAATCCGGTGGCGGTTTTCCGCCGGAAGCCCGCTGCCGTTGTCGATGATGTCGACCACGAATGTGTCGCGATCGCGGTCGTAATCGGCCCGTACCCAGACCTTTCGCCCGTCGCGCTCCTGATCGCCCGGCACCGCCTCGATGGCTTCCACCGCGTTCTTGACGAGGTTGCCGAAGGCCTGGCCGAGCATGCGCGCGTCGAACATTCCGACGAGCGGCTGATCCCCCAGTTCGCGCATGAACTCGACATGGGTCGTGCCCATTTCGCGCAGGAAGACGGCATCGCGCAGGATGTCGCGCAGGTCCGTCTCTTCCTTTGCGGGCTTGGGCATGCGGGCGAAGGCGGAGAATTCGTCCACCATGCGGCCGATATCTCCGACCTGCCGGACGATCGTGTCCGTACACTGGTCGAAGACCGCCCGGTCGTCGTCGGCGATCTGCTTGCCGTAGCGGCGCTTCAGCCGTTCGGCCGAGAGCTGGATCGGCGTCAGCGGGTTCTTGATCTCGTGGGCGATGCGGCGCGCAACGTCGGCCCAGGCCGTGGAGCGCTGGGCGATGACGAGGTCGGTGATGTCGTCGAGGGTGATGACGTAGGAATCGCGCGACGTGCTCTGCTCCTCGCGGGTCACCTGGACGCTCAGCGTCCGCTCCTTGCCGCCCCGCATCACGTTGACCTGCTTGCGGAAATCGTTGCGGGCACGGGACGCGGCCTCGGAGAGCACGCTGTCGATCTCCGGCACGACCTCGGAGAGGCTGCGGCCGATCAGCCGCTCGGCCGACAATCCGAGAAACGCCTCGGCGGAGGGATTGACGATGGTGATGCGCCGGTCATCCTCGACGCCGATGACGGCGGCGGTCACGCCGGAAAGCACCGCCTCGATGAAGCGGCGGCGGTCATCGACCTCGTCCTTGGCCTCGAGGATCTCGTCGCGCTGGCTGCGGATTTCCGAGATCATCTTGTTGAAGGTGCGCGACAGGCTGCCGACATCGCCGTCGGCCGCCCGCACCGGGACGACCACGTTGAGATCGCCGGAGGCGACGCTGTCGGCGGCGCTGATCAGGAGGCGGATCGGCCGGACGATACGGTCCGCGACGGCGATGGCCGTCCAGATCGCCGCCAGGAGAACGATCAGCGCGAAGCCGAGATAGACGACGGCGAACGCGAACTGCAGCGACATCCGCCCGGCCTCCATGGCCTGGTACTCGGCGGTATTGTCCTCCATCTGGCGCATCGCGGCCATGACCTTCGGATCGACCGCGCGGATGGTGTAGAGGAACGTTCCCGGAAGGGCGTCGAGCTTGATGATGGCGCCGACGAGATTGGTGACGCCCGGCGGGATCAGCGTCGGCTGCCCCGCGGCGGCCTTTTCCAGGGCGTCCCTGGGGATGGCCGGCAGCGGCCGCTCGGTCGCGATATCGGCCTGGGCGATCGCCGAACCGTCGGCCTGGACGAGGAAGGCGCCGAGCAATCCCCTGCCCCGCGCCTGGCGGGTCATCAGGTCGACGAAGCCTGTCCGGTCGAGGTAGAAGGTGGCCCGGTTGCGCTCCAGGTCGTTGGCCATCGACACCGTCTGGCCCTGCAGGTAGCTCGCATTCTCCATCATGTAGGCCTGCGCCACGTCGGTGGAGGAACGGACGATGGACTGCGTGCGGATGGAGAACCAGCGGTCGAGGCCGGCGCTCAGCGTGATGCTGGCGAAGAGCGCGACGAGGACCGCGGGCGTGATCGCCACGATCGAGAAGAGCGCCACGACGCGGATGTGAAGGCGCGCGGCCGCCCGGCCGCGGTTTCGTGCCTTCAGGAGCCGACTGAGTTCGCGCCCGATGAGATAGAGCAGGCCGACGACGAAGATGCCGTTGAGCACGGCCGAGGCGATGACCACGGGCGTCGTCGGCGCAACCGGGGTGAGGCCGAGCAGCACGAACAGCGTGAGGATGGCGCAGAGCAACGCGCCCCCGGCCAGGAGGAGACCCGGCAATGCGAAGGAGGCGCGACGATCCTGGGCTTCAAGATCCGATCCGGCTTCCTCCGCGGGCGAAAGGACGCCCTCGATCATTGCTAACTCCTCGCGCGCGGCAGATCAGGCCAGTTGCCCGCTGCGCCACGCCCCAATGTGTGTCAACCGCGAGCCCGGGCCCGCATCGGTGAGATCCGTTGCCAATAAGCAACGCATTGTGGCGAAAGTGCAACGGAACTGCGTGGGGTGTCAACGGGGCGTTGGTTTCGCCCCGTCACAATGGACCGATGTCCCGATCAACGCGACGCGTTGTCCCTGAACCGGCGGCCGCGATTCCAGAACCGATTGAGCGGCAATCGGTTTTAATTGTTAAGAGACTGACGAGACTGATCTTTTTCGATCCGGGATCTAACAGAGCTACGGAACCAGTCAGAAAGCTCAGACTGCTGTCTACCGATGGGGGCGGCGCCGTCCGGCCGTCGCTCTACAGCGATCGTCCCGCTGCCGGTGTGAAGCCGCGGCTGCCAGCAATCGGTCGATGTCGACTGCCAGCTTGTTCATTATTTTTTTGGACTACGGGTACTACTTCCCTCACCTGCGCATCGCCTAGACAAGGCGGCCGGCGGGAGAGCACGATGAATTACAAGCGCAAGCTGAACGAGCTTCAGGAGGGCAAGGTCCTGCTGATGACAGAGGATGCGGCCGCCACTATCGAGATGATACTCGGCTTCCCGGACGATATGGATTTTCTGGAAATGTGTCGGCGCCTAGGCTTCGACAAGGCGAAGGACTTCACCTATGCCAACCTCGCAGCCACCGACTTCAAGGATGCCGACCTCGCAGGCTATGACTTCACAGGTGCCGACCTGCGGTCCTGCGACTTCAGCCGTACAAAGGTAGAAGGCATGATCTACTGGGGAGCGGATATAGAGAACGCAAAGTGGCCTCCAGGATTTGTGCCGATAGCACGCTGAACGATCCTTACTGAACATTGCCGCTCTGGCCGTCCGCCTCCCGAGCCGATCAGGAGTGCGGTTGATAGTTTGGAGTGGATGGCAACTTGAGCTGCATTGGGTGATCTCCTGGAGGTTTGTACCGGTGACAACGACGCCGTCACACTGTTCGTTCGTGAGGCGTATTGACTTGGTCTCGGAGAGGTATCGAATGGACGCCTTGATCGTGATCCTTCGCCCTTCTGAGAACCTTTCTCCGGAACCATTGCCGCTCGGCCTCCGGCTCCGCAGTTTCCTCCATGCGTTCCTTGAGCTGGAACACGAAGGCCAGCGATCCAATTTTGACGATGCCATCCGCCAGTTCGACCTCCACCTTCGGCCGAGCAAACGCTCGACGTCGCCTGCCAGCTTGTTCAATGTTATTCGGACTACAGGTACTACTTCCCTCACCTGACCATCGCCTAGAAAACGCGGCTGACGGGAGAGCATCGAAGACTGACCGGCGGACGTGTGGTCTTATGCAGCAATAGCCACCAACTTTCACCTCAGCAGCATCGGTTCGTCTTCCAGGATGAAGTTCATGTGACCTAATCGATATGCTCGGTAGGCCACGTTGGCGAGTGCGTGGCCTAGATGGTGGCAAGAGGCACCTCCCTTTAGATCAGGGCTTCCGCCATCGGCTCTTGCCGCATGCTCCGGCCTCAGCCAGGATTGAGTGATGCAGACATCACCAGAAAATATGACCATGCCGCCGCCTCCGCCCGATATGACACGCATCGTCGTACTCAATAGCATATCTGTTGGGGACATCGAACCCACTGCCTCGACCCTCATTTTCCACTTGCGCACCGAGCAGGGCGAAGGTTTCAGCCTCGATCTCCACATGATGTTGCGCTCGCTTCTTCTGTGTTGCGAATTCGGTGGGCTTCCTCCATTGCCTTTGGACTGGACAGTTCAGGCAGCGGGGATACATGGCGAGGCGTTTCAGGAAAATGCGTGAGGACACGGCCGATTACGAGGTTTCCAAGGAGAACGCAGAGACCATCCTTGGCAGAAGCTTTCCCTGGTACCAACGCGCCGCCAGTACAGGAAAGCAAACCTATTTCGCTGTATGCCCCCGGTGCGAAAACCCGATCAAGCTTGTCGCAATATACACCATGGACATGACGGCGCACGGACGTCACGAGCCTGCTCCTGTGCCGGGATTCGATCATTTCGATCTCGATGACATGACATGGTGCGCGACGAGACTTCCTAGATCTCCCGTCAAAACTGAAAGACGGGCGCTCACTCCGCTTGCCAAGGCAATCATCCGCGTCATGATCCAGGACTTTGATCGAGCGATCCGCGTCCTCAGCGATAGCGTCGGTTTCAGAATTTCGGAGAAGCTCGCTAGAGAATTTCTTGCTAGCTGGTTTGATGCGGAAGGTTACCGATACGTCGGTGCCAACGTCATGAACATCCCTTGGATGCTCGCCTATTTCAGTCCGACAAAGTCCCTTGTCGGCCGCTATATCCATGACAATGAAGATCTTGTGGCTCACATCCGAGAACGGGTCGACGGCGCGGTGATTACCGATGATCGCAGACTAGAACAGGCCCCGAAGACATTCACCTCCATCACGTTCGAATTCATCGGTCATGAGGTCATCCGTGGTGACGACGGATCGGTTGCCGAATCCATGATCATGAGGGTTGCGCGTAATTCGCACGCGCGGAATAGACGAGAAATGGTTCCGTTGCTGCGCCAGACAATTGAGTTCGATGAAGCACGGTTTTCTGCTCTCCGTTCTGTGCCTGCTGAAAAGGCACGGAGAAACGAGGGCCTCTTGAAGATCGCCGAAGACATGGCAGTGGCACGAATGGGAGAGGATTGGAAGAATGAGTAGCCGGTCAACACTTGTGGAATTCGAAACGCCCTCCGGGAACCTGCTTGTGTCCTCAGCAACGCTTTTGCAGTGCCTGCAGATCGCGGTCGACGAATATCGGCTTCCACCCCTTGACGATGATTGGCTAGATCGAGCCACCAGGGCTGCAAGCACACTCGCTTCAACCGCCCTTAATCGAAAGGACGTGGTCGAAAATGGACCTCTCCACCCAGATTGCTTTCGTTGAACGACGAGCGAAGACCTCGCTTCATCCGGGACAAATCGCCTCAAAATCGCCCTCTCCGCCGCCATCGACCCCAGGCGCGGCAGCAACTCCGTGCCGTGCTGCGCGTCAATCCTTTGGAAACGCAGAAATGCTAAGCGGCTCGTTGTGTGTAGTTGAAATCCCCTCCATCATCTGCCTGTAGGACTCATACTTGGAACGCCCTCAATGCTGCGGCCGGACTGCTCACTCGATCAATATTTCACCATCGGTTCGGTAAGCGACCACCTCGTCAGTCTTTTCGACAGCCCCGTCGCCTCCAACATACTCGATCTTGGCGCGGGAGGAGGATCGCTAGCGGCCGCAGCGGTTCGCCGCTGGTCGGAAGCATCCGTCACAACCGTCGACATCGACCACCGGGTCACCAATCATCTCCATGCTAGCTTGCAGGCTACGGCAACCGCCCGCCACACGCATCATGTCGCCGACGCCCTTGATGCGGACCTGCCTGTCATGTTCCAAGGCAGGGCATTTGAACTTGCTGTCTGCAATCCCCCTTATAGCAGAATCCCTTGGCGCGACGGGTTCGCGCGAATCCTGTCCGAGGCAGGTCTGGACGATCTGCATGCCATTCCTCGGGAGGCCCTCACGTCCGACGTGCTGTTTCTAGCGCAGATACTCCGCCTCGCCAGACCCGGAGCGGAGATCGGCGTCATCGTTCCCGACGGCCTCGTATCCGGTCTGCGAACCAGACCGATACGCGAAGCCCTGATGCGCAGAACGGAAATCATGCGGGTTGTCGAGCTACCTAACGGATCCTTCAAGGGAACTGAAGCCAAGGCCCATGTCGTCGTACTCCGGAACAGGCCACCTTCGGATCGGCCAATCCTGGTCGGACGGTTGGACAAGGGCGCCGTCGGGTCGATGGTCCGGGTCCGTCCGACACAAGCCGTAGAGCGCCTTGATTGGACGCACTACTCGGTAACCGTGGGGCGGAGCCGTCCGACGTTGAGGGAACTCGGGGCGAACGTAGCACGCGGCAACCTATCCTCCGTCGAGATCAAGGATGCGAAGGGGCCGGTTTTTCACACAACCGACTTTCACGCAGTTGCCGACAAGATGTGCAGGCTTGCCGAGAGCGAGGTTTTCGAGACACGTCACGTGACGGCTTCCCCAGGCGATATTTTGCTGGCGAGAGTCGACAGGAAGCTGCAGGAGAAGGTCTGTATGGTTTATTCCGGATCAGCGGCTTTGAGCGACTGCATTTTCCGCATCCGCCTGCCATCGGAGCTTCGGAGCAGGGTTTTCGACTTCCTTGCTTCTCCAGCGGGAAGAGATGCTCTCCAGAGCACCGCCAGAGGCGTAGGGGCAAGGATGATTTCCAAGACGGCCCTGCTTGACATGAGGATCGATCTGGATGAGTGAAGACGCCGATCTGGACCAGGAACTGCCCTTCGATGAGGAGTTCGAGGAGCGTGCCGATCATGTCGAAGAAGACGTGCTTCGGGATGGCACTGCAACAAGCGATCATTTCGACGAGGTGGTTCGCGATCTTCTAGGCCGGGGCCTTGTTCTTCTGGTCGGTCCGCGGGGATGTGGCAAGACGCACCTGATGCGCTACGCATGGCTCACCGCGATCGGCGATCCCACCAAGCCCTTCTGCGTCTACACGACCTTGAATCGATACCTCAGCTTGGAGCCTCTCTCTACCTCCCGTCGCGACGTGAATGCGTTGTTCCATACCTGGGTGCTAGCTCGCATCCTTGAGGCAGCCTCCGAGGCGCTGCAGCGTATCAACGGTCAAAGCTTCGATCTCGCCGGCGCCCTTCAGCTCGAAAGGGCTGACTTGAAGAAACTCCTGTCGACGTTGGAGCGCAATTTCCCGCTCGATGAAGACGATGAACATCTCCATCGAGCGCTGTCGATCCAGGTCGTTCAGGCCATCCTACGCTCGATGGCCGAAGCTAGCGGTCGCAAGCGGATTGTTCTTCTGCTTGACGACGCCGCCCTAACGTTGTCCCCGGCGTTCCTTACCGAGTTTCTCGACCTCTTGCGCGTGGTCAAGGCTCCGGACATCGCCCCAAAGTGCTCCGTCTATCCCGGCACCACCGTGTACGGCAGCCGGTTTCACGCGGACCACGAGGGCAAGTTCGTTTCCGCATGGATATCCGCGTATGGCGCTAACTACAGGTCGATGATGCAGACCATCGCCGAGCGGCGCTATCCCGACGGACTGCAGGGCATTTCGCCTGATGCGAACTCGCTTCTTCAATACGCTGCATTCGGCGTTCCGAGAGCATATCTTACTCTCCTCCGAAACGTCCGGGCCAACAAGTCGGTCACCCAGGCCGTCCTGACGCGGGTCATTCGCGCGCATCATGACAATCGCATCAGCGAGTTCAGGTCGTTGGGTGACAAGGTCGTCGAGCTTCGAACATTGGTTCGGGCGGGCGAGACCTTCTTTCAGAAGGCGGTGGAAGGCCTGCGCGACTGGAACGATGCGAACGCGGACAGCAACACCAAACAGGCCGTCATCGGGATCAACGACGACGAGCTCAATCCGCTAAGCGAGCGAATGATCGACCTCCTGACAGAGGCTGGCCTTCTTTACCCTGCGACGGAGGTCTCGCACGGCAAAGGCCGGCGCTACCGGAGATACGAGCCACATCTGGCTTCTCTCATAGCGGAACGTGCCTTCTCTGGCTCTCGCCGCGGAACTTCAGCCGCGCAGGTGGTCGAATTTATCGAGAGGCCTTCGCAGAAGCACCCGTTGCGAAGAAGCCCCAAGACCATCCTGGGCAAAGACGGCTTCGGAGGCCTAAAGCTCGACCTGCCCCCCTGTCAGAACTGCCAGACGCCGAGAGACAACGAACGTCAGCGCTTCTGTCACCAATGCGGAACACGCCTGGTCGAGGAGCTCACCTACAATCGCATCATGTCCTTCGAGATCGCGGACGTCCCATCGCTCTCCACATTCCAGAAAGGCACGCTGCGCAACAGCAGCCTAAAGACCGTCGGGGACCTCCGGGCTCTGCGTGATCCAGGAAGCGAGCTTCGGAAGCTCCCGAGGATAGGCCAGTCCTACTCGAACAAGATTCTCGACAGGATTGAGGCGTACGTCGACGAGATGATGTCATGAGCGAGCAGGCGCATCTCGCGATCGTTGCTCTTGCGCCCTCTGATGACAAGGCGCCGGTCGTCACAAAGGACTTGTTCAGGGAACCCGCGTCACAGGGAAGCCCGATCGACAATTTCATCGCGCACACCAACGCGATCAACAAGCTCCTCGCAAAAATCGAAGGGGAGCCGGAACCGGAGGTGTGTTCCGTAGTCCTCCTCGGATACCTTTCAGCGGTGGAAACGTACTTCAGAACCCTGCTAAGCCGGCTCGCGCACACCGACGTCGTCACCGGACAGATGCTCGGCGACAAACCCCTCACCTATGCAGTTGCGATCTCTCGTCCTAGGGAGAGCTTGGCTGAAGCCCTCTATGAGGACTCGTTCGCGTCCTCGAAGGAGCTTTCGAAGCGCCTTGGGGAGATCGGCTTCAAGATACCTCAATCAATGGACCAGGATCTGAAGGAGTACGACAACATCTGCCATCTGCGGCACTGCTGCGTCCATCGCTTCGGCTATCTTGGAACCAAGAACGCCTACGAGCTGGGGATCCGAGAGCATCGGCAACTCATCGGTCACGTGTTCTCAGCGACTTTACCCGAGCTGGACAACATTGCCGACTCTCTCCAGCAGTTCGTGAAGCAGTGCAACAACCACCTCTACAAGTTTGTAGTCGACAGGACGATCGATTTCCAAAACAGACACGACAACCCCTTCGACTGGAGCTGGACATGGCAGTGGAAGGCTGACAAGCGAAGATTCACACCCTACTACGACCTTTTTGCTCTCCAGAACACGAAGCCTTCGACGCCTCCCGTCAAGGAAGTATACGAAGCTTTTCGTACTATGAATGCGAAAAAGGTGAAGGCGATGAGCGCTCGAAAGGGGAAGCAGGGAAGCGACGCCCAATAGCGTTCGCAGCGAATGCCCAACTGAAACCAGCTAGTGGAGCAAGTCTCCACTCACATGCTCGGGTAGACCGGCCCCTCGCCGCCCTGCGGCGGCACCCAGTTGATGTTCTGGTTCGGGTCCTTGATGTCGCAGGTCTTGCAGTGGACGCAGTTCTGCGCGTTGATGACATAGACCTCCTCGCCGTCCTTCTCGACCCACTCATAGACGCCGGCCGGACAGTAGCGGGTCGAGGGACCCGCGTAGACGCCGAGCTCGGAGCGCTTCTGCAGGTCCATGTCCTTCACCTGCAGGTGGACCGGCTGGTCCTCCTCATGATTGGTGTTGGACAGGAAGACTGAGGACAGGCGATCGAAGGTCAGGACCCATCCGGCTTCGGATAAGCGATCGGCTTGTGCCTGGCAGTCGGCTCCAGCGCCTCGGCATCGGTCTTGCCGTGCTTCAGCGTCCCGAAGAAGGAAAATCCGAAAAGCTGGTTGGTCCACATGTCGATGCCGCCAAGCCCGACACCAAGCGCGGTGCCGAACTTGGACCACAGCGGCTTGACGTTGCGCACCCGCTTCAGGTCCTTGCCGATGTCGCCGTCGCGCCATTCGTTCTCGATCTCGACCACCTCGTCATTTGCGCGGCCGGCCGCGACTGCATCGGCGATCTTTTCCGCCGCCAACATCCCCGAGAGTACGGCGTTGTGGCTGCCCTTGATGCGCGGCACGTTGACCATGCCTGCCGAGCAGCCGATCAGCGCGCCGCCGGGGAAGGAAAGCTTCGGCACCGACTGGTAGCCGCCCTCGGTGATGGCGCGTGCACCATAGGAGATGCGCTTGGCTCCCTCGAAGGTACCGCGGATCGCCTCGTGCGTCTTGAAGCGTTGGAACTCCTCGAAGGGGTAGAGATAGGGGTTCTTGTAGTTCAGGTGGACGACGAAGCCGACGGCCACCAGGTTATCGTGCAGATGGTAAAGGAAGGAGCCGCCGCCGGTGCTCATGCCAAGCGGCCAGTCTCTGCAGCTTCTGTTGAACGCCAAGCCGGAACTTCGGGCGCCGCTGGAGGAACGAAGCGACCATTACGCCCTCGTCGAAATCGCCACCGCCTCGCCGATCCTGAACATCGAAGACGCCGTTATCGAGATGCTCGCCGAGCTACTCGAAAAAGGTACTGTGCTTGACGGCACCATCGCGGCGAGCGAGCAGCATAGGGCGAGCTTCTGGAGCCTTCGAGAAAGCATCCCCGAGGCGGAGGTCCATCATGGAGGGTCCGTAAAGCACGACATCGCCGTCCGCACGTCTAGGCTCGCCGATTTCGTCACCTCCGCCTCTGACGTTGTTGCGCAAAACGTAGAGGGCGCGATCCTGTCGATATACGGCCATGTCGGAGACGGGAACGTGCACTTCAATATCGTTTGTCCCCCAGCGCTCGACAGGGAAGCCTTCTTCAGGCGCATCGAGCAGGAGGTGTCTCCTCTCGTCTATGAACTCGCCAATTCAATGGGTGGCACATTCAGTGCCGAGTATGGGATTGGGCGTAAGAAGCTTGAGCTTCTGAGACGATACGGGGCACCAGGAAAGATCGAAGTGATGCGTCTTCTCAAGGATGCATTAGACCCGTCGGGGATCATGAACCCCGGAAAGGTGGTACCGTAGTCCCACTACAGGTTCCTTCGCCAAAGCGCGGCAGGCAGAGCCCGAACGCCTTGATTTTAGATTCATTTTGAGTCGGAACGAATCACTTGGATTCCGATTGAGTCGCTAGTCAAGTGATTCGGAGTACAGCGTAATGGCAGGGCATCGGGCGCAATGGAAAGGCTTCGTGAAGTTTGGCGAGGTTAGCTGCGGCGTTAGCCTCTACACGGCCGCCAGCACCTCTGACCGCCTCGCCTTCAACACCATCAACACAGCCACCGGCAACAGGGTGAACCGCGTCTTCATCGACAGCGAGACGGAGGAGCCTGTTCCAAAGGAGGCTCAAACCAAGGGGTTCGAGGTCGACAGCGGCCAGTACATCATGATCGACCCCGAGGAGATTGCAGCGACGATCCCACAGAGCAACAAGACGCTGGAGATCGAAGCCTTCATCCCGTGCCGGGAGGTGGATGACGTCTACTTCGACAAGCCCTACTATCTTGTGCCGGACAAGACGGGCGCGGACGCGTTCGTTGCTTTGCGCGAGGCGATGAGCAGGTCCAAGGTGGCCGCAATCGCCCGGACGGTTCTCTTCCGCCGGATGCGCACCGTGTTGATCCGGCCGCACGGCAATGGGCTGATCGCGACCACGCTGAACTTCGACTACGAGGTGCGTTCGAGTGCGCAGGCCTTCAAGGACATACCCAGGATGAAGATCGAGGGCGAGATGCTCGACCTCGCCAAGCATATCATCGGGACGAAGAAGGGCCGATTTGATCCCGCAACCTTCGACGACCGGTACGAAACGGCACTTGCCGAACTCGTCAAGGCGAAGATCGAGGGCAAGGCCCTGCCGAAGCGTAAAAAGATAGAGCCATCGAAGCCGAACGACCTGCTCGCGGCGCTGCGCGAGAGCGCAGGGATGATGAAGACTGCAGACGAGAAGCCGAAGCGGACAGCCGCCAATGCCAATGCTGGCCAGGGGCGGCCACGCGCGCCGCGAGGGACGGCTGGAAAAGCTGCCGCAAAAACCCCCTCGCAGCGCAAAGCCGGTTGAGGGATCGTCATGGCAATCAGACCATACTGGCGCGGCTACCTGAAGCTTTCCCTGGTGACATGTCCCGTCGCGATGACGCCGGCCACCAGCGAGAGCGAGAAGGTTCGCTTCCATACGCTGAACAAGGAGACGGGCAATCGCGTCGTATCGCAGTACGTGGATTCCGTCACGGGCAAGCCTGTGCAGAACGAGGACGAGGCGAAGGGCTATGCCCGCGGCGAGAACGACTATGTGATCCTGACGGACGACGACCTCGACGCCGTCCACCTCGACACGGTCAAGACGATCGACATCGAAAAGTTCGTCCCCGCCGACTCGATCGAGTGGGTCTACCTGGAGAAGCCGCACTACCTGGCCCCGGACGATCCCGTAGGTCAGGACGCCTTCGCGGTCATCCGCGACGCCATGAAGTCCGACGACGTCGTCGGCATCTCCAAGCTAGTGATCGGACGGCGCGAACGGGCGGTTGTGCTGGAGCCGCGCGGCGAAGGCATCGTGCTCTGGACGCTCCGCTTCGGCGACGAGGTGCGCCAGGAAGAGAGCTACTTCGAAGACATCGATGACGACGCCGATCCAGAACTCGTCCCCCTCGTACAGAAGCTGATCAAGCAGAAGACCGCGCGTTGGTCGCCGGAAATGGTGAGCGACCCTATCCAGGAGGCGCTGCTGTCGATCATCGCGGAGAAGAAGAAGGCGCTCAAGCCTGCGAAGAAGGCCAAGGCGAAGGCCGAGCCAGCTCCCACGTCCAACGTCGTAGACATTATGGCTGCACTCAAGCAGAGCCTCGCGGCCGAACGCAAGAACGACCGAAAGGCGGGCTGATGGCGTTCGGCTGCGACAACTGCAGCGGCGTCAGATGGGGGTGTGACTTCCGTCCGAGGACGCCATGGGGAGCCGTGAAAGGCTTCAGATGCGATGGTGCCGGGATGCCCTGCCCTGTCTGCAACAGCAATAGGCCTGCCCTGCACCCAAGTTGGTCACAGGAGGCGAACGACCGCGGTAGGAGAAGCGAATGAAGGATCTAGCGGATCTCGTGCTCTGCGAGCCGGCTCCCTTACTGTTCGGCGCGAACGGCCACCTCACAGTGACGAACGGATCGTCCGTCTGGGTCGTCGTTGTGACGTGCGAAGCTATTCCCGCGACCGAGAGGCTGCCTGATTTCCGCCCGGTTGGATGAAGGCTCCTTCTCCTCAGGACGGCCAGCCAGGCCGCCTGCCGTCACGGACGGCAACGTGGACGAGGATCCGTAGTCGTCAGACCTTCGCATGCTGGCGTTGCGCGAGGGACAACTGACGGGAAGCCGTCAAAAACGGGCTCGTCCTGCAGGCGATCTTCTAAATTGTTCTGGATGCCGCCCCACGATCCTGAGCCGAAACGACACCCCTTATCAATTCTTCGCCTCCAGATCAGCCTCGACCTTGTCGCGGCTGTTTCCGACCTTCTTGACCGACTTCTTCACGGCCTCCTTCGAGACCCCCTCCTTCTTTGATTCATAACGGACTTCGTGCTCCTGCCCGCCCGCAACCCTTGCTCGGTCCTGCGCGCGTCCACGTGTCGTTGTAGCCATCGTTGCCTCCTGTCGGTTCCGATGCATAAACGGGCAGGGAATCTGTATGTTCCACCTGGGCGCCGCAGGCTCCGAGGCGCCAGACGTGCGACAGCATAGGGAACTTAAGCGGGATGCCGTCAAAGATGCGGTCAGCGTACGCTACTTTCGTAACAGCCCGTTCAGGTGCTTGAACGCCGCCTCGAAGCGGTCCTTCGTCTCGTTCGACACCTTCGGCCAAAGGGTGGCGAGTTGCTCAGTGAAATAGCGCGCGGGTCTGTAGTGGCCGAACGTACCAAACTTCAAGGGGTTGTCCGCCAGCCAGGCATCAATTGCGCGCAGCGTCCGCGGCACATTCTGGTTGAGCTTTGCGAGCGTGATCTTTGACCCAAGCTGTTTTCCGTACTCGCTGTTGACTAGATCCAGGTAGAACGACCGATCAAACATGTCCTCCACATCAGCTTCAGCCGTGCCGGTGAAGTCCGCGTAGGTCGACACCTGCTTCTTGCTGAGCAGATTCTTCTTGTACAGGTCTTCAATGAGCTGCTTGTCGCTGTTCTGGAGGTCTAGCAACGTCGCTACGTTGATTCCCTTCTGCGAGCCAAGAAGCGCCACGAACGTGGGCACTTTCCCGCTTCCGCCCACGGGCGTGATGGTCCATTGCTCAGACAAACCCTCGCGACCTTCGCGCTCTAATTGCGCCGCCACCGCCCGCAGGTACAGCATGTCGGCGACTCCCTCAACGATGAGCGAGTTAGGCCCGATGAAAAGCGTCTGCTGGATTTCATAGCCGAGCGCGCCCTGTAAGGGGAACAAGCTGTCATCTGTGGCGTCGAACACATTGGCCAGCACCTTGGTACCGTCTTCCTCCTTGGGAAGAGCCTCGGGGGCATCGATGCCTAAATCCTGCACGATGCGGACCCGCTCGAACTTGGTCGGGTCGATCATAAACGGTGAGTGCGTGGTGTACAGGAGTTGGTGGTTTGACAACTCAGCGTCGAAATAGCGCAACAGATCGGCCTGAGCACGACCGTGCAATGATAGCCCAGGCTCGTCCAGCAGCAAGATGACATTCTGTCCTTGGCGTTTCACGTCCTCGTACCATGCAAGGAAGGAGAAGAACCACACGAAGCCCCGCGAGCGGTTGCTCAATGGGGTGGTAGCCCAGTGCACGGCGTCGTAGACCTCGCCCCATACGTTGACCCCCTGCTGCATCCCTTCGGGGTCTCCAGCTTTGGCATCACGCACGTCGAAGCGCATTTGTATGTGCCTGTTCTGAGACCAGTACTTGACGATTCGCTGGGTCAGATGGTTCCCGGCACCTTGCAGCTTGTTCTTCAATTCCACCGTGTTGTTGGTGGCTACAAGTTTGCGGTGGTCGAGGCGCGCGAGGTTGATCAGGCCGATGAGCGGGTAGTCCGAATCGAGGAGCTCGTCGTCGTCTTCGCGTGCGATAAGGGCGTTGAGGTTGGCCTGCCCCTCCATCTGGTAGTACTCGTCGAAGTACAGGAACTTCGGCGCGCGGGGCCAAATGAGAGAATAGAAGATGTAAGAGCGCAAACCATTTTCGCGCACCTTCGTCACAAGCTTCTTGAGTGCCACAACTGCTTCCGTGGCTTCCGCAGCATTGAGCACAGCTTCGAAATCAGCCCAGGTTTGCGTCGCTGCAAGCTCCGTTTTCAGGTCATCCGAAAGTGCGGGGTTTTCCGACAGGTGCTTGCGAGCACCGGAGTCGTTCACGTCAAGAAAAGCCTTGCTGTTCGACTTGCCGTAGTAGGTTTCACGCCTGAAAGTCTTGTCGGTGAAGGCCTCTGGACCGAACACATCTTCAATTACTTTGAAGTCGGCCCTCTCTAGCTCGTAGGTGCATTCTACTACGACGGCTTCTTCGCGCTCGCTGTTCTCGACGGCGAAGCGGTAATCCTCGACCTCCCGCTTCGGATAGTCGTAGGTCTCGTCAAAGACGGCATCGGCCTTGCGGATAGGATTAGTCCTGTAGAGCGCGGTGAGGACGGTGGTCTTACCCGCCTCGTTCTTTCCTACGAAGCAGGTGGTCTGGCTATCAACCTCGATCGGACCGCTGTCCCAGATGCTGCGGAACTCTCGGACCCTGTACTGCTTCAGCTTCATCTCGAGCCTCCGTTGCTTCCGTGCGCGGCGATCGCAACAGCATCTATGAAGGAACAGAAGTCGAACAGCAAGATTACAACCTGCTGGTTTATGATCAAGAGCGTGGAAAAGCCGGAGGAAAATCGACGCTAAGCAACAGTCAGCCGTTGATGCAGCGACAGTCCAGAATCTTGTCTCACCGGACCAGAAGTTGGACCGCCGGCAGGTAGGCTAGCTTGGACTCATGGGATGGCAGCCTTTGTCAGGTGAAATTTCTTGCCTTCACCTTCAGCGTGTCAATGTGCAGGTCGGGGACGAAGATGTCCCGCGGCCGAGCCGCCTGTGCGGGAGTGACGGGAGGGACCTGCGTTCCGCCCGCAAATTCGTCGCCGCGTCCTGCCGGAATTATCAGGTCGACGTCCAGATCCGACAGCCTCGCCAGGTCGCCCGACAAGTCTTCGAGCTGCCTCGCTATGAGATGGACGACTTCCCCTTCCCGCTGTACCTTTCCGTGGATCGCCATCATGGAGGATCCGAGCACGACGCGCCGCCGCTTCTCGAACAGGCTCGGCCACACGACGATGTTTGCCGGGCCCGTCTCGTCTTCGATGGTGATGAACATCACGCCCTTTGCCGAACCCGGCTTCTGCCGGACGAGCACCAGGCCGGCGGTCATGAGCCAGCTCCCGTCTCTCGCGTTCATGGCGTCCTGACAGGTGACGATCCTTCTCCTTCGCAGGTCAGTCCGCAGGAAGGAGACCGGGTGCTCGCGCAGCGTCAGTCCGACATGGCCGTAGTCTTCGACGACGTTGTGCCCCTCGGTCATCTGGCGGAGTTCCACCTCCGGCTCCTGCTGTTCGACGACGGCTCGCCTTTCGCGCTCGGCGGCGGCGGCAAACAGCGGCAGCGGCTCGTCGCGCAGCGCCTTGATAGCCCAGAGCGCATCGCGACGCTCGATGTCGAAGGCCGGGCGGAAGGCGTCGGCCTCCGCAAGCTGGACGAGGGCCTCGGTCGGCACCTCGGAACGCCGCCACAGGTCGTCGACGGATTCGAAAGGCCGCTCGGTTCTCGCGGCCACGATCCTCGCCGCGTCGGCGACGGCAAGGCCCTTGACCTGCCTCATGCCGAGCCGGACGGCATGGCGCGGCGTGCCAGGAACTGCTTCCAGCGTGCAGTCCCAGCGCGAATGCTGGACCGAGACCGGCCTGATCTCGACCCCATGCGCGCGGGCGTCGCCGACGATCTGCGCAGGGGCGTAGAAGCCCATCGGCTGCGAGTTCAGGAGTGCTGCGCAGAACGCGTCTGGGTAGTGGCATTTCACGAAGCAGCTCGCATAGGCGATCAGGGCGAAGGAGGCCGCATGGGATTCCGGGAAGCCGTAGGATCCGAAGCCCTCGAGCTGCGTGAAGGTCTTTTCGGCGAACTCGGGCGTGTAGCCGTTCCTGACCATGCCGGAGATCAGCTTGTCCTTGAAGCGGGAGACCCCGCCCGTGAACTTGAAGGTCGCCATGCTCTTGCGGAGCTGGTCGGCCTCCCCTCCGGTGAAGCCGGCGCAGACCATCGCCACCTTCATCGCCGACTCCTGGAAGAGCGGGACGCCCAGCGTCTTCCCAAGGACTGCTTCGAGTTCCGGAGTCGGATACTCCACAGGCTCCTTTCCCTCGCGGCGGCGGAGATAGGGATGCACCATGTCCCCCTGGATGGGGCCGGGCCGGACGATGGCGACCTGCACGACCAGATCGTAGAAGGTACGCGGCTTCATGCGCGGCAGCATCGCCATCTGGGCGCGGCTTTCCACCTGGAAGGTGCCGAGCGTGTCAGCCTTGCGTATCATCGCGTAGGTCGCCTGATCCTCCTGCCGGACCTTCGCCAGATCGAGAACCTCGTCCTTGTATTCGCGGATCAGATCGAAGGCCTTCTGCATGCAGGTGAGCATGCCGAGGGCCAGGACGTCGACCTTCATCATCTTGAGGGCCTCGACGTCGTCCTTGTCCCACTCGATCACCTGCCGATCTTCCATCGCGGCCGGCTCGATGGGAACGAGGTCGTCGAGGCGCGAGCGCGTCAAGACGAAGCCTCCGACATGCTGACCGAGATGCCGAGGTGCGCCCATCAACTCGCGTGCCAGCCGCAGGGTCATCACCAGCCGGTAGTCCTCCGGGTTCAGGTTCAGCTCCCGCACGTTGCGCTCGGTGATCTCCTCTGACCAGGACCAGAGGCCGGACGAGAGCGCCTTGGTCACGTCCTCAGGAAGGCCCATCGCTTTGCCGACGTCGCGGATCGCGCCTTTGGCCCGGTAGCGGGTGACGGTGCAGACAAGCGCTGCCCTCTCGCGGCCGTAGGTCTGGTAGATCCACTGGATCACCTCCTCGCGGCGCTCGTGCTCGAAATCGACGTCGATGTCCGGCGGTTCGTTGCGCTCTCTGGAAACGAAGCGCTCGAACAGGAGGTCGTTGGTATCAGGATCGATCGAGGTGATGCCCAGGATATAACAAATCGTCGAGTTGGCTGCCGATCCCCGTCCCTGGCATAAAATGCCGCGGCTGCGCGCGAAGCGGACAATGGAGAAGACCGTCAGGAAGTAGGGCGCGTATCCCATCTCCTTGATCAGGTCGAGCTCGTGCCTGACCGCCTTCAGCACCTTCTGGGGCAGTCCTTCGGGATAACGGTCGGGGATGCATTCACGCACGTAGTGCTCAAGGGATTGTTGGGCGTCCATGCCCTCGACGATGGTCTCCTCCGGGTACTCGTAGGTGAGTTCCTCAAGACTGAATCGGCAGCGGTCGACGATCTCCATCGTGCGCGCGAGCGCCTCGGGGTAGCGCGGGAAGAGCCGGGCCATCTCCTCGGGCGGCTTCAGGTATCGGTCGGCATGGCGCTCGCGGTCGAAGCCGACGTCGTCGATCGTGGTGTTGTTGCGGATGCAGGTGACCACGTCCTGGAGCTGCCGCCGTGACGGTTCGTGGAAGAGCACGTCGTTGGTGACGACCGTCTTCACCTTGTGGCGCGTCGCGAGGTTCGACAATTCGTGGAGCCGCATCTGGTCGTTCGGCCGACGGCGGAGGCTCAGCGACACGTATGCGCGGTCGCCGAACAGCCCGACCATCTTCCTGAGCTGCACGCCGCAGGTCTCGTCCGGAAGGTCGGGCACGAGTATGCCGATCAGCCCTTCGGAATAGAGCTCGAGGTCGTCCCAGTGGAGAATGCAGTTGTTCTTCCCGCCCCTGCCCTTGCCGAGCGTCAGGAGGCGCGTGAGGCGCGAGTACGCGGACTTGTCCGTCGGGTAGACCAGGATCGACGTCCCGTCCTGCAGGTCGAGGCGGCAGCCGACGACGAGGCGCAGGCCGGTCGCGCGGGAGGCTTCCAGCGCACGGACGATCCCGGCGAGGCTGTTGCGGTCCACGACGCCGACGGCCTCGATACCGAGCAGCTTGGCGGTGGCGAAGAGTTCGTCGGCGGATGACGCGCCACGCAGGAAGCTGAAATGCGTGGTGACCTGGAGCTCGGCGTACCTCATGCGAAGATCCCGTGCATGAACCAGCGGTGGCTGCCGGTCTCCGGATCGACGCCGTCGCCGGCACGGAAGATCCAGAAGCGTTCGCCCGTCTCGTTCTCGACAACGAAGTAGTCGCGGACGGCGTCCTGCTCGCCCGGACGCTTCCACCACTCGCCGAAGACGCGCTCGGGGCCGTCCGCCCGCACGACGCGATGGCGCTTGCCGCGCCAGGTGATGCTGCGCGGGGGATGGTCCGGCAGCAGCGCGATGGCCTCCACCTGCTCGGGGCGATGGAACAGTCGCACCGGGCGCGGCCATTGGCCCGGCCAGCTCTCCGCCGTCTCCTCCACGACTGCCGAAACCCGCATGACGCTCCGCTCCGGCACGTCGGACGCGACGGGCGCGAGGCGGTAGACCCGCTGGCCGCGGTTGCCGAGGACGTCGATCAGAGGCGTGATGTCGCGATCCTCCTCCTCGACCAGCGACGACGCCCTCTGCTCCTCCTCTAGCGGTTCGGCCGCTACGGCCACGAGCGTGAGCCTCTCGATGCCGAATCCGGGTTCGATCTTCTCCGTCCGGTCTCGGAAGAGCTTCGTCAGCCAGGCGACGTCGCGGGCGGGCCTGGCCGTTCCCGCCCGGATGGCCTGTATCGTGTTGTCGACCTTGTGGACGATAAGATCGGTGCGGCGCGCTCCCAGCCCCTTCTTTTCCAGCTCCGCGCAGAGTTGCACCACGAGACGGCCGACGTACTTGTCGATGGTCTCCGCAGCGCCGATGGGTTCCTGGAACGAACGGGACACCTCCACGAGCTCGTCCGTACGGATGGGATCGATCGGTTCCCCGACGCGTCCGAACATCTGGTCGAGCCGCCGCCCCACCTCGGGGCCGAAGCGCAGCGTCAGGGGCGCGCGGGGAGTTGCGGACAGCTCGCCCACGGTCTGGAAGCCCAGCACCCGCAGATCGGCCACGACCTTCTCCGGAAGTCGCAGGAGGGAGATTGGCAGGCGCTCGACAGCCCGCGCCGTCTCTTCGCGCGGAACGACCACCGTCTCGCGGACGATGGCGCGGGCGCAGGCATGGGCCGCGCCCCACGTATCGGCGACCGCCACCCGTGCGGTCAGCTTCCTGCCGCGGAACTGGTTGCATATCTTCGCGACCATCGGCAGCTCTCCGCCCTGGAGATGGTCGGCGCCCTCCGTGTCGAGGACTATCCCGTCCGTGCCGTCGACGGCGACGATCGGGGAATACTGGCGCAGCGCCCAGAGGGCTATCGCCTCCAGGGCCGCCTCGTCGGCGACGGGATCGGCGTCAACGAGCATCAGGCCCCGGAAGATCGCCTGCGCCTTGGCGGCCGGCATCCCGACGCGCACTCCGATCTGCCTTGCCGCAGCGTCGGCGGCGGATACCCAGCGCTTCGAACCGCTCTTCGCGATCACGGCGACAGGCTGGTCAGCCGAAATGGAGGGATCGTCCCGACGTATTCGATCCGTCGGCAGATCGGGCAGATAGATGGATACGACCCTGCTCATCGCATGCTCCTACGCAAAACTCGGCACACTCTCCCGCCTTCACCCGCATCAGTTCCAGAAACCATCTGGGGCGCCCGACGCCCGGCACCGGCAGCTCTTCGGAGGGCAGCACGCTCACCCTCCATCTCGTCGTCGAAGCGGTCGGCTGTCCGAAGTCGTTGGCCTCCGTCTGCCGTCGCCAGCGCCGGACGACGATCCCCATCGTTCCGGTCTTCTCGGCCGCAAGCTGAAGCCGTCTCGAGGACACCATCGGCAGACGGACGAGTTCGCCTACGACGGCCCCAAGACCGCCGTAGGACAGCGCCTCCTCCATTGAGGCCAGCACGTCCTCCTCCTTGTCCGCCTCAACGAAGATGACCCTGCCGTGACGGAGCCCGGCCTGCTCGAGCGCTGGGAAGAAGAGGTCCGGCCGTGTCATGCACCAGACCACCTTGCCCTTCGTCCGTGCGGCGACTCCCGCCGCGAAGAGGGCTGCAGCCGCGCCGTCGATCGTTCCCGATCCGCCTCCCGCGAACTCGTGGATGCTGCCGAACGGAAGGCCTCCGCCGGGAAGCGCGGCGTCGACCTCAAGGACGCCGAAGGGTAGAGTTCCGACCTGGCGCGCGGGTCCGGCCCCCAAGGTGGCGATCCGTTCGCGTAAATCTGCGATGACATTCTGGCGGGCAGCCGACATCGGTCACGAATCCTCTGAAATCGCGCTTGAACTGGACGGCGTCATGCCATCTGAACATAGATTGTTCGTGTTCTGTTCCGTTCTAAGGCAGGCGTCAAGACGGTGGTTTTGCGGGAAGACGTCCGAGAGAATTAGCGATTAGAAAAATTCGAGAAGGGAATCAGCCTGCTAGCGAATTCGGTAGCGGCTCGTGCCTGTTTTAAAATTTCTTGTGTCCAATGATTGCTGCTTCAGTGGCGGACGGTCTGCGCGGATAGTCACCCGCGACCCGTGCGGCATCGTTCAACAGCGCGTAGAAAATCCGCATATTACCTCAGGATCCCGCAGCCGGTTTGCTTCATTCTAGCTACCAAGGAATAAAGGCGTATTCCGCGAAGCGGGGACGGCGACCACCGCGCCGCCCAAGCGGGCGCCGTGCTGGAGGTACGTAGCAGATGGAGCTTTGTTGAGCCTGCGGCGACAAAGTCACTGCCCGGCTCGACCCATTAGTCTTTCGCAGACCACCTTTCGGGGAGCGCATGCGAGCCGACCGACGCCGTAGCGAGGACCTCGGCCAGGGTCGGCGCCGGCTCCGCCAAAACCTCCACAAGGTCTTCCAGCGCCATCATCACGACGACGCCGTCCCCATGAACGGCAACGAGCCTCGGCCTCCCGCCAAGGGCATCTAACGCCATCAGAAGGAAGCCCCTCCTTGCCGTTCGCAAAGGGACCTCCTCCCCCGCCTGCTCACGGAGGACGTTCTCCATCAACCGCTTCCTGTCCGGGTCGATCTTTGACTTCAGGCCCTTGATGACTAGCTTCCATAGCAGATCAGTCATGGCTCAGCCTCCCCCGACAGGAGCCGGGCGACCTCCTCTCCGGAGACGTGGCCCTTCGTTTCCAAAGCCTCGGCAACTGCTTCGACGGCTTGACGATATTTTCGGACGATCTCCCGACTCCTCGTCATCTCGCGGGAGAGCACGCGTTCCACCCGAGCGGCAACAACCCTATTGCTCCGCCGAATCCGATCCCTATCGGCGGGCGTCTTGGCATCGAGGTAAGAAATGCCCTCCCCCATCCCGAGTTGGATCTCCATGAAAGTAACGAGATCGGTCGCCTGGTGCAGGTCCGAGCCCTCTCCGCCGCCTGCGCCCACGTACGCTGTCTCAAGAACTTCTTCTTCGGCCGCCCGACCACCTAGCAACATAGCGACCTGGTCGAGATAGGACATCCGGTCGCGTTCCTTATCGTTCTTGATCTCGAAGTGAGCGAAGCCGACCGGTTGCGCGCCGCGGACCTCCCAGGGCACCGCAGCGAACTCCAGTTCACCGACTTTCAGATGGACACCCACGATCGCATGGCCGGCTTCGTGAATGCTGACGGCGCGCCTGCGAGTTCCTTCGATACGGAAGGTCTGCGGCAGGTTGCGGAGGATAGTGTCGGCAGTGACTGGTGCGCCAGTTCGGCGCGCTTCTCTCCTCGCTTCCCTCCCGACTTTGGCGAAGTCTGCGCCGCTGAAGCCGGCCGTCGCGACGGAGATCGCAACTAGCTCATCTTCCATAAGATGATCGCCGAAGTAGGTGCGGGCGAAATGCCGTCTGGCTTCCGCATCCGGAAGCGGGATTCGGATATGGCGGTCGAGTCGGCCGGACCTCATTAGAGCCGGGTCGATCGCCTCCGGGTGATTGGTCGCGCCCACGACAACTACGCCGTCGAGGCGTTCGTGGCCGTCCACAAGCTCTAGAAGGGAGTTGACTACCTGTGTCCAGTAGATTGCGTCCCTTCCGGAGAGGGTGGCACGGTTGCCAATGGAATCTAGTTCGTCGAGAAAAAGGATTGACGGCTTCCTGGTGGCCGCTTCCGAAAAGCTGGCTCTCATGGCGGCCAAGGTGTCCCCGAGATGTCCGGCAGACTGCCATCGGCTTACTGACGCAGCGACAAGATGGGCGTTGCAAGTGCTGGCGAGAGCGCCTGCGAAGAGCGTCTTTCCGGTTCCCGGCGGCCCGCTCAGGAGAATACCGCGATCGACGTCCTGCCAAGAAATGCGGCCCTGCTTCCAGAGACCAATGTCGGTCGCGAGGGAAAGACCCCAGTCTCTGGCCTCCCCGTATCCAGCCATATCTTCGAGCCGAATGGCTTCATACGAGCTTCGGATAGTCGTGGCCTGCTGCAGCCGGTCCAGGACAACATCCAGCTCTCTACCTGGACGAAGGGC
Organism: Pseudorhizobium sp. NPDC055634; assembly: GCF_053618655.1. Classification (NCBI taxonomy): domain Bacteria; kingdom Pseudomonadati; phylum Pseudomonadota; class Alphaproteobacteria; order Hyphomicrobiales; family Rhizobiaceae; genus Pseudorhizobium; species Pseudorhizobium sp. NPDC055634. The sequence continues at coordinate 14,990 of NZ_JBSHHW010000013.1, read as the reverse complement.
GGCGAACACGACTTCCGGCGGGTGCTCGAGGATCCTCGTAGCGTCGGCAAGGCCGACGCTGTAGCCGAGCACCGCCTTTGCCGCGGCGACGAGATGAAAGGGACGGACCGGATCGACATCGAACAGATGGTCCGCGGCGACGACAATGCTCCTGGGGATGACGTGCCCCGGAGGCCAAAGAACGAGCAGTGACGAGCCGGTCTGGATCTGATCCTCGACCGCGGCGGTGTCAAGCACTCCTTTCCGGTTGGCCCTCGGCACGACGACGCCGAGCCTGTGCAGCGCCTCCATCTCCCCCAACATCACAACTGCGGCGGCCTCGTACCGGTGTGGTACGGCACCTTCCGGAAGTTTCAGAATGATGACGACCTGGCGCGCATGCTGCCGGAAGGCGCCGCCGACACGAGCCGCCTTCTTCAGTGCGATACCATATGCGACATCTTCCAACGTCACCGGTCGGCGACTTCTGCTTCGCGCGTTCATGGCCGAACCTCAGCGTTGGAAACGACGAATGGCGGTCTCCGGCCCGAGCGGAGCGGCGTCGAGGTCGGCGCTGATGAACCGATGAAGGATCATCCAGGAGATCGCCGCCATCGGGCGCGTCTCCTGAAACAGATTTAATGTTTCGGCGATGGTAAGAGACCCCGTCTCGTCCAGCGCCGCCAGCAGCCTGATCCGGTCGTTCAGCGGCGTCCTTCTGCAGGAATAGCGAAGCAGGTCCTTGGCGTTCTGGAGTCGGTGGCCCTCCTCGATCTCCATCCGAGGGACGAAGCGATGGTGACGACGCATGCAGGCGAGCGTCTCGGTAACAAGAGGATCTCCTCCGATCTCCACGGCGTCAAGAAACTCCCGCCTGCCGTCCAGATAGTCGACCATGAAGTCGGGGACGTGCAGACGCCCGTCGAGGAATACGCCAAAACAGACGGGTGACCATGCTCCGACTTCGTCATCGACGTCCAGAAGACACGCCAGGTCGCGCGCGAGCTGTGTTCTGAAAACGGGACCGTCCGGGCATCGAACGGTCGCCTTGGGAAAGAACTGCTTGACCGACGCCTGGCGATACACGGCATCGAGGTGGCGCCTATCTGCGAGAATCCTGTCCAACATCTGCTATATCCACATAACGAGGAGCTTCTGCCGCTGGCGGAGCGGCGGTGAAGGTCAACGTATGCTGTATATTCGCAGGACTTGGTTCATGCTGGAACATATAGCGAACGCCTGACGCAGTGTCAACGCGTTGCCGCATCATTATAGGACATCGGAAGATAGCCTCGTTCGCCCTGCTTCGACGCCAGCCGTCTTAGGTGCGGCGTCGCGCCGTAGCTCAGAAAACGGTCCAAGTTGTCGCTCCATCGGGTGTGCGGGAACGTTTCCCTTAACCTTGCCGCCGTTTTCCCGTCACCTCGCCGACATGGGCTGGACAACTCTTCGATTCTGGGAGCATGAGGCGGTCGAAGCGAACATGAGGAGGATCGTTTCGACCGTCGAAGAATATAAAGCAGCGAACCCTCACCCGGCAGCAGCGCGCGCTCGTTGCAGGACGTGAAGCGGGCGCCTGGACAATTCGAAGCTGTCGACAGGGACGTAGTTTCGACCGAGATCCAGTCGGTCGATAAGCTTCTTCGCGTCCCATAGGGGATAGACGAGCACGCCCCAATGGCTGTTGTGCTCGTTGAGGGAGAAGATCGGGATATCGGGCCTCCCCTTCACGCTCGAGACCGTGTTGCCGGGGATGAACGTATTGGTCTGACGCGCAAGGTCCATGGCTGCCGACGGCCAGTCGCCGAGTTCGAAGTGGCCGTAGTCCCCGTCGATCCCGCACTCGTAGCAGGGATCGACCATCGCTCGCAGGTAGGAAAGCCCCAGCCGCCAGTCGAGTAAACCGTGGAAATTCCTATTGTTATACCTCTGCAGGCACCTGTAGCAGGAGGACCCACACCGCTTCATGTGATCGGTGTTGGCGACGTCCGTTCTCGGCCATGCCCCTTCTTCATCGAGGATGCTGTGGATCAGGGCGGAGACCGGAATTGTGCTGTCACCCAGAAGGTGTCGGCAGAAGCCGGAGCCGTTCGGCAGCGCGTCCGATATCTGGAGATATGGCAGACGCTCCCCGCTCGGAGAGATCATGATGTTCGGCGCCAGCGCGTCGAATTCCTCCGGGGCGATGTCGAGATCGAGGGCTGCGCGCTGGACGATGATCTCTGTCGCCGATATTGCCGCGGCGCGGACGCTTGTGCGGGACGGGTCGCGTCGTCCCATGGAGAGGCCGATGTCCATGTCGAGCAGGCGAAGGTTGGGGTTGATCTTGACCGGTCCGATCTGGAGGGAGTTGGTGACCTTGGTGGAGGCGAGCCAGGCGCTGACCGACGGCTCCTCGACAGCCCTGTATCGGCCGTTCTGGTCATCGGCGAGGACATCGGTGGCAATGGCCTGCCCCGAGAGCTTCAGAAGGGGCTTGTCGGCCCACCACCAGATGCGCTGCGTGTTGGTGTCTACCACCTCCTGCACCTCGAACCCGGTGAAGTCCGTATCGTCCCTGAAGCCGGGATTGACGAGGAAGATTTCCGACTGCTCGGCGAAGTTCACGCTGAGATTGGCGTCTGTCTTCGTCTCGTCGGGTCTTCCCAGACTTGCGAGCGTCATGCGCTGGCCCACCTTGGCCGCAAGGTTCTCGTCAGTGGGGATCAGCTCGGTGCGGTAGGCGGCCGGCGTGATGCACCGGATCGCGGTGTCAGAAAGAGGAGCGTCGCAGGCGTGGCAGGTGGTGGTGTGCTCGGTGCCCCGGCTCCACGCGCCGCACTGGCCGCAGAACCGGAGATGGAAGTCGTCCTTCTTCCAGTCCGAGATCGGGCTGACCGGGCCATCGAAATTCGTCGCATGCTGATCGGGATCGAGAAGCACGCCCGTGAAGCCGATGCAGCGGTGACGGAGCTTCTCGCGGGTGCGGACGCTGCCGGGCGCGAAGTCGAAGATCGCCATGTCCTGATCGCGGTCGATGGTGTCCCATTCAGCCTCGAAGTTGCCCTTCCCATTCGCCTTCTTGAGCTCCACGTAGAGATCGCGCGACCGGGTCGGCATGCCGTAGAGCGGCAGGAGGCCGCGTTCCGACAATGCCGCTGCAATGCCCACAGCCTGCTGGTCGAACTCATCAGCCAGATTGTCGATATCGGCGAGGACGGTTTCGGCCGAAACCTTGTCCAGGATCCTCTGCACCTCGCACCCGGACACCGCGGCGAGGATGGTCGCCAGCCGGATGCGGCGGTGCTCCGTCCGTTCCAGCGCGTCGGCCAGTCGGTCCCGCCAGCCCGCGTTCTGCCTGAAATACTCCCGGCAATAGAGGAACTCGCCATGGATGTCGCCGGGAACCATGTCGTCCCCTGCCCATGCGTTCCCGGCCTCCTCGCGGAGAATGCGGAATGCCTCGACCAGCCAGAACTTGCGCAGTAGACGCGACGGGATGTCGGTCAGTCCGGTCGTGATGAATGGCGGGGGCGGAGCCGATCCGGTGATCTCGATCGGATTGTGGAAGTAGTGGATGTCGTGGCTCTTGCTCCGGCAGACCGTGAGAACCGTGGAGAAAGCCTGTCCGCGTCGGCCTGCGCGACCGACACGCTGCTGGTAGTTGAAGCGCTGCGGAGGCATGTTGGCCTGATACACCGCTTGGAGGGATCCGATGTCGACGCCGACCTCCATGGTGGTCGTGACAGAGATGAGGTCGGACGTCTCGAACAGCTTCCGCCAGCGGAAGTCTTCGTCGCTCTCGCCGTCTTCCTTGACGAACACGCCCTTGAACTGCTGAAGCCGTTCGCCAGGATTGTTCGTCTGGCCTGTCAGCTCCTCGCACTTGAGCCGGAAGAGCTTGTCTCCGCTGGAGATCGCGCGCATCACCCTGCGTCCGAGAAAGTTCCCCGACGTGATCTGTGATGCGGTCAGATCTTCAGGGCGGGAGAGCGTCACGCCGCAGCGCGTGCAGCGTCCGAAACCTGAATGGAGATGGACTCGGCCGCAGCGCGTGCACCGCCATGCAGGTCCGGAAGGGTCTGCGGCGCGGAAATGAAGCATGCTGATGTCGATCGATCCGTCGCCGCGGGTCTGTCCGAGCGTGGTGCGCAGCTTGTCGAGGAAGGCGCCGCATTCCTGCTCGGGATGCTGGAGTATCTTGTCCATAAGGCGGCGGAACTTGTTGTCGCCTCTGCCTAGCATGTCGAATGCATTGCTCCAGGCGTTCTTCGTGATGTCCTGGAACTGGTTCGGCGTGATGCGGTAGGCGTCTGCGAAGATGCGCAGCATCGCGTCATCGCGCGACTTCTCAACCGTGTATTCCTCGGGTCCGTAGAAGCTCGGCCAGCCGAGCCCGGTCTCCTCGAGGGCGAAGTATGTCTTGCTGAACAGCAGGTCGGTGGCATCCGGCGGCTGCTCGTCCTGTACCCGCTCGCGCGCCTTCCGGATCAGCTTGAGCTGCTCTTCGGGGACGTCGTGCTTCCAAGAGATATGGCCGTCGCCGTCGCGGTTGAAGAACTCGTACCATGCGTGCCGCTTGTTGATGCGGTTGAGCTTGGTGTCGGCTCCCTCGACCGGGGTGGATCCGAGCTTCATCAGTTCGGACAGGATCGGCCGCGTCTGGGTGCCGACCGTGTCCCGCTCGAACTCGAACAGCTCCTTCAGCGGGATGCTCGGCGGGTTCCCGGCTGCGTCCTTGCGCTTCTTGAGGGCATTGAGCAGTGGCTGGAGATGGCCCGTGCCCTTGTCCTCTATCGTTAGTTCGATGACTTCTCTCTTGAGGCGCTGGTATTCGGCTTCGTCCTGCGGCCCGTAGGAATAGGCGAGCGCGATGCGGGTTGCTTCGGAAATCAGGATCTCTCGGCGCAGGTCGCGCTGGTGCTGGACTTCGACCTCCAGTGCAAGGTTGGCCGCGTCTTCGCGGCTGTCGGAGAAGGCGACGAGCTTGCCATCCCCGCCCTGCGACTTCAGCGATGCAACAAGTTCGGTCGCGAGAAGCTGGGAGGTCTTGCCAAAACCTGTCCTGAAGCTCCGGATCGGCGATAGTCGGCCCTCGCGCCGCTTGGAGTTCGCGGCCCTATATCGACCTGAATAGTCGGTGCCGCACTTCGCACAGCAGAATGGCACTGCGGTGCCATCGTCTTCGACCGTGCGGCTCTGGAAGCCGTCCGTGCCAGACCAGCGGAGCAGATGACCGGGAACATCGCCGCTCTCTTCGTTTTCGCTTACGACGCCCGTGCGCGGATTGAGGTATCCCGGCGTCCAGCGATACGGCGTTCGACCGGGGCGGATCTCGACCTCCGGCTGGCTCTGGCTCGGCCAGAAGAGAGCGAACTCGCGGAAGCTTGCATCCTCGAACCGGATGGACGAGGCGCTTTCAGGAAGCTTCTCCAGTTCCTGCGGAGCCGGAAGCAGCGAAACCCTGCGTGATGAGCCGGGATCGGCCTCGCCCCGCTTGCCACCCAGATAGAGGTCGCCGCAGGCTTCGCAGTAGAGCATCTCGAAAAGACGCTTGCGACCTTCCAGATCCGTCTCGCCATCGTAGTTCTGGCCGCGCTCGATACCGGGTGCTCCCCAGATGACCGATCCCTCCTCGTCGCGATGGATGGAGGCGAACAGGCCTTCGATGTTGCGGACGAAGCAGTGCATCCTAAAGCCGGGTAGCGACGCTACAGCCGAACGGTGTGGAGCAAGCTCGGATGGCAGCACTTCTGACGGAAGATCGGGGATCGCGCGCAGGGCAAGCAGGCCGCGGACGGCGAGCCTGTCATCGGTCCCGTAGAGCGCATTGCCGATGTCGGCGACCGTGCGCGGGCATTTGGCTCCGGGCCTGTCGGGGTTCTGCAGGGCGAACTCGAGCATGGCGGCCGCAGTCGCCGTGGCTTCCTCGAGCAGCGCAGCCTCCGTCTTTCCAGCCGCACCGGGAATGGTGGCCGCCGCCGCGAGGAAGCGGGCGAGAAGTTCTCTCGGGTTACGGCGATGGTCGAGTTCCTCCAGTGCGCGGGCGAGATCCGCCAGGCTTTCGCGCGAGGGCACGGCCTCCGGCCGCTGGACTTCGATAGGGCGGCCCGTGACGACGCTCTGCCGCCAGGCGTCATCGAGGTCGGCGGCTCCGGCGGTGCCTGCGTCAACGAACATGTTCTTCAGGTAGTCGATGCTGGCCGCCGCATTCTCCTCGTCCATGGGAAGCGATGCCGACGAGGCGAGGATGCGGAGCTTGTGTGCGTGGGCCGGGTCTGTCAGGCCGAGCCGTTCCAGCAGCACCTTTAGCAGGCCCGCCATCTCCGCACCGGAGGATCCGCGGATGAGGTGGAGTTCGTCGAGCACGAGATAGAAGCGCGCATCATTGTCCGCCATGAGCCAGTCGTGCGTCTGCGTCAGGATCTTGTCATCGACCTCGCGCACCAGCATTGCGTTGAGGATCGACTGGTTGGTGACGAGGATGTCCGGAGGTGTTTCCTGCATGTCCCAGCGGGAGATCAGCTCGGCGCCGTCCGTCGTCGGGAAGATGTAGCGAAGATCCGGATCGTTGTCGCCGACGAGGCGCTGCTGGATGGACTGGTAGCGCTGCAGCTCGGTCTTCAGCTCCCTGCGGGAGCGGGAGTTGCGTTTCTTCCACGCCTCGTCCTTGGCCTTGCGCGGATGCTGCAGGAACCCGGTGACAGGTGACTTGCCCGTGTAGCGGCCGAAGAAGATTCGGTTGCCGTTGAAGTGGCGCGCCATGACTTCCTGCGCGTCGTCGGAATCGAGGGCCTTGCGCAGACGCACCATCTGGTCTTCGACCAGAGCGTTGAGCGGGTAGAGGATGAGTGCGCGAACCGCCTTCGGCCTGTCGGGGTGCTCGTTCCGGCGGTGATGCTTGAATTCCTTGCCCTTCTCCAGCCAGTTGTCATCGAGCGGCTGGAGCGGCGCTGGCCACGTCGTCGCTTCGCGGGCGAGCTGTGCGAGGATCGGCAGCATGAATGATTCAGTCTTGCCGGAGCCTGTGCCCGATGTGACGATGCCGGGGGTTCCGTCGCGCGCGCCCTTCTCGAGCATCTCGACCTGATGGAGGTAGGGCGAGTAGGCCCCCTTGATGACGCTGCTGGACTTGTCGCGGTCGAAGAGGCCGGACAGTGCAAGCTCCACGAAAGCCTGACGTTCGTCTCGCGTGTAGTGCGGGAGCCGACCTTCCGGATCATCGATCAGGGTTTCGAGGCCGTACCCCGCGGATTCATAGCGTGGCACCGTCTCGAAGATCGGATCAAGAGCTAGCTGTCCCGGTTCGGAGAGCAGCCTTCTTCTCAGTGCCGATACCTGGGGATCGTCTATGCGGTATGCAGTGTCCAGATAAGCCAGGAACTGTTCGATCATCCTGTTGAAGCCGCCGATGGGGTCGAACATGCTCACCTCTCCTTGAGTTCGAAATATTTCTTGTCGTCATGTTCTGACCCCGAGAGCGCCGCCTCGAGCCACCCCGCCTGGCGTTTGAAAACGTCAACGAGATCGGATGCACGTATCCATTCGGGTGCACGGGCAAGCGTTTTCGCTGCTTTCTGGAGCGCCACCCCTTCCAGTCCGGCGTCGACGAGAACGTCCAGCGCCTCTCCGAACCTTTCCCTTTCTGCCGCTGCGGGTGCTGGCCACGCCCCTTGATGGACTGCGGAACCAGGACGTGCCGGGTTGGCGGGTGTCAGGGGGAAGAGATGGCGAAGGACAGACCCCGGCACCGGAACTCTGGTGCCATCGGTTCCCGCGCTGGCGACGATGGCGAGGTTCCGGGGCAACCTTCCGGCGCGCCTCATTTCAACGATCTGTGGCAGCCAGTATTCGCAAGGGCCGTTGGTGATCCCGCAAAGGGCGGCGGCCGCGATTACCTCTGGATTTCGTCTCGCAGAGTCGATGGCGGCCTGCAGTCCCGAGTTCTCATCGAGAAGAAGATCCGAGAGCGATACACGCGTCGGGTCGCAGAAGACAACCGCAGCCCTCTCCCCCGCTAGCGCGGTGACGATGTCGACTGCCGCCGCCGCGCCGTCGTCTCCAAGAATGACCGGAACCGTCTCCGTCGATGACGCGATGACTGCCGCGACCTGCGAGGAGGAGAGACCGGTGGCGACCGCCATCTCCCGCAACGCCGCTTGCCGCTGCTCCGGGCTGGCGAGCGGGGGAGCCGACGGTGCTGTTTCCGCGGCACTGGCTGGAATGTCATGCGCCTCTTCTCGCGGCGCGTCCTCCTTGGCCGCGACTTGCGACACTTCCTCCCTCAGCCGCGCGACTTCCTCGCGAAGCTGCCGCGCCGCCAGGTCGGCATCGTCCCGGATGGAGAGCGCCGCTTTATCGATCCTGCGGCGCAGTTCTTCTTCATGACGCTCCGTCTCCGACCTCAGAAGTGCTTCGCGGTGCGTGAACGTTTCGATCTTCGCCTCTGCCTCGGCGATCTGTCGGCGGAGTTCCGCCAGCCGGGAAAGACCGTCCTCGCTCTGGATCCTCACCTTCTCGTCGATCTCGGCCGACAGGCGGGTCTTCTCCCGCTCCTCGAAGGTCGCCATCATCTCCCTGAAGGTGGCGTGTCGCTCCATGATGGAGGGAAGAATGGCGAGGAGATCCTCCCTTTCCGACAGGATCGCGGCAACCGCTTCGAGATCCGCCTTTTCATCGCTGCTCACCTTGCTGTCGACCAGCATCCGCAGGATTTCGGATGGCGGGGCAGAGATGGAGGAGCCAGCGAGATCCACTGCCGACCGGATCCGCGAAAGCCATCTGTCAGCCGCCTCGATGATCTCGCCGTGGGGCCGCAGGTCGGTGATCCTGGCCTCGCCCCATCTGGGTGAGGATACGAACACCACTACGCCGCTCGAGAGCCTGATCATGTCAGGACGGTTCTCCAGGGTGATCGTCGGAACTTCGCGCAGTGAAATTGAAGTGAGCCGGAAGCATCCGGCTGCCGTGATCTCGAAACCGGACCTCAGCCACTGCCCTGGCCGGATCTCGATTGCAGAGACGTGGGTCTTGAGAGGCGCGCGCAGAGTTCCCTGAAGCAGCTCGGAGAGTGTGGCGTCGTCATTCCCAGGGGCTGGACTGAAGCCGATTTCCAGGCGGGTCGCCGCGGCGAAGGAGACGGCGTCCAGTTTTCCTGAAGCCGCGTTGTCATTCGTCAGGCTCGGCAGATCGAAGACCGATGCGCCTTTCATGAGTGTGGCCATGGGCGAAGTCATCGTGGGGATCGACTTGGAGAAGGCAGGAGCCGCTCCCACATCCTGAAGAAGAGGGTGCTTCTTCTCCTTCTTCTCACCGCCGACGAGCCAGAAGCTATCGGCTCCTCCGAGGGTCATGCGCGTGTCGCGGGTCTCCCTCACCTTGCCGCCGTTCGACTCGCCCTCCTTGACCTCGGAAATGATGGCGACTTCGTTCGCGACAAGCTGCCTGACCCTGTAGACCGTCTTACCTGACAATGACATTCCTATCTCTTTCCGGACATGCTGCGGACGGTATGCACCGTCCTGGTTCTGCCGTCGTACACCGCCCGTCCGCGGTTCGAGGCTGACGAGAGAAAGAGCTGCACCCATGGCGTAGCCAGTGGAGCCGCGGCGTCGCTGATCGTGACAAGCGCGGAGAGCGCAGCAAGGGATGACTGCCCGACGGGATACGCGTACATCCATTTATCATCGGACGGCATCGGCCCCGGATTGCAGAGGATCCTGTCGGACATCCATCTGGCCCAGCTCGACGGCATCAGTAGGCGCGGGCGGGTCGATGTGATGACTCCGTGCTGGTGAACGAAGACGTTGCCGCCATTGCGGAGATGATGGGACAGGATCGCCACCGAAGCGGACACGTAGTTCTGCGGCGGCCTCCCGTTCAAGATGGAGCGGTAGAGGAACGGGTTGCGCGACTCCTTCCGTTCGAGCCTGTAGAGTCCTGATTTAGTTGCGTCGCCAAACCGTACGGCGAAATAGCCCCGGTCCTCGTCGAGCCTTCCGATTACGTCGTAGCCGTGCACGCCGTTCGTGTCCGCCAGGTCAGGGACGGCCGGCTGCGGAGCCTTCCTCTGCTGGATCGCCATCCTCCTGATGAAATCCTGGCGGCTGCGCTCGGATGTGGATCTGATCACGTAGCGCGGAAGGGCCCAGGGTGAGGCTCCGTTCCAGATCTCGACAACGGTTCCGGATGCTTCGGCGGCGGAATGCAGCCGTTCGACGACGGCGATCGGAGTGGGACCGGAGATCCTGACGAGGTTTCCGCCAATGCATTCGGCCTCGACGGGGTTCTGGAGTATCCGCCGTGCGGGGAAGTGGCGCAGCAGGGTCAGTTCGATCCATCCGGCATCCGCAAATGACCTCAGCAGATCCCATTCTGAAGGAGCGTTCCTACCTGCGGTCACCCGGAGGACAATCTCGATCGCTTCGGAGAAGGACATGCCCCGTGCGCTCCGTTCGTAGAGAGCTTCCGAGATCGTGATCAGATCATCGCAGGGAGGAACCCGCTCGCCATTCCAGTTCTCGATGCCTCTCTCGGGCGAAGGAGCCGTATCTCTGTGGAATTCGTCCTCGGAGACCTCGCGCGAGAAATCGAAGTCGAGACGGCGTATGTCGCCCACCTCGTTGGCCCTCGGCACGAGAAGGACCTCCCTCTTCTCCCGAAGGTAATGGGCGGTGAAGGTTCCCGAGTGGATGCCGCGCGGCAGAGAAAGCCCCTGTTCGCACGGCGTCATCTCGATCTGCTTCCCGGACTTCTCCACCCGGACGGTGTTCTGCAGAGGCGCGATGAGGAGCGGAGCAAGGGGGGGGCGTCCGAGGTAGGCTCCGCCGACCCTGATGCCGTCCCGCCATGCGAATTCACGGGGAGTGCTGTCGGGACTTCCTCCGTCATCGATGCGGAAACGGAAGGTCGCGACCACCCAGCCGGAGTTCAGCCCCCTGACGGATCGCAGGACATCCTTGTCGCACTCCTGCAGTTTCGAACTCCGCATCAGCAGGATGTTGGAGGCGGTGCTCGATGACGCCCTGTACCTGCCATACCCGAGGTTCTCCAGAAAGATGGTTCCGCCTCGGATGAGCTTCGCCAGAGGTTTCGGGACGTAGCGCAGCGCCTCTTCAGGCGTGGCGATGGCGACCCTATCGCCCAGAGGCGAGACCCTGAAGAGTTCATGCTCGCCGAAATCTCCCTCGGCCACCTCGAGGTCCTCCAGCGCGGCCTGCTCGGCGACGATGGAATACCAGGCCTGCCAGAAGGGCGTCTCCATGTACTCACGTCCACCCCGCTTGCGGGCGCGTTCGAACATGGCGAAGTTGTATTCGAACGACTGCATCGTTTCGCCGATGAGATGCCTGGAGGTTCTGATGCGGTTCGAGACCTGCAGCGGATCCAGAAGGAGAGCGTCCGGCAGCGCCCCGCGGAGCTTTCGGAACGCGGCACGGTCCCTCCATGTCGGAAAGGCGATCCTGAGGGTCCGGCCGATCTGGCTGTGCGGATGGATGCCCGGCAGGACCAGATCGATGGCATGCTCCCGTGCCAGGTAGTCGCGCAGATGCTCCCACATCCGGTTGAGGCCGCTCATGTTGGAGCCCTGGAAGCGCTCTCCGAACTGCTTTTCGAGAAGCTCGCGGAAATCCCTATCGCCGCGGATGCGGGTCTTAGTCGTCTGCATCCAGCACAGGAAAACGAGTATTCTGACGTATTCAGGGGGCTTCCCTGTCGTCGGCGAGAACTCACCTGAGAACCACGCCCTGAGCACCGAGATGTGCGGAAGCGACCTCAGAAGCGCCTGCCGCGCAACAGAGAGGTCATCGACCGAGAAGATCTCGAGAAGATCCTCGTCCGCCACATAGATGCTCCCTATTGGCCCGGTGCTGCCGGGCTCGAGGAAGTACCTCTCCATGCATTCAGATTCGAAACTTCTCAAGCCGTCCCCTCCCCGGACCCTCGTTGATGCCTCGTCTACAGCTACCCCGGATTGCTAAGCTGCGCGGCAAGAGCCGGACAAGGGAGCTTCGTGGCCGATCTCAGGACGAGATGCGGAACCAGGGCCGACGTCCGTCCGGAGATGTCCGTGTCTTCGAACGTAAGTCTGGCGGGCATCGGCGGCGCCGCCGGGTCGCCGACGCTGATGTTCTCGCCATCGTCTGGAACGGACAGCGTCGGAAGATCCGCGACGCACCTTTCGGAGAGCTGGTCGTGGAGCAGTCTGAGCCGGGCGCGGACATAACGGACAGGGACATCGATATCCATGCGGCCTGGCAGTCCGGCGGCGACCGCGAGAAGCTGGACGATGGCCCGGTCGATCGCGTCCACGTCGCCCTCGCGGGTCAGGGGGAACGTCACCATGCTGTCGGACGGTGTCTCCTTGCGCCGCTGCTCCTCGTAGACCGCGACAAGATCCTGATGGGCGAACCTGTCTCTGGTAGCCCGCCATTCGTCACGTCGGCGGTAGCGGGGTTCTGCGGTGCTGATGCGGTAGCCGTTGGCGGCGACTGCGTCCGCGGGGATGGGTTCGCCCCAGCCTGCCGGCCAGTAGGTGCCGCTTCCGTATCCGTCCCGCGACCTTTTGGAATCGTTCTTCTTGTCACGATACCGCTTCACCATCGGGGGAAGCCTGCGGCCGCTCGAAATGGCCTCGGAAGTGATGCGTGCCGGCACGCCGTCCTCTGCGCCGTCCAGCAGGTGTTGGACTAGCTGCATCATGAAGAACGGGGGAACTGCATTGCCCACCTGCCGATACTGTGCATCTCGGGAGCCGTGGAACTCGAACGTGTCGCGGAACCCCTGGAGCCGCGCCCCTTCCCTCACGGTGAGCGCGCGGTCGTGATGCGGATGGGTGAAGCATCCGGACGTGACGTTGCCGAAGCCTGCCGAGATCGTGTAGGCGGGGGTCTCCTCATGGAGCCTGCCATAGAGGGTCGCGTAGTCGGTGAGACGGACGCGCCGGAAACGGTCGGGAAGAAGATCGCGTGGGATGTCCTTCCAGCTCCCGCCCTGCGGCACTTTCGATACCCGTTTCCTGTTCAGATCCGAAAGCTCGTAGGCATGATGGTTGGCCACACGTCCATTCCCGTCACGAACGAACTGCTGGAACGGGGTGGGCCTCGAAGCGGCGGGGATGTTCGCAACGGACTCCCTGTCGGTGGCGCAACTCGACAGATCTCCGATGGCCTCCCGCACGCTTACATACGGTGGCATCCCCTCCGCGGCGGACGAGGCATGGGTCTGGCGGGGGAATGTCTGCGGGATGGCGTCGACGGTCGCGACGAGAATGAAGCGGTGGCGTAGCTGCGGCAGCCCGTAGTCCGCCATGTTGACGACGTCGGCGAAAACGTTGTAACCGCGATCCTCGAAAAGGGTGAACAGTTCCTTCACGATGACGAGGTTCTTGCCGTAAACGACGCCCGGAACGTTCTCCATGATAACGCGCTGCGGACGCCGTCCAGCCGCCGTAAAACCGTCCAGCAAGCGGATGAAATGTACGAAGAGCGCGTTGCGGGGATCATCGAGGTGGAAGACGCCCATCGTGCTGACGGCCTGGCATGTCGGGCCTGCGAAGAACCAGTCGATCTTCTCAATTTCAGCGCGCTCAATCACGTCGGTCGCCGACACCAGCGAGACGTCGCAGCAGTCGACTAGCGCTTCTGGATGAGCGTTCTTGAAGGTCGCCGTCGCATTTTTGTCAATATCGAGCGCCCATTTCACTTTGAGATCATGGATTGCAATGGCAGCGCCAGCCGACATTCCGCCGCAGCCGGAATAGAGATCGATAGCAGTCTGCATGATTCCCCCAAACTTCTCGCGGTACCCTATCAGGACCAATTGCATTCGCGATAGCATTTGAAGTGACCGGACTAAATTTATACGTGTATCTGAACAGAGGAGTCCGCCCAGTGAGTACTGTCCGGACGCAGACTTGCAAATCCGCAAGGATCTTCGATCAGATGCTTAATGGCGCTGCACGCGAAATCTTGCCTTGGCATCGCACCCATGACGGATGTCGACGCCGCCTTCTCGGGTGGGAGATTGTCGGAGCGCGCGCATGGACCCGAGCAAGGATTGGGTACTTCCTCGGCTAAGCGAGGTGCCAAGGCCGCTCGGTCTGGATCCGACATCCACTCACGACGTTCCGCAAAGCTAAGGAAGAAGGAGACCTGATCAAACGCAGTCATCCGGAAACCGGGGAAATCTTCGCTTAGGCCGCTAAGGTGACAGCAGCTTGCAGCTCGCGGATCCACCCCTCGCCCCTGCGAAGCACAACATGCGAGCAACGCAATTGCGTCGGATCGAAAATGAATTCAGTGAATTCCGTGCGACGCGGTTAGTCTCTGAGGATGCGTCGACGGGAACTACCAACCGGGTGGTTTCGATCGCCCCTGAGGAAAATCCTGCTGTAGAAAGCACTCGGGCGCTCGGTGATGCGGATGCTCGCTTCCAGAACCACTTCTCGTCGGGTGTCGAATCGCGCCCTAAACAATCCCGCTGAACTTCTCTCTATGCCGCGCCACGTACGCCGGGTGCGGCCACAGTCGCTCATCCGCAGGCAGGTGTATCCGATCCATCTGCTTCGAAAACAGCGTCTGCAACTCCGATGGCACTTTGTTGTGTGAAACGAGGATGCGGTAATCGTCGGTTAACGAGATCAGATGCCTGTCGAAGAGCCAGTGCACGGTTGCCGACAGCGCGATACCATTCTGCACGACATCAGGTCCGCCCTCGGCGACCGACCAAATATGCGCCGCCTGGGCCTCGGACTTTCCGCCGCCATTGACGATTCGCAGCCCTGTGATCGCACAACGGTTGTCGTAGGCATCACAGACCTTCCGGCGAAAGCCGGCCTCCCGGATTTTACGGTTCATGAGGATCTGCTCGATGCGACGTTCCTGCTCTTGGATCGGGAGGTCGAGCAGCTCTTGTGTGCGATCATCGACATGTTTCGTGTGTTTAGGCGTGGAATATTGACCCCTCTGGCGGGGTGACCGGCGTCCAATTTTGACCCCCCACCTGTTTCGTCTGACCATCCGCCTTTTGCT
>NZ_JBSHHW010000012.1:0-140656 GCF_053618655.1 Pseudorhizobium sp. NPDC055634 | reverse complement strand
GATCAGGAAAGCCTGCAGGCGTCCATTCTGCGATTGCTGATGCCTGCCAATGCACCATCCAGAGTTCGGCGTCCGTTATGATATCCAGGCGATGCCGAACACCTGCCGGAACCCACGCCGCACGCGGAGGAGGCACCAGCCAGACCCCTTCCTCCGTATGGAGTTGGATCATGCCTGACGCAGCAAAGGTCAGCTGCGCTTCAGTGTGGGTGTGCAACGGCAACGCGGAACCACTTGGCTTCGCAACACGGCGAGTAGCAAAAGGTTGTTGCATGAGAAATGGCCTGTCGGCGATGCAGGTTGGCGTCACATCGAACAACTACTTCTATACCGTGGATTGGATCAAGGTTTGGGAGAACTTCCAATGAGAGCCGCGGCAATTCACGGATACGGGTGCAACGATGTTATGGACATTTCCACCCTTGTGGAGCAAATGCCCAAGATGACCCACCTGCTATGATACCGCTAGTACCGCCCCGGTGTCGTACTGGCGGACGAAATCGACCCGCGTGCCGTTCCAGTGATAACAGTAGTGCCGCCCTTGAACAGGACTCGTTATGGCGTCCGGCCAGAAGATGCCGATACAACGATGACCAGGCATTCGAACACTGTTCCACAAGAGGCCATCGCTTCCCGCTGCCCGAAGCCCACTTCCTTCCACATGGGAAGCGGAGTAATCGACCGGATCCAGCACGTCAGGCACCTTGTTCACATCGTCTAGTGCCCGGTCTATGCTGCCCACCAAAACACGAAAGTCCGACGTCCAACCCGGGGGCTGGGACGTTGAGCTCATGAACTTCTGATGGTGATGTATTGTCTCGGCGACTGCGACTTCTTCACGGTCGCCCGCATAGTAGATGCCATAGGTTCCGTCCGTGAAGCGTCCAGGTCGCCTGGTTGAGCAGTGGACGAACGGGGCCATTACATAGCTCGAGCCGGGGCCTGAAACTCGACGATGCGCGGGCACCTTCCCCAGATCGCCCACCTCATAACGAATTCGCGGATTCGTTTTAGCCTCCACGGCGACAAGGGCCTCCCAGTCGCGGGGGTCTGCGATGTCCTCGAACAGATCGATGGGGGGATAGATCGAACGAATGATGCGATAGGTTTTAGACCATTGTACGTGGGAACGGACAGCAAGTCCGCTTACCACGCGCTTCGCTCCGCATCGAGCCATTCACGCATAACGGCAAGATCAGCAAGCTCGCCTCCAAGCATCACGTCTAGCGCCGACTTGCCACCAAAAGCCGCATTAGGCGCTTTGATCCAGTCATATCCTCTTGCCGCATCTTTAAACAGATGCCGCACCCCCTTGTGGATACCCATGAGGTGAGCCATCCGCATTTTCAGGTCTCGATGGACCCGTCCTGGGCTACCTTCTTTCCACCTTGCCCAAGTGCGTGCTGATAGACCACCGAGCAAAGTGCAAGCCTGAGCGTCTGTAAGCTTCCAAGCGTTGAACAGGTTCACCGTTGTGCGAGCGAGTGCCTCTGCTTCGTCATCGGTGATTTCAGGCGATGCGCTGTTGAACGGAGTCGAGGAAATAGGTTGGAGTTGCATGACATCCTACTCTTTCTGGCGGAAAGATACCACATCTTCGCCAATTGGCAAATGACCTCACTGAACCGCATCACTCCGAAGGCGATCGGGGCTGCGCCGATACCACTGCTGGCTCCAGTCACGATCGAAGCTTATTGGCCAGTTCCATTCTATCGCCTGTTTATAATGCAGGAGATCGCTATTGTGCCTAACGCCGATCGCCACCCGTTTCCTGTCTGAGCGCAGAAGTCCCCATTGCGCCGTTCTCGGACCACCATATCCATCGTTCCGCAATTGCTTCCGAACAAAGAAGCGGGCGGCTTAGGCGGAGGGCTCCCTTCTGCCCGCTTATTCGATGGACTTTGGAGCGTGCAAGACAGTCGAAAATTAACGCACGTTGTCAGACAGATCGCCTTCAGCTTCAGGATACCACTGCTTGAAGAGCGTGAGATTTGGCTGGTCTCTCTCTTCCATACACGCGGCTATCAGATCATCCTTGCTGCGGAAGTCGCCATTAAGCGTCTCCAGTCTCTAATCGAGTCCCTAAACGGAACCACCGGGACCGGGTCCGTGCCAGCCCGATGTCCGGCGCGAAAAGAACGAGCTCCGAACTCGTGAATGGAAATTCTTGGCCGCCGAAATTGGGATGTCCGTAAGCCGTACCGATCAAACAAGGAGCTTGCCGCGTGGACATCGACCAGTCCTCTAAGATGGGCAAGGAGTGGCTGTCTACAAACGGTTGGAGCGGATATGACAACGCAAAGTTAAGGTCGTCAGTGAGACGGTCGTATTTCGCGATTTCACGCAAATCGCCTGGGGTCGGAAAATTGGACCGACCCTCTCTGATGATGATCATGGTAGGTATCCTAAAGGACTTCGACGAGGGAACCTGAAGACTCGATAAGAGCCTTTAACTGCCTCAGCTTAGCACGATTCGTTTATTTGACGCGATTAATCGCGTCAAATAAACGAATTACTATTCAAGCGACTGTTTTCGTTGCTCTCTTTTAGCCTTCGGATTAGCTGCAGGAGATGGCCGCTGATTATCCGCGTAATTTATTCAAAGCTGCACGAGCCGCGCTGAATATGAACAGCAGGCAATTCGCTGCGCATGCCAAGGTCAGCACATCCACTTTGTCGATGGCCGAGAACCCGTCGAGCTACGTCAAGACCAACACAGTCGAGAAAATTGGATTGGCGCTTGAAAGTTTGGGTATTGAATTTATTCCGCCTCAGCACGGCCGTGGACCAGGCTTTACAATAGCCCAAGAATCCCTAGCTGCGGACCCTGAGCCCGCCGCTATTCAGGCGCGGATCTTACCGACGACTAAACGGTCATAGAACACTCTCATCGTCGGATCGAGGTGCACTGAAGATTGCGTCCAAGCTGTCCGCTGGGACTTACCGCGGGAGCATATTTAGTGGCCAGACACGACTTGCAGGTAGGCCGTCCGGATTAGCAGCAGAGCGGGACTTTGGCCTGTCCGCTCTAGGAAGGGATCCCAAGCTCCTTCTGTTTGCCCAAATAGTCTCTTGAACAAGCCGACTAAGCCCCTTATCTTAGTGACGCTTCGAAAGAAGCTATGGCGCTAAACCGTTTGTGCAATAGATGTACAGGACGCGGCTTCGAAGCCGCCGCCTCCACCAGGAGATGTTGAAGAGGCAACATTTGCTGATGGGGGCGAAATGGGATCGACTGGCATTGAAAGACAAAAACTGTGCTCGGCATGATACCACCGTTATCGGGTCAAAAGTGTAGTTGCAAACGACAACAACGCTAAGGAATACGCTCTCGCTGCCTAATGGCGGTGTGGGAATTCCGATCTAAGTCCTTACGGTTAGCCCCGTAGGGCGGGGTTCGGAGGTACCTGGCAACAGAAACCTCCACCTAACCTCAGAAGCTTACTCATCGAGAGCGCTTGCCTGCGTATCTTAGCGACTTGGCTCTGTCGGCTAAATTTAGTCGACGACATGTCCATCGATGGCCGCCGCGAGCGGGCATTTGGTTGTCGGCTAAGTTCGTACTTCGTCATATAAGGTTCAGTACCCGGCGCCTCCACCACAAACCGGTCTTCGACGACCGGCTTGTGATGGGGGCGAAATAGGATCGACAAGGGTGTAAAGATCGAACTTTTGCTCGGCATGATACCACCGTTATCGGGTCAAAATAGTAGTTGCAAACGACAACTATGCGGAAGCTCGTCTCGCTGCCTAATGGCGGTGTGACACTTCAAATCAAGTCCTAAGGGGTCGCACTCTTAGGCGGGGTCCGAAGGCACCTGGCAACAGAAGCCTTCACCTTCTCCCTTTTTTCGAAATTATGTACACTGGCCATCAAGCCGGCGCTTTTCCGCGTATGGCTGGCGTGGCATAAGGATGCTTCGATAAAGCATCCAGAACTGAGAGACAGAACCGAATGGGGCAGGATCACATCCGCTACGATATCTTGGCGCAGGACGCACTGCGCGGTGTTATTCGCAAGGTCTTGAGCGAAGTCGCTGCCACCGGTCGGCTGCCTGGCGACCACCACTTCTTCATCACCTTCCTGACCGGCGCCCCGGGCGTGCGCATTTCGCAGCACCTCAAGGCCAAGTATCCCGAGCAGATGACGATCGTGATCCAGCACCAGTTCTGGGACCTGAAGATATCCGACACCCAGTTCGAGATCGGCCTGTCCTTCTCCGACACGCCGGAACGGCTGGTGATTCCCTTCAATGCGATTCGCGGCTTCTATGATCCGTCGGTGAATTTCGAACTGGAGTTCGAGGTCCCGATGGCCGAGGAGGACGAAGTGGCTTCTGCGGAGATCACTGCCATTCCCGTGGAGACTCCCGCACGGCCGGAGGCTGCCGAACAGACCGAAGGCGAGGAAAAGAAACCCGCCTCCGTCGTCTCGCTCGATTCCTTCCGCAAGAAACAGTAGGGAAATCGGGGCATGAGCGGTGACGTCGTCAACCTGCGTCAGGCCCGCAAGGCGAGACAGCGTCTCGACAAGGAGAGGCAGGCCGATCAGAACCGCCTCGCCTTCGGCCGCAGCAAGGCCGAAAAGACGCTGACCAAGGCGCTTAACCAGAAGGCCGAGCGCACCCTCGACCAGGGAAAGCTGGAGAAGCGGGACGATCGGGACTGATCGGCGTCATTCGGGACCACCGGACCGGTCACGCGCCACGCAGGGCATGGCTTCGCTTTCGGCAGGAGGCACGGGTGATCCGCAAACATTCCGCTACGCTGCATGGCCACCGCACCAGTTTTTCCCTCGAAGACGAGTTCTGGGAGGAGCTGAAGCGCATTGCGCGCGAAAGCGAACTCAGCGTCGCCGGCCTCATTGCCTCGATTGACGACGAGCGCCCCGCCGACAGCAACCTCTCCTCCGCCCTCCGCCTGCACGTCCTTCGATGGCACCAGCAGCAGGCCGCGGCGCATGCCGGCTGAGCCTATCGCTCGACGCCCGGCAGTCCCTGGATCGCCGGTGCTTCAAGGGCTGAGCCGCCCGGTGCGAGCAGTTCCTGAACCGGCGGCACGGTAAGCGCCGGCGCCTCGGCCTGCCGCCGGGCTTCCGCCTCCGCGGCCCTTGCGGCCGCTTCCGCCCGTTCCCGCTCCAGCCTTGCCGCCTCCTCTTCCCGCCGCGCCCGCTCCTCGGCCTCGGCCTTTTCGCGCGCTGCCTGGCGCTCGGCCGCAAGGAAGCGGTAGAGCGTGACTTCGCGCCTCAGCCGCTGCTTTTCGAGGACGCCGGCCTGCAGCATTTCCACACGGCGACGCTCGCGCTCGAAGGCCCGCAGCGACAGGAAGTTCGTCAGTGGCGCGACGTCGAAGACCACGGAGGGCTCGTCGAGACTGCCGGAATAGAGCCAGCGGACCGCAGGCTCTCCCCCCGCGAGCCCCTCGTCGCCGGGTACGAAGGAGACAGCCAGTTCACCGCGCAGCGCCTGCTCCGCGAGGTTTACCCTCGCCTCGCCGCTGACCCGGCCGTTGCCGGAAATCGCTGTGATGTTCTGGGCCCTCGCCTCGCCCCCCGTGATCGTGAAGGGGATCGCCACCTCGCTGAACGTCGCCTCTCCGCGGCGCACGAACCGCTCGGCCAGCGGGCGCACCTGCGCCTCGTCGACCTCGCCCCCGCCCTCGAGCATGTCGATTTCGGCAAGCAACGGCGGCAGCGCCTCCGGGTCGATGCGGCTCAGCGTCAGCGGCGCGATCTTGATCTCACCCGAACCGTTGAGCGAACCAAGGAGGTCGGCCGGCGTCTTCGCGGTGGATTCGGCTGCCACCACCGCATCGACGCGGCCGGTCGCAACCGGACCGTCCGGCCCCTGCCAGACCAGCGTCGCGAGGTCGGCGTCCTCCACGGTGAACCGTGTCTGGAAGATCCCCGTGCCGTCGCCATTGTTGATCGCGAGGCGCCCGGCGACCCGGCCGCCATGCCACGAACCCGCCGCGTCCTCGATCGCGAACCCGCTGTTGCGATGCTCGAGCGTCGCGGAGAAATCCCGGATATCGCCCATCCTGCCCGGGTCGAATACCCCGGCACGGATCTTCAGGCTCGCCTCGCTGGTCCCGAAGACCGGCATGGAGAAAGGCTTTGCGGACAGCTGGCCGGTGGCGGGATCCTGGACCGGCCCTAGGATGGCCTTCGAAAGCCAGGCAAGATCCAGACGGTCGACGCCGAGCTCGCCGGTAAGCCTGGTCACCGGAGCGGACCGGTCGAAGGTGAGATCGTCGCTTTCGATCGCATTCTCTCCCACCTCGCCGGAAAGCTTCGCGAGGCTGATGCGCTCTGGCGTGAAGCTGATCTGAGTCGAAAGGCTGGTCGGCAAGCCGGTCCCGAACTGCGGAATGCCTATGCCGGTCATCAGCAGGTAGGGTTCCACATCCTGCGACCGGAGCGTCAGGCGACCGTCACCGGTTCCGAAATCCGTCGGACCGAGGTCCACGTCGCCCTCGCCCTCGAACTGCGTGCGGGCGGTCGAAAAGGCCAGCTTGACCGCGGCAGGCTTGTCGCCGTCCTGCCTCACATCGAGCGACACCCGCGCCGCCCCGTCATCGCCGAGCGGCAAGGGGTCGAGCCCAAGCTGCCCAAGCAGCACCGCCGTCTGTTCGTTCTCCATCTGCAGGGAAAGCGAGCCCGCATTCCGCCCGGTCAGCGTGAACACGGCCGGCAGGGCCAGCTCGGCGTTGACGTCGCTGCCATTGCTGCTTCCCGTCACCGTGGCCGACAGCCCCGGCCGCTCGCCGCCGACGCGGATGTCGGCGGAGAGCCGGGTGTCGCTGAACCATCTGCTGCTTGCCGCAAGGCGCCCGAGGACGGGGTGGGCCGGAAGGCGCTGCTGAAGCATCCGGGTGAAGGCGGCGGGATCACTGATCCGCATCGTCGCCGTACCGCTTCCAGTGTAGTCGAGAAGCGACCCCTCCAGCCGCCCCTTGGCTTCGATCGAGGCTCCCGCCAGATTGCCGACCGTCAGTTTCTCAAGCGCCAGTTCGCCCTCGGCAAGCGTGAAGGTCGTATCCACCTCGTCGGCGGCGACGCCGGATGCGGTCAGCCGCGCGGCCTTCAGCCTGGCGGCGATGGCGTGGTCGAGTGCCGCCTCGCCGGCGTCGTTTCCGGTGATGAGTGAGCCCAGCGCCCGGATGGCGTCGATGTCGATCTCGTCGCCGGCAAGCTCGACGGTCAGCGAGGGGACCGCGTCCACCGGGGCATGCCGTTCGATGCTGCCGCGAAGCGTGGCGGGGCCGACGGCCAGCTCCAGGTCGTCGAAACGCTGAAGCTCCGGCGTCAGGTTGACGTTCGCGGAAAACCCGGCGGTCTTCAGGCGCCGGATGGCGGGGTCAACCGGACCGGACAGCCATGCGGCCAGTCCCGAGGGCTGGTTGGACGCCACGAGCAGGTCGCCGGCAAACGAGACGCGGTCCGTCAGCGTCAGCGCACCCTTGGCCTCCACCTGGGTGCGGCCGGGAAAGGTCGCGGCGAAACTGTCGACGGTCCACCCCGTGCCGGCGGGCCGCACGTCGATGCGGATGTCGCGGACGGTCGTGTCATTGGCGACGACGGCGGGCAGGCTGAAGCTCGCCCGTCCCGGCACCTGCGGAATGGGGATCTGCGCGGCGATGTCGATCACCGCCTGGATGCGCCGCTGGGCGGAGGCGGCCGCGTCCCGTCCGGTCTTGGCCCGCTCGCCCTCGCCAAGCCGATTGACGTCGATCTGCTGGCCTTCGGCCGTCAGCAGGAATTCCGGCGCCTCGCCGGTGTCGAGCGTCGCCTCCCCCGTCACCACGTAGGGATCGTTGAGGGGGCCGACCTCCAGCCTGTATTCGGGGATGCGCAGGCGGTCGTTCGTCAGTTCGAACCCGCCCTTGAGCCGCGGACCGGGCGCCGGCGCCTGCACCGGCTCGCTCTCGTCCTCCTCCTCGAGTGCATTCAATGCAAAGCGGCCCCTGTAGGCCGGCCGGTCGTCCGCGAGCATCAGGTCGCCGTCGAGTTCGATCGCCAGCGGCACGGCGTCGGGAAGCACCCGAAGCCGCAGGGGGAGCGTCCGGCCTGCCGCATCGCCCTCCCCGGTCGACAGCGTGAAGGCCGCCTCCTCGCCGTCGAGGGACCCGAAGCCCTCGCCGCGCCAGGGCCCGGCAAGCGATGCCGCCGAAAGGTCCGCGTTGAAACCGGCGAGCTGGCGGGTCTGGCCGCTCTGCTCGTCGATGATGTCGATCGTGCCGTCCGTGATGTGGACGTCCTCGATCACCACCGTCCGCAGCGGAATGTCCGCCCGGCTTCCCCGCATCCAGTCGAGGGTTCCGTCGGCAAGGATCCGCACCCGCGCCTTCGGCTCCTCCAGCCGCATGTCGAATATCCGCGCCTCGCCGGACAGGAAGGGCGCAAGTTCCATGTCCATGGAAAAGCGGGCGGCGTGCAGTTGCGGGAGACCGTCCCGATCCTGGCCGACCCGCACGTCGTGAAGCGTCACTGACGGGAACGGCAGGATGCGGGCGTCGACATCTCCGTGCACGACAACCTTCTTGCCGAGGATGCGGCTCGCCCGCTGCTCGAATTCCATGCGGAAATCGGTCCAGTCGACGAAGAATGGCGCAAGCAGAGCGGCGAACAGCGCCACCACCAGAAGACCACCAGCCGTCAAGAGGATGCGTCCGAGCACCTTGCGAGTCTCCCTGCGTTCAGAAAAAGACTAGTCCCACCCGACGCCCGGACAAGTCAAGGCATTGCGCGCCGCTCACCCCCGTGCCTGCGGGGGGAAGATCTTGCCGGGATTGAAGATATTGTCCGGATCGAGGCTCTGCTTGATGGATCGCATCAGGGCAACGGCCCCGCCGAATTCCTTTTCCAGAAAACCCATCTTACCCTGGCCGATGCCATGCTCGCCGGTGCATGTCCCACCCATTTCGAGCGCCCGGGCGTTGAGACGCGCGACGAAGGCTTCGGCGCGATGGACGTCGGCCGGGTCCTTGTCGTCGAACAGGATCAGCACGTGGAAATTGCCGTCGCCCGCATGGCCGACGATCGGCGCGAGGAAGCCGTGCTCGGCGATATCGGCCTGGGTCTCCACCACGCATTCGGCAAGTCGCGATATCGGCACGCAGACGTCGGTCGACAGGCCGTTGAGATGCGGGGCGAGCGCGCGCGAGGCCCAGTAGGCGTTATGGCGCGCCTTCCACAGCCGGTTCCGTTCCTCGGCGTCCTGGGTGAAGCTGAAGCTGTCCCCGCCGCAATCCGCGGCGATCTCGGAAAACTGCGCCGACTGCAACGCGACGGTCTCCTCCGTGCCGTGGAATTCGAGAAAGAGCGTCGGCTTCTCCGCGTAGGACAGTCCGGAATAGCTGTTGCAGGCGCGCATCTGCATCTCGTCGAGCAGTTCGATGCGGGCGACGGGAATGCCCATCTGGATGGTCATGACCACCGCGTCGCAGGCCGCCTTCACCGACGGGAATGCGCAGACCCCGCCGCCGATCTTTTCCGGAATCCCCTGGAGCCGCAGCGTGATCGAGGTGATCACGCCGAGCGTGCCTTCCGCTCCGACGAAGAGCCGCGTCAGGTCGTAGCCGGCCGCGGACTTGCGCGCCCGCTGGGCGGTGCGGATTTCCTCGCCATCGGCGGTGACGACGGTCAGCGACAGCACATTGTCCTTCATCGTGCCGTAGCGCACCGCATTGGTGCCGGAAGCGCGCGTCGCCGCCATGCCGCCGATCGAGGCGTTCGCCCCCGGATCGATGGGGAAGAACAGGCCGGTGGCGCGCAGTTCCGTGTTGAGCTGCTCGCGGGTCACGCCCGGTTCGACGACCACGTCGAGGTCCTCGGCATTGATCTCGAGAACACGGTTCATGCGGCTGAAATCGATGGAAATGCCGCCGTTCGGCGCATTGATCTGGCCCTCGAGCGACGACCCCGTCCCGAACGGAATGACGGGGACCTTGTGGGCGGCGCAGATCCTGACGATCGCCTTCACATCCTCCGCGCTTTCGACGAAGGCGACTCCGTCGGGCAGTTGCGCCGGAAGATAGGTCGTGGTGTGGGCATGTTGCTCGCGAAAAGCCTGGCTTGTCTGGAATCGCTCGCCGAACTGCTGCTTGAGGAGGCCGAGCACGGCGGCGATCCCCTCCTCGTTGCGAATGCCGGCCTTAACGTCGTTGAGCGCCATCGGTATCTTTCCCCCGCAAAATGTCTCCACCGGTTAGGCAACGGATACGGCTTTGTCCAGAACCGCAGGCCCGTCGATCGCCCCATGCGACAAATCGGCAGGAGGACGACGGACTCCTCCCTTGGCGTTCCGGGGATCTACATGCGCCCGTCCGGAGCAGGACGGTTGAGCTCTTTTCATTCCCGGTTCTACCGGGGGTCGGCCGGGACACGTCGTGTGTCTCTTATTTAGTTTTTATGTGACACGCGACGTGTCCCGTTCAGTGTTCTTTGCCAGCGCAACTCCGGTTCCTCTGCGCCGGCCCCATAGTGTTCTCATTATCGGGACCGCTTTGTGTGCGGCACACGCACGCCTCGCGATGCAAGAGGGGAACCACTTTCTGCGCAGCCTGCAGAACCGGCTTGCATCACCGCAAGTCCTGCAGGCACCGGCCCCGCTTCGCCGGCGATGCGTGACCGGTGTAGCCGAAGCGGGACGGCAGAACTCTAGCGGCAGCGAAAGCCCCGGGGATGAAGGGGGATGAGATTCCACCTATACCGCTGTTGCCATTGGCATGGAGGCCTGAAACCATCCCCGCGGCGCGGGGTGCCTAAATGGCCGGGGGCATGAAACCCCGGCTAAAGGAAGCCGATCAACCGGAATGGATGACTTAGGCCGCGCGGCTTGTGGCCGATGTCATTCCGCGGCCAACAGCGGCCGGTCGCCGTCCTCGTTCGCCTCCCGCCGGGTGGCGATCGCAAGCTCCTGGTGCAGGCGCCGTTCCTCGTGAACATGCGGCCTGGAGAACCGGGCGATGAGCACGTAGGCCACCGGCGTGATGAGCAGCGTGACGGCGGTGGCGAGCCCCAGCCCGCCGACGATCACCCAGCCGAGCGCAATGCGTGCCTCGGCACCCGCACCCTGGGCGAGGACCAGCGGCAGGCCGCCGATGACGGTTGCGATCATCGTCATCATCACCGGCCGCAGGCGGATGCTGCAGGCACGCTCGATCGCATCGCGCACCCCTGCCCCGTCATCGCGGAGCTGGTTGGCGAATTCGACGATCAGGATGCCGTTCTTCGCCATCACCCCGACCAGAAGCACGAGGCCGATCTGACTGTAGACGTTGAGGCTGGTCCCCGTCAGGATCAGCGCGAAGACCGCGCAGGCAAGCCCGAGCGGGACGGTCGACATGATGATCAGCGACGACAGGACGCTCTCGAACTGCGCCGCGAGCACCAGGAAGATGATGACGATCGCAAAGCCGAAGGTCATCAGCATGCCCGAGGAATTCTCCTCCAGCGTGGCGGCTTCGGCGAGCGGCAGCAGGCGGGCGCCGGCCGGCATAAGCGGCCTGGCCATTTCCTCCACGGCCAGCACAGCCTCGCCGAGCGTCACCCCGTCGCGCAGGTTGCCCGAGAAGGAGACCGACGGCAGCTGCTGCTCGCGGTTGAGTTCCGGCGCCACCGCGCCTTCCTTGAGCGTCGCGATGGTCGACATCGGCACGATCTTGCCGTCCGAGGCCTTGAGGAAGATGTTCTCGAGGTCCGTCGGATCGTCGATCGGCTGGGTGTTGGAGGTGAGCTTGACCGGCATCGCCTCGCCATCGACGAAGACGTCGACGATCGACCGCCCTTCGAGCAGGGCCTGCATGGCGGCGGAAAGCCCGGTAATGTCGATGCCGAGATCGGAGGCG
This sequence comes from Pseudorhizobium sp. NPDC055634, assembly GCF_053618655.1. Lineage (NCBI taxonomy): Bacteria > Pseudomonadati > Pseudomonadota > Alphaproteobacteria > Hyphomicrobiales > Rhizobiaceae > Pseudorhizobium > Pseudorhizobium sp. NPDC055634. The sequence continues at coordinate 128,806 of NZ_JBSHHW010000012.1, read as the reverse complement.
CGCTCGCGGTCGATGGCGACCGAAAGCTGGGCCTGTGTCGGCTCGTTCGAGAGCCTCGGCGTATCGAAGAGGCCGCTGTCCTCCATCTTGTAGACGAGCTGGATCGCCGCCTGGGTGAGGCTCGCATGGTCGCTGCCCACCATGGCCATCTGCAGCCCGTTCCCGGCGCCGCGAATCCGCAGGCTGTTCGACTGGATGGCGAAGCCCCGGAGCGCCGGGACCTTCTGCGCGGCGGCGTTGATGTCCCGGACGATCTCGTCCTGGCTGCGCTCGCGATCGCCCCAGGGCGCCAGCGTCAGCACCATGAAGCCGCTGTTGGTGTTGCTGCCGAAGCCGGAAATGGAGAAGATGTTGGCGATCTCGCCCGATTGCCTGAGCGGCAGCAGGTTCTCCTCGACGCGCTGCATCTGGTCGCGCGTATAGTCGAGGCTCACGCCTTCCGGCGCCGTCAGCCGCATCATCACCATCGACCGGTCTTCCTGCGGCGTCAGTTCGCTGCGCACCGAGCCGAAGGCCCCGTAGGCGGCGGCCGAGATCAGCGCCGAGACGACGATGACGACCACCGGCGCATCGAGACAGCGGCGGAGGATGGCGGCATAGAGGCTCGCGAACTTCTCGCCGATCCAGTAGAGCACCCCGCTTTCGACTTCCTTGATGGGTTTCGTCAGCATGCGCGAGGCAAGCATGGGACAGAGTGTCAGCGCCGTGACAGAGGAAAGTGCGACCGCGAAGGCGAGCACGAAGCCGAACTCGCGAAACAGGCCGCCCATCTGGCCGGGCAGGAAGGAGAGCGGGATGAAGACCGCTGCCAGCGTCGCCGTGGTCGCCATGACGGCGAAGAAGACCTGCTGCGTGCCGAGGACCGCCGCGGCCCGCGGACCCATGCCTTCGGCGCGCCGGCGCACGATGTTTTCCAGCACCACGATCGCATCGTCGACGACGAGGCCGGTGGCCAGAACGATGGCGAGCAGCGTCAGGATGTTGATTGAGAAGCCGACGAGATAGATCGCGACGAGCGTGCCGATCAGCGCCACCGGCATCGTGACGGCCGGAATGAGGGTCGCCCGCCAGTCGCGCAGGAAGAGGAAGATGACGATCAGCACGACGGTCGCCGAAAGCCCGAGCGCGATCTCGACCTCGTGCAACGCCCCTTCGATGAAGACCGCGTCGTCGCTGGTAATGACGATGCGCGTCCCCTCCGGCAGGTTCTTCTGCAGTTCGGCGACGGCCGCCTTGACGCCTTCCGAGATCGTCAGCGTGTTCGACTGCGCCTGGCGGATGATGCCGAGGCCGACGCCCTGGACGCCGTTGGCGCGCAGCACGGTGGAGCCGTCATCGGGACCGAGCGTCACCGTGGCGACGTCGCGAAGGCGGATATTGTCCTTGACGAGGACGCTCTCGAAATCCTGTGGCGTCGTGAGGTTCGCCGTCGCCCGCACCACGATATTCTGCCGGTTGCTCTCGAGCGAACCCGCCGGAACGTCGAGCGCCGCGGTCGAAAGCGCGGTCGAGATATCGCCGACGGTCAGCCCGCGGCCGGCAAGCGCGGCCTGGTTGATGTCGACCCGGAAGATCTTCTCCTGGTCCCCGTAGAGCTCGACGTCGGCGACGCCGTCGACGGCGGCCAGACGGTCGGTCACCTCGTTGTCCACGAGAAGCGTCAGGTCCTCCATGGAAAGATTGCTGGAGGTGACGGCAATACGCATGATCGCCTGGGAATCGGAATCCGCCTTGATGATGCGCGGCTCGTCGGCATCCTCCGGCAGCTGGTTGGTGATGCGGCCGAGCGCGTCGCGCACGTCGTTGGCGGCGACCGCGATGTCGGCGGCATCGGTGAATTCGAGCGTCACGCGGCTCGAACCGAACTGCGATTCCGACGAGATCGACTTGATCCCGCTCACCCGCGCCACGGCACCTTCGATGATCTGGGTGAGTTCCTGGTCGATCGTCTGCGGCGATGCCCCGTCATAGGTCGTCCGGACGGTGATGACCGGCTGGTCGACGTCGGGGAGCTCGCGGACCTCGACCCCGAACAGGGCAGCCAGGCCCGCGACCACGAGCAGCGTGTTGAGGACGGCCGCAAGGATCGGCCGGCGCACGAAGAGCGCCGTGAAGCTCTGGCCGGGATCCTGCTGCTGCTGCGGTGTCTGGCTGTCGTGAGACGTCATTGGCTCGCGACCTCCGCATTCTGGTCCGCGCCGGCAACGCGGACGTCGGCACCTTCGCGGACGCGCTGCAGCCCCTCGATCACAACGGCATCGCCGGCGGCCAGGTTCGCGTCGACGAGGACGGTATCGGGATTGCGCTGGATGATGCGGACGCGGTTCTTCACCGACTTGCCGTCGACGACCTGCCACACATAGGAGCCTTCGGCATCCCACTGGACCGCGAGCGGATCGACCGCGGGGAAGGTATCGCCTTCGAAGCGCATGGTGACGCTGAACGCCATCCCGGCCCGCAGCACGTCGTCGGGATTGTCGATGCGGGCGCGGATGCGCAGCGTCCGGCTGGCCGGATCGACGCGGTTGTCGATCGCATCCACGACGCCGGAGAAGACCTGGCCGGGCCGGGCAATCGACGTGGCCTCGACCGCATGGCCGGGCGCGATCGCGGTGGCGAACCGCTCCGGCGCCCAGAAATCGACGAGGACCGACGAGCGGTCGTCGACGGTCACGATCGCCGTCTGCGTGGTGACGTTATCGCCGACATTGACCGGCACGATGCCGGCCACGCCGTCGATCGGGGCGAGGATCTCGCGCCGTCTGAGGTTCAGTTCCGCCGTCGACAGCTCGAGCCTTGCGGTCTCCTCGGCGAGCTGCGCGTCGAGCACGTCGAGCCGGGAGACGGAGCGGAGGTTGCTGAGCGACTGCGACCGCTCCGTGGCGCTCCGAAGCGCGACCTGGGCCCGGTCGCGGGCAATCACCTGCTCTTCCTTGTCGAGGCGCGCGAGGACCTGGCCCCTGGTGACCTTCTCGCCGGCGGTGACGAGGATTTCCTCGATCGTGCCGGCGGCCTGGGGCATGACCACCACGGACTGGATCGCCTCGCCGCTGCCGATCGCCGAAAGCCGGTCGTTGACCGTGCCGGTGCCGACCTCCTGGGTGACAACGAGGGTTGCGCGGCTACCGCCGGCACCGCCTCCGGGCCCCCTGCCCGGCGAGCCCGCGCCGCCCGATGCCGTCTCCGCGCCCGCCTCCGGGCGGATTGCCGAAACGAGCGACTGCGGCACGCCCATCCGCGCCAGCATGTCGCCGGCGCCTGGAACCAGGAAGACGGAGAGGCAAAGTGCTCCGGAAAGGACGATCAGACTGAGGAGCAACTGCTTCCAAATGCGCATCAAGGTCTCCGCTGGGAGGGTATATCGGACATCCGGCATGCGGCCGGCACACAACCGGCACTATGTATGCGGCGGACTATATACGCAATTGCCGCCCGCCATCCTTACGGATTTGTAACATCGCGGGATTTCACGCAATTGTCAGCCGCAAAGGCAGCGCCTCGGCCCGCCCCCCGGCTCGCGACGCCCGCCGCTGCCGGCCGCATCTTGATTTCGCCACGCCCATATGGAACCACGGGAATGAAAGCAGAACATCTTTTCTGGCCTTTCGGACCCGAATCACTACATTGGCCGCATGAGTAACGTTTTCGACGACATTCCGTTCTTCGACGAGGAGCCGGAACAGCGCCGCGCTTCGCAGGCAGCACCGCCCCCGCCATCCGCCGGAGGGCTCGGCATCGCCGCCCGCGCCATGGCCGCGCGCGACCAGAACCGCAGCGTCCCCGACTATCTCTCGGGCCTCAACCCCGAGCAGCGGGAAGCCGTCGAGACCGTGGACGGGCCCGTTCTGGTTCTTGCCGGCGCCGGCACCGGGAAGACGCGCGTGCTCACCACCCGCATCGCCCACATCCTCGCGACCGGCCGCGCCTTCCCCAGCCAGATCCTTGCCGTCACCTTCACCAACAAGGCGGCGCGCGAGATGAAGGAGCGCATCGGCGTGCTCGTCGGCGGCGCCGTCGAGGGCATGCCCTGGCTCGGCACCTTCCACTCGATCGGCGTCAAGCTGCTGCGCCGCCATGCGGAACTCGCGGGCCTGCGCTCCGACTTCACCATTCTCGACACCGACGACGTGATCCGGCTGATCAAGCAGCTGATCCAGGCCGAGGGCCTCGACGACAAGCGCTGGCCGGCCCGCCAGTTCGCCGGCATGATCGACAACTGGAAGAACAAGGGTCTGACGCCGAAGGACATTCCGGAAGGCGACGCCCGCGCCTTCGCCAACGGCAAGGGCCGTGAACTCTACCGCAACTACCAGGACCGGCTGAAGTCGCTGAACGCCTGCGATTTCGGCGACCTCCTGCTCCATCCGATCGCGATCTTCCGCGATCATCCGGACATCCTGAAGGAATATCACGCCAAGTTCCGCTACATCCTGGTGGACGAGTACCAGGATACCAACACCGCCCAGTACATGTGGCTGCGGCTTCTCGCCCAGCGGCCGAAGGGCGTGCCGCAGAACGTCTGCTGCGTCGGCGACGACGACCAGTCGATCTACGGCTGGCGCGGCGCCGAGGTGGACAATATCCTGCGCTTCGAGAAGGATTTTCCGGGCGCCCGCGTGATCAAGCTGGAGCGCAACTACCGCTCCACCGAGCACATTCTCGGCGCCGCCGGCCACCTGATCGCCCATAACGAGGGCCGGCTCGGCAAGACGCTCTTCACCGATCGCAGCGATCCCGACGACGAGAAGGTGCAGGTGCATGCCGCCTGGGACTCCGAGGAAGAGGCCCGCGCCATCGGCGAGGAGATCGAGCGGCTGCAGCGTGGCGACGCGGACGGCAGGAAGCATGCGCTGAACGACATGGCGATCCTGGTGCGCGCCTCCTTCCAGATGCGCGAGTTCGAGGACCGCTTCGTCACGCTCGGCCTCAACTACCGCGTCATCGGCGGCCCGCGCTTCTACGAGCGGCTGGAGATCCGCGATGCCATGGCCTATTTCCGCCTCGTCTGCCAGCCGGCCGACGATCTCGCCTTCGAGCGGATCGTCAACACGCCGAAGCGCGGCCTCGGCGACACGACGGTTCGCACGCTGCACGACTATGCCCGCGCCCGCGACATTCCCATGCTTGCGGCCGCAGCCGAGATCATCGAGACGGACGAGCTGAAGCCGAAGGCCCGCAAGGCGCTGTTCGACGTGATCCAGTCCTTCAGGAACTGGCAGGAGCGGCTGGAAAAGGTTCCGCATATCGAACTCGCCGAGCAGATCCTCGAAGAGTCCGGCTATACGGACATGTGGAAGAACGACAAGTCGGCCGAGGCGCCGGGGCGGCTCGAAAACCTCAAGGAACTGATCCGCTCCATGGAGCAGTTCGAGAGCATGCGCGGCTTCCTCGAGCATGTCTCGCTCGTCATGGACGCCGAGCAGAACGAGGATCTCGACGCCGTCTCGATCATGACGCTGCATTCGGCCAAGGGGCTGGAATTCGACACCGTCTTCCTGCCCGGCTGGGAGGAAGGCCTCTTTCCCCACCAGCGCGCGCTCGACGAGGGCGGCCGCTCGGGGCTGGAGGAGGAACGCCGCCTCGCCTATGTCGGGATCACCCGCGCAAAGCGCCGCTGCCACATCTGGTTCGTCTCCAACCGGCGCATCCACGGGCTCTGGCAATCGACCATGCCGTCCCGCTTCCTCGACGAACTGCCCGCCCATCACGTCGACGTCGCCGCCTCCGACACCAGCTACGGCGGCTATGGCGGGCGCGGCGGCTACGGCCAGTCGCGCTTCGACAAGGCCGAGCCCTTCGCCAACACCTATTCGACTCCCGGCTGGAAGCGCGCCCAGGCCAACCAGACGAGCGCCACGCGCGACAACTGGGGCACCCGTTCAGGCCACGCGGTGGAACGCATCGGCTACGGCGAGAGCGGCCCGCGCGGGCGCACCATCGAGGGCGAGCTGGTGGCGAAATCCGTCGCCGACACACCCTCGAAATTCTCCGTCGGCGACCGCGTCTTCCACATCAAGTTCGGCAACGGCAACATCGTCGCCATCGAAGGCAACAAACTCACCATCGACTTTGACAAGGCCGGCCAGAAGCGGGTGCTGGACGGGTTCGTGGAGAAGGTGTGAGCGGGCCTCACTCCTCCTCGCTCTCCCAGTTCTCATGGGCGTGTCGCACGCGAAGCACGAGGACCTCGCCGTCTTCCTGGATGAGGTAGACGACGAGATGCGCCTTGAATGGCTGGATGCGCACCGGCGGGAGGATCTCGCGGCGCTCCCGTGCCATGCGCGGATGGTCGCCGATCAGGGTCAGCAGCGTGAAGAGTTCCCGATGATAGCGTCCGGCGTGCGCCTCGCCGAACGCGAGGATGCCATGTTCGGCGATAGCGATGATGTCTTCTTCCGCCTCACGAGAAAGACGGAAGCCCACGATCAGCGCCCCTTGCCCCGAGCCCGCTTCTTCGCCGCGTCGAACAGCGCCGACGCCGACTGCTCGCCGATCCCGCTCGCCAGGCCCTCATCGACCAGCCGCTGCATGGCGGCGATCTTGTCGGAGCGCTCCTGGTCACGTCGAATGAGATCCCGGACGTAGTCGCTCACGTTCGAATAGCGACCGGAACGGGCCTGATCCTCGGCCCAATCCTTCATCTTGTCCGGAAGGGATACGTTCATCGTCGCCATGGCAAGCACCTCGTTTGCCGAGATGATGGCAAACTTTGTCATTCCTTGCAATCGGCGGGGGAAACACAGGCGTTCCCCCGGCTTTCGCTTCACCCCTACCCCTCCAGAAACCCCACCACCTCGGTTACCCTACCCATTTCGTCCACGCGCGCGACATCCATGCCCCGTGCAACGGTCACCTCGTCGGGGGAGACGAGGGTCCAGGAAAACCGGGTGAAGGGGCCGTGGCCGTCGGGGGTGCCCGAAAGTTCGAAGCGATGGCCGGGGAAAGGGGCGCGGGCGGCGGCGATCATGGCGGAGATGCCGGCGGGTCCCTCGCCCTCCATCAGTGGGTCGGCATAGCGGGCGGCGGGGGTCCAGTCCCTGGTCAGCGCGGCGGTCCGGTTCGCGTCGTCCACCTCGTTCCAGAGGGCGAGATAGGCGTTGGCGATGGCGAGATGATCGGTCATGGTCGTGGTCCTTTCGTTGATCACGGCGTCAAGGCGGGACCGGTCCGCGGTGCGGAACAATTACCTCCGAGGTAATCGCATTCCGGCCCGCCTCTGCTAGGGTCGGCGCATGACCCGACACGACACGCTCACCAGATCATCCTCTTCCAGGGCCGGCGTCGGCGCCGTGCTTCGCGAATGGCGCAGCCGCCGGCGCATGAGCCAGCTCGACCTTGCGCTCGACGCCGAGATATCGGCCCGGCACCTGAGCTTCGTCGAAAGCGGGCGATCCTCGCCGAGCCGCGATCTGCTGCTCAGGCTCGCCGAGCGGCTCTCCATGCCGCTTCGTGCCCAGAACCGCCTGATGATGTCGGCGGGCTATGCGCCCATCTACGGGGTCGAGGCCTTAGACGCGCCGGAGCTTGCGGAGATCCGCCAGACAGTGGAGGCGATCCTTGCCGGCCACATGCCCTTCCCCCGCCGTGCCGCTCGAACTGCGGATGCCGGGAAGCGAGCGGGTGCTGCGCTTCATCTCGACCACGACCGTTTTCAGCACCGCCACCAGCGTCACGCTCTCCGAACTGGCGCTCGAATGCTTCTACCCGGCCGATCCCGAGACACGGGCGGCCCTGATCAAACCGGAAGAAAGGGGTGCCCCGATGAGCGTTACCTATCTGATCGAGTTCGACGTGAAGCCTGCCGAGAAGGAGCGTTTCCTTTCGCTGCTGAACGGCGTTCTGGACGCCATGAGGACGTGCTTTCCGTGCAACTTGCCCGGCCCTACCGCACGGCCTGGAACGAGGCGCTGCCGGAACTCCTGGCATCGGAGCGAACATTCTCCATGTGGCAGCCGTTGCGAAGCGACACCGGAGCCTGAGCGGCAGCGCGACGCACCCCGTTGCACCGGATCGAGTACGGCGTTACCTCTCTTGAGGATAAGCGGAGGGCGGGCATGTTTCTCACCAATCACGACGTCGTCGAACTCACCGCATGACGGAGGAAGCTGCACTCCATGCCGGAGATCTCCGGCGAGGAGATCGCCACCGCAGCGGAAGTCCGGGCTTTCCTCGCCGCAACGTCGCCCGACCGGCTGATCCAGGGACTGGGCGGAACGGGCGTCGCCGCCGTCTTCGAGGGGGCGGAAGACGGACCGACCGTGCTCTTCCGCTGCGAACTCGATGCGCTGCCCATCGAGGAAATCTCCGACCTGCCGCACCGTTCGCGCGTCGCCGGCAAGGGGCACATGTGCGGCCATGACGGCCACACCGCGACGGTCGCCGCCCTGGCACGGGGCTTTGCCCGCAAGCGCCCGGGGCGCGGTCGCGTCGTGCTTCTCTTCCAGCCGGCCGAGGAGACCGGTGCCGGCGCGGCGGCCGTCATCGCCGACGAACGGTTTGCGGAAATCCGGCCCGACTATTCCTTCTCGCTCCACAACCTGCCGGGCATCCCGCTCGGCCATGTCTGCCTGAAGGAGGGTATCGCCAACTGCGCCTCGCGAGGGATGAAGATCACGCTGACCGGCAGGACGGCGCATGCCTCCATGCCGGAGACCGGCAAGTCGCCGATGCGGGCCATCGCCTCGCTGATGCCGGCGCTGACCGGCCTCGGTCGAGGTTCCGTCGCGGGCGGCGACCTGGTGCTCGCGACCGTCGGCCACGTGCGCATGGGTGAACCCGCCTTCGGCATCGCGCCGGCCCATGCCGAACTCTGGGTGACGCTCAGGACTATGAGCGACGACCGGATGCAGGCGCTGGTGGATGCCGCCGAGCGGCTGGCGATGGAGGCGGCGGAGAGAGACGGGCTGGCGCTGAATACCAGCTATCACGAGGTGTTCGACCACTGCGACAACCATGTCGAGGCGGTCGGCATCCTGCGCGCCGCCCTCGATGCCGAGGGGATAACGCACGAGCCCGGCGAGGCGCTGCGGGGGTCGGAGGACTTCGGGCGTTTCGGTGCGGTCTCGAAATCCGCAATGTTCTATCTCGGGGCCGGCGAAGGCCACCCCGCCCTGCACAATCCGGATTACGATTTTCCCGACGACCTCATCCCGCTCGGCGCCCGCATCTTCATGCGGACCGCACGCGACCTGCTCGGCTAGCGCCGTGCCGGCATCGCCGGCAAGCCCTAGGCGTCCTTGCCGCCGAACAGCTTGACCAGAAGGTTCTGGTTCTTGCCCGGCAGGCGGCCGTTATATTCCGGCACGATCACCATGTGGGTGATCTCGCCGCGGCGGAAGGCGGCCAGGAACTTGTCGTAGTGCTTGAAGGCGACGCAGCCGTGCGAATCGCCGGGGCGCGAGCGGAGGAGATAGGTGTGGGCGAGAAGCCCGGTGCGACCCTGCGGATGCTTGCCGTCGACCGAGGTGAGCCGGATCGCCGCGACGCCGTGGAAGGGCTTTTCGCGCATCGAGAGCTTGTAGGTGCCGGGCGGCGTCGGGCCCTTCATCTTCACATGGGTGAATTTCGGGTTGTCGCGCATCTTGCCGATGCCGGAATGGGCTTCCAGTTTGGTGCCGTTCGGCATGTGGACGACGCCGTTGGTGATGTCGTAGATCGCCACCTTCTTCGTGCCCGGGTCCGGGAGCGGCGCGACCTTGGGCAGCGACTTCATTGGGTTTTCGGGCCGCGCATAGGCGAGAACGGTCGAGGAAGCCTCGTCGTCCTCGTCGGCCACGCCACGGCCGGGCTTGGCAACGCGCGCCGCCGCCAGGGCCTCGAGCGCCTTGAACGCCGTCTCGGGACGGGAGGTCGGAAGCGGTCCCTGCATGGGAAGCGTGTCGTCCATGAGGGCGGCAAGCTCGCTCGTGCGCCCTGCCTCCTCCGCCTCGATCGCGGCGGTCTCGACCGCGCTCTCGTCGGACAGCACTTCGTCCTCGGCAGGAGCGGAGGCAAGCGACGCGGTGACGATTTCGGCCACCGGCACACCGACGCGCGGCGCAAGCGCCACCATCTCGTTCATCGCCTCGCCGAGCGCCTGCCTGACGGCTTCGGGGCCCGGCCGGACTGCGGCGAGAGCCTGGAACCTTTCGTCCTCGGCGGCGGATGCAAAGGCCGCGCCGAGCGTGCTGGCGACGGCATCGCCGGCCGGACGCTGCGAGAGGACGGCCGCAAGCCGCGCACCTTCGAGCCGCGACGCCTTGGGCGCCACGGGCTGCCGGTAGAGACGTTCGAACTTGTTGATCCGGATGGCGATGTCACGGGCCTGGGCCGGTTCGTCGGCCTGAGGCGCGACCGACGGGCGGACCGGCATTGCCAGCGAGAATTCCGGCCTGTCGGGCGCGCCGAAGCTCGGTGCGAAACTGCTGACGGTCGTGGTTGCCGCGAACATCCAGACGCCGGCGAGTGCGGCCGTCGCCAGAACCATCCGACCGGCGAAGGCAAGACGCGACATCCGTTTCGGACGTTTTGGAACTGATCTGGAGGAAATTGCGGTATCGAACGTGTCGATCTCTAGCGCCATGATACTCGTTACCCGATCATTCTGCCAAAGCCGCAACTGCGACCATGTCCATCTGCCCTGAACGGCGGCCGGAAGCCGTCATGCCGTTCGTCGATCGGATTAGAGAATGACGATATATGGTAACCAATATCTTTACGCCCCGCCCTCATTGCTGCTTTTCGCTCTATGGGGCAAACCTGCCGGAACTTTAGCTGAAATGCGGCAAGGCGGTGGCGAAGGCCAAAAAAGGCCGGCAATCCCGCACCACATCGGGGTGCGGGACCGGAAGGCGGTCAGCCGTCCACGCGGCGAAGCGAGGTGCGTTCCATGAAGAAAAAGGGACGCAGCCTGACGCCCAGGATATTGCCGGCGAAGGCTGCGACGGCCCACAAGTAGCCGTGCAGGCTGCCCGACGCGATCCCCGAGAAATAGGCGCCGATATTGCAGCCATAAGCAATCCGGGCGCCGTAGCCGAGCAGGAGACCGCCGACCACCGCCGCGAGGATCGAGCGCAGCGGAATGTCGAGGCTCGGCGCGAAGCGCCCCGCAAGGGTCGCCGCGAGCATGGCGCCGGCGATCAGGCCGAAATCCATGACCGAGGTCACGTCGGCAAAGACGCTTTCGGCAAGCGCCTTGGCATTGGCGGGCGCCTGCCAGTAGGCCCAGGCGGTCGGATCGATGCCGATCGCCTGCGCTCCCTTCGCGCCCCAGAGCGCGAATGCGGAGGTGATCCCCCAGGGACGGCCGGCAAGCGCCAGCGTGGCGAAGTTGAGAAGCGCGAGCGCGATGGCGCCGGCGACCAGCGGCCAGGGACCTCTCAGATAGCGGGCGAAGCCGTCACGGTGCGTAGCCGACGCCCGCTCCAGGCTGCCGTTGCGCTTCTTCTCGACGAAGACGGTAAGCGCGGCGATGGCCCCGAAGATCGCAAGCGAAATGACGATGCCGGCGACCGGACCGAGGCTGACCAGCGAACTCGGCGGCAGCGACGGCAGTCCCGCCCACCAGTCGGAGTGGATCGTCGCCAGCAGCGAACCGACGATGAAGAAGAGGAGCGTGACCAGCATGCGGGCATTGCCGCCGCCGGCGGTAAACAGCGTGCCGGACGCGCAGCCGCCGCCGAGCTGCATGCCGATGCCGAACATGAAGGCGCCGACGATGACCCCGACTCCGGCCGGCGACACGAAGCCGCGCACCTCGTTGCCGAACAGCGTTCCGGAGGCGAGGAAGGGGAAGAAGAGGACGACGGCGAGCGCAAGCAGTATCATCTGCACCCGAAGCCCCCTGCCCCGGCCTTCCGCGATGAAGACGCGCCAGGCGGAGGTGAAGCCGAAGGCGGCGTGGTAGAGCGAGATGCCGAGCGCGCCGCCGACCAGGAACAGCGCGCCATGGGTGGCGCCGTAAGTGTGCCCGAGCGCGATCGTGCCGGCGACGAGCACGACGAGCGCGGTGAGGCCCGGCACACTGATCGGCGAGACAGTATCGCCGCGCGGCGGCGTTGATGAACTGGCGATGGACATGGGACGGCTCCTGTTTGAGCCCAGTCTTAGCCCGCAGGGGCCGCGCGAGCGAGAAACGGCCTTCCGGCGCGCCTCGTGAAGGCGGATAATGTTTCCGCCGCTTGCAGCGGAGGCGCAAAGCCCGTTCTTCGCCGTGCGGCCCGCACCCCGGCGCGCCGGGGACGTTGCAAGGTCGTGCACCAAGGGAGCCACCAAGGGCTTGTCGCCGATCGGCGGCGCGGTATTAATCGGCAAAAGACAGATTAAGGAGAAGCCACCATGAAGGCCCTGCTGCTGGTCGATATCCAGAACGGCTTCTGCCCGGGCGGGAACCTGCCCGTGCCCGACGGCGACAAGGTCGTGCCCGTCGCCAACCGCCTGATCGAGGAAGGCGGCTACGACGTCATCGTCCTGTCCCAGGACTGGCATCCGGCCGATCACGGCAGTTTCGCCTCGCAGCATCCCGGCAAGCAGCCGTTCGAGATGGGCGAACTCTCCGGCCAGCCGCAGATGCTCTGGCCCGATCACTGCGTCCAGGGCACGGGCGATGCCGAATTTCATCCCGACCTCAGGATGGACAAGGTCGACTACATCCAGCAGAAGGGCGAGAACCCGGCGATCGACAGCTATTCCGCCTTCCGCGACAACGACCGGGCAGCGGTCACGGGCCTTGCCGGCTATCTCCGCGCCCAGCAGATCGACGAACTCGACATCTGCGGCCTCGCGACGGATTACTGCGTCAGGTTCTCGGCGCTCGACGCGATCGAGATGCTGCCCGGCGTCCGTGTCTGCGTCATCGAGGATGCCAGCCGCGGGATCGATGCCGAGGGCGTCAAGGCGGCGATCGAGGAGATGCGGCAAAAGGGGATCGGCATCGTCCGGAGCCACGAGATTCTGAGGGACTGACAAGGGCCGTCGATCGCCGGGACTTCACCAGAATCGATCGATTCATCAGCGCTATTGAATTGCGCCGGGCCTTTCCTCTCGCCTAAGGGGGGTGGGAAGAAGGAATCTCCATGAACCGCATTGATTTCAGAGAAGGCCTGCGGGGCGGCGCCATCGTCGCCCTGTCCTCGGCGCCCTTCGGTGCCCTCTTCGGGGCCGTCGCAGTGGACAACGGCCTGAGCTTCCTCGAGACGCTGCTGATGAGCGCGACGATCTACGCGGGAGCAAGCCAGTTGGTGGGGATCGAGCTTTTCGGCCAGCGGGTCGAGCCCTGGCTGGTGGTGCTCTCCGTCTTCGCCGTCAACTTCCGCCATATCCTCTATTCCGCGGCGATGGCGAAATATATCCGGCACTACTCGCTGCCCCAGAAGATTGTCGCCTTCTTCCTGCTGATCGATCCGGCCTTCGCCGAAGGGGTGCGCCGCGGCGAAAGCGGCCGGGGCGTGAGCTTTTCCTGGTATATCGGCTTCGGCGTCGTGGTCTATGTCTGCTGGAACCTGTCGACCATGCTCGGCGCCTTCTTCGGCCGCATGATCGGCGACCCGGCCTCGATCGGCATCGACATCCTGCTGCCGGTCTATTTCCTCGGCATGGTGCTTGCCTTCCGCACCCGCCCCGGCTTCGCGCCGATCGTGCTGGCAAGCGCCCTCGGGTCGGTCGCGGCCTATCATTTCGTCGGCTCGCCCTGGCACGTCAGCCTCGGGGCCGCCGCCGGCATCCTCGTCGCGACGCTGCTGCCGCTCCCGGCCCCGGCGGCGGCTTCGCCACAGGACGGGGAGGCCTGAACGATGGAGGGTACGCTCGACACCGGCACCCTGCTGCTGATCCTTGCCTCGGCCGTCGCGACCTATATCACGCGCATCGGCGGCTACGTGCTGATCACGCGGATGAAGGCAATCCCGCCGCGCATGGAAGCGGCGTTGAACGCCGTTCCCGCAGCCGTGCTGACCACCCTCGTGGCGCCTGCCTTCTTCTCCGGCGGCTGGGACGTGAAGATCGCGATGGTCGTCGCGCTCCTCGTCGCCCTTTACCGTCCGGGCCTGCTGATGCTCGGCGCCGGATGGGTTGCGGTCATGGTCTGCCGCCAGTTCCTCGGCCTCTAGAAGCCGGCAGTCACACCGGCTCCGTCGCCTGCACGAGCCACTGCCGGACCTTTTCGTCCTCGATCAGCGGCATGAGCTTTTCGCGCGTCGCGGCGTGATATCCGTTGAGCCAGTCCCGCTCCTCGTCCGTCAGCAGTTCGGCGACGACGAGCCGCCGGTCGATCGGGCACCATGTGAGCGTCGCGAAGGATTGCATCGGCGTGTCGCCGCCTTCGATCTCTTCCGCTTCCCGAACATGGATCAGGTTCTCGATGCGGATGCCGAAATCGCCGGGACGGTAATAGCCCGGCTCGTTGGAGAGGATCATTCCGGGCAGCAGTTCCTGCGTCGCCAGCCGGGCGATGCGCTGCGGGCCCTCGTGCACCGATAGATAGGAGCCGACGCCGTGGCCCGTCCCGTGGGCGTAGTCGCCGCCGGCCTTCCACAAGGCAATGCGCGCCAAGGGGTCGAGATCGCAACCGCGCGTCCCCTTCGGGAAGCGGGCCGTGCTGATCGCGATCATGCCCTTGAGGACGAGCGTGAAGAACCGCTTGCGGTCCTGCGGAACCTCGCCGATCGCGACGGTCCGGGTAATGTCCGTTGTGCCGTTGATGTACTGGGCACCCGAATCGATCAGGAAGAGCTCGCCCTCGTTGAGGCGCCGGTCCGTCTGCGTCGTCACGCGGTAATGGATGATGGCGGCATGCTCTCCGGCGCCGGAGATCGTCTCGAAGGAGACGTCGTGGAACGGGTTCTGCAACCTCTCGCCGACCCGCGCGCGTGCCGCTTCGAGCGCCTTGACCGTATCGATCTCACCGATGCTGCCGGCCGGCTGTTCGTCCAGCCAGGCCAGAAATTCGACCATCGCGGCACCGTCCTGCAGATGCGCCCTCGCCGAGCCCTCGAGTTCGGCGGCGTTCTTGCAGGCGCGCGGCAGTTTTGCGGGATCGCCGGCCTCGATCACCTGCCCGCCCGCCTGTTCGATCGCCATGCTGAGCGCGAACGGCGCAAGATCGGGATCAAGCATGATCGGGCCACGCCGCGCCCAGTCCTCAAGGCGCGCCGGAAACTCTCCCGGAGGCAGTTGCTCGGCGAATTGGGCGAGATAGGCGCGCACTTCCCGGTCGGTCTTGCGCGCGTCGAGGAAGAGCTGCGGCCTTCCCTCGGCCGGAACGATCGCGCGTCCCAGCGGATGGGGCGTATGCGGCACGTCGTTGCCGCGGATGTTGAAGAGCCACGCGACCGAGGAGGGATCGGTGATCAAAACCGCCGCCGCGCCCTTTGCCTTCACCTGCTCGACGATCGTGGCGATCTTGTCGCCCGGGAGCCGGCCGGCATGCTCCACCTTCTGGATGGAAACGGCCTCCACGGGCTCGGCCGGCCTGTCCGACCAGATCGCGTCGACGGGGTTGGCGCCGACGAAGACCAGCGTTCCGCCGATCTCCTCCAGGGACTTCCTCAACCTGCGCACTTCCGCCGCCGTGTGCAGCCACGGATCGATGCCGAGCCTGAAGCCCCGCGATCCGTTGCGCGCCAGCCAGAGGTGCGGGGGCTCGTTGACGAGGTCGCCCCCGGTGAAGACGCTGCCGTCCACCTGTTCCCTGAACTGCGTCGTATAGCGGCCGTCGACGAAAACGACCGCCTGCGACCGGGTGACGAGCGCGACCCCGGCCGAACCGGTAAAGCCGGTAAGCCAGGAAAGCCGTTCGGCCGATTCCGGCACATATTCTCCCTGGTAATCGTCCGCACGGGGGACGAGGAAACCGTCAATGTCAAGCTCCGCGAATCGGCCGCGCAACTCGGTCACCCGCTGGCGGCCGAACTGGGGGGCGGACTTGGTGTCGAACGACTGGAACATGATGTCTTTCCGGAAGGATGATTGATTGAAATTGGCGCGATACTAGCGGCCCGGGGCCTCTCCCGCCAGTGCAGGCAAGGAAGCGCCCATCAATTGTGCATCTGCCGAAGGCTGGCGATTACCAACCGGTCAGCCCATGCGCTGGGCGCATAACACCGATGACCGGAACCCTATCACTGCACCGCACAATAGCGACTATATATCAATCATCGAAGGGGCAACGAACAACGCCCGCGATGAAAGGATTTCGAAAATGGCCAACTCAATCTTCCGCACTGCCTTCGAACGCGTGGTCGCAGCGCGCGAGCGTCAGGCCAGCCGCTACGTCAACAACGTTCTCCTCAACCTGGACGACCAGACGCTGAAAAGCATGGGCACCAGCCGCGAAGAACTGCGCCGCAAGGGCGCGACCGGCTTCGTATTCTGATCACGGCCCGGACGGGCTTTCCTCCTCCCTCCCCCCGTCCCGGGTTTCAGAATGCGAACCAGCCCGCTTGAGCCGTTCCTCCCCGGCTCGCGGGCAAGATCAGCGAAAACCTGGTCTAGAAGGCGGTGCCCTCAGGCGCCGCCTTTTTTCTTGTCCCGGTACTTCGAAGAGGTCAGCCCTGCGGCATACGCAATGCTGCATCGCAAAAATACTATTGCCCGTGCTTCAGGTGGATCGTCACCCAGCCGTTACGCCACAGCGTGCGGACATGCCGCAGGTGAACCCCGTTATAGGCGGCCAGGACCTTCCACCGCTGCTCGGCAAGGATGCCCGACAGGATCACCGAGCCGCCGGGCGCAAGGTTAGCCGCAAGTTGCGGAGCCATCCGCATCAGCGGCCGGGCGAGGATATTGGCGATGATCAGGTCGAAGGGGCCTTCCTGCCCGAAGGCGGGCGAATGGAAGCCCGGCGCCGTGACCAGCCGCAGGCCGGAGGCGATGCCGTTGCGCCGGACGTTTTCCCGCGCGACGCGTACGGCGACCGGATCGATGTCGGTCGCGAGGATCGGAATGTTGCGGATCTTCCTCAGCCCGATTGCCAGCACGCCGCTGCCGGTGCCGAGATCGAGTGCGTTGCGGATCGGCCGTGCCCGGGCGACGGCATCGATCATTTCCAGGCAACCGGCGGTGGTTCCGTGGTGCCCGGTCCCGAAGGCCTGGCCGGCATCGATCTCGATCGAGACGTCGTTGGAGCGCACCTTGCCGCGATCATGCGATCCGTGAACGAGGAATCGCCCCGCCCGGACCGGCTTCAGCCCCTCGAGGGACCTCGCGATCCAGTCCACGTCGGGAATGACCTCCATCAGGATCGGCGAGCCGGGAAAGGCATGCGCCAGTCCGTCCGACATGCGCTGCCGGACCACCTCCTCCTCGTCGGCCATCATGTAGACCGACGCCTCCCAGAGGTCCCGCTTCTCGTCCACTTCCGTGGTCGCGATGGCGTAGTCTTCCTCGCCGAAGACCTCGGACAGGATATCGAGGACGCGCGGTGCATCCTTCTCGTTCGTGGTGACGTAGAGGCGGATCTCGCTCAAGGGGGCGGCTCTTTCGGACGGTTGCAGTTAGAGGGACCGATGCCACAAAGGCCCTGCCCCTTCAACCGGCAAGCCCAGATCGGTACCGATCAGCCGTTGATGAGGTTTTCGAGCTTCTTGACGGCGACATCGGGATTTTCGCCGTAGGAGATGGTGCCGACGAAGCGGCCGTCCTTGTCGAGGAGGAAGACGGAGGCGGTATGGTCCATCGTGTAGTCGCCGTCGGGGTTCTTCTCGTCGAGCGGCACCTTCTTGAAGTAGACCTTGAAGCCCTTGGCCATCTCGGCGACCTTTTCCGGCGCTCCGGAAATCCCGATGACGCGATCGGTCACGTTGGAAATGTACTGGCCGAGCATCTCCGGCGGGTCGCGCTCGGGATCGACGGTGACGAAATAGCCGGCAAGCCGGGTACCGTCCGGATCGACCTGATGCATCCAGCCGTTCAGCTCATAGAGCGTGGTGGGGCATACTTCCGGGCAATGGGTGAAGCCGAAGAACAAGGCGGTCGGCTTCTGGCGGAACGCCTGTTCGGTGATCGGCTGGCCGTCCTGCGCCACGAGCTGGAACGGCACGCCGAAGGGCGCTTCGGCGATCTGCTCCTTGCTCCGGGTCACCTCGAGCGTCAGCCATGCGAGGACCCCGCCCAGCACGACCACGGCAGCCCAGAGAACGATGCGCAGCGTTTTCATGTCTTTCTCTCTTCATGCCCTGCAGCAGGCCTTCGTCCATAGGCGAAAGGCAGCCCAGCCGCAATTCAATAGCGCCTCGCGCTCGCGTGCGCGCTGATTTGTCTCAAAGCCCGGTGAGGTTCAAAGGCAGCCCGAAAGGCCGGTCTCGGCAAGTGTGACCAGCATGTCCGAGCCATAGCGCATCCAGCCGTAGAAGGCCGCGGCGCTGAGCCCCGCGCCGGCCAGTACGGCAAGCGCGACGAGAGGCAGGCGATGCGATGCGGTTGCCGTCATGTCCATGGCCGTCACCTTACTCGCTATCGGACCGCGCTGGAAGAGCCCCTCGGGCACCATGGCTCCAACTCCGCCGGCATTAGCGGAAGCTTAACGTCTGGCGGGCATGCTTCCGGTGCGAAGGTGGATTCGCGAAGCGCAACCGCGGCCTCCCGGCCCGGAACGCGGACGAGCCACGCCGACATGATGTCATCGAGATGTTCTCGCGCTTCCGCATCGATATCCAGACAATCCATGGCAGCCTGAATGGCAGCGCCCGCGCCCGCGTCGCGAGCCCATTGGCAGGTGGGAGAAAAGAATGAGCAACGCCATCAAGCAATCGGGAGCCTATCTCGAAATCGTCTCCTTCCATCTGGGAGACCAGGAATTCTGCATCGACATCATGGCGATCCGCGAAATCCGCGGCTGGGCGCCGGTGACGCCGATGCCGCACACGCCGCCCTATGTTCTGGGCCTCATCAACCTGCGCGGCGCCGTCATCCCCGTCATCGACATGGCCTGCCGTCTCGGCATGAAGATGACCGAGCCGTCCGAGCGCTCCGCCATCATCGTCACGGACATCGCCGGCAAGCTGGTCGGCCTCCTGGTCGAGCAGGTGTCCGACATGATGACGATCCGCTCGGAAGACCTGCAGCCGGCGCCGGAAATCATCCCGGAAGCCCAGCGCGCCTTCTGCCGCGGCATCGTCGCGCTGGAGAAGACCATGGTCTGCTTCCTCAACCTCGACACGGTCATCGCCGACGAACTGACGCGCGAAGCCGCCTGATCCGGCCATTGCCGGAAACACCGTTCGAAGGAGCCCGCGCTGCGGGCTCTTTCCGTTTCGGGCGCCTCCCCGCCCGTGTTGACTTCCGCCGCCCGGCCGTTTCTCTTTGCCGGAAGACGGTGCCGCAAGACGCGCTGCAAAAAGAAACACGGAGGGAGGAAGAATGAGCGACGCATATGATGCGATCGTCGTGGGAGCGGGACTTTCCGGCCTCGTGGCGGCGTCGGAGTTGGCGGACGCCGGCAAGCGCGTCGCGGTTGTCGACCAGGAGCCGGAGCAGAACCTCGGCGCCCAGGCGTTCTGGTCGCTCGGCGGCCTCTTCCTCGTCGATTCGCCCGAACAGCGCCGCATGGGCATCCGCGACAGTTTCGAGCTTGCCCGCGAGGACTGGTTCGGTTCGGCGGCCTTCGACCGTCCGGAGGACTACTGGCCGCGCGCCTGGGCCGAGGCCTATCTTGCCTTCGCCGCCTCGGAGAAGCGGGACTGGTTGCGCGCCATGGGCCACCGCATCTTCCCGGTCGTCGGCTGGGCGGAGCGCGGCGGCTGGTCCGCCATGTCGCACGGCAATTCCGTCCCCCGCTTCCACATCACCTGGGGAACCGGCCCCGGCGTCGTCGAACCCTTCGAACGCCGCGTCCGCGAGGCAGTCGGCGCAGGACGTATCCGTTTTCTCTGGCGCCATCGGGTCGACCGGCTGGTCCTTGCCAATGGCGCGGCGACCGGAGTGGCCGGACAGGTCCTGGAGCCGAGCACCGCGCCACGCGGGACGGAAACCTCCCGGGTCGCCGTCGGCGATTTCGAACTCTCCGCCGCTGCGGTGATCGTCGCGTCGGGCGGGATCGGTGGCGATCATGAACTCGTGCGGAAAAACTGGCCCGCGCGGCTCGGCCCGGCACCGAAGAGCATGGTCTCGGGCGTCCCGAAACATGTCGACGGGCGCATGCTGGCGATCACCGAAGCGGCCGGCGGGCGGCTGATCAACCGCGACCGCATGTGGCACTACACCGAGGGGCTGCAAAACTGGAACCCGGTCTGGGAAAACCACGGCATCCGCATCCTGCCCGGCCCCTCCTCCCTCTGGTTCGATGCGACGGGCAGGCGCCTGCCCGCCCCCTTCTTCCCCGGCAACGATACGCTCGGGACGCTGGAGCATATCCTCTCCACAGGCCACGACTATTCCTGGTTCGTCCTTAACCAGTCGATCATCCGCAAGGAATTTGCGCTTTCCGGTTCCGAACAGAACCCGGACCTGACCGGGCGGGACTGGCGGCTGACCGCGAGACGGGCCCTCGGCCGTCGCGCCACGGGACCGGTTGAGGCCTTCAAGGAGAACGGAGCGGACTTCGTCGTCGCGCAGAACCTCGACGACCTCGTTCGCGGCATGAACCGGATTGCCGGCAACGATCTCCTGGACCGCGAGGCGATCGAGCGGCAGATCGTTGCGCGCGACCTGCAGATGGGAAATCCCTTCGGCAAGGACCTGCAGGTGATGGGCATCCACAATGCGCGCCGCTCGCTCGGCGACAAGCTGGTGCGGACCGCAAGGCCGCACCGCATCCTCGACCCGGCCCACGGGCCGCTGATCGCCGTGAAGCTCAACATCCTGACGCGAAAGACGCTCGGCGGGCTTGAGACGGACCTCTCGGCCCGCGTCCTCGACAATGGCGGGCAGCCGGTGCCCGGCCTCTATGCGGTGGGAGAAGCGGCAGGCTTCGGCGGCGGCGGCATGCACGGCTACCGGGCGCTGGAAGGCACCTTCCTCGGCGGCTGCCTGTTTTCCGGCCGGGTCGCCGGACGCGCGGCGGCAGCCGCTATTACCTGAACGGTCAGGGCTTGCCCTTCGTCCAGGTCACCTCTTCGCCGTAGAGCGGAACCGTCGAGATCGCCATCTTCGCGGACCCCTCGACGATCTGGCGCGAGTGGGCGAGGTAGACGAGCGTGTCGTTTTCCTTGTCGTAGATGCGCTTGACGAGCAGGTCCTTCCAGATCAGCGAGCGGCCCTGGCGGAACACCTCCTCGCCGCCCTTCGACAGGTCGATGTCGCCGATTTCGATCGGACCGGTCTGGCGGCAGGCGATCGAGCTGTTGGACGGGTCCTCGAACCAGTTGCCCTGCTTCAGCCGGTCGATGATCGACCGGTCGAAATAGGTGACATGGCAGGTGACGCCCTTCACTTCGGGATCCGCCACCGCCTCGACGATGATGTCGTTGCCGATCCAGTCGACGCCGACCTTGCCGACGACTTCGGCGGAGGCGGCGGCCGCGAACAGTCCGGCGGCAAGTGCTGCGGCAGAGGCGAGAAAGGCTAGTCGTTTCATCATCGGGCGCTCCGGTAAACCATCCGTGATCACAGATAAGTGCGCCGCGATGGGATGCAAGCGCCCGGCCTATTTCAGGCGGCAGGTGCAGGGATGGTAACCGCCGTCGAACAGCCGCCCGACCTTCATGCCGATCATCGCCGGGATGTCGCGGACATGCGCCACGCCAAGCGAATGGGCGATCGCGATCGCCGCCCGCGCACAGACGTCGGCATCTTCCGCGGCATTGTGGTGGGCGAATTTCAGCCCGAGATGGGCGGCGAGCGCGTTCAGCTTGTGCGAACCGAGATGCGGCCAGACCTTCTGCGACATCTTCACGCTGCACAGATAGGAAAGTTCGGGATAGCCCCGGCGGTAGAGATCGAGGCAGGCGCGCCAGACGCTGAAGTCGAAGGCCGCATTGTGGGCGATCATCACCGCGTCGCGGAAATCCTCGGCGAACTCCTCCATCACCTCCGGAAACTCGGGCGCGTCCTCGACATGCTCCGGGCGAATTCCGTGGATGGCGATGTTGAAGGAGGAAAAGCGCATGTCATGGGGACGGATCAGCCGCTCCTCGACCCGCACCACCTCGCCGCCCTCGATCCAGGCAAGCCCGACCGAGCACGCGCTGCCGCGGGTTTCGTTGGCGGTTTCGAAGTCGATAGCGATGGTTTTCAAGGCGGGACCTAACTCTGCTGCCGCAGCTTTAGCCCAACCGGTCCTGATTCGGCAAAACCGGGATCACCCCCCGATCAGGGCCAGCCATTCGTCCTCGTCCATCACCTCCACGCCGAGTTCGCGGGCCTTGTCGAGCTTGGAACCGGCGCCCGGACCCGCCACCACGTAGTCGGTCTTCTTCGAGACCGAACCGGCCACCTTCGCGCCGAGGCTTTCGGCCCGCGCCTTGGCCTCTTCGCGGGTGAATTTCTCGAGGCTGCCGGTGAAGACGACCGTCTTGCCGGCGACCGGGCTGCCGGCGGCCGATATCTGTTCGGCGGCCTGGGGCGTCACCTCCTGCAGCAGCCGCTCGATCACGTCACGGTTGCGCGGCTCCTTGAAGAACTCGACGATCGCCCGGGCCATCACCTCGCCGATGCCCTCGATGCTGTTGAGGCCTTCCCACGCCTCGCCCGACAGGTCCGCCGCCTGCTGCATCGCCTCGGAAAAATCCTCGTAGGTTCCGTAGGAGCGCGCCAGCAGCTTGGCGGTCGTCTCGCCCACATGGCGGATGCCGAGCGCATAGATGAACCGGTGGAGCGCGATGGAGCGCCGCTCGTCGATCGCATCGAACAGCTTCCGCACGCTGACGCGCCCGAACCCCTCGATGTTTTCGAGCTTGGTCAGCGGCGAGGCCTCCTGTCGCCTCTTCAGCGTGAATATGTCCGGCGCCGTCCTGATCGAGAGCGCCGGGTCCTCCGCTTCGAAGAAGAAGTCGATCTGCCTGGCGCCCAGTCCCTCGATGTCGAAGGCGTTGCGCGAGACGAAGTGCTTCAGGTGCTCGGTCGCCTGCGCGCGGCAGACGAAGCCGCCCGTGCAGCGCGTCACCGAATCGAGCTTCCCGGTCTTCTCGTTGCGCTCGCGCACCGCATGGCTGCCGCAGACCGGGCACTTCTTCGGGAACTCGTAAGGGACCGCGTCGGCCGGCCGCTTCTCCATCACCACGTCCAGCACCTGCGGAATGACGTCCCCTGCCCGCTGGACTATCACGGTGTCGCCGATGCGGATGTCGTGCTCGTCCTCGCGGATGCGTTCGCCCGAATTACCGATGCCCTTGATGTAGTCCTCGTTGTGCAGCGTCGCGTTCGTGACGACGACGCCGCCGACCGTGACGGGGGTCAGGCGCGCGACCGGCGTCAGCGCACCGGTGCGCCCCACCTGGATGTCGATCCGCTCGACGCGCGTGAAGGCCTGCTCGGCCGGGAATTTATGGGCGGTCGCCCAGCGCGGCGAGCGCGAACGGAAGCCGAGCCGCTGCTGCAGGTCCAGCCGGTCCACCTTGTAGACGACGCCGTCGATCTCGTAGTCGAGATCGGGGCGCTTCAGGCCGATCTCCGTATAGTGGGCGATGATCTCCTCGACCGAGGTCAGCCGCTTCATCAGCGGGTTGACGGGGAAGCCCCACTCCCGGAACTTCTCCACCATGCCCATCTGGGTATCGGCCGGCATTTCCGACATCTCGCCCCAGGCATAGGCGAAGAAGCGAAGGTTGCGGCTGGCGGTCACCCGCGCGTCCAACTGGCGAAGCGACCCGGCCGCCGTGTTGCGCGGGTTGACATAGGTCTGCCTGCCTTCCGCCGCCATCTTCTCGTTGAGCGCCAGGAAGTCGCTCTTCGTCATGTAGACCTCGCCGCGCACCTCGACGACCGACGGAACGCCCTCCGGCAGCCGGTTCGGGATTTCCTTGATCGTAAGGATGTTGGCGGTGACGTTTTCGCCGGTCGTGCCGTCGCCCCGGGTGGCGGCATTGGCGAGCCTGCCGTTCTCGTAGCGGATCGACATGGAAAGCCCGTCGATCTTCGGTTCGGCGGTAAAGGCGATCGAACCGTCCGGAAGCTTGCCGAGGAACCGGTAGACGGAGTTGACGAAGTCGCGCACGTCATCATCGGAAAACGTGTTGTCGAGAGACAGCATCGGGCGGGAATGGGTGATCGGCGCGAAGGTCGGCAGCGGCGCCGCCCCCACCCGAAGCGACGGACTGTCGGCCCGTCGAAGTTCTGGGAAACGCTTCTCGATCGCATCGTTGCGCCGCTTCAGCGCATCGTATTCGGCGTCAGAAATCTCCGGCGTGTCATGGCCGTGGTAAAGCTCGTCGTGACGCGCGATCTCCGATGCGAGGAAGGCGAGCTCCGCCGCCGCCTGCTCTTCGGTCAGGGTTTCCACTGCTGGGCGCGCGTCGTCCATGAAAGTTCACTCCGGATATGGAGTCGCTTTTTTAGTGCAAATCGGCCGGATGGGAAGACGCGTTCAGTCAGCCCCGGCGATTAGCTTCTTCGCCGCCGCGCGCGCCTCGTCGGTCACCGATGCGCCGGCGAGCATGCGGGCGATCTCTTCCGCCCGGTGTTCCGGCTCCATCGTCGCGACGCGGGTCGCGATCTTCTCCGAGCCCTCGCCCGCAGGCCCCTTGGAAATGAGCAAGTGGGTTGCCGCGCGTGCCGCGACCTGCGGCGCATGGGTCACCGAAAGGACTTGGACCGTCTCCGACAGCCGCTTCAGCCGCTGGCCGATCGCATCCGCCACGGCACCGCCGACGCCGGTGTCGATCTCGTCGAAGACGAGCGTCGGGGCCGAGCCGCGATCCGCCAGCGCGACCTTGAGTGCCAGCAGGAAGCGCGAGAGTTCGCCGCCCGACGCCACCTTCATGATCGGACCGGGACGTGTCCCCGGGTTCGTCTGGACATGGAATTCGACGGTGTCGATACCCTCGGCCATCGCCGCCTGCGGATCGCTGGCCACCTCCACCATGAACCTCGCCCGCTCCAGCTTGAGGGCCGGAAGCTCGTCCATCACCGCCTTCGCAAGCGCTTCCGCGCCATGGCGGCGCTTTTCCGACAGCGACAGCGCCGCCGTGTCGAACGCTGCTCTTGCAGCGACGGTTTCCTTTTCCAGCTGCGCGAGCTTCTCCTCGCCGGCATCGAGATCGGCGAGATCGGCGACCATCTTCTCCGCGAGCGCCGGAAGGTGGGCCACAGCCACCGAATATTTCCGCCCGGCGGCGCGAAGGGCGAACAGCCGCTCCTCGACGCGCTCCAGTTCGCGCGGATCGAACTCCGTCTTCCGGAGCGCCGCCTCGACTTCCATCTGCGCGTTCGAGAGGTTGTTCAGCGCCGCATCGAGCAGTTCCACGGTCTCCTCCAGGAGGCCCGGCGCCTCGTGGCTCTTGCGCTCCATCCGTCGCACCATGGAAGCGATGAGCGGCACCGGCGAGGCATTGCCGTTGAGGAAGTCCGAGGCCTCGGAAATGTCGCCGGCGATGCGCTCCGCCTTCTGCATCTGCGAGCGCCGCTCGGCGAGCTCGTCTTCCTCGCCGTCGCGGGGGCTCAGGGCTTCGAGTTCCTCCACGGAGGCGCGGATGTAGTCGGCTTCGCGCGCTGCCGCCTCGACCCTGGCGCGATGCGTCTTGAACGCCCGTTCGGCATCCTTCCAGCTGCGGTAGAGGTCACCGACCTGCTGTGCCTCGCCCGCAAGCCCGGCGAATGCATCGAGCAGGTTGCGGTGGGTATTCGTATCGGTGAGTGCCCGGTCGTCGTGCTGGCCGTGGATTTCCACCAGCAGCTGGCCGATCTGCCGCATCAGTTGGACGCTGACGGGCTGGTCGTTGATCGAGGCGCGGGTGCGTCCGTCGGCATTCTGGATGCGGCGGAAGATCAGGTCGCCGTCGTCATCGATGCCGTTCTCGCGAAGGAGCTGCCGGGCCGCGTGCCGGCCTTCGACGTCGAAGACGGCCGTGACCTGCCCCTTCTCTTCCCCGTGGCGGACAAGGCCGCCGTCGCCGCGCCCGCCGAGCGCCAGCGAAAGGCTGTCGAGAAGGATCGACTTGCCGGCACCGGTCTCGCCGGTCAGCACCGAGAGGCCGGATTCGAAATCGAGATCCAGCCGCTCGAT
Source organism: Pseudorhizobium sp. NPDC055634 (assembly GCF_053618655.1). Lineage (NCBI taxonomy): Bacteria > Pseudomonadati > Pseudomonadota > Alphaproteobacteria > Hyphomicrobiales > Rhizobiaceae > Pseudorhizobium > Pseudorhizobium sp. NPDC055634. Next base: position 102,735 of record NZ_JBSHHW010000012.1, on the reverse strand, counting down.
CAGGACGATATCGCGGATCGAAAGCTGGACGAGCACGATCAGGCTCCGATGAGCTTTGCCCCGGCGCGAGAAATCCAGGAACCGCGGTTTTCACGAGGCTCGAGGCCGCCCGTCTGCAGCAGCTTGTAGGAATCGGCATACCACTGGCTGTCGGGGTAGTTCCGGCCGAGCACGGCGGCAGCCGTCTGGGCTTCTTCGGCGATCCCCATCGCGTAATAGGCCTCGACGAGGCGCGCGAGCGCTTCCTCGATCTGGTTGGTCGTGGGATAGCGTTCGACCACGGTGCGGAAACGCTGGATCGCCGCGAGATATTCCTTGCGCTCGAGGTAATAGCGGCCGACCTGCATCTCCTTGCCGGCGAGCTGGTCGCGCGCGAAACGGATCTTGGCCTGCGCGTCCTCGACATATTCCGAATCCGGATAGTCGTTGATGACCTTCGACATGGCATCGATGGTCTGCCCGGCCGCCCGCTGGTCCTGCGTCACGTCGGCGATCTGCTTGGAATGCGACAGGCCGACCAGATACTGCACATAGGCGGAATCTTCCGAATTCGGATACTGCTTCAGGTAGCGGTTGCCGGTGGCGACGGCCTCTTCATTGCGACCGAGCCGATACTTGGCGAAGGTGCTCATCACCAGCGCCTTGCGGCCCCAGTCGGTGAACGGGTGCTGGCGATCGATGGAATCGAACTTCCGGCTGGCTTCCGCGATATTGCCGGCCTTCATGTTGGCCAGGCCCTGATTGTAGAGCGTTTCCGGAGGATCGGTCTCGAATCCGAGCTTTGTGATGTCTATGTCCTTGTCGGACTGGCAGGCGGATACTGCGACGCCGGCGCAGACCAGAGCCATGGACACGAAGGCTACCCTCGCCGTTCTCTTCATTCCAACAGACCTCGCATAAGTCATTCGACAGTTCCCGATCGTCCCGCGCAACAGTGCCCATGCACAAGCAGGCCTTCTAGCCTTACAAGCAGGCGCGGAGCAACGCAATGCGGGGGCATTAACGCAATTTTGTGGCAGTATTCCCTGCTCGCGAGGACGGTCCGGGCGGATTGAAACTACGTATCGGATCAAAAAGAAAGGCCGCCCCCGAGGGAGCGGCCAGTTGGACTGGATAGGTGAGGTCAGGCCAGCCAGGCCGCGACTTCGGGCTCGTTCACGGGAACGAACTCGCCGGCGCGTACACGGGTGCTGCGTACGGGCGCCTCGACGATCTCGTAGGCCGTGGGATCGCTGAGCAGCGCCTTGAGCGCATTGGCGTTCATCTTGTGGCCGCCGCGATAGGAACGGTAGCAGCCGATGAACTGCGCGCCCGCAAGCGCCAGGTCGCCGACCGCATCGAGCGTCTTGTGGCGCACGAACTCGTCGCCCTCGTAGCGAAGCCCCTCGACATTGACGATCGTGTCGTCGTCGGAGATCACCACCGAATTCTCCAGCGAGGAGCCCAGCGCATAGCCTGCGGCCCACAGCCGCTCGACGTCGCGCATGAAGCCGAAGGTCCGGGCGCGGGAAAGCTCTTCCTTGAAGGAGGTGGCGGTCAGGTCGCCCTTCCAGCTCTGCCGTCCGATCAGCGGCGTCGGGAAGTCGATCTCGACCTCGAACCGCGTGCCCTCATAGGGACGGAACTCCGACCAGGAGGCGCCCGAATCGATCCGCACCGGCTTCACGACCCTGATATAGCGGCGCTTGGCGCCGAGATTGACGATGCCGGCCTGTTCGAGCGCCTCGATGAAGGGGAAGGAACTCCCGTCCATGATCGGCATCTCGCCGGCATCCACCTCGACCACGACATTGTCGATCGCAAGCGCGTAAAGCGCCGCCATCACGTGTTCGATGGTCGCGACCCACTTGGCGGGCGAGCCGCCCAGGACCGTGCAGAGATCGGTGGGACCGACGTGCGAGGACACCGCGCGGTATTCGACCGAACTTCCGTCACGGAGGCTGCGGCTGAACACGATGCCGGTGCCGGCCTCCGCAGGCTGGAAGGTGATGGTGACCGGGGCGCCCGAATGCACGCCGATGCCCGTCATCGTGACGGGGGCTGCAATGGTCGCCTGGAAACCGAGGAGTCCGACTGTCATTCTTCTTGCTCTCTTACGTATTGGTCCGGGTCCGGGATCCGGACGCCGACGGCAGGGGGAACCATCTGACGATTCACCTGCCTCTGTTGGCTACGTTCTACGCACTGTGCTGGAACATTCCAAATCACTGTTCATTTCGGATTGTTACGTGTGCAAGTCTCGGAAATGATGGACCTTTTGGCGGTCGTTGCAGAACAAAGCCGAAAGGCCCGAAACGCGAGTTTCGGGCCTTTCGTGAACGGGGTGCCGGGAAGCCTCAGATGTGCTGGCGGCGCAGGAAGGCCGGGATTTCCAGCTGGTCTTCCTCGTGGTGCAGGCCGGCCTGCGGAACGGCGCGGCCATGGTCGTCCAGCTGTCCACGGCGCGGGGCGTAGAGGTTGGCCTCGGCCGACAGCGGACGGCGCTGCTGCGACGCCGCGCTCGGCGCCGATGCGGTCATGTCCGCGGCCATCTGGTCGTCCTCTTCGCGGCGGCCGAGCGAATTGGTGATCCGCTTCAGGAGGCCCATCGGGCCGCGCTCTTCCTGCACGTGCTGCGCGGGATGAGCGCGGTGGTCCATCTCTGCCTTCACCACCGGCGGGAAGTCCTCGACCTTCGGCATGCGGACCGGCTCTACCGTCATCGACGGGGCAACCGACTCGTGGAAGGGCTGGGGTGCCATGCGCGGTGCCGGATGGTTGGCGACCGGTGCGGCCTGCGCCTGCATGAGCGGGGCCGCCGGAGCGCGAAGGACGGGGGCTTCAGCAGGCGCGGCAGCGAAGATCCGGCTCTGTGGGCGGAACTCGGGCTCGGCCGGGGCTGCGACGGGCTGCGGAGCAGGCTGGCGCGGCATTTCGGCGATTGCGAGTTCACGTTCCATTTCGGCTTCCGCCTGGCGGATGGTCTCGGCGATCGGGTCGACTGCGCGCGGCGCCTGGGCGACCGGAGCCGGCTGCGGTGCGGACGCGACCGGAGCAGCCGGTGCAATGGCCGCCGACGGACGGATCACCGGACGCGCAGCCGCGACGGCCGGGCGGGTATCGGTGAAGCGGCCGTCCATCTGCGCGGCACTGCGATCGATGCCGGTGGCAACGACCGATACGCGGATGAGACCTTCCAGCGCCTCGTCGAAGGTGGCGCCGAGGATGATGTTGGCGTCCGGATCGACTTCCTCGCGGATACGGGTTGCGGCTTCGTCGACTTCGAAGAGGGTCAGGTCGCGACCACCGGTGATCGAGATCAGGAGGCCCTGCGCACCCTTCATCGAAGTTTCGTCGAGCAGCGGGTTTGCGATCGCGGCTTCCGCGGCCTGCATGGCGCGGCCCGGGCCGGATGCCTCGCCGGTGCCCATCATCGCGCGGCCCATCTCGCGCATCACCGAGCGGACGTCGGCGAAGTCGAGGTTGATCAGGCCTTCCTTGACCATCAGGTCGGTGATGCAGGCGACGCCCGAGTAGAGCACCTGGTCGGCCATCGCGAAGGCGTCGGCGAAGGTGGTCTTGTCGTTGGCGATGCGGAAGAGGTTCTGGTTGGGGATGACGATCAGCGTGTCGACCGACTTCTGCAGTTCCTGGATGCCGGACTCGGCAAGCCGCATGCGGCGCTGGCCCTCGAAGTGGAACGGCTTGGTGACGACGCCGACGGTCAGGATCCCCTTGTTGCGCGCGGCCTGCGCGACGACCGGAGCCGCACCCGTGCCCGTACCGCCGCCCATTCCGGCCGTGACGAAGCACATGTGCGTGCCGTTCAGGTGGTCGACGATCTCGTCAAGGCATTCTTCGGCGGCGGCGCGACCAACTTCCGGCTGGGAACCAGCTCCCAGACCCTCGGTGACCTGGGCACCCATCTGGATGATCCGGTCTGCCTTGGTCATCGTCAGCGCCTGCGCATCGGTGTTGGCGACGACGAAGTCGACGCCCTCGAGGCCGGCCGTGATCATGTTGTTGACGGCATTGCCGCCGCCGCCACCGACGCCGAAGACGGTGATGCGGGGCTTCAGTTCAGTGATATCCGGCTTCTGCAGCTTGATTGTCATGGGTACCGTTCCTTCTAACTCTGGCCGCATCGCCGCCGGCCGGTTCATTGCTGTTCTTCGTGCCGCCCCCCTCTCGGGACAGGCGTCAGAAACTCTCCTTGAGCCACTGGCCCATGCGGGCCAGCCGACCGTTTCCATTGCCGAGCGAGGTTATCAGCCCCCCCTGCGAAGCATGCGTCTCCATCTCCGCGACCTGCGGATAGATCATCAGCCCGACAGCTGTGGAGAATGCGGGTCCCTTGGCTGCCACCGGCAGACCGGAAATCCCCATCGGACGACCGATACGGACATTGCGGGCAAGGATCCGGCGGGCCGTTTCCGACAGGCCGGTCAACTGGCTGGCGCCGCCGGTCAGGACGACGCGCTTGCCGACGATCGGGCTGAAGCCGGACTTCTCGATCCGGTCGCGGATCAGTTCCAGCGTTTCCTCGATGCGGGCGCGAACGATCCGGGTGACCAGCGAGCGCGGAACCTGCGTAGGCAGGTCGCGGTCGTCTTCGCCGATCGGCGGGATGGCAACCATGTCGCGCTCGTCCGCACCGTTCGCGAGAGCCGAGCCATGCACGACCTTAAGGCGTTCCGCATCCTCGATCCGGGTCGAGAGCCCGCGGGCAAGATCGGTGGTGACGTGGTGGCCGCCGAGGCTGATGGCGTCGGTATGGACGAGCTTGCCTTCCGCGAAAACGGAGATCGTCGTCGTTCCGCCACCCATGTCGATCGCGGCGCAGCCGAGTTCGACCTCGTCGTCGACGAGCGCCGCAAGGCCGCTGGCATAGGGCGTCGCAACCATGCCCTCGACGGAGAGATGGGCGCGGTTGACGCACAGTTCGAGGTTCTTCAGCGTCGCGCGCTCGGCCGAAACGACATGCATGTCGACGCCGAGGAGATCGCCGAACATGCCGAGCGGGTCGCGGATGCCGCGTTCGCCGTCGAGGGAATAGCCGGTCGCCAAAGAGTGCAGGATGGCACGGTCCTGGCGCTGCGACTGCTGGCTTGCCGATACGAGGACACGGCGCAGGTCCGCACCCTCGACCTCCTGGCCGCCGAGATCGATCGTCGCGGTGTAGACGTCGCTGGCGAGACGGCCGGCGGAAACGTTGATGATCAGGCTGTCGACAGTCAGTCCGGCCATGCGCTCGGCGGCATCGACGGCAAGCCGGACGACGCTCTCGGCCGCATCGAGGTCTGCGATCACGCCGGACTTGACGCCACGCGAACGCTGGTGGCCGATGCCGATGATCTCGACATTGTGGGTCCGTCCCGGCAGCACGAGGCTTTCCTGGCGGGGCGTCAGCCGGCCGATCATGCAGACGACCTTGGTCGAACCGATGTCGAGCACGGTGACCACGTGGCTGCGCTTGGAGGAAAGCGGCTTGAGGCGCGGCAGGAAATGACCCGAACCGAAGAGGCTCATGAGCGCACCCCTGCTTTCTTGAGTTCCTTGGCCCGCAGTTCCAGCGCCGCGTTGCGACGTTCCAGCGCGCCCTGCGACAGCTGGATGGTGGTGCGATCGTCGAGCCGCAGGTCGACGGCGGCGATGTCGCGCTCCAGCACGCCCTGCTCCGCCTCGAGGCGGGACAGGACCGCGAGCGCCTTGTGAACGCCCTGCTCCGGCAGCCGGAGGACGATACCGTTGTCGAGATGGAGGTCCCAACGGCGGCCGGCGACGCGGACATAGGCGCGAACGCGGCTGCCAAGCTCGGGCCATCCCGACAGTTCCTCCACGAAGGCGGCAGCCCTCGTCTCGGCGTCGCGACCGACGAAGAGCGGCAGCGAGGCGAACTTGCCGTCGCGCAGCGGGCCGATGATGGCGCCGTTGCGCTCGATCAGCGACAGCTCGTTGCCGTGCTGCCAGATCCCGAAAGCCTTGCGCTCCTTGAGCGTGACTTCGATCGTCTTGGGATAGACCTTGCGAACTTCCGCATACTCGACCCAGGGAAGTTCGGAGAGCTTCTTGCGGGCGGCCTCGATGTCGAGGGCGACGAGCGAGGTCGTGCCGTCCAGGCCGAGGAGCTGCAGGATGTCGATTTCCGACGTCTGCTCGTTGCCCGAAACCCGGACATCCTCGATCGCGAAACCAGCCGAGGCGGTCACCGCCTGCGAGACGACTTCCGTGTGACCACCGACGGACATGCCGTAGAGACCGACCATGCCCATGAATGCGAAGGTGGAGGCCGTCCCGATATGACGCGGAATGTGAACGCGTCCCGTGGCCAGACTGACGGCAAAACGGACCACGCGACGGAGCGGACGCGGCAGAACGCGACGATCCTCACCCGCGGGGAAAGCCAGGGGAACAGCACCCCTGAAACCGACAGAACTTTTGCGGCTCAACGCAGACACGACGCGTCCTCCACCATCCAACGCACGAGATCACCGAACGACAGGCCGGCATCCGCGGCCATTTCGGGCACCAGCGAGGTGGGCGTCATGCCGGGCTGGGTATTGACCTCCAGCCAGATCACTTCGCCATCCTCGGAAAAGCGGTCGTCGTAGCGAAAGTCCGAACGACTCACGCCACGGCACCCCAATGCCTGATGCGCCTTCAGGGCCAAGGATTGAATCTTTTGGTAAACATTCGATGAAATCCGCGCAGGCAGAATATGGGTCGACCCGCCATCCGCATACTTCGCGTCGTAGTCGTAGAAGGCATTGCCGGTCGGAACCACTTCGGTGACACCGAGCACCTTGTCGCCCATGACGCCGCAGGTCAGCTCGCGACCATGGACGTAACGCTCGACCATCACCGCGTCACCGTAGCGCCACTCGTCCGACCCGAGGATCTGCGGCGGGTGCGACTGGTCGGCCTTGACGATGACGACGCCGAAGGACGAACCCTCGCGAACGGGTTTGACGACGTAAGGCGGCTCGATCGGATGACGGCTGCCGATATCGAAGCGGATCATCACCCGCGCCTCGGCGACCGGCAGCCCTGCGGCCTTGGCGACATGCTTGGCCTGCCCCTTGTCCATGGCGAGCGCCGAAGCAAGGACGCCCGAATGCGTATAGGGGATCTGAAGATATTCCAGGACGCCCTGGATCGTGCCGTCCTCACCGAAAGGGCCATGGAGGGCGTTGAATGCGACGTCCGGGCGAAGCTCGGAGAGCACGGCGGACACGTTGCGATCGACATCGACGCGCGTCACCCGATAGCCCTCGCCCTCGAGGGCCTCAGCGCAGGCGGCGCCCGAAGACAGGCTCACGGGCCGCTCGGAGGAAAACCCTCCCATCAGAACAGCCACATGCTTGCCACTCATCGAACGACCTCCGGAAAACCACGCACCTTGCACAGCCTTGCTTGCGCGGACCTGTTCCCGTGGCGATTCCGGACCCCGTCGCGCAGGTTCCATACTGCCGGCATATGGTTAACAAACCGTTTACTTTCGTTAACCGGCAGCGAAAAGGCGTGGAATTTCAATCGTTCCCGCCGGCAGTATGAATCTGATTCCAGACATGAAAAAAGGCTGCCAACCCTATGGTCCGGCAGCCTTTTGTCAGAAAAGCCTAATTCAGCACTGTCAGCTGGCAGCGCCCTGGAAAGGCTTCACCTCGCGGCCGGGCATGAAGATGCCGAGCCGCTTGATCTCCCATTCGAGCTTGATTCCGGAGTGATCGAAGACTCGCTGGCGAACGGTCTCGCCGAGATATTCCAGGTCGTAGCCGCTCGCATTGCCGGTGTTGATCATGAAATTGCAGTGGAGCGACGACATCTGCGCGCCCCCGCAGACGAGCCCACGGCAACCGGCTTCGTCGATCAGCTTCCAGGCGGAATGGCCGTCCGGGTTCTTGAAAGTCGAACCGCCGGTCTTTTCCTTGACCGGCTGGACGGTCTCCCGGTGCTGGCGCACCGCATCCATCTCCTGACGGATGTTGGCGCGCTCGTCCGGATAGCCTTCGAAGATCGCGTGGGTGAAGATCAGGTCGGCCGGTGCGCCCGACTTGCGGTAGCCGTAGTCCATCTGCGCCTTGTCGAGGACATGGATATTACCCTGCCGGTCGACGGCGTGGACCTCCACGAGGCGATCCGCCGTTTCGGTGCCGTTCGCCCCGGCATTCATCCGAAGCGCGCCGCCGATCGAGCCGGGAATGCCGTAGTAGAACGCGAACCCGCCGACGTCGTGGTCCATCGCCATGGCCGCGACATGCTTGTCGGGGCAGATGGTGCCGGCGCGGATGCGGTTTTCCCCGGCGAGATCGACCTGGCCGAACCCCTTCGCCGAGAGGCGCAGCACGACACCCGGAATGCCTCCGTCGCGAACGAGCAGGTTCGAGCCTACCCCCACGACCGTCAGCGGGACCTCCGCCGGAAGGATCTTCAGGAACGCGACGAGATCGTCGACGTCGTGCGGCTGGAACATCAGTTCAGCCAGTCCGCCGGCCTGGAACCAGGTGACGCGGTCCATCGGCGCGTCCGGCGTCAGCCGTCCGCGAAGATCCTTGACGCCTTCACCGAGCGAGGCCAGCAGTTTTTCACCATGCACCTGCTTCATTACGACTGTCCCGATATGCTTTCCAATTCCCTGGGCAGTGCCGCTGCCCATTGCGTGATGTTGCCGGCTCCCAAAAGAACCACGAAATCACCCGGGTTCGCAATGCCTGCGATGATCGGGGCAAGCTCGCCGGGACCCGAAATATAGCGCGCGTCGCGGTGGCCCGCAGCGCGGATCTTGCCGACCAGCGGCTCGGCGCCGACGCCGTCGATCGGATCTTCCCCGGCCGCATAGACCGGCGCCAGGATCACGCTGTCGGCGTCGTTGAAACAGGTCGCGAACTCCTCGAAGAGGCTGTTGAGGCGGCTGTAGCGATGCGGCTGGTGCACGGCGATGATCCGCCCCGAGCACGATTCCCGCGCCGCCCGCAGCACCGCCCGGATCTCGACCGGATGGTGGCCGTAGTCGTCGAAGACGGAAACCCCGTTCCAGGTCCCGGTCAGCGTGAAGCGACGCTTGACGCCGCCGAAGGCCGCGAGCCCCTTGCGGATGTCCTCCTCGGAAACGCCGAGCCGGTTGGCGACGGCGATGGCCGCGGTCGCATTGGAAATGTTGTGACGGCCGGGCATCGGCAGGGCGAGGTCCTTGAAGCTGAAGACCCGGCCCGTGCGGCGGCGGCGGATCTCCACGTCGAAGATCGCCTTCGTGCCTTCCATGCGGATGTTGGAGAAACGCACGTCGGCCTGCGGGTTCTCGCCGTAGGTGATGATCTTGCGATCCTCGATCCGCGCCGCGAGCGCCTGGACTTCCGGATGATCGATGCATAGCACCCCGAACCCGTAGAACGGCACGTTCTCGACGAACTGCCTGAAAGCCTCGCGGACGGCATCGAAGCTGCCGTAATGGTCGAGATGCTCGGGATCGATATTGGTGACCACCGCGACATCCGCCGGCAGTTTCAGGAAGGTCCCGTCCGACTCGTCGGCCTCGACCACCATCCACTCGCCCTCGCCCATTCGGGCATTGGTCCCGTAGGCGTTGATGATGCCGCCGTTGATGACGGTGGGGTCGAGGTTGCCGGCGTCGAGCAGCGTCGCGACCATCGAGGTCGTCGTCGTCTTGCCGTGCGTGCCGCCGATGGCGATCGCATTGCGGAAGCGCATCAGCTCGGCGAGCATTTCCGCGCGCCGGACGATGGGCAGGAAGCGTTCGCGCGCGACGACGAGTTCCGGGTTGTCCTTCCTGATCGCGGTCGACACGACGACGACCTCGGCGTCGCCGAGGTTTTCGGCCTGATGGCCGACGCTGACCGGAATACCCTTCTCGCGCAGCCGCTGGACATTGGCATTGTCCGAATGGTCGGAACCCTGGACCCGATGCCCGAGGTTATGGAGTACCTCGGCGATACCGCTCATTCCGATGCCGCCGATGCCGATGAAATGAACGAGCCCGATGGCCTTCGGCATCTTCATGAATGTGCTCCTTTGAACGTCTCGATCGGTTGACGGCCGGAAATAGCTACAACCAGGTCGGCGAGCAAGGCCGACGCATCCGGATGTCCCGCCTGGCAGGCCGAAGCCGCCATCCGTTCGAGGCGCTCCGGTTCCTTCATCGCCGACGAGATCATCCCGGCCAGCCGTTCGGGCGACAGGTCCGCCTGCGCGACAACCTCCGCCCCGCCCTTGGCGACGAGCGCCGCGGCATTGGCCGCCTGGTCGTGGTCGAGCGCATGCGGATAGGGAACGAATATCGCCGGCCGGCCGATCACGGCGACTTCCGAAACGGTGGAGGCGCCGGACCGGCTTATGACGAGATGCGCCGACTGCATGCGTTCGGCCATGTCGCCGAAGAAAGGCGATACCTCGGCCGGAACCTCGAGCGAACGATACTTCTCCACGACGGCCTTCTGATCCTCCGCGCGCGCCTGCTGCGTGACCCGAAGCCTGGATCGGTCAGCACCGTCGAGCAGCGCGATCGCCGCGGGCACGGCGGAGGAGAAGAACTGCGCGCCCTGGCTGCCGCCGAAGACGAGGAGGCGGAATTCGTCGGACCCCCGGGATGCGACATATGGCGATCCGGCAGCCTCGAGCACCGCGGGACGTACCGGATTGCCGGTCGTCACCGTCTTTGCGGAATGGGCGCCGCGGTCGTCGGGAAGGAAGCCGCCGGCAATTGCCTGCACGCGCGATGCGAGCGCCTTGTTGGCACGGCCCATCACGGCGTTCTGCTCGTGGATCAGCGAGGGGACGCCCATCGAGGTCGCGGCCAGCAGCGGCGGCACGGTCGGATAGCCGCCGAAGCCGATGACGGCCGCCGGCTTCAGCCGGGCGACCAGCCTGCGCGCGGCTCGCAACCCCCTCCAAAGGGTCCATCCGGTGCGCAGCATGGCGAGCGGGTTCTTCGACCCGAAGGTCGCCGAGGGGACGACGTGGATCTCGTCTGCGGGGAAAGTCCCGGCGAAGCGCTGGGCACGCCGATCGGTGACGAGATGGACGGAGTAGCCGCGCGCTTTCAGCTCATGCGCCAGCGCCTCGGCGGGAAACAGGTGTCCGCCGGTCCCGCCGGCGGCAAGAAGGATGATGCCCTTGGTCATGCTCTACTCCGCCGGTACTCCGGCAATGCGGAAGAGGCTGCGTTCCTGCGCCCTCTTCTCCGGTCGGCGCCGCGTCAGCGCGAGGATGAAGCCCGCCGTCACGCTGACCGCGATCATCGACGATCCGCCGTAGGAGATCAGCGGCAGGGTCATGCCCTTGGCCGGCATGAGTTCCAGGTTGACGCCGATGTTGATCATCGACTGGATGCCGATCTGCAGCACGAGGCCGGCGACGGCAAAGCGCGTGAAGTCGTTGCGCTCCTTGAACGAGTGGCTGAGGCCGCGCAGGACGATAAAGGCGAAGATCATCACCAGCAGCATGCAGAAAAGGATGCCGAACTCCTCCGCCGCGACGGAGAAGATGAAGTCCGTATGGCTGTCGGGAATGATCCGCTTGACGATGCCTTCCCCCGGCCCCTGCCCGAACCAGTCGCCCCGGACGATCGCGTCGCGGGCCGTATCCACCTGGAACGTGTCGCCCTCGCCCGTCAGGAAGCGGTCGATACGCCCGGTCACGTGCGGCAGCATGTAATAGGCGGAGGCGAAGCCGACGACGCCGAGAGCCCCGAGCACCATGATCCAGAGCCAGGGCATGCCGGCCATGAAGAACATGCCGCCCCAGACGACGGCGGTGAGGATCGTCTGCCCGAGGTCGGGCTGGGCGACCAGCAGCGCGCCGACGATGCCGAAGAGGATGATCGCAAACAGGTTTCCGGGGATTTCCGGCTGGCGCGCATGCTCGGCGAACAGCCAGGCGCAGACGACGACGAAGGCCGGCTTCATGAATTCGGACGGCTGGATCGAGAAGCTGCCGATCGAGACCCAGCGCCGGGAGCCCTTTACCTCGACGCCGAAGAAGAGCGCCATCACCATCATCATCAGCGAGATGGCGAGCAGGATGATGGCCGCCCGCCGCACCTGCCGCGGGGTCATGAAGGACAGGCCGATCATCACCATCAGCGACGGCACGATGAAGATCGCGTGCCGCTCGACGAAATGGAAGCTGTCCAGGCCGAGCCGCTCGGCGACCGGCGGCGATGCGGCGAAGGACAGCATGAAGCCGATCCCCATCAGGAGGATGAAGGCCGCCAGGAAAAAGCGGTCGATCGTCCAGAACCAATCCGCCAGTGGACCCCGGTCGGCGCGGCTTACCATGGTCATATCCCCTTCTTCGTGTCGACCAGCATGGTCACGCCGTCGAGCCCGGCAACATGGTTCACGAACGCGTCTCCGCGGACCTCGAAGTTCCTGTACTGGTCGAAACTGGCACAGGCAGGCGAAAGCATTACGGCGGCAGCGCTCCCATCGGCCTCGGCTTCCGCAGCCGCATGCGCGACCGCGCGCTCCAGCGTACCGGAAATCTCGTAGGGCACCGCCTCGCCGAGTGTCGCGGCAAAGGCGGGCGCCGCCTCTCCGATCAGGAATGCCTTGACGATACGCGGGAAGAGTGGCGCGAGGCTTGCGATCCCGCCTTCCTTGGGAAGGCCGCCGGCGATCCAGTAGATCCGGTCATAGCTCGAGAGCGCGGGTGCCGCGGCTTCCGCATTGGTCGCCTTGGAATCATTGACGAACACCACCTGCCCCCGGCGTCCGACCGGCTGCATGCGGTGCTTCAGCCCCGGGAACGACCTCAGTCCCTCCCGGATCGCGTCGGCATCGACACCGACCGCAAGGCAGGCCGCGATCGCGGCGGCCGCATTCTGGGCGTTGTGCCCGCCTCTGAGGGTAGCGATCCCCGCAAGGTCGACGAACGGCGAGGCCGTGCCGCCCTCGGCCCGGAAGATCACGCTTCCCTCGGCATAGAGCCCATCGGCAAGGACATTGCGCCGGGAAATCCGGCGCACCTTTACCCCTGCCCGCTCGACCCGGTCGGCGATCAGCGCCGAGAAGCTGTCGTCGACGCCGATGACCGCGATGTCGCTGCCGGCGACCAGCCGCTCCTTGACATCGGCGTAGTGCTGCATCGTGCCGTGGCGGTCGAGATGGTCGGGCGTGAGGTTCAGGAGTATCCCCGCGGTCGGATCGAGCGTCGGCGCCAGATCGATCTGGTAGGAGGAGCATTCGACCACGTAATAGCGTTCCGCCGCCGGCGGATCGAGGGTCAGGACGGCCGTGCCTATGTTTCCGCCCAGCTGCGTGTCGCGGCCGCTGCTCTTCAGGATATGGGCGATGAGCGCCGTCGTCGTCGACTTGCCGTTGGTCCCGGTAATGGCGATGAACGGGCAATCGGGCGAATGCGCCCGTCGCTCCCGGACGAAAAGTTCGATGTCGCCGATGATCTCGACGCCGGCCCCACGGGCGAGATCGACGCTCCAGTGCGGCTTCGGATGCGTCAAAGGCACGCCCGGCGCCAGCACGAAAGCCGCCATCTGCGACCAGTCGATCGATCGCAGGTCCGCCGTATGCATGCCCTCGGAGGCTGCCCTGGAGACGCTGTCCGGATTGTCGTCCCAGGCCGTCACCTCGGCGCCGCCGGCCTTCAGCGCATGCGCGGTCGCAAGCCCCGATCCGCCGAGGCCGAAGAGGGCGACCTTCCTGCCGGCGAAGGTGGTGACCGGGATCATCGCGCCCTCACCGCAACTTGAGCGTGGAGAGGCCGAGCAGAGCGAGCCCGACGGCGATGATCCAGAAGCGGACGACGACCTGGCTTTCCGTCCAGCCGAGTTTTTCGAAATGATGGTGGATCGGCGCCATCAGGAACACGCGCCGGCCGGTCAGCTTGAAGAAGCCGACCTGGATGATGACCGACAGCGTCTCCATCACGAACAGGCCGCCGATGATGATCATGACGATCTCGTGCTTCGTGGCCACCGCGACGGAACCGATCAGGCCGCCGAGCGCGAGCGAGCCCGTATCGCCCATGAAGATCGCCGCCGGCGGCGCGTTGAACCAGAGAAAGCCGAGACCGGCGCCGATCACCGCGCCGAGGATGACGACGAGTTCCCCCGTACCTGGCACGAAATTGATCTGCAGGTAGTTGGCGAAGACGCCGTTTCCGGCGAGGTAGGCGATCACCCCGAAGGATGCGGCCGCGATCATCACCGGGACGATCGCCAGGCCATCCAGCCCGTCGGTGAGGTTGACCGCGTTTCCGGCTCCGACGATGACGAAGGCGCCGAACAGCACGAAGAAGATGCCGAGATCGACGAGGAAATCCTTGACGAAGGGAAACGCGATCGACGTTCCGAGGTCGGGATTGGTCGACTGGCCGGTCGCCGATGCGACGCGCATCATGAAGTAGACGGCGATCGCCGCGATGACGAACTCGATCCCGAGCCGCGCCTTTCCGGAAAAGCCCTTGTCCGTCTGCTTGGTGACCTTCAGGTAGTCGTCATAGAACCCGATCGCCCCGAAGCCGAGCGTGACGAGCAGCGTCGCGACCACGTAGGCGTTTGAAAGGTCCGCCCAGAGCAGCGACCCGCCGATGATGCCCGCGAGGATCATCAGCCCGCCCATGGTCGGCGTGCCGGCCTTCTTGAAATGCGTCTGCGGACCGTCGGCGCGGATCGGCTGACCCTTGCCCTGGCGCACCCGCAACGAGGCGATCATCGTGGGTCCGAACAGGAAGACGATCAATGCAGAGGTGAAGAGCGCGGCACCGGTGCGAAACGTAATGTATCGGAACAGGTTGAAGATTTGAAACGTATCCGCCAGTTCCACAAGCCAGATGAGCATCCATGGCCCTTTCTAGAAGCCGAATTAAGGTTGGCGCTCCGTCTCGGAGACTGCCGGAAAATTGTCAATAAGCGCGGCGACGATCTTGCCGAAACCGATGCCGAGGGAAGACTTCACCATGACCACGTCGCCGGGCTTTACCGCGCCGATTGCAAACTCGCGAAGCTCGTCCGTCGTCGGCCGGTATTCGCAGTGCACGCTGTCCGGCAGCGCGTCCCGCAAGGCTACGATCTCCGGGCCCGCGAGCCAGACATGCTCGATGCCGGCGGCGAGGATCGGGCCGGCGAGCTCCTCGTGGACCTTCGCGGAAAACTCGCCCATTTCGAGCATGTCGCCGAGAATGGCGATCCGCCGGCCGGAGGCTGTCGGTTCCGAGGCGGCAAGGAGCGCGATGGCGGCGCGCATGGATGCCGGATTGGCATTGTAGCTTTCGTCGATCAGTGTCAGCGTGCCTTCGCCGATGCCGAGCCGGTGCTGCTCGCCGCGGCCCTTGACCGGCCGCAGTTCGGCGAGCGCCTCAACCGCCTTGGCGATATCGGCGCCGACGAGCGTGCAGGCCCCGAGCGCGGCCATGGCGTTTTCGGCGGTGTGCCGGCCGGGGGTGCCGATCTGCACCTCCACCGTCTCGCCCCTGAGCGTCGCCCATACCGTCGAGCCTCGCGCATTGCCCTCGAAGTCGGCCAACCGGAAATCCGCCTTGGGATGCTGGCCGAACGTGTAGATGCGGCTGACGCCGAGCTCCTGGCCACGCTGCTCCAGGAACGCGAACTGCTTGTTGTCGCGGTTGAGGATCGCCGCACCGCCCGGCTCCAGTCCCTCGAAGATCTCCGCCTTGGCGGCGGCGATTTCCTCCAGATTCCTGAAGTGGCCGAGGTGGGCCGCCGCGATCGTGGTGATGATCGCCACGTGGGGACGCACCATCTTCACGAGCGGGCGGATTTCGTCGGCATGGTTCATGCCGATCTCGAAGACGCCGAACTCGGTGTCTTCCGACATGCGGGCGAGCGTCAGCGGAACGCCCCAGTGGTTGTTGAACGAGGCGACGGCCGCGTGGACCTTCCCCGAAGGGGCAAGGACGTGGCGCAGCATTTCCTTCGTGGTCGTCTTGCCGACCGAGCCGGTGACGGCAACGATCTGGGCCTTGCTCCGTTCGCGCGAGGCGACCGCGAGCTTGCCGAGTGCCGCCAGGACGTCGTCCACGACGATCATCGGGATCGTCAGCCGTCCCATCGCCGGCAGCTTCGCCTCGCTGACGACGATCAGCGCCGCGCCGTTCGCCACAGCGATGCCGGCAAAGTCATGGCCGTCGACGCGGTCGCCCTTGATGGCGAAGAATGCTTCCCCCGGCGCTATCGAGCGGCTGTCGATCGAGATGCCGGTAATGCCTTCGGGGAGCGTCCCAACGGGCCGCCCTCCCATTGCGCCTACCATTGCATCGCAGGTCCAGAGCCAGCTCAAGATGCCCTCTCCTCAAGTGCCTTGCGCAGTTCCAGGTGGTCGGAGAACGGCAGGACGCGGTCGCCGATCGTCTGGCCCTCCTCGTGCCCCTTGCCCGCGACGATGAGAGTGTCGCCCGCCTCCAGCAGCGAGACCGCGTAACGGATCGCCGCGGCGCGATCGCCGATCTCGGTCGCTCCCGGTGCGGCCGCCATGATTTCAGCCCGGATCACCTCCGGAACCTCGGAGCGCGGATTGTCGTCGGTGACCACGACCACGTCGGCAAGCCGCGTGGCGATCTCGCCCATGATCGGGCGCTTGCCCTTGTCGCGGTCGCCGCCGCATCCGAAGACGACGATTACCCGGCCGGTCGTAAAAGGCCGAACCGAGGAAAGGACGTTCTCCAGGGCATCCGGCTTGTGCGCATAGTCCACGTAGGCGAGCGCGCCCTGCCGCGTATGCCCGACGAGCTCGAGCCGCCCGGAGGCGCCCTGCAGCTTCTCCAGCGCCGCCATCGCGACGGTAGCCGGCGTTCCCGTCGCCATGGCGAGACCGGCGGCGACCAGCGCATTGGCCACCTGGAAATCGCCGGCGAGCGGAATGTCGACCTCGAATATCTCGCCCTCGGCGTGGATTTCGGCGGTCTGCTTGTGGCGGAAGTGCTCGACCCGCTTGAGGGCGAGATAGTCGCCCTTGCGGCCGACCGTCAGCACCTTGAGACCCGATTCCCTGGCCACGCGGATCGCCTCCGCCGACCATTCGTCGTCCGCGAAGATGACGGCCGGCGCCCCCTTGGGAAGCAACGTATCGAAGAGCCGCATCTTGGCGGCCATGTAGCTTTCGACCGTCGGATGATAGTCCATGTGATCGCGGCCAAGATTGGTGAAGCCGGCCGCGGCCAGCCGAACGCCGTCGAGGCGGCACTGGTCGAGCCCGTGGCTGGAGGCCTCCATGGCCGCGTGGGTCACGCCCTCGGCCGCAAGTTCCGCCAGGAGCGCATGGAGCGCCACCGGGTCCGGCGTCGTCAGCGAACCGTATTCGTTGCGGCTCGGCGAAACCACGCCCGTCGTACCGATCTGCGCCGCCGCATAGCCGGCATGCGCCCAGATCTGGCGGATGAAGGAGGCGACTGACGTCTTGCCGGCAGTTCCGGTGACCGCAACCATGGTTTCAGGCTGGGCGCCGTACAGGCGGGCGGCCGCGAGCGCCAGGAAACGCCGCGGGCTGGAGACCGTCAGGACGGGAATGGACGCGTCGGCCGGCTGGCCTGCGACGGCCGCGACCGCGCCGCGCCCTGCGGCATCGGCGATGAAGCGGGAACCGTCCGCCTTGGTTCCCGGCAGTGCCGCGAAAAGCGTGCCGGCCTCCACCTTGCGGCTGTCGGCCGAAATGCCGCTGACCTCGATATCGCCCGCCGCGCCGGCCAGCACATCGCCGATCTCCGGGAATTCTTGGCCGGCCAGGTCGCGCAACTTCATCAGCGGTACTCTCTTCCAGATCAGGCGACGCTCGCGAATCGCCTGTGAATTATTATTGCCTAATAGGATACCAAAAGGGCCGAGCCATCCTCGCCAAAACGGGGTTTTACACCGAGAATCGCGCCCGACCGGCTGATGATCTCCTGTACCATCGGGGCAGCATTGAGGCCGGCCGTGCGTCCGCCGCCTTCTCCCGTCTTCGGTTCGTCGATGAAGGTCAGCACCACGTATCGCGGATCGTTGATCGGGAATGCCGAGATGAAGACGTTGAAGTTCTTGTCGTTCGAATAGCGGCCGTTCACGACCTTCTCGGCCGTCCCGGTCTTGCCGCCGACGTCGAAGCCCTCGACGCGGGCGCGTTTTCCCGAACCGTTGGTGCCGTTGAAGTCGAACAGGTACCGCATCGCATCGCTGGTCGACGGCTTCAGCACGGGCTGCGCGAGCGCGTCGGCCTCTTCGCGGGTGCGCGGCAGGAAGGTCGGGGGGATGAGCTTGCCGCCGTTCACCAGCGCCGCGACCGCGACCGCCGTCTGAAGCGGCGTGGTCGAGACCCCGTGGCCGAAGGAAATGGTGACCGAATGGATCTTCTTCCATTCGCGCGGCTGGCTGGGCTGCGCGACTTCCGGAAGCTCGGTCTGCATGCGGGTGAGAAGCCCGAGCCGCGTCAGGAACTCCTTGTGCCCCTCGATCCCCACCACGTCGGCCATCTTAGCCGTACCGATGTTGGAGGAGTACTGGAAGACTTCCGGCACCGTCAGCATGCGGCCCTTGCCGTGGAAGTCCTTGATCGTGAAGCCGCCGATCCGGATCGGAAAGCGGGCGTCGAAACTGTCGGTGAGCTTCACCTTGCCCGAATCGAGCGCCATGGCCGTGGTGAAGGCCTTGAAGGTCGAGCCCATCTCGAACGTGCCGTTCGACATGCGGTTGAGCCAGCCCTCCTCGGCACCGGCGGCCGGGTTGTTGGGGTCATAGTCCGGCGCGGAAGCCATGGCGATGACTTCACCTGTCTGCGCGTCGAGCACGACGGCACCGGCGCCGATCGCCTGGTACTTGTCGATCGAGGAATAGATGACCTCGCGGACGATGGACTGCACCCTGAGGTCGATCGCCAGCCGGACCGGCTCGAGCGGCTGATCGGAGGTCATGCCGACGGCTGCGAGATCGGCGAGCCCCTGGCTGTCCACGTAGCGTTCCATGCCTGCTACGCCGCGGTTGTCAATGTTGACATGGCCGACGACGTGGGCGGCCGTCGCCCCGCCGGGATAGAAGCGTCGCTTTTCCGGCCGGAAGCCGATGCCGGGGATGCCCAGCGCCAGGATCTGGCTCTGCTGCTTCGGAGTGAGCTGGCGCCGCAGCCACTGGAAATGCGACTTGGAGGACAGCTTGCCGTAGATCGACTTGGCGTCGAGGTCGGGCAGGACGGTCGCGAGCTTCTCGATGACCTCGTCCGCGTCGACGATCTTGTGGGGCTCGGCATAGAGGGAGACCGTGCGGATGTCGGTCGCCAGCACCTCGCCGTTGCGATCCAGGAGGTCGGGGCGCGACGCCATCAGCCGGTCTGCCGGCATGATGCTTGAGGTGATCTCCGGCTTTGCCATGCCGTACTGGACGAGCCGGCCGCCGATGACGCCGTAGACGGCGACGAAGCCGACGATGATGAGGCCGACGCGATTGCGGGCCTGCGCCGCCTTGCGCTTGCCGACGCCCTCGAACGTGGCGTCTCCGGATCCGGCCGCGCTGCGGCGGCTTCCGGTCGATAGGTGGGCTCGGCTCTTCAGAACCATGATTCTCGACAGGAAAGACATCAGCGCTGCCCCACCGATCCGGTTGCCATTGCGTCCAGGCGCACACCTCCGCGCGGGATCGGCACAGGAATTCCGTTCGCCGGCGCGGCATTCCTCGCGGCATCGACCCCCTTGATGGCGGCGGCGACCTCGCCTCCGGCACCGGCGATGAGTTCCTCGATCGTCGTCTCGGGCATTGGCAGCTGCGAGCGCGGCATCGGCAGTTCGACCGGCATGGCAAGCTGCGTCGGACGGGTCGGCACCAGCTGCAGTTCGGATTGATAGGCCGCGATCAGCCGCTCCAGCCGGTTCGGTTGCGTCAGCAGGGCCCAGTCGGCCCTCAGCAGGTCGATCGTATCCTTTTCAAGGACGATCTCCCGTTCCAGGCGCCGCACTTCCTTCAGCTTGTCGTCGGCTTGGTGCTTGATGGTATAGGTCACGACGGCCGCGGCGGTCATGACGCCAATCAGGACGAGGTCGAAACTTCTCAGCATCAGGCGGCTCCCATCCTGGCGAGGCTGGCGAGATCGGGAAGATCGAAGATCGACGGATCCGCTGCCCGCGCTAGGGCTTCCGTGCGCCGCCCGGCCCGCAACTTGGCGGAACGTGCGCGGGGATTGGCTTCCGCCTCCTCTTCCGTCGCACTGACCACACCCTTGCCGATCGGCTCGAAGATCGCAGGCTTCTCGACCACCATCGGCATGTGGCGGGAGCCGGCCGCCTTGCCGGAACGGTCGGAGAAGAATTTCTTGACGATGCGGTCCTCGAGCGAGTGGAACGTCACCACCACCAACCGCCCGCCGGGCTTCAGCGCGCGCTCGGCCGCAAACAGGGCCTGAGCCAGTTCACCCAGTTCGTCGTTGACGAAGATGCGCAGCGCCTGGAAGACGCGCGTCGCGGGATGGATCTTGTCCTTCGCCTTGCGGGGATTGACGCTCTCGATGAGGTTGGCGAGATCGCGCGTCGTGCTGAAGGGCTCGGTGGAACGGCGCTTCTCGATCGCCCGGGCGATCCGCCCCGCATGCTTCTCCTCGCCGAGGAAGCCGAAAATCCGGATGAGATCCCCGACCTTCGCCCGGTTGACGACATCGGCGGCGGAGACGCCCTCGCCCGACATGCGCATGTCGAGCGGCCCGTTCCTCTGGAAGGAGAAGCCACGCTCGGCCTCGTCGATCTGCATGGAGGAAACGCCGATGTCGAGCACGACGGCATCCAGGCCGTCGGCGGGCGCATGCTCGGCCAGGTGGGAAAACCGCGAATGAATGAGGGTCAGCCTGCCGTCGCTTGCCTCGACCAGCTTCTGCCCGCGGGCAATCGCGGCGGGATCCCGGTCGAGCGCGATGACGCGGGCGCCGGTATCGAGCATGGCCGACGTATAGCCGCCCGCCCCGAACGTGCCATCCAGCGCGACCTGGCCCGGGGCCAGATCGAGCGCCGCCAGCACTTCGGAAAGAAGAACAGGAATGTGGCGAACCGGTCCGCCTTCGGCTTCGGACTCGCCTCCACCAAGATTCGCCGCCATTCCGGTCCCCCGTCCTAGGCAGGACGCGGCAAGCGCCCTGCTCTTGCCGCCGCCTGCGCCTCGTGAAACGCCTGCGGTTGCCACAACTGAAAATGATCCGAGCGCCCGACGAAGGTGACTTCTGTGCCGATCCCCGTGAAGTCGCGGATGAAATCCGTGACCATCAACCGGCCCTCCGCATCGAGCCTCATGAAAACGCCGCCACCATGAACCAGCAGCGACATCCTGTTCGCTTCCGGCGAAAACGGATCGGCCGAAGCGATCTGCCTCTCGTAGCGATCGAGCAGATCCGGCCCACCCACGCTGATCGCCGGAAAGACGATGTCCTGGAGACAGTAAAGCTCCTGGACTCCCCTCTCTGCCAGCACGGTCCGGAAACTTGCCGGAACGGAAACCCGCCCCTTGGCATCGACCCGGTTCGTGGCATTCGACAGGAAGCGGCTCATTACGCCAGACATCCGCTCCGTTACTCCCGCGGGCCACGATCCGCCCCCCGCATTCGACTGCACCAGACACGGTTTTGCCCACGATGCGGACAGACACCCGCTCGATGGAACGCCCTGAACTCTGTGATTGGCGGGCCGTCATTCGCCCTTGAACAGTACGAATATGGGATATCATGGGACCGTATGGGCGTCAATGGGAGGAGGCCCCGCAGCAGGGCCGCAACATCATTTATTTATGAGCTGTTAAGTTTAACAAAGAGTTATTTCGAACTGCGGAGAAACAGGCTCGCGGAAGAGCCTCGCGCTGTCCGATCTCGGGACGAAACTCTTGTTTTCAAACGTCTTTCCGGAACCTGCGCAGGCATCGGCCGGCCCGCGGAGCCGCGACATGTCGGCCAGGAAAAGAGAGGTGCCAGTTGGCCTGTAAGCCGGGTTCTGTATGGCTCCGGCGCAAACCGGAACGTGGCAGCCATTCATCTGGGGCGATGCTCGCACATCGCCTCGCGCAACCCACCCGGATGACTGGCCTGGAAACCGGCTGTAGGCGCTTGCGCGCCCCGCATCATCCCTATTCGGTCTTGCTCCCGGTGGGGTTTACCATGCCGTCCCTGTTGCCAGCGACGCGGTGGGCTCTTACCCCACCCTTTCACCCTTACCCCGCCAGCTCTGCCGCTCGGTGAAGCGGTACAGCAGGCGGGGCGGTATCCTTTCTGTGGCACTTTCCCTGGGGTCGCCCCCGCCGGACGTTATCCGGCACCGTGTTTCCGTGGAGCCCGGACTTTCCTCACCTCACCGCCTTTCGGCATTGGTGAAGCGCGGCTGCCCGGCCAACTGGCCGCCCCCAGATAATGGAGTTGTTCCCGCAACGCCAGAAGAAACGGCGGCCGCCGTTCATCTTAGGAAACTCGCCCCGAAGTCCACCCCGTAGACCTCGTCCGCGATCGCTCCGTTGAAGAGGAGTTCGGCCCCGATCCGTCCGATCTCGTCGGAACTCTTGGCGGCCGCGCCGCAACCGCCCGCAAGGACGCCGACCCGGTCCGAATCGGACATGGAGATGGCGGGGTAGCCGGTCGGCGTGAACGAGGTCACGCAGGCGGCCATCGAGGTCCGCGAAAGATCGAGGCTCGGCATCAGCCGTTCCATGACGCCCGTCAGGTAACGATGGGTGCTCTCACGGCCGCCCGCGCGGAACCATGCACGGATGTCGCCCTCGCGCTCAAGCAGCAGGTCGTCCGGATCGCCGCCGATCTTCAGATAGAACTTGCCGTCGGGATAGCGCACCGGCGGCAGGAGATAGATGCCCTCCTCCGCGTCGCTCCACCGCCAGATCAGCGAAGGGAGCTTGCCCCACTTCTCCACCGCGTCCTCGTCCACCTGATAGAAGGCGATGGTGCGGGCGTAGACCCTGAGGTCGAGCCGGCGCGGCAGGAGCGCCTCGTTGATGGAAAAGCCGCCCGCCGCGACGAGGACCTTGTCCGCGACATACTGCTTTCCTTCGGCCGTGGTGACGGCGACGCGTCCGTTCTCCTCGCGGACGCCGGCGACGGTCTCGCGGATCAGCGCGCAGCCCTGGCGCTCGGCCAGCAGCGTCTGCGCCCGCACCAGCCTGCGCGGGTTGATATGACCGGCATTTCGCGCCTCCCAGACACCCTCGCTGTCCTTCGGAAACGCAAAGAGCGGGAACTTGCTGCCGAGGCCTTCATCGTCCAGGTGCGCCGTCTCGACCCCCAGCCTCTGCGACGCGGCAAGCACGTCGCCGACATAGGTCGGTCCCTCGCCCCTTTTCGGCCCGACGATGAGGCAGCCGTCCTCGGCGTAGAAGTCTATTCCCGCGTCCTCCTCGATCTGCCGGTAGCGGGCAATCGAGCGATTGGCGAGGCGCGCCCAGACCGGATCGGAATCGATCGTGCGGGTGATGCGGGCCTCGTCGTAGTGGCTGGCGAAGACGCCCCGGTGGGAGGAATGGTCGAGCGGTTCCTCCGGGCCGATCAGGGCGACGCCGTCCGTCCACTGCGACAGATGGCGTGCGGCGGCAGCCCCCATCATGCCGGCGCCCACGATAATGTACTTGAGGCCTTGCATGTGCGCTCCTAGCGGAAGAGTGGCGTCATCAGGGAACCGTAGTCGTCCTCGCCGAGCCCGCCTTCGAGCAGGAGGGCGGAGCCGAGCCGTCCGAGTTCGTCGGAGGATTTCGCCGCGACGAAATTCCCGCCCGTGAGCACGGCGACCCGCGAGGAACCGATGAAGCCCGCGTAGGGGCGCCCGGTCGGCGTGAAGCTCGCGACGCAGGCCGCGGAGGACGTGGGGCGCCCGGCAAGCGCCGGCATCAGTTGCAGCGCCTCCGCGATCAGCCGCCGGCGTTCGTCGGGATTGCCGTCCGAGCCGAACCAGGCGCGGAACTCTTCCGGTCGCGTCAGGTCGCCGGTCTCGATATCGCCGCCGAGCTTGAGGTAGGTCTTCCCGTCCGGATAGCGGACCGGCGGTAGGATGTAGACATGATCCTCCTCGCGCTCGGTGAAGACGATGGTAGACGGCATGGTGCCGAAGACGGACATAGCCTGTTCATCGATCTCGAAGAAGACCACCGTTCGCGGTGCTGCCCGCATCTGGAGCGGCCGGGGCAGGACGGCGTTCAGATTGCTGAAGGCGCCGGCCGCGACCAGCACCCGCTCGGCCCGGTAGGTCTCGCCACCCGCGGTGACCTCCACGAGGCCGCCTTCCTCGCGGACCGAGGTCGCTACGGCATCGATGACCGTCACCCCGCCGCGCTTCGCAAGCGCAATCTGGGCACGGACCAGCGCCCGCGGATTGATGTGACCGGCCTGCGACCCTTCGTGATAGCCGACAATGTGGGAGGGGAAATCGAACTGCGCGAAACGCGCCTGCATCTGCGCGGCCGTCAGCCGCTCGACCTTCAGCCCGCTGGACCGCGCGACCTCGGCGGCACGATGGAGATAGTCGGCGTCGGATTTCGGCTCGGGCCCCGCGAAAAGGCAACCGGCCTCGGAGAAGAAGCGGATGCCGCTTGCATCCTCGATCTCCCGGTAGCGGTCGATCGCCCTCTGCGCGAACGTCGCCCAGAGCGGATCGGCGTCGAAGCGGCGGGTTATCCGCGCCTCGTCATAGTGACTGGCGAACACCCCCTGGTGGGATGCGTAGTCCCGGGGCTCTCCCGGGCATATCAGCGCCACCCCCTCGACATGCCGGGAGAGATGGCGGGCGGCGGCGGCACCCATCATGCCGCCACCGATGATGATGTAGTTGAAATGCGCTGGCATACCGTCTGCTTCGAATCCGGAAAACGTCGTGGTTATCCGAGGTTCTAGCCGCTTCCGGAATCATTTTGCCAGCGCAAACCGCAGGCGCGTCAGGAGAGCAACGCCTGAACCTTGCCGCAGTACCGCTTCGAAACCGGGTTCATGCGCTTGGCGCCGTGGCCGGCATTGTACTTGAGGATCGTTCCGCAGGTCTGTCCGCCACCGAGTTCGTGCGCCTCGGCGAGATACTTCATTCCGAACTTGATGTTGGTTTCCGGATCGTAGAGGCTCTTGACGCTGCCCTTGTAGCCCATCATGCGCGCTGTGGCGGGCTTGATCTGCATCAGCCCCACTTCGCCGGCGGCGCCACGGGCCTTCGGATTGAAGTTGCTCTCAACCTGTACCACCGCATGGGCGAGGTCGACAGGTACACCATAGGCCTTGGCATACTTGGTGATGATCTTCGAATAAGGCTTGCTGGCATGCGCGGCTTCGGAAACGGCGTTCCTGGACGACGCGTATCCCGGCTTGCTGACCTTCGTTTCCAACGCGACGGTCTTCGACTTGCTCTTTTCCTCTGCGAGGGCTGCGATGGGGTGAGCAACAAGCATGGCGAAGCAGGTCGCGGCAGCAACAATCGATCTTTTCATGTCTGGAAGAATTCTCCGGATCAGGGATGCGTCCGGCAAAAGCTGGCCTCCTGCGCGCGGCGTCCTTCAGACGCTACGACAGCGGGAATGCATCCCATTTCGTTGATGTTCTGTGATCCCCCCGTCCAATGGCGGTAACCACGTTGATGGCCCCGTTTAAAACGGCCCATTTGGGAAATGATGTGGCAGGGGAATATTTTTTTGTTTTCGCGTCGGAACGATAAATCGCTTCCTGCGTTACGCCCGGTTGTATTTCGGCAGCGCCGTCAGCAACCTGTGCAACGTATCTATGGTCGAGCTATCGGCGATTCCGTCCACCCGTTCGGGGCGGAAATGACGCTGGAACGCCTCGACCACGCCCCTCGTCCGATCGCAGAATCTTCCACTGATCTCAACATCATAACCGTAGAGGGAGAGCATTGACTGCAGGGCTTCGATGGGCTGCCCGACCTCTCCCAGCTGGAAAAACCGCCCGCCCCCTACGGGTGCCGGTTGCACCCAGTGTCCGATACCCTCGGAATGGAGGGTCCCCCAGGGAAAATTCTCCCCCGGATCGACCTTGCGGATCGGCGCGACATCGGAGTGCCCAAGCACCCGTTCCGGAGCGATTTTCCACCGTTCGCCACAATCTCGACACAATTCGACGAGGGATTTTATCTGCTCTTCGGGGAATTCGGGCAGCCCGCCCGGATGTCCGGCATTGGCGATCTCGATGCCGATCGAGGCCGAGTTGACGTCCCCCTCGCCGCCCCAGCAGCTCTTGCCCGCATGCCAGGCGCGTTCCGTCTCCGGAACCAGCTGGATGATCCGCCCGTCCTCGTGAATGAAGTAGTGGCTGGAGACCTGGCTGTCGGCATTGCAGAGCCACGACAGCGCCTGGTCGTGATCAGGCATCCCGGTATAGTGAAGGAGGATCATGTCGGGCGCGCGCCCACCGGCACGGGGCCCGAAGTTCGGAGAGGGAATAACCGTTGCGCCGAGGTGATCGGCAGCGAATTGGTTCATGCAGCGCGGCGCTCTTTCTCGATCGCGGCGAAGGCCGCGTTGAGTGCTGCCATACGTTCATTTGCAGCGCCATGCAATGCCGCCGGCACGCCGCGCGCGATCAGCCGGTCCGGATGATGTTCGGATGCCAGGCGACGGTAGATGCGGCGGATTTCAGAAAGTTCGTCCGTCGGCGAAACGCCGAGCACGAGATAGGGATCGCGCCCCTCCAGGTGCACGTGGCGAGCCATGATCCGCCGGAAGTGTTCCTCGTCGATGCGGAAGATCTCCGCAATGCGGGCGAGGAAGGCAAGCTCCCCTTCATGCATCAGGCCGTCGGCCTTGGCGATGTGGAACAGCCCGTCGATGACGTTCTCAAGCATCGGGCAGTTGGCGTTGCCGCTGCCGCAGAGGTTGGCGAGCTTGGACGCATAGGCTTCGAAGCCGGCGATGTCCTGGCGCGCGAGATTGTAGAGCCGCGCCACGTTGCGGGCCTCTTCCTCGGGAAAATCGAAGATCTGCCGGAAGGCATCAACTTCTTTTTCCGTCACCACGCCGTCCGCCTTCGCCATCTTGGCGGAGAGGGCGATAATGGCGACCGAGAAGGAAACCTTGCGCCTTGTCTCGGGGTCGCCCTCGAACAATGTCCGGATAGCGTCCACCACGCGCCCGAGCGCGCTGCCGGCGGAATCGCCGATCGCACCGAGAAGCCGATCCCAAAGGGAGGAAACCTGCAGGGAGGAAAAATCAAAGAGCATGCGTGCAACTGACCAGATTACGCGCGAAGGCGCAACCCGGCAGGGCGTGCACAAACGATTAAACTCTGTTCACGTTTCCCGAACAGTAGGCGGCACTTACCTCCTTTCCGGCCGAGCTGCCCTGCCGGCTGGCGCAAGCACCGACGATGGTCCGTGACGGTTGTCCACATGCCTGCCCCGCAAGTCGACGGTTGTATCGATTAGATCGGAACTGTTGCCCGCAATCCCCTGACGAAGACCGGAAATATCGGTTTTTCTTGAGAAAATCCCTTTACAGCCCCGGCGCTCTGTTCCATCCATTGCCCACCTGCGGTCGAAGGCGAGTGTGCGAAGGAGAACATGATGGCGAAACAGAAAGTGGCGATGCTGACGGCCGGCGGACTGGCTCCCTGCCTGTCCTCGGCCGTTGGTGGATTGATCGAGCGCTATACCGATCTGGCCCCGGAGGTCGAACTGATCGCCTACCGATCCGGCTATCAGGGCCTCCTCAAGGGCGACCGGATCGAGATCACCCCGGAAATCCGCGAGCGCGCCCACCTCCTTCATCGCTATGGCGGCTCGCCGATCGGCAACAGCCGGGTGAAGCTCACCAATGCGGCGGATTGCGTGAAGCGCGGCCTCGTCAAGGAAGGCGACAACCCGCTGCAGGTGGCAGCCGACCGCCTCGCGGAAGACGGCATCACCATCCTTCACACCGTTGGCGGCGACGACACGAACACGACGGCGGCGGATCTTGCCGCATACCTTGCCGGCAACGGCTACAACCTGACCGTGGTCGGGCTCCCCAAGACGGTCGACAACGACATCGTGCCGATCCGCCAGTCGCTCGGCGCCTGGACGGCCGCCGAGGTGGGCGCCCATTTCTTCGACCATGTGAGCAACGAGCAGAGCGCGGCACCCCGCACCCTTGTCATCCACGAGGTCATGGGCCGCCACTGCGGCTGGCTGACCGCCGCGACGGCACGCAAGTACATCCAGCGCACCGAAAACAACGAATATGTCGAGCAGCTGATGATGAACACGGCGATGAAGAACATCGACGGTCTCTACCTGCCGGAAATGGCCTTCGACCTCGAAGCCGAGGCGGAGCGGTTGCGCCGCATCATGGACGACCGTGGTTATGTGACGCTTTTCGTCTCCGAGGGCGCCTGCCTCGACGCCATCGTCGCCGAGCGCGAGGCATCCGGCGAGGAGGTCAAGCGCGATGCCTTCGGCCACGTGAAGATCGACACGATCAATGTCGGCCACTGGTTCCAGAAGCATTTCGCCTCTCTCCTCAACGCCGAGCGCTCGATGGTCCAGAAATCCGGCTACTTCGCACGTTCCGCGCCCGCCAATCCCGGCGACCTGCGGCTGATCCAGAGCATGGTCGATCTGGCGGTGGACAGTGCGCTGAACAAGGTTTCCGGAGTGACCGGCCACGACGAGGAACACGACGGCCGCCTGAGGACAATCGAATTTCCCAGAATTAAAGGTGGAAAACACTTCGATCTGTCGGCAAAATGGTTCGGCGAGGTGATGGATTTCATCGGCCAGCCCTTCCGGCCCGCCTGAACCCCTTCGCCTCCGTCGAAGCCCCGGGAGGACAAGATGACGATCGAGACATGGATGGCCTTCTGCGCTGCCAGCCTGGCATTCATCCTCCTGCCGGGACCGCTCGCCAGTCTTGTTGCGCGCTACGCGCTGCACAGGGGTCGCCTAACGGCCCTTGTGACCGTTCCGGCGGTCTCCCTAGGATTGGCCGCAGCCTTCGCGGTGGCGATGCTTCCGGTCGCGGCCCTGGCGACGATCCTGCCCGGCGCCACAGGACCTCTCGCCTGGCTCGGCTTGGTCTATCTCATGCTCTACGCCGTCTGGTCCTTCCAGGAGCCTTCGGCCCGCGGGCCGCGTTCGGCCAACGACAATCTCCCGGAACAGCGGCGGCTCGGGATCTTCGTCCATCTGCTCGCGATTCCGCTCCGGAAGGGACGCTATGTTGCGGCTCTCGCCGCCTTTGGCGTCCAGTTTGCCGGCGCCGCGGCCGGCGATATCGCCGTGCTGATGGAGATGCAGGCCGTGTTTCTCCTTGCGATCGCGGCCGGATGCCTGGTCCACGTGGTCTATCCGGACTGGGCGCTGGCGCGGCGCGGACGCCCTGCCCTGCCCGGACCAGCTTCGCACAAGATGCACACGCGATTCATCGCGCGGCGCGCCGTGACCGCGGGCTACAGGCGCATTGCCGCCTGATAGCTTGCCGGTTGCGGGGCAATCAGATAAATGAATCTGTCAGTTCGGCGACGTCGGGGCGGCGGGGACAACGAAAAATAATGGAAGCGACCCAATGGCGATCAACCGATTCCTGAGCCGTACGGCAGGGGCAACTCTTGTCGTGACCACGGCGCTTGCAGGCTGTTCCAGCGTTGAAACTGCTCCCGGCAAGACGGTCCGGCTGACCACGCCCGCCCCCCATGGCGGTAAGAACCCGCAGACGGCCGACGCCCCGCAGGCGACCACCGAGGCGACCACCGAGGTCGCAGCCGTCGGCGAGACAGCCTCTCAGGACGCTCCCCTGTCCAAGACCGGACGAATCCGTATCGCCGTTCCCGACAGCCCGTCGGTCGCAACGGTGCAGTCCGCCGCGATGGCCTCGCCGGAAATGGCTCCGCAGGTCGCCTATGCCGCCATCGATCCGGTATCTGCGACGACCGCCGCCGCTGCCCTGCAGACGGTCGCGCTTCCCGCCGGACACGCCGTCGGCGCAAGAACCGCAAACCTCCTCGCGCCGGCTGCCTCGGCCGAGCCGCTCGACGCACCGGTCGCCGCACTTCGTGCAAGCGCGCTTGCCGACGACGAGGATGAACTGACACCCGACATGCGGGCCCTCCAGGCGGCGATCCCGATCCCGCGCCCGGACCTTAATCCGACCGCCTACGCGGCAAAGCCTTCCCAGCCGGCTTCCCTTGCGACCTTGCAGGGCGTGGATACCCGTTCCCTATTCCCCCCGGCGCCCGGCGACCCCTTGCCCGAAACGGCATCCGCGAGCACGCCGGAGATCAGCGCGCTCATCAAGCGCTACGCCGGCATCTACGGCGTGCCGGAATCGCTCATCCATCGCGTCGTGCACCGGGAGAGCCGCTACAACCCCAAGGCCTACCACAAGGAGGGCTACTGGGGCCTCATGCAGATCAAGTATTCGACGGCCAAGTCCATGGGCTATTCCGGCCCGCCGGACGGCCTGCTCGACGCCGAGACGAACATCAAGTACGCGGCGAAATACCTGCGCGGCGCCTGGCTCGTCGCCGACAACAGCAACGATAACGCCATCCGCCTCTATGCCCGCGGCTATTACTACGACGCCAAGCGCAAGGGCATGCTGCACGTCCTGCAGCACTAGCTATTCGGCGGCCCTCGCGATCTCGCGCACGAGGCGGGTTACCTCGTAACCGTCAGCCCTCGGCGTGAGCCCCAGCCGGATGACCGCTATCTTGCGGGAGGGAATGACCGCGATCGTCTGGCCGTCATGTCCCTGCAGGAAGAAGGTATCGCCGGGCAGCCCGGCCTCCTCCCGTCCCGTCAGCCACGTCTGCATCCGCGAATAGCGACCGCCCGAGGTCGCGTTCGGCTGCGACATGGCCCCGACGAAGCCTTCGGGAAGCAGCCGCTCGCCGCCCCAGACGCCGTCCTGAAGAAGGAAGAGCGCCAGGCGCGCCCAGTCCCTCGCCGTGGCATACATGTAGGAACTCCCGACGAAGGTGCCGGATGCATCCGCTTCCATCACGGCGCTTTCCATCCCCAGCGGATTAAAGAGCGCCTCCCGCGGATAGGCCAGCGCCTGGGAAGACGTCCCGGCATGGTCCATCCAGATGCGCGAGATCAGCACGGCGCTTCCCGACGAATAGTTGAAGCGCGTGCCCGGGGAAGCCTCCAGCGGGGCATCGGCGGCAAAGGCCGCCATGTCCGGAGCAAGGTAGAGCATTTCCGTTACGTCGGTGACGGTGCCGTAACTCTCGTTCGACGCCAGCCCGTCCTCCATGGCCAGCAGTTGCGCGAGCGTGATCTCGCTGCGCTCGTCACCCTTCCATTGCGGCAGGAGCCCCCGGTCGGAAAGCGACAGGCGCCCCTTCGCGACCAGAGTGCCGGCGAGGACGGCATTGACCGTCTTCGCCATCGACCATCCGAGAAGCGGCGTCTCGGAAGAGAACCCGTCGCCATAGGCTTCCGCGACGATCCGTCCATCCTTCACGACCACCACCGCACGCATGCCGGGACCGGTTAAGGTTTTATCTGAGAGAATTCTTGTAAACGCCGGTTGTGACTCTGTTTGTTCTCCATTCGGCCATGCGGAAGCCGCCTCCCTTGGTGGCGAGGAGACCGGCGCGTCGAGATCGGCAACCGTGCCTTCCGGCGCCACGGCACAGCCGAGACCGTCGCGATAGACCGCCTCGTTGGAGGCAAAAATCCCGAGGAGAGACGCCCGCACCCGGCGCTCCTCCTGCTCCACCTCCATCAGCCGCAGCAGCGGGTGCCCTGGCGCCTGAACGTCGACGGCGAGTATTTCTGCGGGATCTCTTCCGGCGATGAAGACATTGGAGCAGACGATCTTTGCCGCATAGCCGGCGCCGACGCGCAGCAGCGCCGGAGGTGCGAAATGGAGCCAGATCGCCGCTCCCGCGACCGTTAGGATCACCAGGGCGCCGATGACCATCCCCGCCTGCCGTAAACGCCTCATGCACCGTCTCCATGTCCGACGGCGACATGCAACCAGCAAACGCGTCCCGGCGAAAGGGGTATCGGGCGTTAGCCACAGGCCCCGTCATCACCCTGTAGCATGATCGGACTAGAGGACGGCATCGCGACGGGTGAGGTTGGTGATGGCGCATGTAACTCACGCAGCCGGCTACGGCCGCAACAAGAGGCTCCGGGACGCGCTCCTGCAGCACGGCCCGCTCAGCCGGAAGGGCTTTTCCGAACGGATTTTCGGACTGCTCTTCTCGGGGCTGGTCTATCCGCAGATCTGGGAAGACCCGGACGTGGACATGGCCGCCATGGACCTGAAGCCCGGTCATCGCCTCGTCACGATCGGCTCCGGCGGCTGCAACGTGCTTGCCTATCTCAGCCGTTCGCCGGGCCGGATCGATGTCGTCGATCTCAACCTCCACCACATTGCGCTGAACCGCCTGAAGCTCGCGGCCTTCCGCCACCTGCCCTCGCGCGCCGACGTCGTGCGCATGCTGGCAATGGCGAATGTGCCGAGCAACAGCGCTTCTTTCGACCTCTTCCTGGCGCCGAACCTCGATGCCGGCACGCGCGCCTACTGGCAGCGGCGGCGTTGGAACGGACGTCGCCGCGTCGAGGCCTTCGACCGCAACATCTATCGCAGCGGTCTTCTCGGTCGCTTCATCGCCACCGGCCACCTCATCGCCCGCCTGCACGGCGTCGACCTGACGGAGTTCGCCCGGGTCCGATCGCTGCGCGAACAGCGGATCTTCTTCGACACGCGGGTCGCGCCGCTCTTCGACAGGCCCCTCATCCGCTGGCTGACCAGCCGCAAGAGCTCGCTCTTCGGCCTCGGCATCCCGCCCCAGCAGTATGACGAACTCGTGCGCACGAGCGCGGACCGCACCATGGCGCCGGTCCTTCGCCAGCGGCTCGAAAAACTCGCCTGCCATTTCCCGCTGCGCGACAACTATTTCGCCTGGCAGGCCTTCGTCCGCCGCTATCCGGACAAGGACGAGGGCTGCCTGCCGACCTACCTTCTTCCGGAAAATTATCTCGCCATCCGCGACAATGTCGATCGCGTCGCGGTCCACCATGCGAGCTTCACCGAACTTCTCGCTCAAAAGCCGGTCGCTTCCGTCGATCGCTACGTCCTTCTCGACGCCCAGGACTGGATGACCGACGAGCAGTTGAACGACCTCTGGCGGGAAATCGGCAGGACGGCCGCGCCGGGCGCCAGGGTGATCTTCCGGACGGCCGGCGAGGCGAGCATCCTCGAAGGCCGCGTCCACGGCGCCATCCTCGGGCGCTGGACCTACCTGAGGGAGCGGTCGCAGGAACTGACGCTTCAGGACCGCTCGGCGATCTATGGCGGCCTCCACGTCTACGAGCGGCGCGGATGACCGGCGCGCGACAGGCCACGCCGGACGATGTCGGCCATGCCTCGCGCATGGACCGGATGTACCGCTACCAGCGGCACGTCTACGACCTGACGAGAAAATACTATCTGCTCGGCCGCGACCGGGCGATCGCCGGCCTGCAGGTCCCCGAGGGCGGACGACTGCTGGAAGTGGGATGCGGAACGGGCCGGAACCTGATCGCTGCCCACCGCCTCTACCCCGCCGCCCGGCTGTACGGGCTCGACATATCCGCCGAGATGCTGGCGAGCGCCCGCCGGCACTTCGCCCGGCGGGCCGCAAAGCCGGTCCTGCTGCGCGCCGACGCGGCCGGGTTCAGGGCGACCGGCTTCGCGACCGACGGCTTCGACCGGGTGCTGATCTCCTATGCCCTGTCGATGATCCCCGACTGGGAGGGCGCAATCGATGCCGCGCTTGACGCGCTTGCCCCCGGCGGCTCCCTGCACATCGTCGATTTCGGCCAGCAGGAACGCCTCCCGCGCTGGTTCAGGTCTCTTCTCGTCGGCTGGCTGAAACGCTTCGACGTGACGCCCCGCGCCGGCCTCCTAGCGGCGCTCGAAGCAAGGCTTGAGCGGGCCGACGCCGACATGATCTTCGAGGAAATCCTCGGCGGCTATGCCTGGCATGCAATCGTGCGAAGGCGCGGCTGACGCGTTTCCCTCTCCGGCTCCCTTGCTGCCCCCCTTTGTAGCCCCCCTTGTAGCCCCCCTTGTAGCCCGGCTTGTAGCCCCCCTTGCCAGCGCCCGGCTTTTGCGGCGTTATGTGGCACGAGAGTGCAACTCAGGGAACGCTCCGGCGCCGCCTGACCCAGCAGACGGAATTTGCATGTACCGGCTTTCCCTCGCGCTCCTTGCGGCATCGCTTCTGCTCAGCGGCTGCACGGTCGCGGCCTATGACGCGCTCAGCACGGAATCGATCGCCAAGCCGCGCTTCGGGGACAATGATCCGGTCAATTTCGGACAGCGCCATCCGCAGCTCCATGACGTCCACGGCATCGACGTGTCCAAGTGGAACGGCGAGATCGACTGGCCGGCAGCCCGCAAGTCGGGCGTCGCCTTCGCCTTCGTCAAGGCGACCGAGGGCAAGGACCGGATCGATTCGGCCTTCGAGCGCAACTGGCGTGGCGCCGCCGCCGCAGGCCTCCCGCACGCGCCCTACCACTTCTATTATTTCTGCTCGACCGCCGACGAACAGGCGGACTGGTTCATCCGCAACGTGCCCAAGGCCGCCGTCCGGCTTCCGCCGGTCCTCGACGCGGAGTGGAACCACGCATCGCCTACCTGCAAGCTGCAGCCGCCGCCGGCCACCGTCAGAGCGTCGCTGCAGCGGTTCATGGACCGGATCGAGGCCCATTACGGCAAGCGGCCGATCATCTACACCACGGTCGATTTCCACCGCGACAACCTCGTCGGCCATTTCGACGACTACCACTTCTGGGTCCGCTCCACCGCCGCCCATCCGGAGGATATCTACGCGTCGCGAACCTGGGCTTTCTGGCAATATACGGCGACCGGCGTCGTGCCCGGCGTCAACGGCGATACCGACATCAACGTCTTTGCCGGAACGCAGAAGAGCTGGCAGGCCTGGGTGGCCACCGTCTCCGACTGAGACGAGGGTGCCGCCCGCCTTGTGCGCCCACCCCTCTGCCTGCCCGGCTGCTGCCGCGCTTCCGTCACAATGTTTGCCGAGACGATGAGGACGCTCATCGCATGGAGAACCCGAATGTCGCCTGTCCGTAGCCTCGCCCTGTCCGCCCTCCTGTCGACATGCATCGCCCTTCCCGCCGCCGCGCAGAGCTGCGGCGGAGACCTCGGCGCCTTCCTCGCGGGCGTCAGGGCCGAAGCGGTGGCGAAGGGCATTCCCGCCGAGGTCGCGGACCGGGCCCTTTCCGGTGCAAGGATCGACGAGAAGGTCCTCTCCCGCGACCGGGCCCAGGGCGTCTTCAAGCAGACCTTCCTGGAATTCTCGCAGCGGACGGTCAGCAAGGCGCGCCTCGACATCGGCAGCCAGAAGATCCGGCAGTATGCGGATGTCTTCCAGCGGGCCGAGCAGGAGTTCGGCGTTCCCGCCGGCGTCATCGCCGCCTTCTGGGCGATGGAGACGGACTTCGGCGTCGTCCAGGGCGACTTCAACACCCGCAACGCGCTCGTGACCCTTGCCCACGACTGTCGCCGGCCGGAGCTTTTCCGGCCGCAATTGCTGGCGCTGGTCGAGATGGTGCAGCACGGCGATCTTGAGCCGGAGACCAATACCGGGGCCTGGGCCGGCGAGATCGGACAAGTGCAGATGCTGCCCGAGGACATCATCGCCTATGGCATCGACGGCGACGGCGACGGGCATGTCAACGTCAAGGACAGCGCGCCCGACGCGATCCTGACGGCGGCGAAGTTCATCCAGAGCCTCGGCTTCCGCCGCGGCGAGCCCTGGATACAGGAAGTCACCCTGCCGGCCGATCTCCCCTGGGAGAAGACCGGCCTCGGCAACGAGGTACCGGCGTCCGAATGGTTTGCGATGGGCGTCGAGCCGCGCGACGGCAATACCGGGTTCGGGTCCCTCCCCGCTGCCGTGGTGCTGCCGCAGGGCCGCAATGGCCCGGCCTTCCTGACCTATCCCAACTTCAACATCTACCTGGAATGGAACCAGTCCTTCATCTACACGACCTCGGCCGCCTATTTCGCGACCCGGCTGATGGGGGCTCCGGCCTACCAGAAGGGCAACCCGGCGACCGGTCTGGACGACGCCTCCATGAGGTCGCTGCAGACCAAGCTGCAGTCCCTTGGGCACGATGTCGGCAAGGTGGACGGGATCCTCGGTTCCGGCACCCGCCGGGCGGTACAGAAGGAACAGGCCCGGCTCGGCATCCCTGCCGACGGCTGGCCGACGCAGGAACTTCTGCAGGCGCTCTGATCGGGCGGGTCAACGGGCGCGGCCACACTGCCGGCGAGGAAGGGAGTAACGGATGTCGACAGCCTCCAGCCCGCGCCTGACGCTCACGTCATGGGCCCTGTTGCTGCTCCTCGGACTGATCTGGGGCGGCTCCTTCTTCTTCGGGCGGATCGCGGTCCTTGAAGTGCCGCCCTTCACGCTCGTCTTCCTGCGGCTCTCGCTGGCGGCGATCGCCCTGCACGTCTATCTGCACGGGCGGTTCGGTCTCTACGCGACGATCCGCAGCCGATGGCGGGATTTCGTCATCCTGGGCTTCATCAACAACGCACTGCCGCACACGCTGATCTTCTTTGGCCAGACGGAGATCGGGGCCGGCCTTGCCTCCATCCTCAACGCGACGACGCCGATCTGGACCGTGCTCATCGCCAACCGCTGGACGACCGATGAAAAGCTCACCGCCGGGAAGATCGCCGGCTGCCTGACCGGGCTTGCGGGAACGGTTGTCCTTCTGGGGCCTGCCGTGACCTCGGCCGCGCATGCGCCGTTTTGGGCCCTCACGCTCCCGATCCTGGCCGCGGTCTGCTACGGGATCGCAGGCATCTTCGGCAAGCGCTTCCGCGACGTACCGGCGCCGGTGACCGCCACCGGCCAATTGACCGCCTCTTCCCTCATGATGCTGCCCGTCGCCCTTCTCGCGGATCAGCCATGGTCGCTGCCGATGCCCGGAACGGCGGCGATCCTTGCAATCCTCGGCCTGGCGCTGGTGTCCACCGCCTTCGCCTACCTCCTCTTCTTTCGCCTCCTGACGCTCGCCGGGGCCACCAATGCGTCGCTCGTCACGCTCCTCGTTCCTCCGAGCGCGATCCTCCTGGGCGCGATCTTCCTGGGCGAGCGGCTGATGCCGACCGACATCGCCGGACTGGCGCTCATCGCGCTCGGGCTGCTGGTGCTCGACGGGCGGATTCTGGAGCGTCTCCGGGGCCAGGAAAGACCGGGGCGGATCGGCTAAAACCGCCTCGCCTCCTCACAATCTGTATCGCTTGGTAACAAGCGGCGACCCGTTCTTAATGAATTATAAAGCAATATTAACGCCACGTTTTATATATGATTTCAGCGCCTTACGCTGAAACGACATAAGAATTCCGGCCGCCCGCTGCTGCGCCGCAACACAGAAATCGCTTTCCAACGGCCGAAATTTCGACATAAACTCCTCCAGTCAACGCAAGGAGGCAGACATGGGACGTGTATACTCTCTTAATGTCCTCGTAGTCGGTGCAGCGTTTGTGTTCGTGGCTTCCATGCTCTTTATCTGAGCGCCCACAATCTCTCCGCACCTGGACATATCTGGCATCCGTGACACTAGGATAAAAGTTTGACAGACTGGAAACGCAGCTCCCGCGAGCTGCGTTTTCTCATGCTGCGGCGCCTGCCTCCGCGCGTCGGGCGCGCCCCAGCAGCTCCAGCACCTGGTTGACGAGGCTGGACCGGTTCATCGTGTATATGTGGAAGTCCGTCACGCCTCGGCCGATAAGATCGTCGATCTGTTCGGCGGCGACGTCGGCGGCCACCCTGGCGCGCTCCTCAGGCCTGTCCTCGTATCCCTCGAAACGCTTGTCGAGGAACGACGGGACGGAAGAGCCGCAGCGGCCGGCAAACCGCTTCAGCTGCGTCAGGTTCTGGATCGGCATGATACCCGGCACGATCGGCATGGTGATGCCCGCCGCCCGCACCTTCTCCAGGTAACGCTCGTAGAGGTCGTTATCGAAGAAGAACTGCGTCAGGGCGCGAGTGGCGCCGGCATCCGCCTTGCGTTTCAGCATGTCGATATCGGCGTCGAGATCCGCGCTTTCAGGATGCTTTTCCGGGTAGGCGGAAACCGAAATGTCGAAACTGCCGAGCCCGCGCAGCCCGCTCACCAGTTCGGCCGCGTTGGCATAACCCTCGCTGTGCGGCCGGTATTCGGTCCCGATGCCGCTTGCCGGATCACCGCGCAGCGCCACGATCCGGCTGACGCCGGCGGCACGGAATTCCTCCACGACGCTGCGCGTCTCCTCACGCGAGGCATCGACGCAGGTCAGGTGCGCGGCGGTGGGAAGATCGGTCTCGCGGATGAGACGTCTGACGACCGCAAGCGTCGGCGCCTTTGTGGAGCCGCCGGCTCCATAGGTCACCGAGACGAAGTCGGGATTCCAGGCGCCGAGATCGAGGACGGCGTCCCACAGCTGGCCTTCCATCTCCGGGGAGCGCGGCGGAAAGAACTCGAACGAAATCCCGAAGGATCTCCGCAGCGAGGGCGTCGGTGTCATGGAGAAGGTCCTTTCAGGCCGGAGTCATTTCTTGGGATGCGACATCGTCGGCGATCAGCAGTCGACGGTCCCGGGCAAGCCATACGGTGGCCGTCAGCGACGGGCCGCCCTGCTTGTCCGCAGCGAGATCGACGACCTCCTGCACGTCGAGGCCGACCTTCTCGAGCCAGTCCGCCATCGTCTGGTGGGAAAAGCCGAGACGGACGTGAGCATGCTCATCCCGCAGGTATTCGAGGTTGTGAGGCGCGAGATCGACGATGAGCAGGCGCCCGCCGGGCCGCAGCACGCGCGCCGCCTCGGCAATCGCCCGTTCGGGCTGGTCGAGAAAGTGGAGGACCTGATGGATCGTGACGAGGTCGAAATCCTGTCCGTCCAGCGGCAGGTTGAGAATATCGCCCTGGCGCACCGAGGCCTTGACGATCCCAGCCTTGTCCAGGTTTGCGCGCGCTACGGAGAGCATGTCGCGGCTGGCGTCGATCCCGACGGCGCGGCGATAGACGTTGGAGAGCAGCTGGAGGATCCATCCGGTGCCGGTTCCGAGGTCGAGGAGCGAATCGACGGGATTGCGTCCCACGAGCTTCAGCATCGCCTTCTCGACCGCCGCGTCGCTCACCTGCAGGCGTCGCAGTTCGTCCCACTCGGTGGCATTGCGGCTGAAATAGTGCTGCGCCCGCTCCGCCCTCGCCTGCTTGACCGTCGCCAGGCGCTCCCGGTCGCGGGCAAGGATGGGGTCGTCCAGCGAAACCGCCGTCAGGAGCGTGCGGACCAGCGCCGCCGCCGTACCGTCCCGCTTGAGCCGGAAATAGGCCCAGGCCCCTTCCTGGTAGCGCTCGATCAGGTCTTCCTCGGCGAGAAGCTTCAGGTGGCGGGAAATGCGCGGCTGCGACTGGCCGAGGATTTCGGTAAGGTCGGTGACCGTAAGGTCGCCGGCGGCAACCAGCGCCAGGAGGCGAAACCTCGTCGGCTCGCCTGCGGTCTTCAGTACATCCACGAGGGTATCCAGGGAATGTCCCATCAAACCTATCCTTGCGATCAAGATATAAAGATATGTTTATATCTAATCGAAGAGCGTGGCAACCCTTAATCCCGCATGATGCAGGAAAGCGAAAGGGCGGCACGCCGGCCGCCCCTCCACGCGTCCATGAGGGCGATCAGAATTCCTGCCAGTCGTCCGCAGGCGCCTGCGCCAAGGCAGCGTTGCCGGCGGAACGGGACGCGGGACGCGCCCTCGCGGGGGTCGCCGGCCTCGCGCGCGGGGCGGCGAGTGCCGGAGCACGCATCTGGCCTGCGGCACCCCGCAGGTCCTGGACGGCGTCCCCGACCTTGAACTGCGAGAGAAGCGCGCTGAGAGCAGCGCTCTCCTGGGCGAGGCTGGCACCCGCCGCGTTCATCTCCTCTACCATCGCCGCATTCTGCTGCGTCGCGTGGTCCATATGGTTCACGGCGGTGTTGACCTCGGTAAGCCCGGCCGCCTGTTCCTGCGCCGCCGTCGCAATGGCATCCATGTGCGTGTTGATCGCCTGCACGAGGTTCTCGATCATCCCGAGCCCCTCGCCCGTGTCGTTCACGAGACGAACGCCCTCGCCGACGGCGAGCGCGGAATTGCCGATCAGGCTCTGGATTTCCTTCGCCGCGTTGGCGGATCGCTGCGCCAGTTCGCGAACTTCCTGGGCAACGACCGCAAAGCCCTTGCCCGCCTCGCCCGCACGCGCCGCCTCGACGCCGGCATTGAGCGCCAGGAGATTGGTCTGGAAGGCGATCTCGTCGATCACCGAGATGATCTGGCCGATCTGGCGGGACGAATGCTCGATGCGCTCCATGGCGGCAACGGCATTGCGGACGACCTTGCCGGACTGGTCCGCGCGCGCCCGGGCATCCCTGACGACCTCGCGGGCCTCCTCGGTACGGCGGGATGTCGCGTTGACGTTCGAGGTGATTTCCTCGAGCGCGGCGGCAGTCTCCTCGAGCGAGGCGGCCTGCTGCTCGGTCCGGCGCGAAAGATTGTCCGACGCCTCGGAAATCTCCCTGGAGCCGCCGGTCACCGTCGAGACGGATTTGCCGACGCTGGCGAGAGCCTCGCGCAACTGCGAGACAGACGTATTGAAGTCGTGGCGCAGCGGCTCGAACTGGGTGGCGAAAGGCTGCTCGATCTCGCACAACATGTCTCCGCCGGCCAGGCGCCGCAGCCCTGCGGCCAGCGCGCCGGTCGCCTGGTTGAGACGCTGCTCGGCCTCATCTTCGGCTCGACGCTGCATCTCGACGCGATCGCGCTCCGCCTGTTCGCGGCTGTTTTCCCGTTCGGCCTCGAGTTCGGCGTTGCGGATGGCCGCCTCCCGGAAGACCTCGACGGAACGCGCCATGCCGCCGATTTCGTCCCTGCGTCCCACGAAGGGGATAGCACGGGCGGTATCGCCCTCGGCAAGCGTCTTCATGCGGTCGCCGATGCCCGTGAGGGTCCGCGAGAAGTTGCGCGTCACCGCCAAGCTGAGAGCAACCACGCAGGCGACGATGAAGAACATCGATCCCGCAAGTACGGTGAGATAGGTCGTCGCCGAAGCGAGCTTTTCCTGCACCATGTGGGTCATACGGTCGCCGGCCCGATCGATCAGCGCGGAAATGAATGCGCGCCGCTCGAGGTTCGCCTTCTCCCAGAGTTCAGCTTCGCCCGGTGCCGGCGTATAGGCTTCGTTTGCGGCCATCAGCCCACGAACGCGTTCCACCGCCTGGCCGGAAGAGCCGGCGAAGAAGCCGTCGTATTCGGCAAGAATGTCGGCCGGGACCGATTCCCGAAACGGCGCGGTATAGGCACCGAGCAGACCTGCGCTGCGCATGAACATCCTGGTGGCGTCCATGCCGAGCGGCCCCTTGGCATATTCACCGGCCAGCCGGTTCAGCATCTGGTAGCCGTCGCCGACCTGCATCATGGCGTAGTAACCGGCAGCGGCGCGAGCGAAGTCGCTGTCCTGGGACATCGCGCCGGCACGACGGGTGATCTCCGCACCGGCGGCGACAGCCGGCTGCAGGACCTGAAGGGCACTGATCGAGCTTGCGGTTCCCGCATCGACTTCCTGGCGGTAGCCCGGGATCTTGGCGAAACGGGTCTTGAAGTTCTCGACGAAGGCGGCAAGCGCCGGATCGTTGAAACCCGCCGTAACCACGTCACCATACGCCTTGAGAAGGGCATCCCGGGTCTCGTCGGTTGCCTTGCGCGCCGCCGCGCGCTGGTCCGGGGCAGCCCCGCTTTCGGCAGGAATGAGGACAGCGAGCTTGCCACCGGCTCTCGCGACGCGCTCCAGCAGAACCGCGTTCTGGGCAGCCGCCCGCTCCTCGTAGGCTTCGTAGGTCAGCCAGCCCCCGAACGTGATCGCGGCGGCGAGCGGCACGACCGTCAGGATTGCAAGGGATTGGCGAACGGAAAGGCGTTGTATGAATGACATGAAAACTTCCTCTGGGTCGTCCTCATGACGGCATGCTGCAGCTCCTCATCCACTGCATGCTCCTTGCTAGCCAAGGCTTACTAACAAATCTTTATGCAACTTTGGTCTCGACAGAATCCCGCAGACGAAAACGGGCCACCCTGAGGCGGCCCGTTTCTGTGACTATAAGGGCGGAACCGGTCAGCGCGTCAGGCGCTTGTAGGTGACGCGCTTCGGATTGACGGAATCGGGGCCGAGGCGACGGATCTTGTCCTGCTCGTAGTCCTCGAAGTTGCCCTCGAACCATTCCACATGGCTGTCGCCCTCGAAGGCGAGGATATGCGTCGCGAGGCGGTCGAGGAACATGCGGTCGTGGCTGATGATGACCGCGCAGCCGGCGAAGTTTTCGAGCGCGTCTTCCAGCGCCGACAGCGTCTCCGTGTCGAGATCGTTCGTCGGTTCGTCGAGCAGGATGACGTTGCCGCCCGACTTCAGCATCTTGGCGAGGTGCACGCGGTTGCGCTGGCCGCCGGACAGGTTGCCGACCTTCTGCTGCTGGTCGCCGCCCTTGAAGTTGAAGGCGCCGCAATAGGCGCGGCTGTTCATCTCGTGCTTGCCGAGCTTGATGATGTCGTTGCCCCCCGAGATCTCTTCCCAGACATTCTTCGAACCATCGAGAGAGTCGCGACTCTGGTCGACATAGCCCAGGTGGACGGTCTCGCCGATATTGATCGAGCCCGTATCCGGCTTCTCCTGACCGGTGATCATCCGGAAGAGCGTCGTCTTGCCGGCGCCGTTCGGACCGATGACGCCGACGATTCCGCCGGGCGGGAGCTTGAAGCTCAGGTTCTCGAACAGCACGCGATCGCCATAGGTCTTGGAGATGTTCTCCGCTTCGATGACGACATTGCCGAGGCGCTCGCCGACCGGAATGATGATCTGAGCCTCGCCGGGACGCCGATTTTCCGCTGCAGCAACCAGCTCGTCATAGGCGCGGATACGAGCCTTCGACTTTGCCTGACGCGCTTTCGGGCTCGACGCGATCCACTCCTGTTCACGTGACAGTGCCTTCTGCCTGCTGCCCTCCTCGCGCTCCTCCTGCGCCATGCGCTTGGTCTTGGCGGTCAGGTAGGCAGAGTAGTTGCCCTCGTAGGGGATGCCGCGGCCGCGGTCGAGCTCGAGAATCCAGCCGGTGACATTGTCGAGGAAGTAGCGGTCGTGGGTGACCATCAGGATGGCGCCCGGATATTCGCGCAGGTGCTTTTCGAGCCAGGCGATCGTCTCGGCGTCGAGGTGGTTGGTGGGCTCGTCGAGGAGCAGCAGGTCGGGCTGGCGAAGCAGAAGCTGGCAGAGCGCCACGCGACGCTTCTCACCGCCGGAGAGGTTGTCGATCGTCGCATCGCCGGGCGGGCAGCGCAGGGCCTCCATGGCCATCTCGACCTGGCTTTCCAGGTCCCAGAGGTTCTGGCTGTCGATGATGTCCTGGAGCTTGGCGCCCTCTTCCGCGGTCTCGTCGGAATAGTTCATCATCAGTTCGTTGTAGCGATCGAGGATCGCCTTCTTGTCGGCCACGCCTTCCATGACGTTGCCGAAGACGTTGAGGCTCTCGTCGAGCTGCGGCTCCTGCGGCAGGTAGCCGAGGGTCGCGCCTTCGGCGAGCCAGGCCTCGCCCGTGAACTCCTTGTCCAGCCCCGCCATGATCTTCAGGACCGTCGACTTGCCGGCGCCGTTCGGGCCGAGAATGCCGATCTTCGCGTCGGGATAGAAGGACAGGTGGATGTTTTCGAGGATCTTCTTGCTGCCGTAGGACTTGTTCAGTCCGGCCATGTGATAGATGAACTGGCGTGCCATTAGAAATGATGCTCCGGCGTCTGGGGGTTTGGACGCTATCTAGGCGAAACGGGCGCCGGGAGCAATGCGCGAGCGGAGGGGCAGGACAATGTTCGAGGAAACCAGGCGGCTGGAAAGCCCGACCGGGGCAAGTCTCGCCTATCATCACGAGGAGGCCGTCGCGTCCCCCTGCGGCGTGCTGCTGATCTGCCACGGCATGGTCGAGCATTCCGGGCGATACGGCGACTTTGCCCGGCTGATGAGCGCCAACGGTTTCCACGTCTATGCCCACGACCACCGCGGCCACGGCGAGACGACGGCGCCCGATGCCGTGCGGGGAAGGTTTGCGGTGCGCGACGGCGTCGCCAGGGTCGTGGACGACGTCCGGGCGATGCGGAACCTCGCGGCCGACGCACATCCGGGCCTGTCGGTCATCCTCTTCGGCCATTCCATGGGAGGCCTCATCGCCCTCAACGCCGCCTGCCGGCACCCCGAAGGCTTCCGGGGGCTCGCACTCTGGAACTCCAATTTCCATCTCGGGGCCTCGGGCCGTTTCGCGCAGCTGGTCCTGCGTGCCGAAAAGGCGTTGATGGGCGCCGATGTGCCGAGCGCCATCCTGCCGAGAGCGACCTTCCGCAGCTGGGGCCGGTCGATCCCCGGCTGGCGCAGCGAATTCGACTGGCTGAACAGCGATCCGGCCGAAGTCGATGCCTATCTTGCAGATCCGCTCTGCGGCTACGATGCGAGCATCTCGCTCTGGAACGACGTCGTCAGCCTCGCCTTCAGCGGACCGGTCATGCTGGACCGGCTGCCGCGGACGATCCCCGTCAACCTTGCCGGCGGCGCGGACGATCCCGCCACGAACGGCGGGCGCGAGGTCCTATGGCTTTCCGACCTGATGGCGCGCAAGGGCTTCCGGAATGTCACCACCCGCATATGGCCCGGCACCCGGCACGAAACCCTGAAGGAAAGGGCGGGGAAGCAGGCGATGGAGGACTTCGCACGGTGGGCGCGCGCCGCGATCGCCCCGCAAACGGAATGAAGTGATGACATTTCATCAAGTGCCTTCCGCCCTGCCCTTGGCTATAGCTTGTTCGCGGCAGCGACGTCGGGCCTGCCGCATGTCGCAAGAGTGGAAAGCATGACCTCACCGACCGGTGGCCCCGCCACGCCATTCGCACCCACGACGGCGGTCGTGAACGGCCTCCTGCTGATGCTGCTGGCCATGCTGGCGGCACCGCTGATCGAT
The DNA here is from genome assembly GCF_053618655.1 of Pseudorhizobium sp. NPDC055634. NCBI lineage: Bacteria > Pseudomonadati > Pseudomonadota > Alphaproteobacteria > Hyphomicrobiales > Rhizobiaceae > Pseudorhizobium > Pseudorhizobium sp. NPDC055634. The sequence continues at coordinate 57,827 of NZ_JBSHHW010000012.1, read as the reverse complement.
ATCTTCTCGAAGCTTGCGACCGACAGCACGTCTCCGACGATGATTACCGCGGCGCGGTTCGTCTTCCAGGCGCTGTTCATGCTGCCCATCGTCCTCTGGCACGGGCTCTGGCGGAACTTCTCCTGGCGGATGAGCGGTTACCACGCGATCCGCGCGGCGATCATCACCGTGTCGATGATCTGCTTCGTGGCGACCCTCGCCGTCATGCCGGTCGCGGACGCGATCGCGATCTTCTTCGTCGAACCCATCATCCTGACCATCCTCGCCAGCATCTTCCTCGGCGAGACGATCGGCTGGCGGCGGTACACGGCCTGCGGCGTCGGCTTCATCGGAGCGATGATCGTTATCCGCCCGAGCTTCGAGGAGGTCGGCCTGATTGCCGTGCTTCCGGTCATCACCGCCTTCTGCGTCGCCGTCTTCGCCCTCATGACCCGGGCGCTGGCGCCGCGCGAGAACCCCTGGGCCATGCAGTTCCAGATGTCCGTCTGGGGAATCCCGATCTGCGCCCTGCTGCTTCTCGCCGGGGACCTGACGGACATCGGCTTCCTTGCCTCCTCGCTGCCCGACCTCACCGTCTCCCTCTGGCTGGTCGGCGTGGGCTTCTTCGCCGCCCTGTCCGGCATCCTCGCGGTCTACGCCTATCGGGTGGCGCCCGCATCCGTTCTTGCGCCGCTCCAGTATTTCGAGATCGTCTCGGCCACCCTCTTCGGCTGGCTCGTCTTCGGTGACTTCCCCGATGCCGTGAAATGGCTCGGCATCTCCATCATCGTCGGCTCCGGCCTCTACATCATCTGGCGCGAACGACGCGTCGCGGCCAAACCAGTAACGACCGCCGAAGCCGCGGTCGCGCCCCGGATAAACATCCCATGACCGAGAATACCCGAAAGAAGCCGCCGCTCGCCGGCATCCGCGTGATCGAGCTTGCCCGCGTGCTCGCGGGCCCCTGGGCCGGGCAGATGCTCGCCGACATGGGCGCCGACGTCATCAAGGTGGAGCATCCGGAGGGGGGCGACGACACCCGCGCCTGGGGCCCCCCCTTCGTGGAGGGCAAGGACGGGACGAACCTGTCCGCCGCCTATTACCACGCGACCAACCGGGGCAAGCGGTCGATCGCCGTCGATCTGAAATCGGCGGAGGGCCAGGAGATCGTCCGCCGGCTGGTGGCGACCGCGGATGTCGTGATCGAGAATTTCAAGCTCGACGGCCTGAAGAAATACGGCCTCGACTACGAAAGCCTCAAGGCGATCAACCCTAGGCTCGTCTACTGCTCCATCACCGGCTTCGGCCAGGACGGGCCCTATGCGAGCCTCGCCGGCTACGACTACATCGTGCAGGGCATGTCGGGGTTCATGTCGATCACCGGCGAGCCCGACGGCCAACCGATGAAGGCGGGCGTGGCGATTGCCGACATCTTCACCGGCATCTACGCGGTGACCGCCATCCAGGCGGCGCTGATCCACGCCATGAGGACGGGCGAAGGACAGCTCGTGGACATGGCCCTCCTGGACGTAATGTCTGCTGTCCTCGCCAACCAGAACATGAACTACCTGATCTCCGGCACCGCCCCGACGCGGCTCGGCAATGCCCATCCGAACATCAGCCCCTATGAGGTCATCCCGGTTTCGGACGGCCATGTCATCCTCGCCGTCGGCAATGACGGACAGTTCCGCCGCTTCTGCCGCATTCTGGGCATTGAGGCGCTCGCCGACGACGAACGCTTCGCGACCAACAAGGCGCGTGTCGCCAACCGGGTCGAGGTGCGGCGCCTGATCCTCGCGGAGACGGAAAAATGGGCGAAGGCGGACCTGCTTGCCGCCTGTGGCGAAAACGCCGTCCCCGCCGGGCCGATCAACTCTATCGCCGAAATGTTCGACGATCCGCAGGTGAAGGCACGCCAACTGCGGGTCGACCTGGAAGCGGAAGACGGGACCGTCATTCCGAGTGTGCGCACGCCGATCGTCCTGTCGGAGACGCCGCTTGCCTACCACCGCCCGAGCCCGGCGCTCGGCCAACATACGGCCGCCGTGCTGGCGGAACTCGAAGAAATCGAAATGAAGGGGAAAGACCGATGAAGACCGGAGGCCAACTGATCGTCGACGCGCTGAAGGCGAACGGCGTCAAGCGCGTATCCTGCGTGCCCGGAGAAAGCTATCTCGCCGTCCTGGACGCGCTCTATGACAGCGGCATCGAGGTTCTGGTCTGCCGCCAGGAAGGCGGCGCCGCGATGATGGCCGACTGCTGGGGCAGGCTGACCGGCGAGCCCGGCATCTGCATGGTCACCCGCGGTCCGGGCGCCACCAACGCCTCTGCCGGCCTTCACATCGCCCGGCAGGATTCGATCCCGATGATCCTCTTCATCGGCCAGGTCCAGCGCGATGCCCGCGAGCGCGAGGCCTTCCAGGAGGTCGAATACCGCCGCGCCTTCACCGAGTTCGCCAAGTGGGTGGGCGAGATCGACGACGCCCGGCGCATCCCCGAATTCGTCACCCGCGCCTTTGCGGTGGCGACTTCCGGACGTCCCGGCCCCGTGGTGCTGACGCTGCCGGAGGACATGCTGGTCGATGAGGTCGAGGCCCCGCAGGCCATGGCCCATACCCCGGTCGAGGCCCATCCCGGCCCGAGCCAGATGAAGCAGTTCGAGGCGATGCTGAAGGAGGCGCAACGACCGATGTTCATCCTCGGCGGCACGCGCTGGAACGCGGAAGCCGTCGCCCGCTTCCAGGAGTTCGCGAGCCGCTTCAAGGTCCCGGTCGGATGTTCCTTCCGCCGGCAGATGCTGTTCGACCACATGCATCCGAGCTACGCCGGCGACGTCGGGATCGGCATCAATCCGGCGCTCGCCAAGGAGATAAAGGAGTCCGACCTCCTCGTCCTCGTCGGCGCCCGCATGTCGGAAATGCCGTCTTCGAGCTACACGCTGATCGATATCCCCTACCCCTCGCAGAAGCTCGTCCACGTCTATCCCGACCCCGAGGAACTCGGCCGCATCTACCGTCCGGATCTCGCCATCTGCGCCGCACCTGCGGAATTCAGCGTCGCCCTCGAGGCGCTCGAGCCGCCGGCTCTGCCTCTCTGGGCCGAACGGAAGTCGGCCATGCACGACGCCTACCTGAAGTGGTCGACGCCGCCGCGGACGGGACCGGGCGCAGTCCAGATGGGACCGATCATGGAGTGGATCGAGGCCAATACCCCGCAGGACGCGATCTTCACCAACGGTGCCGGCAACTACGCCACCTGGGTGCACCGCTTCCACCGCTTCCGCCGCTACAACACCCAGGCGGCCCCGACCTCCGGCTCGATGGGCTACGGCCTGCCGGCCGCCGTGGCCGCCAAGCAGCTGTTTCCGGAGCGCGAGGTGATCTGCTTTGCCGGCGACGGCTGCTTCATGATGCACGGCCAGGAGTTCATCACCGCGGTACGCTACAACCTGCCGATCATCACCGTACTCGTCAACAACGGCACCTATGGCACGATCCGCATGCACCAGGAGCGTGACTATCCCGGCCGCGTCAGCGCAACCGACCTCGTCAACCCGGACTTCGTCGCCTTCGCCGAGGCCTATGGCGGGCACGGGGAGCTGGTGGCGCGGACGGAAGACTTCGCGCCCGCCTTCGAGCGTGCACGCCGGAGCGGCAAACCCGCGATCATCGAGGTGAGGCTGGATGCGGAAGCGATCACCCCGACCCGGACTCTCACGCAGATTCGGGAGAAGGCGTAGGGGCCTTGCCCCACGAGGCGTAGGGATTGCCCCTCACCCTAGCCCTCTCCCCGCATGCGGGGAGAGGTGACGTGCCCCAAGCTATCCGGCCGAAACGGTATGGCATAGCCCTTCTCCCCGCATGCGGGGAGAAGGTGCCGGCAGGCGGATGAGGGGCACCCCTCAGATCGCGGCGACGACCGTGAATTCGACCTTGTACTTCGGGGCGGCCAGCTTGGCTTCGCTCGTGGCGCGGGCCGGCGTGTTCGCCGGGTCGACCCAGGCTTCCCACACGGCATTCATCTCGGCGAAATAGGCCATGTCGGAGAGGTAGATCAGCGTCTGCAGGATCTTCGACTTGTCGGAGCCTGCGGCAGCCAGAAGGCGGTCAACTTCGCGCAGCGCGTATTCGCACTGTTCCTTCACGGTCTCGCCTTCGCCGACCTGGCCGGAGAGGTAGACGGTGTTGCCATGGACGACGGCGCCGCTCATGCGGGCACCGGTTTCGATGCGCTTGATGCTCATAAATGCTCCTGGAAATGTTCGAGCTGCTGATGTTGGCCGACACTCAGCCGGCCGCGGGAAACCTAGCCGCGCAGGTGCTGGCTCTTTTCGTAGATGGCGGTCGAACGGGCGCCGGAACGGCAATAGCCGAGCATGGGCCGCGGCAGTTCGTCGAGGGCGTCGACCATGCCGTTCACAGCCTCCGCATCGACGCCCATGCGGCCCACGGGCACATGACGGATCTCAAGGCCAAGCTCGGCTGCGCGGGCGGCGATCTCGGAAAATTCCGGCTGTCCCGGTTCTTCCTCGTCCGGCCGATTGCAGACGAGAGACTTGAACCCCATGGCCTTGATCTGGTCGAGATCCTCGACCCGGATCTGTCCGGTCACGGCATATTCGTCGTTGATCTGGCGGATATCCATGCGCTTCTTCCTCCGGCTCGTTGTCTGGGTGATCCCTTACGCCGCAGCCGGCAGGGCGTCAATCGACGCAGGCTCAGACGAAGGAGAAGCGCAGTCCGTAGTCGATGCTCTCGCCGGGCTTCAGCGACTGCAGTTCCCCGCGCTCCGCGAGCTCCTGGCGTCCGACCCAGCGGTGCGAGACCGGCTCTATGCCGAGCACATGCGCCGGAGCCTGCTGGTTGCGCCAGATCTGCAGCCACGGAAGCGTGTCTGTGCGGAACTTCACCCTCAGCGTCAGCCCGCCGATCGCCGCGATCGGACCAAGGGCGATTTCCGCCCAGTCCTCGCCCTCGCGCGCCGCCGGCACGCAGAAGACGCCGCCCGGATCCTCGCCGAAATTCCAGGGCAGGCTGCCCTCGTCGATCATCTGCCCGGTGAGCCGCACCTCGCCGTCGAACAGCCAGGCCCCGATGTTCATGTGATACATGTGGAGCGGGGGAAAGGCCCTGGTTCCGGTATTGGTGAGGCGGTCGGCAAGACAGACTTCGCCTGTCTCCCCGTCGATGCGCCAGTGACGTTCGAGAAGCGCCGAGCCGCCGTCGGCAAGCGCGACCGGGACCCTCGCCCGACACTCCGCATTGCCGTCTTGGCAATCCCAGAACATCAGTTCCGCCGGGTGGGAGGAGAAGGAACCGTGCAGCGGGTACCTTCCCTTGTCTTCCCGGCCCGGGATCGGTTCGGGATGGCGGATGTGGTCGGGCCCGCAGGTGAACAGGAAACCCTCCAGCGAGTGATCGATGCGCGGATCGCCGTCGTCCGGGATGGCGCGACCCGGCGCAAGATCGACGGTGCCGATGAAGCACGAGCCGATGTCGAGCACCGAAGTTTCGTCCAGCAGGATGCGGGGGCCTGCGGCAGCGGAGAAGACCTTCATGTCAGTACTCCAGATTCCGGAACGTCTCCGTGACAAGAACGTGATCGAATATTAACGCCACGTTCAGGACGAATTCACCTTTTTCACACTAGCGTCGAAATTCGCTTGTCTGAGAGACAACGCGTCGGCCGGAACGTTTGGCCGATTCGTTGATTTCTTCCATGTTCAACAAGAAGGTCGGTGACAACGTGAAACGGCTCCTTACCGCTGGTCTCGGTCTAGCAGTCCTCGTGGCGCAGGGCGCCTCGACGACCTCCGTGGTCTCGGCCCAGTCCATCTACGATCCCTACGCCACCGATACGCTTCTTGTCGCTCCCGACGGCAGCATACTGGATTATGTCCCCGAAGACGGCGAGGTCGTGGTAACCCGCGACCGCAGGGGACGCCGGATACTCATCGACCGCTATGGCGAGGTCATCGCCACCGAAGTTCAGCGCGGCGGCTACCAGTCCGGCAGCATCGACCGCTATCCGCCGCCGCCTTCCGACTACCGCCGCCAGCGGGATACCGCCGGATATCGCGATTACCGCGAATACCGTCATGGCGAGCCGGGATACGAGGACCGGGGCGAACCCGGCGAGTTCACCGGCACCATTCCGGGCCCGGGATCGATCACCCGCCTGCCGCTCGAGGACCAGCCCTTCCCGGGCGACGAGCCCCGGGACGACTACGCCTCGATAGAGCGTGATCAGCAGCCCGCAATGCCGCTTGAACCCGAAAAGCCGATCATCGCGGTGACCAAGAAGCCGCAGGCGGAGATCGCCGCGCTGCAGGTCTTCCTCGACCGCGAAGGGATTTCCCCCGGCGTCATCGACGGCCATCTCGGCGACAACGTCAACAAGGCGATCGCCGCCTGGCAGGAGATGACCGGCGAGACGCTCGACCCCAACAATTCCGAGGACATCCTGCAGCGGCTCGCCTATTCCGGCGGCCTGCCGATCGTCGACTACACGATCACGGCCGCCGATGCCGCAGGCCCGTTCGTCGCGGCCATTCCCGACGATTACGGCCAGAAGGCGCAGATGCCGGCCATGTCCTATACCTCGACCAGCGAGAAGCTCGCCGAGCAGTTCCACATGGACGAGAGCTACCTGAAGGCGCTGAACCCGGGCAAGGATTTCTCCATTCCGGGCACGATCATCAAGGTCGTCAATCCCGGCCAGCCGAAGAAGGGCAATGTCGCGCGCATCGTCGCCGACAAGAGCAAGAAGCAGATCTTCGCCTATGGCGAGGACGGCGGATTGATCGCCGCCTACCCCGCGACGATCGGCTCGACCGACACCCCCTCGCCAACCGGCACCCACGCCGTGCAGCGGATCGCGCTGGACCCCGGCTACACCTACAATCCGAAGGTGAACTTCAAGCAGGGCGACAACGACCAGATCCTGCAGATCCCGCCGGGACCGAACGGGCCCGTGGGCACGGTCTGGATCGCGCTTTCCAAGCCGAGCTACGGCATTCACGGCACCCCGGAACCGTCGAAGATCGGCAAGACCAACAGCCACGGCTGCATCCGGCTGACCAACTGGGACGCGACCGAACTGGCCAAGATGGTCAAGCCCGGCGTCACCGTCGAGTTCGTGGAATAGAAAAAGGCGCCAGCGGGCGCCTTTTCCTTTGGGAAGAGGTCTTACGATCAGTTCAGGCTGCCAAGCGTCCTGAGGCGACCGGCCGCGATTTTCCCGAGCGGACGACCCTGGCCGGCATCAGGCGGACGACTTCCTGGGCGAAGGCGGACGCATTTCCCCGCGCCTTCTCGAGGTTGCTGACCCTGGCGACATCGAGCGTGCGTAGCGTGCCGCCCGTCTCGAAGAGTTCCTTGAAGGCGTTGCGCTCGCCGATCGGGGTATTCAGGACATTGACCCCGCGCGCGGCGAGAAGCCCCTTGATCGCAAGCAGCGCCTTGGTGGTGACCATCGAGCTGACCCGGGTCAGCACCACCGAATGGGCGATCGAGAGGTTCGCCTTCTGCTTCATCAGGGCAAGGAGATCGAGGATCTGCGCCGCGCCCTTGGCGTCCATGGCCGAGCCCTGGACGGGGATCATCACGTGATCGGAAAGACCGATCGCCGTCGTTACCAGTGCGTCCCTTGCACCGGCCAGGTCGATGACGAAGAAATCCACCTGCCCCGCCATTTCCCGCAGGTGACACTGCAGCGAGGCGACGGACACTTCCGAGATGACCTCCACATTGGGGACGGGACCGGAAATTTCGGCCCACTGGGTGATCCACTGCTGCGGATCGCAATCGATGATTGCCACGCGATGACCCTGATGAGCGAGTTCGGTCGCGAGCAGAAGTGCAGCGGTGGTCTTTCCGGCACCGCCCTTGGCATTTGCAAAGGATATTACGGGCATTCTCGATCCTTGAAGGGCATGAGCCGCATCGCTCAGATGCGCACCTGGGAAGCATGGTGCATGGGCGTCATCCTTGCTTAATCATGGTTAACAAATCGTAAATCTTCAGGGTCGATCAGGGTCCAGACCTCTCCCGTCGCGCCATGAAAAAGGCCCCGGAGCGCAAGCTATGGGGCCTTCGTCTGCGCGGCTTGGCTGCGCGTTCAGAAGCAGTCGACAAAGAGCTTTCGGGTATTCTCCAGTGTCATCGGAACCGGGTTGCCGCCGCAGCTCGGATCCTCGATCGCCATGGCGGCAAGCTCGTCGATTCGGTCCTGCTTGATGCCCATGGCCGTCAGGTTTTCCGGCACGCCGAGTTGCGAGCGCAGGGACAGGACATAGTCGTAGAAGCCGTCGAAACCGCCCGCGATGCCGAGATAGGCGGACGCGCGCTCGATCTTCTCCTCGATAGCCGGGCGGTTGAAGCGCAGCACCGGCGGCATGACGACCGCGTTGGTCATGCCGTGATGGGTGTTGTAGACCGCCCCGATCGGATGCGAGAGCGCATGGATCGCGCCGAGCCCCTTCTGGAAGGCCACCGCCCCCATGGCGGCCGCGGCCATCATGTTGGTCCGCGCCTCGATATCGGTGCCGTCACTATAAGCGCGCGGCAGGAATTCCTTCACCAGCCGCATGCCTTCGAGCGCGATCCCCTGGCTCATCGGGTGGTAGAAGGGAGAGCAATAGGCTTCCAGGCAGTGCGCGAAGGCATCCATGCCCGTTCCGGCGGTGATTACCTTCGGCATGCCGACCGTGAGTTCCGGATCGGCGATCACCACGCCCGGCAGGAACTTCGGGTGGAAGATGATCTTCTTGACGTGCGTTTCGGAATTGGTGATCACCGAGGCGCGCCCGACTTCCGAGCCCGTGCCCGCCGTCGTCGGCACGGCGACGATCGGAGCGATGCCGTCCGTCTTCGCGCGCGTCCACCAGTCGCCGATATCCTCGAAATCCCAGACGGGGCGGGTCTGGCCGACCATGAAGGCGACGGCCTTGCCGAGATCGAGGCCGGAGCCGCCGCCGAAGGCCACCACGCCGTCATGCCCGCCGTCGCGGAACGCCTTCACGCCCGCCTCGAGGTTCTTCTCGTTGGGGTTCGGATCGACATCCGCAAAGATCGCCCGGCCTAAGCCGGCTGCATCGAGGATGTCGAGCGCTTTCTGCGTGATCGCCATCGAGGCCAGTCCCCGGTCGGTGACAAGCAGCGGCTTCCTCATGCCGAGCGACTTGCAGGCCTCCGCCAGTTCCTTGATCCGGCCCCCGCCGAGCTTGACGGCGGTCGGGTAGCTCCAGTTCGCGACGATGTTCATTTCGTGACTTTCTTCAGGTGATAGGACTTGGGTCTGGTGAGGTTCTGGAAGCCGAGGACGGAAAGCGAGCCGCCGCGGCCGGTTTCCTTGACGCCCGTCCAGCAGAGCGCCGGATCGAGGTAGTCGGCCCGGTTCATGAACACGGTCCCGGTCTCGATCTCGCGGCCGATCCGCCCTGCCCGCTCTGCATCCTGCGTCCAGAGCGATGCGGTCAGCCCGTACCGGCTGTCGTTCATCAGCGCGATCGCCTCCTCGTCGCCCTTGACCTTCATGATGCCGACGGCGGGACCGAAGGTCTCCTCTGTCATGAAGGCCATGGAATGATCGACGTCGACGAGGACCTGCGGCGCGAGATAGGCGCCGCCATCGTCGGCGGGAAAGAGTTTCGGGTCGACGAGTGCCCTGGCACCGCGCGACACCGCGTCGGCGATCTGCTCGCGCACGACCTTGGCGAAGCGCTTGTTCGCCATCGGTCCGAGTGTCGTCTCCTGCTCCAGCGGATTGCCGAGCTTGTAGTTCGAGACCCAGGCGACCGACTTCTCGACAAACTGGTCGTAGAGCGATTCGTGCACATAGATGCGCTCGATGCCGCAGCAGCACTGGCCCGAGTTATAGGTGGCGCCGTCCATCAGCGTATCGACGGCAGCGTCGAGATCGGCGTCCTCCATCACGTAGCCCGGGTCCTTGCCGCCGAGTTCGAGGCCGAGCCCGGCAAAGGTTCCGGCCGCTGCCCGTTCGATTGAACGCCCGCCTTCGACCGAGCCCGTAAAGTTGATGAAGTTGAACTTTCCCGCGGAAATCAGCGCGGCTGTCGTCTCGTGATCGAGGAAGAGGTTGATGAAGACGTCCTCCGGCACGCCCGCTTCCACGAAGGCCCGCACCAGCCGCTCGCCGACGAGCAGCGTCTGCGAGGCGTGCTTGATGACCACGGTATTGCCGGCCATCAGCGCCGGCGCCACCGTGTTGATCGCAGTCATGTAGGGGTAGTTCCACGGGGCGATGACGAAGACGACGCCGTGCGGCTCGCGCTCGATCCGGCGCTCGAAGCTGTTGCTTTCCTCGACCACCATCGGCGCCAGCGCATCGGCCGCGATCGAGGCAACGTAGTTGGAGCGTTCGTTGAAGCCCTTGAACTCGCCGCCGTAGCGCACCGGCCGCCCCATCATCCAGGCGAGTTCCGGCACCACCTCGTCGGCCATTTCGTTCAGGCGGGCGACCCCCTTGAGGACGAGCTGCACACGCTCCTCGAGCGGCCGCCTCGCCCAGTCCTTCTGCGCCTTGCGGGCACGGTCGATCGCCGCCGAAGCCTCGTCGAAGCCCATGGCCTTCCGCTCGGCATAGACCGAGCCGTCGACCGGCGAAATGCATTGGATCATGGTCATGATCACTTCCTGTCGTTTTATGATCTTGTTGGTCGAGCCCTAGGCCCTTTCGAAGCCCCGCGCCACTTCCCAGTCGGTGATGCGGCGATCGTATTCCTCCTGCTCCCACTGCGCCGCGCGGGTATAGTGGTCTATGACGTCGTCGCCGAAGGCGGCGCGCAGCATGGCCGAACCGGACATCAGCGCCGTCGCGTCCCGGAGCGTGTGCGGTATCTCGCGGATATCCCGGCCGCCATAGGCATCGCCGACGAAGGCCGGTTCGAGTTCCATCTCCTTCTCGATCCCGTCTATGCCGGCGGCGAGCAGCGCGGCCATGGCGAGGTAGGGGTTGAGATCGGAGCCTCCGACCCGGCATTCGATGCGGATGCCCTTCGTCGAATCGCCGCAGAGACGATACCCGGCCGTGCGGTTGTCCTTCGACCAGACCGCCTTGGTGGGCGCGAACGTGCCGGCCATGAAGCGCTTGTAGGAGTTGATGTAAGGGGCGAGGAAGTAGGTGATCTCGCCGGCATGGGCGAGAAGGCCCGCCACGTAGTGCCTCATCGTCTGCGACATGCCGTGCTCGCCATCCGCGTCGAAGAAGAGCGGCTTCTTGCCGTCCGCGCTCCAGAGCGACTGGTGGATGTGGGAGGACGAACCGGCGGCGGTGTAGTTCCACTTGGCGAGGAAGGTGATCGCCTTGCCCTTCGACCAGGCGATTTCCTTGCAGCCGTTCTTGATGATCGCGTGGCGGTCGGCCATGGTCAGAGCGTCCGCGTACCGGACGTTTATTTCCTCCTGGCCGGCCGAGGCCTCCCCCTTGGAATTCTCGACGGGGATGCCGGCGCCCTGCAACCCGTTGCGGATGGCCCGCATCACCTCCTCTTCCTTGCTGGTCTGGAAGATGTGGTAGTCCTCGTTATAGGCGCTGGCGAGCTTGAGGTTGCGATAGCCGGACGCATGCGCCTGCTCGTAGGTCTGGTCGAACAGGAAGAATTCCAGCTCGGTGGCCATGAAGGCCTTCATGCCCATCGCCTCGAGACGGGCGACCTGCTTCTTCAGGATGGCGCGGGGCGAATGCGGCACTTCCTCATGGGTGTGGTGGTCCAGCACGTCGCAGAGCACCAGCGCCGTCCCCTCCAGCCAGGGAATGCGCCGAAGCGTCGTGAGGTCGGGCTTCATCGTGTAGTCGCCATAGCCCTTTTCCCAGCTGGTCGCCTTGTAGCCGGAAATGGTCTCCATCTCCATGTCGGTCGCCAGAAGGTAATTGCAGCTGTGGGTTTCCTCATAGGCTCCCTCGACGAAGAACTGCGCCTGGAAGCGCTTTCCCATCAGGCGGCCCTGCATGTCCACGAGGCAGGCGAGCACGGTATCGATCCGACCGTCGGCAACGTCGCGTTTCAGGTCGTCAAGGCTGTAGGTGGCGGTCATGAAGGCTTCCATCGGGATGAACACTGGAGAATGGCGGGCCGCACCCATGTTTCTGGGCGCGACCCCGCTTCTGTGCATGTCAGCTGTAGCGGTACGGGGGGCCGGCCTTTGCCATCGTCTCGCGATAGGCCTTGAGTATCTCGACGACCTTGCCGCAGCGGGGGCTGGTCGCGGCGACCTCGTCCCAGAACTTGAGCGCCTCGTCTTCCACCGTCTTCCATTCCGCCTCGGGAATGGTGGTGAGCTCGAGCTTGGTCCCTTCGGTGCGAAGTTGCGCCTCGCCGCCCCAGTACCAGTATTGCCGGTAGTAGTGCGAGGAATCCATCGTCAGTTTGAACAGCTCCTTGAGATTGTCCGGCACCTCGTTCCAGCGGTCGGCATTGGCGAAGAAGGAGCCGCACCACGCGCCGGAAATGTTGTTCGTCAGGAAGTACTTCGTGACGTCCGCCCAGCCGACCGTGTAGTCCTCGGTGATGCCCGACCAGGCGATCCCGTCGATCTCGCCGGTCTGCATGGCGACCTGGACGTCTTCCCACGGAAGCGTCACCGGCACGACGCCGAAGCGGGTGAGGAACTGTCCGGCCGTCGGGAAGGTGAATATCCGCAGCCCCTTCAGGTCCTCGAGGCTCTTCAGCGGTTTGTTGGTGGCGAAATTGCAGGGGTCCCAGGCACCCGCCGACAGCCACTTCACGCCGACCTCGTTATAGGCCTCCTCCCAGATATCCTTCAGCCCGTACTGGTGAAACAGCGTCGGGACGTCGAGGCTGTAGCGCGAGGCGAAGGGGAAATAGCCCCCGAACACCTTGATATCGACCGGCGAATTCATTGAGTCGTCGTCCGACTGCACCGCGTCGATCGTGCCCGCCTGCATGGCGCGGAAGAGTTCTCCGGTCGGAACGAGCTGGTCGGCCGTGTAGAGTTCGATCTCCATCTGGCCGGCGGCGATCTTGTTGAAACTGTCGATTGCCGGCCTGATCACGTGCTCGGCGAGTGCCGGCCCCGCATAGGTCTGTAGCCTCCAGCGGATGGGCGCCTGCGCCCTGACATGGGGCGCGGCGAGGATGGCCGGTCCGGCCGCGGCGGCGGTGATACCGGCCTTCTTCAGGAATTCTCGTCTGTTGGTCATGTCTGTTCCCTCTGTTGTTGATTGATCCAGTCACGCCACGCCGCGCCAACGGCGGGTAAGAAAGGCCCGTGTCCCGGGCTCTTGTCGGTATGTCGGGGGTCAGCCGCGGACACTGATCTGCTCCGGCAGCCAGAGTGCGATTTGCGGGAAGGCCATGATGATGGCGAGGCCGATCATCATCACCATCACGAACGGCCAGACGGACCGGTAGATGTCGGCGAGCGAAATCTCCGGCGGCGCCATGGCCCGCATCAGGAAGAGATTGTAGCCGAACGGCGGCGTCATGTAGGAGATCTGGCAGGTGATCGTGTAGAGCACGCCGTACCAGATGAGGTCGAAGCCGAGCTTTCCGACCAGCGGGATGTAGAGCGGCGCGACGATGACCAGCATGGCGGTATCGTCCAGGAACATGCCCATCAGGATGAAGGAGAGCTGCATGATGATCAGGATCGTCCATGGCGACAGGCCCCAGTCATTGATCAGCAGGCCCTCGATCGCCCGCACCGCACCCAGCCCGTCGAAGACCGCGCCGAAGCAGAGGGCGGCGAGGATGATCCACATGAACATGCACGAGATGCCGAGCGTCTGCTCGATCGTCCGGGTCAGAACGCCGTTGCCGAGCCGGCCCTTGAAGGCGGCGACGACGAGGGCGGAAAGGGCGCCGACCGCCGAGCTTTCCACCAGGCTCGTATAGCCCATCAGGAAAAGCCCCATCATCAGGAAGAAGATGAGGAAGGGCAGTATCCCGGCCCGGAGCAGCTTCAGCTTCTCCGCCAGCGGCAGGTCGCGCTCCTCCTTCGGAAGCACGGGCCCGAGCGCCGGGTTGAAATGGCAGCGGATCACGATGTAGAGCGCAAACAGCGCCGCAAGCAGCAGGCCGGGAAACACGCCGGCGAGCCAGAGCTGGCCGACCGGCTGGCGGGCGATCATCCCGTAGAGGACCAGCACGACGCTCGGCGGCACGAGGATCCCGAGCGAACTGCCGGCCTGGATGACGCCGGACACCATCGTCTTGTCGTAGCCGCGCTTCAGCAGTTCCGGAAGCGCGATGGTGGCGCCGATGGCCATGCCGGCCACCGACAGGCCGTTCATGGCTGAAATGATGACCATCAGCCCGATCGTGCCGAGCGCCAGGCCGCCCCTGAGGCCGCCCATCCACACGTGGAAGGCCTTGTATAGGTCCTCCGCGATCCCGGATTCCGACAGCAGGTATCCCATGAAGATGAACATCGGCAGCGTCAGCAGCGGATACCACTTCATCAGCTTCATCGCCGCCGCGAAGCCCATCTCGAAGCCGCCGTTCCCCCACAGGATCGCGGCCGCGACGACGCCCACGAAGCCGATCACGGCAAAGACGCGCTGCCCCGTCAGCATGCTGAGCAGCATGGACGAGAACATGAAGAGGATGATCATTTCCGCGCTCATGCCAACGGCCTCCCGACGGCGACGGCGAGATCCTTGATGAAGATCGAGGTCGCCTGGAGGAAGGTGAGGAAGATGCCGATGACCATGATGATCTTGATCGGCGCCATGTACGGAGACCAGGAGGAATAGCTCGTCTCGTTGTACTGAAGGGCGTAAGTCGTGCTGGAAACGCCGCCATAGAGGAGGAAGAAGAGGTAGACGAAGAGCATGAAGATGGTGACCACGTCCACCATCGCCTTGGCCTTCGGCGACCAGCGGCCATAGGCAAGGTCCATCCGCACGTGGGAATCGAGCTGCAGGGAATAGGCGCCGCCGAGCAGGTAATAGGCGGCCATGACGAACTGGGCCATTTCGAGGGTCCAGAGCGAAGGCAGGAAGAAGGACTTCGAGACGGAGGACCACAGCAGGATCCCCATCATCACGAAGATCAGATACATGGTTACGCGCCCGACGCCGCGGTTGAAGCGGTCGACGACGCGGACATAGGTCTTCAGGGCGTCAGGCATCGGCGCCCGCCGCGGCTAGTATGACGTGATAGCGCACCCTTTCATTCTCCCAGTCCGTTCCACCTCTTCAATCGCCGCCATCATTGTTGTTCTTGGTCAGCGTATCGATGCTCTTTCTCAGCAGGTCGCCGAGGAAATCCGCCGCCGCGCCCTGCCCCGTTTCATCGGCGATCAGGTCGTTGCGGATCTCGATCATCACGTTCAGGAGCCCGCCAGGCAAGGCGTGAAGTTCGAGCGTATGGGTCACGCCGTCGGCGGGACCGTAGGGTTCGTTGCGCTCCACCCTGTAGGGACCCGCATGGCCTGCCGCTTCCAGCATCGCATCGGCGAGCCGGCTGTCCCGATCGTGCAGGATGCCGATCTCGACCGCGCGCTGCCTGCCGAAGTAGACGGGCGTGAAGCTGTGAACCGTGACCAGCACCGTCTCAATTCCCTTCGCCTGCCGCGTCGCGATCTCCTCGCGGATGGCGCCCTGGAACGGCAGGTAGAGCGACGCGGTGCGCAGGGTTTTCTCCGCCGCAGACAGGTTCTCGTTGCCCGGAATGCGGAAGATCTCGCTCACATCCCGCATCGCCGCCGGCGATTCCGGCGGCCGGTTGCAGTCGTAGACGAGGCGGGAAAAGCGCTGGAAGATGAGGGTGGCGTCGAGCCGCTTCGACATCAGCCGCGCAACGGCGAGCGCGCCGGGGTCCCAGGCGATATGCGAGGCGAGCGCGTCCTCTGAAAGTCCAAGGGTTCCGTAGCGCTTCGGCAGCCGGCGCGAGGCGTGCTCGCAGACGAGGAGAACCTCGCCCCGTCCCCTTGGGTTCTCCACCGCAACCGGCTCGCCGTCACTTTCCGCGAAGAATGTCGTTTCGGCCAGCATGTCGTCCGGAGCGCAAGCGTGGAACACGGAGAAAAGAATTCTTCATCTTTTGCCTGGCGTCAATGCAGTTCTGAAAATTTCTCTTCAAGGGCCGCATTGACTCGCCCCGCGAAAGAGGGATTAATCCGATCAACCGGCGAAGACCGGAAGGGAACAGCATCAGTGCCAACCGCCGCACGCACCGTCTCGGATGTCATCCGCACCCGCTACGACAGCCTGACGCGCGCCGAAAAGCAGCTGGCCGACAGGATCTTGGAGAATTATCCGGTGTCCGGCCTGGGGAGCATCACGACGATTGCGGAGAGCGCCGGCGTTTCGACGCCGACGGTTGCCCGCATGGTGCAGAAGCTCGGCTTCAAGGGATATCCGGAATTCCAGTCTCACCTGCACCACGAGCTCGAGGAAACGATCTCCAACCCGATCGCCAAGCATGATCGCTGGGCGCTGAACGCGCCAGGCACGCACATCCTCAACCGCTTCGCGGACGCCGTCACCGCCAACCTCAGGGACACCCTGTCCGCGCTGGACACGAAGACCTTCGAGGGTGCCGCCGCGCTGCTGGGCGATCTCGACCGCAGCGTCTATTTCGTCGGGGGCCGCATCACCGGGTCGCTTGCGGAATACTTCTTCACCCACATGCAGGTCATCCGTCCGAAGACGACGC
This sequence comes from Pseudorhizobium sp. NPDC055634, assembly GCF_053618655.1. NCBI lineage: Bacteria > Pseudomonadati > Pseudomonadota > Alphaproteobacteria > Hyphomicrobiales > Rhizobiaceae > Pseudorhizobium > Pseudorhizobium sp. NPDC055634. The sequence continues at coordinate 41,206 of NZ_JBSHHW010000012.1, read as the reverse complement.
TGATCTCGACCAATTCGAGTTCCTGGCCCCAGCATGTGCTGAACATGAACCGCGGCGACGTGCTGGTGATCTTCGACATCCGCCGCTACGAGCAGGAGATGGCGACCCTGGCGGAGGTCGCCACCCAGAACGGCGTCATCATCGTCCTGATCACCGATATCTGGGCATCCCCCGTCGCCAAGCATGCCCGCCACACCTTCCGCGTCCGGATCGAGGCGCCGAGCGCCTGGGACTCCTCCGTCGTCACCCTGTTCCTCGTCGAGGCGCTGATCGAGGCCGTGCAGAGCGCCACCTGGGACAGGACCCGCGAGCGCATGACCTCCCTCGAAGACCTCTTCGAGCAGTCGCGGCTCTTCCGCCGCCCGCACCGGCACAAAATGGAATAACCGGCCGCGAAATGCCCGCCGCACGGAATACCAAAGAGGAATACCCGGCCTAGCAGACTGTCACATACCGTACATGAACCGGCTCTACGAGTCGCCGCAACACGACCAAACCCCAGGAGGATATCGTGCTCGACAGGACCCACCGCCTTCTTTCCATGACGACCGCCGTCGTCATCGCATCGACCAGCCTCGCCTACGCCGAACCGAGCGCGGAGCTGATCGAGGCCGCGAAGAAGGAAGGCATGCTGACCACCATCGCCCTGCCCCACAGCTGGTGCGGCTACGGCGACGTCATCGCCGGCTTCAAGGCCAAGTATCCGGAAATCCAGGTCAACGAACTGAACCCGGACGCCGGTTCGGCCGATGAGGTGGAAGCCATCAAGGCGAACAAGGACAACAAGGGACCGCAGGCCCCGGACGTCATCGACGTCGGTCTCTCCTTCGGTCCGCAGATGAAGGAAGAAGGCCTCCTGCAGCCCTACAAGGTCTCGACCTGGGACGAAATCCCGGACGAGGTCAAGGATGCCGACGGCCACTGGTACGGCGATTACTACGGCGTTCTCTCCTTCATCGTGAACAAGGACATGGTCGAGACCGTGCCGCAGGACTGGGCCGACCTCCTGAAGCCGGAATATGCCGGCCAGGTGGCGCTTGCCGGCGACCCGCGCGCGTCCAACCAGGCAATCCTCGCCGTCCTCGCGGCAGGCCTTTCCAAGGGCGCCAAGTCCGGCGAGGACGCCGGCAAGGCCGGTCTCGAATACTTTGCGGAACTGAACAAGGCCGGCAACTTCGTTCCGGTCATCGCCAAGGCCGGCACGATCGCGCAGGGCGCAACGCCGATCGCGATCGCCTGGGACTACAACGCCCTCGCCTGGCGCGACGAGCTCAAGGACAACCCGCCGGTCGAGGTCGTCGTTCCGAAGACGGGCGTGCTCGCCGGCGTCTACGTCCAGGGGATTTCCGCCTATGCGCCGCATCCGAATGCCGCAAAGCTGTGGATGGAATACCTCTATTCCGACGAGGGCCAGAACCTCTGGCTGAAGGGCTACTGCCACCCGGCCCGCTTCAACGCCATGGCCAAGGCCGGCAAGATCCCGCAGGAGCTCCTGGACGCCCTGCCGCCGGCTGAAAGCTACGAGGCCGCCGTCTTCCCGACGGTCGAGGAGCAGAATGCCAACAAGGCCGCCGTCACCGGCAGCTGGGACGGCGTCGTCGGCGCCAACGTCCAGTAAGCAGCCTTCGCCACGCAGGTCCGGCCCGAACCTCTCGGGCCGGGCTTGCCATCTCGGCTCCACTCGCCGTACTTTCGCCACCAATCGACAACCGAGCCGAGGGAGACGACCGCGCCGATGAACAATAGCTCTCCCGCAACCCGGCTGCGGCTGCCGCTGACCTGGCTTGGGCTCGCGCCCTTTGCGCTCTTCGTGCTGTTGTTCCTCGTGTTGCCGACCATGCATATCGTCGTCGGGGCCTTTCAGGCGCGCGACGGCTCCTTCACCCTGCAGAACATCATCGATCTCAACAGCGGCACCATCCCGTCGAGCTACTGGATTTCCGTGCGGATATCGGCGACCTCCGCCGCTCTCGGATGCCTCATCGGCTTCGGCATGGCCGTCGCCGTCGTCTTCGGCGCCGTGCCGCGCTGGGTGCGCTCGCCGCTGATGACGTTCTCCGGCGTCGCCTCGAATTTCGCCGGCGTGCCGCTGGCCTTTGCATTCCTCGCGACCTTCGGCCCGGTCGGCCTCGTCACGGTCTTTCTTCGCCAGAATTTCGGGATCGTCCTGCAGCGCGATCTCGGCTTCAGCATCCTGAGCTTCTGGGGCCTCACCGTCACCTACCTGTTCTTCCAGATTCCGCTGATGATCCTCATCATTACGCCGGCTCTCGAAGGACTGCGCCGGGAATGGCGGGAGGCGGCACAGGTCCTCGGCGCCTCGACCCTGCAATATTGGCGCATGGTCGCGCTGCCCATCCTCTTTCCCTCCCTGCTCGGCACCTTCGCGCTCCTCTTCGCCAATGCCTTCGGGGCCGTCGCGACCGCCATCGCGCTGACCGGATCGAGCCTCAACATCGTGCCGATCCAGCTCTTCGCACAGATCCGCGGCGACGTGCTCGGCAACCCCAATCTCGGCTATGCCATGGCCTTCGGGATGATCGTCGTCACGGCGATCGCCAACGTCATCTACATCTGGCTGCGCATCCGCGCCGAGAGGTGGCTGAAATGAGCCTCGGCGCGCGCATCCTCGGCTGGGGCGTTCTGATCCTCGGCCTGCTTTACTTCTTCGTGCCCCTCACCGGCATGTTCGAGTTTTCGCTGAAGGCCCGGCGCGGCGTCTATTCCTTCGACGCCTATCGCGAGGTCTTTGCCGACCCGCAGTTCCAGGCGACCTTCTCCTATTCGGTCGTCATGGCCCTTGTGACGATCGCCATCGGCGTCCTGATCGTCGTGCCGACCGCCTTCTGGGTCCGCCTGAAGATGCCCTGGGCGCGGCCCTATGTGGAGTTCGTCACGCTCCTGCCGCTCGTCATCCCGGCAATCGTCATCGTCTTCGGCTATATCCGCCTCTACAATACATCCAGCTGGCTGCCGCTCACCGGCTCCATCGTCGGGACCAATGCGCTGCTCGCCTTCGGCTACACCATCCTCGCCCTGCCCTACATGTACCGGGCCGTCGACACGGGGCTCCGCACGATCGACGTCGCGACGCTGACGGAGGCCGCGCAAAGCCTCGGTGCCGGCTGGTTCACGATCCTCCGGCGCGTCATCCTGCCGAACGTCGTGCCGGCGGTCCTTTCCGGCGCCTTCCTCACCTTCGCCATCGTCATCGGCGAATTCACGCTGGCCGCCCTTCTCGACCGCCCGGCCTTCGGCCCCTACCTGCAGCGGATCGGCGCCAACAAGGCCTATGAGCCCTTCGCCCTTTCCGTCATCGCCTTTGCCATCACCTGGGGCTGTCTCGGCCTGATTCAGCTCGTGTCGCGCTTCAGCAAGGCAGCGCCCTCGCGCATCTAAGGATCCTACCGCATGTCGTTCCTGGTTCTCGACAACCTCCAGAAAAGCTTCGGCGCCATACAGGTGGTGAAGGACTTCAACATGTCGATCGACAAGGGCGAGTTCGTCTCCTTCCTCGGGCCCTCCGGCTGCGGCAAGACGACGGTGCTGCGCATGATCGCCGGCTTCGAGACGCCAAGCGGCGGCACGATCAGCATCAACGGCCGCAACCAGAACAGGCTGAAGACCAACCAGCGCAATATCGGCATGGTCTTCCAGGCCTATGCGCTGTTTCCCAACATGAACGTCTTCGACAACGTCGCCTTCGGCCTGAAGGTCGCCGGCACGCCGAAAGCGGAGATCGAGGCCCGCGTCAAGGAAATGCTGGCGCTCATCCGCCTCGAGCACCTCGCCGACCGCTATCCCTACCAGATGTCGGGCGGCCAGCAGCAGCGCGTGGCGCTGGCCCGCGCGCTGGCGCCGAAGCCGCAGTTGCTGCTGCTCGACGAGCCGCTTTCGGCCCTCGACGCCAAGATCCGTATCTCGCTTCGGGAAGAAATCCGCCAGATCCAGCGGAAGCTCGGCATCACCACGGTCTTCGTGACCCATGACCAGGAGGAGGCGCTCTCCATCTCCGACCGCATCGTGGTGATGAATGCCGGCCGCGCCGACCAGATCGGCACGCCTTCGGAAATCTACAACCGCCCCGCGACCCGCTTCGTGGCGTCCTTCGTCGGAACGCTCAACATCATCGACGCGGTGGTGGCGGAGCCGTCGGCCCGGACGGTGCGGATCGGCGACCAGCAGGTCCGGCTGCGCGACCTGCCGCCGGGACGAAATGCGGGCGATCCGATCCTCCTCGCCCTGCGTCCGGAAGCAGGCTCGATCTCAGCCGGCGGCGACACGGCGCTCAATGGCACCGTCCTCTCCTCGAGCTTCCTCGGCTCCGTCGTCCGCACCAAGATCGACGTCGGCGGCAATGCCATATCCTTCGACATGTTCAATGCGCCGGACCTGACCATGCCGGCACCGGGCGACAAGCTGACGCTCAACTTCTCCGCCCAGGACCTGCTGGTGGTCGGCGACTAGGACCGTCGCCGTCCATTTCGGCTGGCGGCCTCAGGCCGCCTCGTCCTCTGCCTCCGCCCGGCCGGTCGGGACATAGTTGAGGATCGGGCCGAGCCAGCGCTCCACCTCCTCGACCGCCATGCCCTTGCGCGCCGCATAGTCGCGTACCTGGTCCCGCTCCACCTTGGCGACGCCGAAATAGTAGGACTCCGGATGGCCGATATAGAGGCCGGAGACGGATGAACCGGGCCACATGGCATAGCTCTCCGTCAGCTTGACGCCGGTCGCCTTCTCCGCATCGAGCAGCTCGAACAGGGTCGCCTTTTCCGTGTGGTCGGGCTGGGCCGGATAGCCGGGCGCGGGGCGGATGCCCGCATATTCCTCGCCGATCAGCTGGTCCGGCGACAGGTTCTCGGCCGCGGCGTAGCCCCAGAACTCTTTGCGGACCCTCTCGTGCATCCGCTCGGCGAAGGCCTCGGCGAAGCGGTCCGCCAGCGCCTTCACGAGGATCGACGAATAATCGTCATTGGCCCGCTCGAAGCGTTCGGCGATGGCGACTTCCTCGATTCCTGCGGTCACCACGAAGCCGCCGACATAGTCGTGCTTGCCGCTCTCCACGGGCGCCACGAAATCCGACAGCGCCACATTCGGCCGCCCGTCGCGCTTCGACAGCTGCTGCCGAAGGGTGAACAGGGTTGCCCGTTCCTCACGACGGCTGTCGTCGGTGTAGAGGCGGATGTCGTCGCCGACCGAATTGGCGGGCCAGAAGCCGATCACCCCGCGTGGCCGGAACCACTTCTCGGCGATGATCTTCTCCAGCATCGCCTGGGCATCGGCATAGAGCTGGCGGGCGGCTTCGCCCTGGGCCTCGTCATCGAGGATAGCGGGGAAACGGCCGCGCAGTTCCCAGGTCTGGAAGAACGGCGTCCAGTCGATGTATTTCGCCAGTTCCTCCAGCGAGTAGTCGTCGAAGACCTTCGTTCCCACAAGCTTCGGCACAACCGGCTCGTAGGCGTTCCAGTCGAGCCGGGTGGCGTTCTCCCTGGCCCGGGCAAGCGGCAGTCGCTGCTTTTCGGCCTCGCTTCGCGCGTGGGCCGCGGCGACCTTGGCATATTCGGCGCGGATATTGTCGACGTAACCGGATTTCGCCTCGGGCGAGAGAAGCGAGGAGACGACCCCGACCGCGCGGCTCGCATCGGTCACGTAGACGGCCTGGCCCTTTTCGTAGCGCGGATGGATCTTCACCGCCGTATGGACGCGGCTCGTCGTCGCCCCGCCGATCAGGAGCGGGATGTCGAAGCCCTGTCGCTCCATCTCGGAGGCGACATGGACCATTTCGTCGAGCGACGGCGTGATCAGGCCGGAAAGCCCGATGATATCGACCTTTTCCGACACCGCCGTCTCGAGGATCTTCGTGGCGGGCACCATGACGCCGAGGTCGATGATCTCGTAATTGTTGCAGGCGAGCACGACGCCGACGATGTTCTTGCCGATATCGTGCACGTCACCCTTGACGGTCGCCATCAGCACCTTGCCGGCGGACTGGCGCTGATCGCCGCCCGCGAGCCGCTTCTCCTCCTCCATGTAGGGCAGGAGCACTGCGACGGCCTGCTTCATGACGCGGGCCGACTTCACCACCTGCGGCAGGAACATCTTGCCCGAGCCGAACAGGTCGCCGACGACGTTCATCCCGGCCATCAGCGGTCCCTCGATCACGTCGAGCGGACGCCTGGCCTGTAGCCGCGCCTCCTCCGTATCGCCCTCGATGAACTCGGTAATGCCGTTGACGAGGGCATGCTCAAGGCGCTTTTCGACCGGCCATTCGCGCCAGGTGAGGTCCTGGGCCCTCGCCTCCTTGCCCGCCGTTCCGCGATAGCGCTCGGCGATCTCGAGGAGGCGCTCGGTCGCGTCGTCGCGCCTGTTGAGCACCACGTCCTCGCAGGCTTCGCGAAGATCGGGGTCGATGTTCTCGTAGATCGCCAGCTGCCCCGCATTGACGATGCCCATGTCCATCCCGGCCTGGATGGCATGATAGAGGAAGACCGCATGCATCGCCTCCCGCACGGGCTCGTTGCCGCGGAAGGAGAAGGAGAGGTTGGAGACACCGCCAGAAATATGGACGAGCGGCATACGCTCGCGGATCGTGCGGGTGGCCTCGATGAAATCGACGCCGTAATTGTTGTGTTCCTCGATCCCGGTCGCCACGGCGAAGATGTTCGGGTCGAAGATGATATCCTCAGGCGGGAAGCCGACCGTTTCCGTCAGCAGCTTGTAGGCGCGCTCGCATATCTCGACCTTGCGCTGGTAGCTGTCCGCCTGGCCCGTCTCGTCGAAGGCCATGATGACGACCGCGGCACCGTAGTTGCGGATCAGCCGGGCCTGGTGAAGGAAGTTCTCCTCGCCCTCCTTGAGCGAGATCGAATTGACGATCCCCTTGCCCTGGACGCATTTCAGCCCGGCCTCGATGATCTCGAACTTGGAGGAATCGATCATCACCGGCACCTTGGCGATGTCGGGCTCGGCGGCGATGAGGTTGAGGAACTCGACCATCGCCCGGCCGGAATCGATCAGCCCCTCGTCCATGTTGATGTCGATGATCTGCGCGCCGTTCTCCACCTGGTCGCGCGCGACGGCGAGCGCCGCCGTGTAGTCGCCCGCGGTGATCAGCTTGCGGAACTTGGCCGAGCCGGTGACATTCGTCCGCTCGCCGACGTTGACGAAGGGGATGTCCTTGGTCAGCACGAAGGGCTCTAGCCCGGCGAGCGACATCAGCGGCCGGTGCTTCGGCACTTCGCGGGCCGGATAGCGCGCCACGGTCTCGGCGATCGCCCGGATATGCTCCGGCGTCGACCCGCAACAACCGCCGACCACGTTGACCAGCCCCTCGCGCGCGAATTCCTCGATCTGCCGCGCCATGTCCGCCGGCGTCTCGTCATACTGGCCGAACTCGTTCGGCAGGCCGGCATTCGGATATGCGCAGATGAAGGTATCCGCCACCGCGGAGAGTTCCTGCAGGTGCGGCAGCATCGCATCGGCGCCCAGCGCGCAGTTCAGGCCGACGGTGAACGGATTGGAATGGCGGATGGAATACCAGAAGGCGGACGGCGTCTGTCCCGACAGCGTGCGGCCGGAAAGATCGGTGATCGTGCCGGAAATCATCACCGGCAGATGGATGCCCTTTTCCGCGAAACGCTCCTCGCAGGCGAAGATCGCCGCCTTGGCATTGAGCGTGTCGAAGATCGTCTCGATGAGAATGAGGTCGGCCCCGCCGTCGATCAGCCCGTCGATCTGCTCGCCATAAGCCTTTCGCAGGTCGTCGAAGGAGACCGCGCGGTAGCCGGGATTGTTGACGTCCGGAGAGATCGAGGCGGTGCGGTTCGTCGGACCGATCGCGCCCGCGACGAAGCGGCGGCGACCGTCTTCCTTCTGCGCTCTGAGCGCAGCCCGGCGGGCGAGACGCGCACCGTCCCGGTTGAGATCGTAGACGGCGTTCTCCATCTCGTAATCCGCCTGCGCGATGCGGGTGGAGGAGAAGGTGTTCGTCTCGATGATGTCTGCGCCTGCCATGGCGTAGCGGTAGTGGATTTCCTCGATCGCCTTCGGTTGTGTAAGGATGAGGAGGTCGTTATTGCCCTGCTGGTGGCAGGCGCAGCCGGCGAACCGGTCGCCGCGAAACTGGTCCTCGTCGAAGCCGAGCCCCTGGATCTGCGTTCCCATGGCGCCGTCGATGACGAGGATGCGCTCGCGCGCAGCATGGCGCAACGCGGCAAGGACTTCGTTTCCGTCCTGCGGCGCCGCCTGCGGACCGAACAGCTCGTCGAACATGGGTATCTCCTTCACATGCGAACCCCATAAGCGCATAAAGATATCTTTATGTCAAACGGAAGCTGCCTTCTCACGTCCACAAAGCCAATGACAGCCCTGCCCGCTCTGGATATACCTTTCTCCACTGAAATCATTGGCTTCCGGAGAATCTCATGAGCGATCAGGCGGCGATGCCGAGGACTTGGGCGAAGCGGGACTACCACCGGCAGTGGCTTCTGCGCCAGGCCGATGCGCTCATGGACTTCTTCCAGTACCGCGCCGTCAATCCCAAGGGCGGCTTCAACGATCTTGCCGTCGACGGCATGCCGCTCGATCCGGACAATCCGACGCGCGGCATCCACGCCTCGGCGCGCATGGTCCATTGCTATTCGATCGCCTACCTGCTCGGCCGCCCGGGTGCCGGCGAGATCATCGACCACGGCATGCGCTATCTGTGGGAGAAGCATCGCGACCCCCTTAACGGCGGATATTTCTGGTCGCTGAACGACGACGGGCCCGCCGACGACAGCAAGCAGGGTTACGGACACGCCTTCGTGCTTCTCGCCGCCGCCTCCGCCAAGGCGGCAGGCCATCCCCTGGCAGACGGCATGCTCGCGGACGTGACCGAGGTGATCGAGACGCGTTTCTGGGAAGGCCGCCACGGCGCGATCGCAGAGGAGTTCGGCAGCGACTGGTCGCCCGTCGACGGCGGAGCCTATCGCGGCCAGAACTCCAATATGCACATCACGGAGGCGCTGATGTCGGCCTTCGAAGTCACCGCTGAGAGACATTATCTCAACAAGGCGGAAAGCATCGCCGACCTCGTCATCCGACGGGCGGCGGGCAGCGTCGGCTTTCGGGTCGCGGAGCATTTCGACGCCGAATGGCGGATCGACCGGACCTATTATCATCCAAACGAGATGTTCCGGCCGGCCGGCACGACCCCCGGCCACTGGATGGAATGGTCGCGGCTCCTCCTGCAGCTCTGGTCGCTCGGCGACAAGCAGCACGGCTGGATGCCGGAGGCCGCCAAGTCGCTCTTCATACAGGCGATGTCACTGGGGTGGGACAAGGAGCGGGGCGGCTTCTTCTATACGCTCGACTGGGATGATCGGCCGGCCATGACCAGCAAGCTCTGGTGGCCCATGTGCGAGGCGGCCGGCGCGGCCCACTTCCTCAACGAACACCTGCCGGCCGACGACTTCTACGAGGACACCTACCGGCTGGTCTGGAGCGTCATCGCCAATCGCTTCCTCGACCACCAGAACGGAGGCTGGCACGAGGAACTGACTGCGGACCTCGTTCCGGCGCACACGCTCTTTGCAGGCAAGGGCGACATCTATCACGCGCTGCAGGCCTGCCTCATCCCGCTCTTTCCGGCGACCGGAAGCCTCATTCGCGCCATCGAGGAGACCGAAGGCCGGCTCTGACCGGCGCGCATCCCTGGTCGGCGCCGGGTCGGAACCTCCACGCCGATCATCAGTTGTCGGGTGACAATTGGATGACGGGTGACGCCAACGATGACCGAAGTTCTTGCCTCCGAATTTTCCTATCATTCCCCCGTTGACATCCGCGTCCTGTTCCTGAGGATCTTCGGCGCCCTCTTCCTCTGCGGGCTCATCGGACTGGAACGCGAAATCCGCAACAACACGGCCGGTATCCGCACCAACATGCTGATCGGCCTTTCCGCCACCATCTATTCGCTCGTGACGCTGCACATGCTGCAGACGATGACGGGCGACAGCGACGCCACCCGGATGGACCCGATCCGCCTCGTGGAAGCCGTGACGTCCGGGGTGGCCTTCCTGGCCGCCGGTGTCGTCGTCTATACCCGCGGCGATGTCCGCGGGCTCACGACGGGCGCAAGCATGTGGCTTTCGGCGGGCGTCGGCCTGACGGTCGGGCTCGGCATGTGGATCGTCGCCATTGTGGCCACCATCACCGGCGTCATCGTGCTCTGGCTGCTGCGCAAGACGGAAGTCGCCCTCGGCATCAAGGAGGAGGAGGACGGCGGCAGGGGCTAGTCGCCTCCCGACATCATCGAACGGATCCGGCTTGCCAGCATCTCGTAATCATAGGGCTTGTTGACGAGGGTCGTGTTCTCCAGCCCGTCCATTTCCGAAACCTTGCGGTCGCCCGTCGCAAAGATGACCGGCAGCGTCGGAAACCTCTGCCGGACTTCCCGGACCAGCTGTACGCCGCTCATGTCGGGCAGGTGAACGTCGGCGACCAGCACGTCGATCGGATGGTCCGCCGCAGCGGCGATCGCCTCTCCCGCAGTTCCCGCCTCGATGACGGTCATCCCCGCGTCCTGCAGGAAGTCCGCCGTGGAGATGCGGATCAACGCCTCGTCCTCGCAGAGCAGAACCTTGATCGGAGCATCCTTTTGGGCGGGCTGCTGTTCCGGTGCCGCCTTGCGCAGGGCGCCCTCGCCCCTGCCCTGTTCGATCGCCTGCCGGATCTTCCTCGCGAGAGCTTCCCGCGTATAGGGCTTGCTCAGCAGGTTGACGCCGGGATCGAGCCGCCCGCCATGGACGATCGAATTTTCCGTATATCCCGAGGTGAAGAGCACCCCGAGCATCGGCAGGCGCTCCTTTGCCTTGCGGGCAAGATCGCGGCTTCTGAGCCGCCCCGGCATCACCACGTCGGTGAAGAGCAGGTCGATCGCAGCGCCGCTCTCGACGATCGCAAGCGCACTGTCCGCATCCTTGGCCCGAAGCACCTTGTAGCCGAGTTCGGCCAGGAGGCCGACCGCGACCTCGCGAACGGCCTCGTCATCCTCCACGACCAGCACCGTCTCCGTCCCGCCGGTGACCGGACCGCCGAGGCTGTCGGCAATCACGTCCTCCGCCTCCAGCGAACGGGGCAGATAGATCCTCACCGTGGTGCCGCTGCCCGGCTCGCTGTAGATCTTGATGTGTCCGCCCGACTGCTTGACGAAGCCGTAGACCATCGAAAGGCCGAGCCCCGTTCCCTTGCCGTCGGGCTTGGTCGTGAAGAAGGGATCGAAGACCTTTTCCAGGACGTCCGCCGTCATGCCGCAACCGGTATCGCTGACCGCAAGCATGACGTACTGGCCCGGCTTCACGTCATAGGCGTTGCGGGCATACTCGTCGTCCAGGAAGGCATTGCCGAGCTCGATGGTCAGCTTGCCCTCTCCATCCATCGCATCGCGCGCGTTGATCGCAAGGTTCAGAAGGGCGTTCTCGACATTGCTCGGGTCGACGAGCGTGTTCCACAGTCCCCCGCCGACGATGGTGTCGATCTCGATCGCCTCGCCGAGGCTGCGGCGCAGAAGCTGGTCGGTGTCGCGGATCAGCCGCGAGAGATTGATGACCTTCGGCTCGAGCGGCTGCCGGCGTCCGAAGGAAAGGAGCTGCGAGGCAAGCCTTGCGCCCCGCGCGGCGCCCGCAAGCGCCCCAGCGATGCGTTTCTCGGCGACCTCGTTCCCCGCGAGATCTCGCCCGAGGAGCTGGAGGTTGCCGCTGATGACCTGCAGCAGGTTGTTGAAGTCGTGGGCGATGCCGCCGGCGAGGTTGCCGATAGCCTCCATCTTCTGGCTCTGGCGCAGGGCTTCCTGGGTACGCTCCAGTTCCTGCGTGCGCGCCTCGATCGTCTGGCCGAGCGATTCCGCCAGGATTTCGAGGTGGGACTCCGTCTGCTTCTGCTCTTCGATATCGGTATTGGTCGCGACCCAGAGAACGATGTCGCCGGCACTGTTGGTCAGGGGCGCCGCGCGGCTGATGAACCACCTGTAGGCGCCGTCATTGCGGCGCAGCCTGAGTTCGACCTCGAAGAGCTGTCCGGTGCGCAGGCACTGCTGCCACTCGGCAGATACTCGCTCGGCATCGTCCGGATGGACCATGTTCGAACGCGTGTTCGCGTCGAAATGCAGCTTCTGCATTCCGCTGTAGCGGTAGACCTGGTCGCTGCACCAGTCCACCTCGCCGTCCGGCTTGGCCGTCCATACCTGGTTGGGGAGAGATTCAGCGAGCGTACGGAAGCGGCTTTCGTTTTCCCTGGCCGTCTCCTGGGCCTGCCGCAACGCGGTGACATCATGCCCCTGCACGAAAATGCCGAAGACCTTGTCGTCCGCGTCCCGGATCGGCTGGTAGACGAAATCCAGGTAGTGCTCCTGGGGACCGTTGTCCCCCCATTCCAGGACGACCCTCGCCGCGTTGGCGGCGTAGGGCTCGCCGGTCTCGTAGACCTCATCCAGAAGCTCGTAGAAGCCCTGGCCGTTGAGGTCCGGCAGCGCATCCTTCACCGACTTGCCGATCAGGTCCTCCCGACCGACCAGTTGCCGGTAGGAGCGGTTGGCGATGGTGAAGACATGCTCCGGACCGCGCAGGACCGCCATGAAGCCCGGCGCCTGCTCGAACAGGTTGCGCAGATACTCGCGCTCCTCCCCGAGAATCCGGTTCTGCCCCTGGACCGCATCGACCCGGCGCATGAGGTCGGTCTGCATCTTCCAGTCGTTCGTCGTGCCGCCCTGGCGCAGGGTATGGAGTTCCGTCACGTCCACCGTGTGCTGGAAGATGAAGTCGACCTTGCCGTCCGCATCCTTGACCGGCGTATGCGTCGCGCTCCAATAGCGGTTCTCCATCAGTCCCTCGGGACCGGTGATGGGATAGGGAATGAGCGGGAGGTGGTCGATCTCCCCGGTCGCCAGAACCCGCGCAAAGGACTCGCGCAGTATCTTCCCGTGCCCGGAATCCGGGTCACTGGGAAAGACGTCAAACATGAGATGACCGATGACCTCTTCTTCCGACCGGGAGGTCACGGCGAGATATGCGTCATTCGCTCCGACTATACGCAGGTCCCTGTCGACGACGACATAGGGATTCGGAGAGAGATTGAACAACTCGTTCAGATCCAAATTCGATAGGCCAGTCCGCCGAAACATACCCATTCCCATGCCAGATCAAGCACTGGTTATATATCTTCCTCCGGCGATGACAATTGCCCGGCTCGGTTGCGCCGATGGGCATGTCGTGATGCCGGCGCCATCGGCCGGTCACCCGTCACGGACCTGCGCATTCGACAGGCCCCGAGGCACCCCACGGCATTAAATCGATGCCACCCGGTCGCGGACGTGCTAACGTGCCGGCGCGGCGCAACTGCTGCCACTCCTGGACGTTCATCGGACGTCTTGGCCTTTTGGCCGGAAGACCTGACATCATGGGAGGATGATATGCAGAACGTTACCTGGCAAAGACCTGTGAGGACCAGCGTCAGCGCCGTCTCCAACGCCTACGAAGCCCTCGATCTCCTCGACCATCACTGGCCGAACATAAAGGGCCCGCGGTTCATCACGGCGCGCCATGCCTGCCTTGCGGCCCTGGACGGCCGCGAGACCGCCGAGATTGCGCGCGAGCGCTTCAAGGAAGCCGTCGCCGAGGCGCAACTGAACTAGTCCTGTCCCAAGGGAACAAGCCCGGGGCCTTGTCGTTTAGCTGTCGAAGCAAACGCAAGGCTCCGCGATGAATACTGTTCCTACGTTCAATGCTCCGGTCTCCCGCCTCGCCCAGCTCCCCCGCATCTATTACATCCACCCGCTCCTTCTGAAGGGATACGACGCCTGGGAGGAGGTCTTCGCGCACGCCCATGCGCTCGGTTTCGACTGGGTGCTGACCGCTCCGCTGTTCCACCGCGGCCGCGGCGCGAGCGTCTTCGTCTCCAGCGACTTCGATCGCCTCGATCCCGGCCTCGGACTTGGCGAGGAGGTCGAGGCCGGCCTCTCCCGCCTCTCGAAGATGGCCGAGAGCCACAACCTGCGGCTGATGCTCGATCTGGTCATCGACCGGGTGGCTGAGGAGGATCGCGACAATGGCGACATCGCCGCCGACCCCCGGATCGGGCCGGATGCGGGCTGCAGCCGCTTCCTGGATCTCGCCCCGAGCGAGACCACGTACAACTACCTGGAGGAATGGCGCGACCGGATCGGCAGGATTGTCGCGTCCGGTGTATCCGGCTTCCGCTGCCTCGGCATCGACCGCGTCCCCGAGGAGGCATGGGCCTCGCTCGTCAAGACGGCTCGGAACAGGCGTGACGGCACGGCCTTCTTCGCCTGGACGCCCGGCACCAGCTTCGATCGCCGGCGCGCGCTGAAAGGTGCCGGCCTCGACGGCTGCTTTTCCTCCTTCGCCTGGTGGAACCTGCAGGACGGCTGGCTGTCGCAGGAGCACGAGGTCCAGCGCGGCCTCGGAATAGAGATCGCATTTCCCGAAGCCCCTTACGACAAGCGGATCGCCCACGGCGCCGAAGGGCGCGAAATCCTGCAGCGGAAGGCGCTGCGGGCGCTGAAGCTCGCGGCCCGTTTCGGCGGCGGCCTGATGCTTCCGATGGGCTTCGAATTCGGGGCCTCCACTCCGCTCGACCAGATGCATGGCGACGGTCTCGGGCTCGCCGGCCTCAGGGACCAGTCGGCCTACGACATCGGCGGAGACATCCGCGCGATCAACGATGTGCTGAGGCAGGAGCAGGACGGGTTCCAGCAGCACCCGTTCACGCTGATTTCGGCCACCAACACGCCGGCCGTCGCCATCGTGCAGTCGAACCGGGAAGACCTGCGATCCTCCGACAGGATCCGGGTAATCCTCGTCAATCGCGACCTGCGGCAGACGGCGGCCCTTCCCGCCAACGCGATCAACCAGATCGCCTCGTCCTTCCTGCCCCTCAAGGACGTCGACGGCTCGCCCACCCAGAGGCTGAAGCCCGGCGAAGTCCGCCTCCTCGAAGGCCGCGTGTCGACGCCCGTCATTTCGCGCTCGCCGCTGCCTGACCTTGCGGTGGCTTCGGCCGCGCCGCGGCTGGCGATCGAGCATATCACTCCCTCGGTGGACGACGGCCGTTTCGTCGTCAAACGGGTGGTCGGTGAGGCCGTGCGGGTGGAGGCGGATATCTTCGGCGACGGCCATGATCCGCTGGCCGCCGTCCTCCTGTGGCGCGCCGGCGACGAGGACGACTGGCAGGAAGTCCGCATGCAGCTCTTCGAGAACGACCGCTGGAGAGCCGAGTTCACGCCGCTGCGCATGGGGCGCCACGAGTTCGCGATCGAGGCCTGGCGAAACCCGTTCGCGATCTTCCGCTACGAATTCACCAAGAAGCACGATGCCCGGCTGGACCTGAAGCTGGAGATCCAGGAAGGAATCAACCTCGTCAAGGAGGCTCTGGCTTCGGCGCATCCTGGCCTTGTCACGGCGCTGCAGAAGCTCGTGGGCGATCTCGAACAGGCCTCGGAATCACGCCGGATCGAGCTTCTGCTCGCCCACGACACGTCCGAACTCATGGAGAAGGCGGACCGCCGCCCCTTCCGCCTCCGCTCGCATATCATCCCGCTGGACGCAGAGCGGCTCGGCGCCTCCTTCGCCAGCTGGTACCAGATCTTCCCGCGCTCCCAGAGCGGCGATCCCAATCGTCACGGCACCTTCGACGACGTCATCTCGCGCCTGCCGGCCATTCGTGAACTCGGCTTCGACGTCCTCTACTTCCCGCCGATCCACCCGATCGGCTCGACCAACCGGAAGGGGCGCAACAACAGCCTCAAGGCGTTGCCCGGCGATCCGGGAAGCCCCTACGCCATCGGCTCGGAACTCGGCGGCCATGATGCTATCCATCCGGAACTCGGAACCTTCGAGGACTTCCGCCGGCTGGTGAAGGAGGCAAAGGAGCATGGTCTGGAGATCGCGCTCGACCTCGCCATCCAGGCATCGCCCGATCACCCGTGGCTGAAGGAGCACCCGGGCTGGTTCGACTGGCGCCCGGACGGCACGATCCGCTACGCGGAAAACCCGCCGAAGAAATACGAGGACATCGTCAACGTCGATTTCTATGCGGCCGACGCGGTCCCCTCGCTCTGGCAGGAGCTTCGCGACATCGTGCAGATGTGGGTCGACCAGGGCGTCAAGCTCTTCCGCGTCGACAATCCCCACACCAAGCCGTTTCCATTCTGGGAATGGCTGATCGCCGACATCCGCTCGCGCCACCCGGACGTGCTCTTCCTGTCGGAGGCCTTCACAAAGCCGAAGGTCATGTACCGGCTGGCGAAGATCGGCTTCTCGCAGTCCTACACCTACTTCACCTGGCGCAACAGCAAGTGGGAACTCGAAGAGTACATGCGCGAGATAACCACCGAAGCGCCCAGGGATTTCTTCCGGCCGCACTTCTTCGTCAACACCCACGACATCAATCCGGACTTCCTGCAGAACGCCCCCCGTTCGGCCTATCTCATCCGCGCCGCACTTGCGGCCACCCTCTCGGGCCTATGGGGTGTCTATAACGGCTTCGAACTCTGCGAGGGCCGGCCGGACGCCAAGCGCAAGGAATATGCCGACAGCGAGAAATACGAGATCCGTGCCTGGGACTGGGACCGGCCGGGCAACATCAAGCAGGAAATCGCGCTCCTCAACCGCATCCGCCGGGAGAACCCCGCGTTTCACTCGCATCTCGGGCTGACGCTGCTCAACGCCTGGAACGACAACGTCCTCTTCTTCGAGAAGGCAAGTGCGGGCCGGGAGAACGTCGTCATGGTGGCCATCAGCCTCGATCCACATAACGCCCAGGAAGCGGACGTCGAGATCCCGCTCTGGTCCTGGAACCTGCCGGACCACGGCGCGCTTCCCATGGAGGACCTGATCTCGGGCCATCAATTCACATGGAACGGCAAGGTGCAACGCCTGCGGCTCGAACCCGCGATGCCGTTCGGCATCTGGCGCGTGCGATAAGGGAGGAATGCGAATGGATACCCTGCAGTCGCAGGCGCGGATCGCCAGCGATCCCTTGTGGTACAAGGACGCGATCATCTACCAGCTCCACATCAAGTCGTTCTTCGATGGCAACGGCGACGGGATCGGCGACTTCCAGGGCCTGCACGAGAAGCTGGACCACGTGGCTTCGCTCGGGTGCACCGCGATCTGGCTTCTGCCCTTCTTCCCCTCGCCCCGCCGCGACGATGGATATGACATCGCCGATTACGGTGACGTCAGCCCGGACTACGGCACGATGGACGACTTCCGGCGTTTCGTCGAAGCGGCGCACGAGCGCGGCATCAAGGTCATCATCGAACTGGTCATCAACCACACCTCGGACCAGCATCCCTGGTTCCAGCGCGCCCGCCACGCACCGCCCGGGTCGCCGGAGAGGGAGTTCTACGTCTGGTCGGACACGGACCAGAAGTTTCCCGAGACCCGGATCATCTTCCTCGACACCGAAAAATCCAACTGGACCTGGGACCCGGTCGCCGGCGCCTACTACTGGCACCGCTTCTATTCCCACCAGCCCGATCTCAACTTCGACAGTCCGGCCGTCCTCGACGAGCTTCTGAAGGTGATGCGGTTCTGGCTCGAAACCGGCATCGACGGCTTCCGGCTCGACGCCATTCCCTATCTCATCGAGCGGGAGGGTACGATCAACGAGAACCTTTCCGAGACGCATGAGATCCTCAAGAAGATCCGCGCCGCCCTCGACGCCACGCATCCGGGCAAGATGCTGCTCGCCGAGGCCAACCAGTGGCCGGAGGATACCCGCGAATATTTCGGCGACGGCGACGAGTGCAACATGGCGTTCCACTTCCCGCTGATGCCGCGCATGTACATGGCGATCGCCAAGGAGGACCGTTTTCCGATCACCGACATCATGCGGCAGACGCCCGAGATCCCCGAGAACTGCCAGTGGGCGATCTTCCTGCGCAACCACGACGAACTGACCCTTGAAATGGTCACCGACGAGGAGCGCGACTATCTCTGGAACACCTATGCCGCGGATCGCCGCGCCCGCATCAATCTCGGCATTCGCAGGCGGCTTGCGCCGCTGATGGAGCGCGACCGCCGGCGTATCGAGCTCATGAACGCGCTACTGCTCTCCATGCGCGGCACGCCGGTGCTCTATTACGGCGACGAGATCGGCATGGGCGACAACATCTATCTGGGCGACCGTGACGGCGTGCGAACCCCGATGCAATGGTCGCCCGACCGCAATGGCGGCTTCTCCAAGGCCGATCCCGCCCGTCTCGTTCTGCCGCCGATCATGGACCCGCTCTACGGATACGAGGCGGTCAATGTGGAGGCGCAGGCCGCCGACGCCCACTCGCTACTGAACTGGACGCGGCGGATGCTGGCGCTCCGCGGCAAGCATCCCGCCTTCGGCCGCGGCAGCCTTCGCTTCCTCGCGCCCGGCAACCGGAAGATCCTCGCCTATCTGCGGGAATACGAGGGCGAGACGCTCCTGTGCGTCGCAAACCTCTCGCGCCTGCCGCAGGCCGTCGAGCTCGACCTGTCGGAGTTCGAGGGCCGCGTGCCGATCGAGCTGACCGGCATGTCGCCCTTCCCCCCGATCGGCCAGCTGACCTACCTCCTAACCATGCCCCCCTACGGTTTCTTCTGGTTCCAGCTTGTGGCCGAAGCCGACGGGCCTGCGTGGCGGAACCAGCCCCCGGAACAGCTCGACGACCTCCTCACCTTGGTCATCCGCCGCGACCTGCACGAACTCCTGGAAGAGAGCCGCCTTGCCGACACCCTGTCGCGGGAAATCCTCCCCGCCTATGTCTCCAAGCGCCGCTGGTTCGGCTCGAAGGGAGAGCGGCTGAACGGGGTGCGGCTCGTCTCGGCGACGACGCTGCCCTTCGTCGGCAACATCCTTCTCGGCGAGCTGGAAGCCGATCTCGAAGGCCATACCGAAACCTATCTCCTTCCCCTCGCCGCCGCTTGGGACGAGACGCATCCGACGGCACTTGCCCAGCAACTGGCGCTCTGCCGTATCCGCCAGGGGCGCCGCGTCGGTTTCCTGACCGACGGTTTTGCGATGGAGAGCATGGCGCGCGGTGTCATCCGCGCTCTTTGCGAAAGGTCGCGGGTTTCGGGGCGCGCGGGAACGCTGGAATTCCTCGGCACCGAGAGCCTGGACTGCATGGGCATGACCGACGACATGCAGGTGAACTGGCTTTCCACCGAGCAATCCAACAGCTCGCTGATCGTCGGCGACTTGGCGATGATCAAGCTGATCCGCCACATTTTCCCGGGCATCCATCCGGAAGTCGAGATGACCCGCTACCTGACCCGGGCCGGTTACCAGAACACCGCTCCGCTCCTCGGCGAAGTCGCGCGCACCGCGCCGGACGGCAGCCGCTACACGCTCATGATCATCCAGGGCGCCATCCGCAACCAGGGTGACGCATGGACCTGGATGCTCGGTAACCTGCGGCGCTGCATGGACGAAGTCCTCGTGACCGACGCCGGTGAAGAGACGATCCACGACCAGTTCCGGCCGCTGATCGACTTCGCCGGCACCATCGGACGCAGGCTCGGTGAACTCCATGTCGCGCTCTCGCAGGACACCGACGACCCCGATTTCCGGCCCGTCAAGGCGAAGCCCGAAAACGTGGCCACCTGGCGACAGTCGGTCACCTCGCAGGTCGCGACGGCGCTCGACATCCTGACGAACGAGGCCGGCGATCTCGACCCGACGGCATCGCAGCGCGTCCAGCCCCTTATTGCGCGGCGGGAGAAACTCCTGGACGCCGCCTCCCGGCTTGCCGATGTGGCGGAGGGCGCCCTGATGACGCGTCACCATGGCGACTTCCACCTCGGCCAGATCCTTGTCGCCGAAAGCGACGCCTACATCATCGACTTCGAGGGCGAGCCGGCCCGGGCTCTTGCCGACCGGCGCGCCAAGGCAAGCCCGCTCCGGGACGTCGCCGGCCTTCTCCGCTCGCTGAGCTATCTGGCCGCGACCGCCGACCTCGAGCAGGACGTGGTGGCCGACGCCGACCAGCCGCGACGCCGAGAGGTCGTGGGCCTCTTCGGGCGGGAAGCCGAGCAGGCCTTCCGCGAGCAGTATTTCGAGGCGACCGCGGCGGTGCCCGCCCTTGCCATGGACGCGGAGAAGACGAGCGCCATGCTCGACCTCTTCCTTCTCGAAAAGGCAGCCTACGAGATTGCCTACGAAGCGCGAAACCGCCCGAAATGGCTTCCCATCCCGCTCGAGGGCTTTGCCCAGATCGCAACGAGGCTCCTGGAGACTTCGGAATGAACCTTGAGCGTGCTGACCTTCTTGCCAATGTCGACAATGGCGCACTTCAGGCTCTCGTGGAGGGGCGCCATGGCGATCCCTTCGCAATCCTCGGTCGCCACACGGTCGGCCAGACCCATGTGGTGAGGACGCTGCTGCCGGGTGCAGCCTCGGTAGAGGTGATCGACGCCGACAGCGGCACGGTGATCGCGACGATGGAGCAGGTCTTCCACGGCGGCCTCTTCGCCGCCGATATCGGCAGCCGCGGCCGATACCGTTTCCGCATCCACTGGCCCGACGCGATCCAGGAGACGGAGGACCCCTACTCCTTCGGCCTCCTTCTCGGCGAGCTGGACCTTCATCTGATTTCGCAGGGGACCCATTACGACCTCGCCCGGGCGCTCGGCGCCCAGCCCATGGAAGTGGACGGCGTCTCCGGGGTCCGCTTCGCCGTCTGGGCCCCGAACGCGCGCCGCGTCTCCGTCGTCGGCGACTTCAATGCATGGGACGGACGCCGTCACCCAATGCGTCTCCGCCCCTCCGCCGGCATCTGGGAGCTCTTCGTCCCGCGGCTCGGGCCCGGCGAGCGCTACAAGTTCGAGATCGTCGATCGCAACGGCAATACCTTGCCGCAGAAGGCCGATCCGGTGGCGCGTGCAAGCGAGGCAGCGCCCTCCACCGCGTCGATCGTCGCCTCCAATGCGCCCTTCCGCTGGAGCGACGACGAATGGATGCATCGTCATTCGGCCCGCGAGGGAAAGGAGGCGATGTCGGTCTACGAGGTCCATCTGGAATCCTGGCTGCGCATACCGGAGGAAGGCAACCGCAACCTCGACTGGATCGAGCTCAGCCAGCGCCTGATCCCCTATGTCGCCGATCTCGGCTTCACCCATATCGAGCTCCTGCCGATCATGGAGCATCCCTTCGGCGGCTCCTGGGGCTACCAGCCGCTCGGCCTTTTCGCGCCAACCGGCCGCTACGGGACGCCGGAAGATCTGGCCTATTTCGTGGACCGCTGCCATGCCGCCGGGCTCGGCGTCATACTGGACTGGGTGCCCGCCCATTTCCCGACCGACGTCTGGGGCCTCGCGCGCTTCGACGGCACCGCACTCTACGAGCACGAGGATCCGCGAGAGGGTTTTCACAAGGACTGGAATACGC
The DNA here is from genome assembly GCF_053618655.1 of Pseudorhizobium sp. NPDC055634. Classification (NCBI taxonomy): domain Bacteria; kingdom Pseudomonadati; phylum Pseudomonadota; class Alphaproteobacteria; order Hyphomicrobiales; family Rhizobiaceae; genus Pseudorhizobium; species Pseudorhizobium sp. NPDC055634. The sequence continues at coordinate 19,789 of NZ_JBSHHW010000012.1, read as the reverse complement.
TGATCTACAATCTCGGGCGCAACGAGGTGAAGGGTTTCCTCATCGCCAGCGCGCTGGAATGGCTGGAGCACTACCATATCGATGCGCTACGCGTCGACGCGGTCGCCTCCATGCTCTACCGCGACTACAGCCGCAATGCCGGCGAGTGGATTCCGAACAAGTATGGCGGCCGCGAGAACCTGGAATCGGTCGAGTTCTTCAAGCACCTCAACAGCATCGTCCACCAGCGCTGCCCGCATGCCTTCACGGTCGCGGAAGAATCGACCGCCTGGCCGGGCGTGACCCGCCCGCCCGAGGAAGGCGGGCTCGGCTTCGACTTCAAGTGGAACATGGGCTGGATGCACGACAGCCTGCACTACATGGAGGAGGACCCCGTCTACCGGAAATACCACCACGGGATGATGACTTTCGGCATGGTCTACGCCCATTCGGAACGCTTCGTGCTGCCGCTGTCCCATGACGAAGTCGTCCACGGCAAGGGCTCGCTTCTCGGCAAGATGCCGGGGGACATGTGGCAGAAGCATGCCAACCTCAGGGCCTATTTCGGCTTCATGTGGGCGCATCCCGGAAAGAAGCTGCTGTTCATGGGCGGCGAGATCGCCCAGCTTGCCGAGTGGAACCACGACAGTTCGGTGCACTGGGACCTGCTGGACGATCCGATGCATGCGGGCGTCCAGCGGCTGGTCCGCGACCTGAACCGCCTCTACGCGTCCGAGCCGGCGCTCCAGTACGGCGACCTTCATCCGGAGGGGTTCGAATGGGCCGTGGGAGACGATGCGGAGAATTCGATCTTCGGAATGCTGCGCTGGCCGCAGGATCGCGCGTCCTGCATTCTCGCCGTGTCCAACATGACGCCGGTGCCCCGCCACGGCTATCGCGTCGGCGTGCCGCGCGCCGGCCGCTGGGAGGAGGTCCTGAACTCCGACGCCGCCTGCTACGGCGGCTCCAACCTTGGCAATGTCGAGGCCTGGACGGAGGCCGTCCCGGCCCACGGGAAGGAACAGTCCCTGCATCTGGTCCTGCCGCCGCTTTCCACCATCTACCTTCGCTGGAGAGGGTGACGGTCGCTCAGCCGGCATTGCCCCAAAGCTCGCCGACGGCCTTGCCGCCGAGCGGATCGCTTTCCGGCAACGGAAGCGTCGCGATGATGTGAAGCCCCGCCTCTCCCGGCGCATTTCGCCGAAGCTCTGGGTCCTGGCCCGGCGGATAGGCGCCGATCACCAGGAAATCGTCGCTGGCGGAAAGCCGGCAATGGCCCGTACCGGCGGGCAGGATCAGGCAATCGCCGGCGGACACCTCGACTTCCGGGCCCCCCGGTCCGCCCAGCATCACGACGCCCCGTCCGCGTGCGATCCCCAGCACCTCATGCGCCATGGTGTGATAGTGGTGATAGTCGAAGATGCCGTTTCGCCAGATCCCCTGCCAGCCGTTGCGGGCAAAGAATCTCTCGAAGGTCGTCGCGAGATCGCCGCCTTCCGCCCGGATGCCCTTGCAGGTGATCACCGGGAGCACCGGATTGTTGGGAACCCAGTCGTTCTGCGACAGCACGAAATGATCGATCACCATCTTCCCTCTCCATGCTCCTTGCGCGGGCTAAGCCAGGAGGCGGGGCGACGGCCGCGACCAGTGGCGGCGGCTATTCGGCGGCGCTTTTCGCTTCCACCTCGATCTCGTAGGAATAGCCTTCCAGCATCTGGTAGGCCTGCTCGATGGTGGCGATCTGCACCTCGGCCTTGCCGATGGCCTCGGTTATCGAATCGCTGCGCGCCCGCATCATGCTGCCGAGGAAATCGGTTTCCGGCCGCCGTCCGATCCGGTCCATGTGGTTGCGTATCCGCGCCCTGTGCCGCTCCAGCTCGAGAATGTGGAAGCGCACGTTGACGATCCTGTCGGTGAGCTTTCGCCGCATCGCGGCCACCGGATCGAAGCTGCCCGGCTCCCGCTCGTCGAGGATGAAGTCGTTGATCAGCCCCTCGAGCACCAGCAGGCCCTCGAGGTCCTTGGTATCGGCCAATGTCGGGTCGTAGCCCGTCTCGTCGAAGACCTTGCGGCGCACGGGGTCGCAAAGCAGTTCGTACGAGGTCTTCAGCCTGGCGAAGGCGTCGATGTCGCCCCCGGTGTCCGGATGGGCGTTCTTGGCGCGCTTGCGATAAGCTGTCTTGACCTGTGCGGCATCGGCGTCTCGTTCGACACCGAGGGTCTCGTATGGATCGATCAACGTGTCCCACCTGATTTCGGCCATGCTCCAGCCCGATCAAGGTCTAAAGGTTGATGCCGTTCCGCTCAAGCACGAACCTCGTTTTCCCCATCGGCGAGCTATCCGCCTTAGCCCGGTGTTTGGGCGATATAACGGCGGGCGACCAGCCAGCAGATAAGCGCCCAGGTGGCGCCCGCGCACCAGCCGCCGAGCACGTCGGTCGGATAATGCACCCCGAGATAGACCCGGCTCAGGCCGATGATGAAGGTCAGGAAGACCGCGACGCCGATCATGTAGAGCCGCATCGCCCGCCTCGCCTCGCCGCGTGACAGAAGCGCGCCCAGCGTAAGATAGGTCGCCGCCGCCAGCATGGCGTGGCCGCTCGGGAAGCTCAGGTCGTGGACCTCGACGAGATGGGGCACGATGTCCGGCCGGGGACGCGCGACGCCGAGTTTCAGCAGCGCGCTCAATACCCAGCCGCCGACCACGGCGGCGAAGGTGAAGACGGCGATGGCCCGGCGTTTGGCCAGAAGAAGGTAGCCGGTGATGATGACCGTCATCAGCGACAGCACGGTCGTGCCGCCGAGCGCGGTGATGTCGTCCATGGCATGGGGAAGCCAGAAGGGACCGATCGGCCTGTGCAGGTCGTCCGACTGCCGCAGCAGGAGAAGGATGCTCTCGTCGAAGGCGCGCGTGTCGCCCTCCATCACCTCTCCGGTCAGCTGCAGGAAGACGAAAAGCCCGCCGGCCGCGGCCGCGAAGAGAATGAGCGTCGCCGGCTCGAAGGTCATGATCCGGTCGATGAGCTTGCGGCCGACCTGCCGATGAAACGCCATTCTTCACTCCCCTGGATTATCGCCGACGCTCACGTCCGCAGGACGCGCCCGGCATCACTTAAGGACGGTTCGCGGATAATGCGATATCTCGCCTCGATCAGGCCATAGGCCCCGAAGGCAAAAAGTCCGAGGGCAGCCAGACCGTAGAGCGGTCCGCCGAACGGCAGGCTTCGCACCCAGGTGAGCGCATCCGACGTGCTTCCCGCCTGGCCGGCATCGACGGCCCAGGCTGCGAACAGGAAGAACCCGCCGACGATGACGAAGATCGCGCCACGGGCGGCAAGACCGTACATGCACAGAAGATCGAGGAGACGCTTGTGCCGGCCGGCGATGCGGACGAACTTCTCGTAGCCTCTCGTGACCCCCTTGTGGACCTGCACGCCGCCGGCGCAGACTACCGCCAGGCCGACCGCCGCCACGAGATAGGGGCCGAACGGTTGCTCCATCAGCCAGCTGGTCCAGCTTTCCCGGCTGTTGCCGGCGCCATCGCCGAGGGAGATCTTCAGCGCCTGCCCGATGGCATAGGCGGCAAGGCCGGTATAGGTGGCGGCGCTCACGAGGAGAGCCGCGCGGATCACCAGCCCCTTGGCATCGTTTTCCTGATGGTCGGCGTCGAGAAGAGCCTGGGCCAGCCGCCAGACGATGAAGAAGACCAGCCCGATCCCGATCAGCCCCAGCCACGCCGCGCCGAGGGGCTGCTCCAGAACCAGCTTCAGCGCGGATTGCGAATCCGCCTCCCCGCCCCCGACCGTCGAAAGCAGCGCCATGCCGCCCACGAGGATGTAGACGATGCCCCGCGCCGCATAGCCGAAGCGCGCAAGCCACTCGAACCGCAGTTGATCCCGCATCCGCATTCTCCCGTTGAGACAGGCGAACGCGCAGCGCTGCGGCCGGTTCCGGCATCGGCCGGCCCCGGTGGTGGGACCGTGCAGGTACTTTTCATCAGCGGCGCTGGTTGTAGACGTCGACGCAGACCGCCCCGAGCAGGACGAGCCCCTTGATCACCTGCTGGTAGTCGATGCCGATGCCGAGGATCGACATGCCGTTGTTCATCACGCCCATGATGAATGCGCCGATCACCGCGCCGGTGACCTTGCCGACGCCGCCATAGGCCGACGCGCCGCCGATGAAGCAGGCGGCGATGACGTCGAGCTCGAAGCCGAGGCCGGCCTTCGGAGTGGCCGTGTTCAGTCGCGCCGCGAAGACGAGGCCCGCCAGCGCGGCCAGCACGCCCATGTTGACGAAGGTGAAGAAGGTCAGCCGCGCCGTCTTGATCCCGGAGAGTGCCGCCGCCTTCTCGTTGCCGCCCACCGCATAGATCTGGCGCCCGAGGATCGTCCGGTTGGTGAAGAAGGCATAAGCGGCGATCAGGAGCGCCATGATGATCAGGACGTTCGGCATGCCGCGATGCGAGGAGATGAGGTAGGCGATGTAGCCGACGATCGCGAACATCACGACGTTCTTGGCGAGGAAGAAGCCGAACGGCTCCGTCTCGACATCGTGCGAGATGCGGCGTGCGCGGCCCTTGAAGTTCTGCCAGACCAGGAGCCCGGCTAGCCCCAGTCCGAGGATCAGCGACGTGACGTAGAGCCCGTTCGCGGCGGTGATCAGTTCGGGGATGTAGCCGGAGGAGAGCTTCTGGAAGGTCGGATCGAACGGCCCGATCGAGCGACCGCTCAGGACGGCGATCATCAGGCCCCGGAAGACCAGCATGCCCGCGAGCGTCACGATGAACGACGGGATCTTGAAATAGGCGACCCAGAAGCCCTGCATCGCCCCGATCAGCCCGCCCAGCGCAAGGCACAGCAGGCCCGCCACGACGAAGTTCATGTCGTACTGGACCATCATCACGGCGGCAACCGCGCCGATGAACCCGGCGACGGACCCGACCGACAGGTCGATGTGGCCGGTCACGATCACCATCAGCATGCCGAGCGCCATGATGACGATGTAGCTGTTCTGCAGGATGATGTTGGTGACGTTGAGCGGCTTCAGGATCACGCCGCCGGTGGCGAAATAGAAGAACACCACGATCGCGAGCAGCGACATCATCATGCCGTACTCGCGAAGGTTTTCCTTCCAGAATCCGGCGCCCCGCTGCGGCGACGTCATCGTGTTTGGCGGGTTGCTCATTCTTCCCTCTCCTTGCGGCGCATGATGGCACGCATGATGTTTTCCTGTGTGGCCTCCGCTCCGGCCACCTCGCCGACGAAATCGCCCTCGTGCATCACCATGATCCGGTCGCAGATGCCGATGAGTTCGGGCATTTCGGAGGAGATCACGACGACGCCCTTTCCGGCCCCGGCCAGTTCGTTGATGATCGAATAAATCTCGTATTTCGCGCCCACGTCGATGCCGCGGGTCGGCTCGTCGAGGATCAGCACGTCCGGGTGGGTGAACAGCCATTTCGACAGCACGACCTTCTGCTGGTTGCCGCCCGAAAGCTTGCCGGTCTCCTGGTAGACGTTGTGGCTGCGTATCCGCATGCGGCTGCGGAATTCCTGCGCCACCTTCATTTCGCGGATGTCGTCGATGACGCCGCGCGAGGAAACGCCGCCCAGATGGGCGAGCGTGATGTTCTTGCGGATATCCTCCGACAGGATCAGCCCGAGATGCTTGCGGTCTTCCGTGACATAGGCAAGCCCGGCCTTGATCGCCCGGTGCACGTCGGAGAGGTCGGCGTCGCGGCCGTGCAGGCGCACGGTGCCAGTGATGTCGCGCCCCCAGGAGCGGCCGAACAGGCTCATGGCGAACTCGGTGCGGCCGGCGCCCATCAGCCCGGCAATCCCAACGACCTCACCCGCCCGCACCCGCATCGAGACGTTCTTCACCACATGCCGTTCGGCATGCTGCGGGTGGTAGACCGACCAGTCCTTCACCTCGAAGATCACGTCGCCGATTTTCGGCTCGCGCTTGGGATAGCGGCTCTCCATGTCGCGATCGACCATCCGCCGGATGATCTCGTCCTCTTCGACGACGCCTTCGTGGCAATCGAGCGTGCCGACGCTGCGGCCGTCGCGCAACACCGTGATGCGGTCGGCGACCGCCGAAATCTCGTTCAGCTTGTGGGAGATCAGGATCGAGGTGATGCCGTGCTCGCGGAATTCCTTCAGGAGTTCAAGAAGCGCCGCGCTGTCCCTCTCGTTCAGGCTGGCGGTCGGCTCGTCGAGGATCAGCAGGCGCACGTCCTTCGACAGCGCCTTGGCAATCTCGACCAGTTGCTGCTTGCCCACGCCGATATTGGTGATCAGCGTGTCGGGCGCCTCGTCCAGCCCCACCTTGGCGAGAAGCGCCTTCGTCCGCTCATGGACCGCGGACCGGTCTATGACGCCGAAGCGCGACGGCGGATTGGACAGGAAGATGTTCTCCGCGATCGACATCAGCGGAATGAGGGCGAGTTCCTGGTGGATGATGATGATGCCGAGCGCCTCGGAATCGTTGATGTCGCGGAACTCCCGCTCCTGCCCGCCGAACAGGATTGTGCCCTCGTAGCTGCCATGGGGATAGACCCCCGACAGCACCTTCATGAGCGTCGACTTACCGGCGCCGTTTTCGCCGACGAGCGCATGGATCTCGCCTTCGCGCACGGTGAAGCTGACATCGGAAAGCGCCTTGACGGCGCCGAAGGACTTGGAGATGCCGCGCATCTCCAGAATTGGCGGCTGGTCGGCCGAAACCACGGGTGCAAGCATCCGCATACTCCGTCTTGAGATGCGAAGGCGCCGGCAATCGCCGGCGCCTTCCGATGCCTTACTGGATCTGGTCTTCGGTGTAGTAACCGCTATCGACCAGGACCTGCTTCCAGTTGTCCTTGTTCACGACGACCGGTTTCAGGAGGTAGGACGGAACGACCTTGACGCCGTTGTCGTAGGTCTTGGTGTCGTTGACCTGCGGCTCCTTGCCGCCCATCACGGCGTCAACCATATCGACCGTGACCTTCGCAAGCTCGCGGGTATCCTTGAAGATCGTCGAGTACTGCTCGCCGGCAAGGATCGACTTCACCGAAGGCACTTCCGCATCCTGGCCGGACACGATCGGCATGGGCATGTCGCCGCTGCCGTAGCCGACGCCCTTCAGCGACGACAGGATGCCGATGGAGATGCCGTCATAGGGCGACAGCACCGCGTCGAGACGCTTGTCCGCATAGGTGGAGCTCAACAGGGCGTCCATGCGGGCCTGGGCGGTTGCGCCGTCCCAGCGAAGGGTGGCGACCTTATCCATGCCGGTCTGGCCGCTGCCGACGACGAGTTCGCCGCTGTCGATCATCGGCTGCAGCACGCTCATGGCGCCGTCGTAGAAGAAGTAGGCGTTGTTGTCGTCTGGCGAACCGCCGAAGAGTTCGATATTGTAGGGGCCTTCCTTGCCGCTGGCCTTGAGCCCGTCCACGAGGGACTGGGCCTGCTGGACGCCCACCTGGAAGTTGTCGAACGTCGCGTAGTAGTCGACGTTCGGGCTGTCGCGGATGAGGCGGTCATAGGCGATTACCTTGATCCCCTGGTCCGCGGCCTGCTGCAGCACGTCGGAAAGCGTGGTGCCGTCGATCGAGGCGATGACCAGCACCTTGGCGCCCTTCACGATCATGTTCTCGATCTGCGAAAGCTGGTTCGGCACGTCGTCTTCCGCATACTGCAGGTCGGTGTCGTAGCCGCGCTCCTGCAGCACCTTCACCATGTTGTCGCCGTCCGCGATCCACCGCGCGGAAGACTTGGTCGGCATTGCGACGCCGACGAGGCCCTTGTCCTGTGCGGACGCGGGTGCGGCGAATGCCATCGACGCCAGCATCGCGGCTGTCGTCAGGTACTTGATGAGTTTCATGTCTGCTCCTCCTAAGCAACGGGCTTCACGCCCCAGATGAAAAGGCGGAGGCCTCCTGCCTCCGCCTCATGAACTCAGTGGTTGTCGCGCGGAATGCCTTCCGTCTGCGCGATCCGCTGGTATTTCACGGCCGGTTCGAGAACCGCGCCGGATTCCATTTGACCGACAAAGGTCCGCTGGATTTCCTGCCAGGGCGTCTGGTGTTTCGGATAGTGGTAGCCGCCCTGCGCCTCGAGCTCCCGGCGACGTTCCGCCAGTTCCTCGTCGGAAATCAGGATGTCTGCCGTGCCGCGGCCGACGTCGATGCGCACGCGGTCGCCCGTCTTCAGAAGCGCCAGGCCGCCGCCGGCCGCCGCCTCGGGCGAAGCGTTGAGGATGGACGGGCTGCCCGACGTCCCGGACTGGCGGCCGTCGCCGATGCAGGGAAGCGAGGTGATCCCCTGTTTCAGGAGATAGTCGGGCGCCCGCATGTTGACGACTTCGGCCGCACCCGGGTAGCCGATCGGCCCGGCCCCGCGCATGAACAGGATGGAGTATGCGTCGATGGCAAGTGCCGGGTCGTCGATATGCTTGTGGTAGTCCTCCGGCCCGTCGAACACCACGGCGCGGCCTTCGAAGGCATCCGGGTCTTCGGGGTTCGAGAGATAGCGGTCGCGGAATTCCGGCGAGATGACGCTGGTCTTCATGATCGCCGACGAGAACAGGTTGCCGCGCAGCACGCGGAAGCCGGCGCGCTCCTTGAGCGGCGCGTCGTAAGGACGGATGACCTTCTCGTCCTCGATGATCGCGCCCCGGCAGTTCTCGCCGATCGTCTTGCCGTTGACCGTCAGGGCATCCTCGTGGATCAGGCCCTGCTGCATGAGCTGGTTGACCACGGCAGGCACGCCGCCGGCATGATAGTAATCCTCGCCGAGATACTCGCCGGCCGGCTGCAGGTTGACGAGCAGCGGTACGTCCTCGCCATAGGTCTGCCAGTCGTCGACCGTCAGCTCGACGCCCATGTGACGCGCAAGACCGTTCAGGTGGATCGGCGCGTTGGTGGAGCCGCCGATCGCCGAGTTGACGCGGATGGCATTGATGAAGGCTTCGCGGGTCATGATGTCGGAGGGCTTGAGGTCCTCCTTCACCATCTCGACGATCCGCAGCCCCGTCAGGTAGGAAACCTCCTGCCGGTCGCGATAGGGTGCGGGGATCGCGGCGGAGCCGGGAAGCTGCATGCCGAGCGCCTCAGCCAGCGAATTCATCGTGCTCGCCGTGCCCATCGTGTTGCAGTAGCCGGTGGACGGCGCCGATGAGGCGACCAGCTTCACGAAGCCGGCATAGTCGATCTCGCCCTTTGCCAGCAGTTCGCGGGCCTTCCAGACGATGGTGCCGGATCCGGTCCGCTCGCCGCGGAACCAGCCGTTCAGCATCGGGCCGACCGAGAGCGCGATCGACGGGATGTTGACGGTGGCCGCCGCCATCAGACAGGCCGGCGTGGTCTTGTCGCAGCCGATCGTCAGCACGACGCCGTCGAGCGGGTAGCCGTAAAGGACCTCCACGAGACCCAGATAGGCGAGGTTGCGGTCGAGGCCGGCCGTCGGGCGCTTGCCCGTTTCCTGGATCGGATGGACCGGGAACTCGATCGCGATGCCGCCCGCTTCCCGGATGCCTTCGCGCAGGCGCTTGGCAAGTTCCAGGTGATGGCGGTTGCACGGCGAGAGGTCGGAGCCCGTCTGGGCGATGCCGATGATCGGTCGGTCCGACTGCAGTTCCGCCTGGCTGAGGCCGAAGTTCATGTAGCGCTCGAGATAGAGAGCCGTCATGTCGGCATTGGCCGGGTTGTCGAACCAGGCGCGCGAGCGCAGCTTGCGCACCTCCCCGCGGCGGTGATCCGTTTCGGCGATCTCGGTTGACGGCAGGTTTTCTGAATTGCTCATGTTCTTCTTCTCATGCGTGAAATAAGGGACGGACAGTCAAAAGGCCGTCAGTCCTCGAAAGCTTCGACACCCGTGCGCCGCCCCAGCATGAATGCGTCGGCGACATGCACCAGCGGCGAGAAATCGGCGTCGATCAGGCTGTCACCGACCAGCGACACGAAGTGGCGGTAGAGGTTGCGATATTCCTGGTCTTTCTCGACGATCCGCGGTTCGCCGTCCACGATCAGCCGGCTGCCGCCATGGGTCAGCACCACCGGCCCCTCCTGCGTGTCGATGCGGATGTCCCAGGTCTGCGGCCCGGTCTGCCGCCAGTCGAACTCCGCTTCCACCGGGACTCCTGAACCGGTCTCGAAGGCGAGCTTCGCTGCAATCGGCGCGGCGCGGTTTTCCGGAAAGAACAGGTCGGAGCGCGTAAGGTGGAACGCCTCCGGCAGGATGCGGGTGACGATCGACAGCGCGTTGATGCCCGGGTCGAAGACGCCGAGCCCGCCGGGCTCCCAGATCCAGGCCTGGCCCGGATGCCAGTGGCGGACGTCTTCCTTCCACTCCACCACGACGCGCCGAAGCGTCCGGTGGGCCAGAAGCGCCCTCGCCGGCTCCACCGCCGCCGCCTCGCGGGAATGCCAGGTGGCAAACAGGCTGACGCCATTCGCCTTGGCGAGGGCCTCGAGCGCATGGACCTCCGACAGCGTGGCGCCGGGCGGCTTCTCCAGCATGACGTGCTTGCCGGCGGAAAGCGCCGCGCGCGCCTGGGCGAAGCGCCCTTGCGGCGGCGTGCAGAGGGAGACGGCATCCACCTCGACATCCGACGCCAGAAGCTCGTCTATGTCGTTGAACGATGCCACGCCCGGCAGCGTCGCATTGCGGCTCGCCACCGCCACGAGTTCGATGCCGTCGGTCGCCTCGATCGCACCGAGATGCTGGTCCCTTGCGATCTTCCCGAGCCCGACGATGGCGAGGCGGATGGTCATCTCGGCCTCAGAGCTTGCGGACGGGGACGGAGGTGGACGTGGCGACGGTAAACCGGTTGACCAGCGGCAGCTTGAAGGGCTCCGCGGAGATTTCGAAGACGTCGTTTGGCTCCGTCTTGATGCCTTCCGAGAAGGAGAGCGTCGCAGTGCCGAAGAAGTGGACGTGCAGGTCGCCTGGCCGCCGGAAGAGATCGTACTTGAAGTTGTGATGCTCGAGATTGGCGATCGAGTGGGACATGTTCGCCTCGCCCGAGACGAAGGGCTTCTCGAAGACGACCTCGTCGCCGCGCCGGATGCGGGACGTTCCCTCGACGCTCTGCGGCAGGTCGCCGACGATCAATTCCGCACCGAGCGCCGCCTGGCGGAGCTTGGAATGGGCGAGCCACAGATAGTTGCCCTTCTCCGTCACATGGTCCGAGAACTCGTTGGCGAGACAGAAACCGAGACGATAGGGAATGCCGTCAGAGCCGATCAGGTAGATGCCTGCCAGTTCCGGCTCCTCGCCGCCGTCGAGCGCGAAACCCGGCGAGACGAGATCCTCGCCGGTGGCGCGCAACTGCGACCCGTCACCCTTGTAGAACCATTCCGGCTGCACGCCCTCCTGCCCTTCGGCCGGCTTGCCACCCTCCACGCCCATCTGGAACATGCGCATGGAATCGGTCGGCTTCTCGGCCGATTGCGCCGCCTTGTGCATCTTGTCGCGACCGTCGGCGGAGCCGAGATGCGTCAGGCCGGTTCCGGCCACGAAGAAATGCGCCGGATCGGGATGCGCGACGGGAAGACCGAGGCGGCCTTCGCTACGGGCACGATCCAGGTCCACCTCGGCTCCATAGCCGAGCGCGTCGATCTTCTCGGCAAGCGACTGGCCTGCCTCGATGGCAGCTTTGGCCAGTTCATAGGTGGACGTGACGCCGCGGACAGTTCGCGCAGCCCCAACACCGTCCCACGCGACCACCACCTGGCTGTCGCCCTCACGTACCTGAAGAATTCGAAGCATTGACCCTCTACCTGCGCATTCACGGATGCCGCCATGGCACCTCCCCGCACCACCGTCACAGATGGAACATTAATAGCACTATTGGAGGAAACGCGACCTTGTCAAGCAGAGCACAGAATATCAGGCTGTCTGACAACCCTTACAGAGAAGCCTAATATTTCCATTTGATTTCAATGGCCTGAGTGGTCATTCAAAATAGCTTCCAATGGACCCTGGTGGTGGAGCATCAAAAACGTCTTGCAAAAGTATGACAATATGCCAACTCTGTGTTGTCCATAGGCCATCATCTTCTGGGAGGATCTAAGATGAAGAAGGCTCTCGCGGCGGTTACCGTCGCCTTTTCCGCATGCCTGGCATCCACCGTTTCCGCACAATCCCTGACCGTCGGCTTCTCGCAGATCGGCTCGGAATCCGGCTGGCGCGCAGCCGAAACCACCGTCACCAAGCAGGAAGCGGAGAAGCGCGGCATCGACCTGAAATTCGCCGACGCGCAGCAGAAGCAGGAGAACCAAATCAAGGCGATCCGGGGCTTCATCGCACAGGGCGTCGACGCCATCCTCGTCGCTCCCGTCGTGGCCACCGGCTGGGATGCCGTCCTCCAGGAAGCCAAGGAGGAGGAAATCCCGGTCATCCTGCTCGACCGGCAGATCGAGGCGCCCGAGGACCTCTACCTCACCGCCGTGACCTCCGACCAGGTCCATGAAGGCAAGGTCGCCGGCGACTGGCTGGTAAAGGAAGTCGGCGACAAGGACTGCAAGGTCGTAGAACTCCAGGGCACCACCGGTTCCTCGCCCGCCATCAACCGCAAGAAGGGCTTCGAGGAAGCCATCGCAGGCCACGCCAACATCAAGATCGCCCGCTCGCAGACGGGGGACTTCACCCGCACCAAGGGCAAGGAAGTGATGGAGAGCTTCATCAAGGCGGAAGGTGGCGGCAAGGACATCTGCGCCGTCTATGCCCATAACGACGACATGGCCGTCGGCGCCATCCAAGCGATCAAGGAGGCCGGCCTGAAGCCGGGCACGGAGATCAAGATCGTCTCGATCGACGCCGTGCCGGACATCTTCAAGGCGATGGCCGACGGGGAAGCCAATGCCACGGTGGAACTGACGCCCAACATGGCGGGCCCGGCATTCGACGTCCTCGATGCCTACCTGAAGGACAAGAAGGAGCCGCCGAAGTGGATCCAGACGGAATCCAAGCTCTATACCGCCGCGGACGACCCGATGAAGGTCTACGAGTCCAAGAAGGGCCTCGGCTACTGATCGAGCCGGAGAAGGCGCAAGTGGCGCCTCTTCCCTGAACCAGACGGCCGGAAACGCCCATGCGCTTCCGGCCGCAGGCCGCAGGACATCCCGCACATGGAACCCACTCCCCTTCTGGAAGCCCGCGCCATCGGCAAGAGCTTTCTCGGCATCACCGCCCTCGACAGCGTCGACTTCACGCTGAGCCGCGGCGAGATCCACGCTCTTCTCGGCGAAAACGGCGCCGGCAAGTCGACGCTCATCAAGATACTGACCGGCGTCTACAGCCGCGACCGCGGCACCGTGACCCTGGACGGGGAAAGGATCGAGCCCGGCAACGTCGCCGAGGCGCAATCGCTCGGCATCGGTACCGTCTACCAGGAGGTAAACCTCCTGGAGAACCTCACGGTTGCCGAAAACCTCTTTCTCGGCCGCCAGCCGCGCCGGTTCGGTCTTGTCGACAGGCGGGAAATGCGACGGAGGGCCCGTGACCTCTTGGAAGGCTACGGTCTCGACATCGACGTGGACGCCCTCCTCTCTTCCTACTCCGTCGCCATCCGCCAGATCATCGCCATCGCCCGCGCCGTGGACCTTTCGGGGAAGGTCCTGGTGCTGGACGAGCCCACGGCGAGCCTCGATGCCCACGAGGTCGAGATGGTCTTCGCCGTGCTGCGGCGCCTCCGCGCCCAGGGGCTCGGCATCATCATCATCACCCACTTCCTGAACCAGGTCTACGCGATCGCCGATCGGGTGACCGTCCTGCGCAACGGCCGCCTCGTGGGAAGCCGGGCGATCGCCGACCTGCCGCGCATGGAACTGATCTCGATGATGCTCGGCCGCGAACTCCAGCACATCACCCACGAACACCATGCGGTCGAGGCCACCGTCGACAGGGGCGAAGCTCCGATCCGCTTCTCCGGTTACGGAAGACGCGGCAGCGTCGCCCCCTTCGATCTCGACCTGCGGCCCGGCGAAGTCGTCGGCATTGCGGGACTGCTCGGGTCCGGCCGCACCGAGACCGCCTTCCTGCTCTTCGGCGTCGATGCGCCAGACAGCGGCACCGCCCGGATCGACGGCAGGGAGGTCCGCATCGCCTCTCCCGAGACCGCCATCCGCCACGGCTTCGGCTTCTGCCCGGAGGAGCGCAAGACGGACGGCATCATCGGCGATTTCTCCGTGAGCGAGAACATCGCGCTCGCCCTGCAGGCAAGACAGGGGTGGTCGAGGCCCATCTCGCCGCGCGACCGGCGGAACCTGGCTGACGAATACATAAGGTCGCTCGACATCCGGCCTCCCGATCCCGATCGCCCCATCAAGTTCCTCTCCGGCGGCAACCAGCAGAAGGCGATCCTCGCCCGCTGGCTCGCCACCCATCCGCGCCTGCTGATCCTCGACGAGCCGACCCGCGGCATCGACATCGGTGCGCACGCGGAAATCCTCAAGATGATCGAGAAGCTGTGCGCCGAAGGCATGTCGCTCGTGGTCATATCCTCCGAACTGGAGGAACTGACGGCCGTCGCGCACCGGGTCATCGTGCTTGCCGACCGACGCCATGTGGCGGAACTGACCGGCGAGGATATCACCGCCGACAACATCATGAAGGCAATCGCGGCGCCATCGCAGACGGAGGCCGCCTGATGAACGCGCTGACCCGCCATCTGCGCCGTATCGCGCCGCAGCTTGCCGCGCTGGCGATCATCATCGCGCTGATCACCATCCTGTCGCCGGGCTTCCTCGACGTCACCTTCCAGAACGGGCGCCTCTACGGGAGCCTGGTGGACGTCATGGTGCGCGCCGCCCCCGTCGCGCTTTTGACGATCGGCATGACGCTGGTGATCGCGACCCGAGGCATCGACCTCTCGATCGGCGCCGTCATCGCCATCTGCGGCGCGGTCGCGGCGACCCTGATCAGCGACGGTCACTCCCTGGTGACCGTCATCGTCGTTTCGCTCGCAGTCGGCCTGCTCTGCGGCTTCTGGAACGGCTTCCTCGTGGCCGTCCTCGACATCCAGCCGATCATCGCCACGCTGATCCTGATGGTGGCCGGGCGCGGCATCGCCCAGCTCGTCACCGAAGGCGTCATCCTGACCTTCAACAACGAGAGCTTCGCGGCGCTCGGCTCGGGAACCGTGTCCGGCGTGCCGATCCCGATCCTGATGTGGGTGGGCGCGGCCGTCCTTGTCGGCCTTCTGGTGCGCCGCACGGCGCTCGGCTTTCTCATCGAGGCGACCGGCATCAACCGGCGGGCCGCCATGCTCGCCGGCATCCGCGCCCGCTTCCTGCTCTTCTTCGTCTATGCGGTCTCCGGCATCATGGCGGCGGTGGCCGGCCTGATCGTCACCGCCGACATCCGCGGCGCCGACGCCAACAATGCCGGCCTCTGGCTGGAACTCGACGCCATCCTCGCCGTGGTGATCGGCGGCAATTCGCTGAACGGCGGCCGCTTCTCCATCCTCGGGGCGCTCATCGGCGCGCTGATCATCCAGTCGATCAACACCGGCATCCTCGTCTCCGGCTTCCCGCCGGAATTCAACCTCGTCATCAAGTCGGGCATCATCATCCTGGTGCTGACGCTCCAGTCTCCCGCGGTCGCCACGCTGCTCGGCTTCCTGAAGCCGTCGCGGCGGACGGTCGAAACCGTGAAGGCGGAAAGGACGGCGCCGTGATCCATACCCGCAACCTCCCCTTCGTCGCGGCGCTCGCGATCTTCCTTCTCGCCTACCTCGCCTGCGTCCTGCAGTTTCCCAACATGCTGTCGACCCGCGTCATCGGCAATCTCCTAACCGACAACGCCTTCCTCGGCATCGCCGCGGTCGGCATGACCTTCGTGATCCTGTCTGGCGGCATCGACCTGTCGATCGGCTCGGTGATCGCGTTCACCAGCGTCTTCGTCGCGGTCATGATCGGCAGCCTCGGCGTCAACCCGATCGTCGCCTTCGGGGCGGTGCTCGCCATCTCCACCACCTTCGGCGCCGCCATGGGGCTGATGATCCGCTTCCTGGCCATCCCGCCCTTCGTCGTCACGCTGGCCGGCATGTTCCTTGCCCGTGGTGTGGCCTATCTCATCTCGACCCAATCGGTGCCGATCTCCCATCCCGTGATCGACGCGATCCAAGGCTTCTATTTCCGCTTTCCCGGAGGCGGACGCCTGACCGCCATGGCCATGCTGATGCTGGTCGTCTTCATCGTCGGCGCCTTCATCGCCGGGCGGACCCGGTTCGGCGCCAACGTCTACGCGATCGGCGGCAACCCGCAATCGGCCGAACTCATGGGCGTGCCGATCGGCCGCACGACGATCGGCATCTACGCGCTGTCCGGTTTCCTCTCCGGCCTCGCCGGAATTGCCTACACGCTCTACACCTCTTCGGGCTACTCGCTCGCCACCGTCGGGGTTGAACTCGACGCCATCGCCGCGGTCGTGATCGGCGGGACGCTGCTCACCGGCGGCGCCGGACTTGTCGCGGGAACGTTTGTCGGCATACTGATACAGGGGCTTATCCAGACCTATATCGTGTTCGACGGCACGCTGTCCTCCTGGTGGACGAAGATCGTGATCGGCATCCTGCTGTTCACCTTCATTGTCCTGCAGCGCGGCATTGTATGGTATTCGGATCGCAAGCTCGCCGAGGGGCGCCTGGCGGATGCGCGCCTGAAGGAGGCATGATTGGGACTGCTTGAATCGACGATCACCGGCCACAGGGGTCGCAGCAGCCACGCACATGTGGTTGCCGAGCTTGGCAGTGCGATCGTCGCCGGCAGGATTCCCGAGGGCTCACTTCTCCCTGGCGACGTGGAGCTCTCCGCCCGCTTCGGCGTCTCCCGCACCGTCCTTCGCGAGGCGATGAAGACGCTCGCCGCCAAGCGGCTGATCGAACCCAAGGCCAAGGTCGGCACCCGCGTCCTCGACCGTTCGAAATGGAACTTCTTCGATGCCGACGTGCTCGGATGGCGCTGCCAGTCCGGGCTCGACTTCGACTTCATCGAGCACCTCGCCGAAATGCGGCTTGCGCTGGAGCCCGCGGCGGCGGCGGCGGCGGCCCTGCGCGCCTCCAACGACGACATCGTCCAGCTCTACGCCATCGCCGCGCGCTTCGACGACATCAGCCACACGCCCGAAACCATCGCCCAGGTGGACCTCGAGTTCCACCAGGCGATCGCGCGGATGTCCGGCAATCCGTTCATGCGGTCGGCAAGCGCAATCGTCGAGGCGGCGCTGGCGATCTCCTTCCAGCTCTCCTCGCCGGCAGCCTCTCCCGAGAAGATTGCCGAAGTCGCCACCAACCACCTCCGGATCGCCCATGCGATCGCCTCGCGTGATCCGGAAAAGGCGGTCCAGGCAATGCGCCACGTGATCGAGGTCGGCAAGGGCCGCATTCGCGCCTCGATCGCTCCGTCCTCCGCGGGCATGGCCGAGACCCCGGCCGTCGGTCTCCCCGTCGCGACCGTTTTCTGAACGACGTCCGGCACCTGGCCGTCGATTTGCGATCCCGCCCGGCCCCCACGTGCGGCGCGCGCAGGCTCATTGATCCTGCTCAACAACTTAACCCCCACAATCTGCTAGGTGAGCGTTGCGACTATGGTACGACTCTGACATGGTCCGGGAAAATTTAGACCCGACTGATATTGCATTAAGGCCAGCAGGTTACCCGTGCCGTTCGAAAATCTCGTCGATTTCCAGCAGGATGGCATGGCCGCAAGGACGCGCGGCCTCGGGCACGAGAGCAACCCGTTCCTGGCGCGCGAACGCCTCCCCCAGATCACCGGCGAACCGACCGAGGAATGGCGCTGGAAGGCGGAAGCCTGGCTGTTCGGCTGGCTCGTGGAAAACGCCTGGCGGCAGGATGAGCGTTAGGCCTCAGTCGTAAACGGGGGTCGTTTCCGGCGGCTGATAGTCGGACGGACTGTTGGTGGCGCAGGCGCCAAGCATCAGGACGGCGAACAGGGCAAGAATTCTCACTGCGATCTCCAGGTTTGACCGCCGCCAAGACTAGGGGATGGCGGTTACCAGGACCTGAACTTTAGGCGAGCATCGGCCATTGCGCGGAACTCCTCCGCACAACCCGCATTCTAGAGCGGGAATGCGGAATGCGGAGAATGCCATGAAATCGCTCGTCTCGCTGGTTCTCGCAACCGGTCTTGCAGTGCTCCTTTTCATCGGAGGGTTCATCGGCCTGATCCGGCTGATGGCGGAGGAGGACCCGCACCGTTTCGCCAACCTCGACGGTACGCCGCTCTGGACCAACGCGCCTGTAAAGGTCAATCCCTCCGCCCAGGACTACGAGCGGATCGCGGCGGCGCCGGTTCCCCCGGTCTTCGCGGCGATGGCCGTGGAACTTCCGCCCGAGGAAAAGGAAAAGCTGCGAATGGCGGCCCGGCAGGCTGGCGATGCCGATCCGGGTCTCGACCAGGGCACGACCGGGGCCGTGGATCCCGTCGAACTCGCCGCGACCCCGCACGCCCACTGGTGCGCCGGCAGATACCGCTCCTATCGCATCGAGGACAACAGCTACCAGCCCTATGGCGGCCCCCGCCGCCAGTGCGAGTCGCCCTTCATGGATGACCTGCAGGCGGTCGGCGCGGAAGGCAGCGAGATGGCGGAGGAAGTCGCCTACCGCGACATCGCCCGTTCCGGCCTGCCCTCGGCCGAACCCGCCCATCTCGAAGACGACGCCTATGCCCAAAATGCGCAGATGCCGGTCAACGCCCATGTGGAATGGTGCCTGCAGCGCTACAATTCCTACCGCCCGCAGGACAACAGCTACCAGCCCTATGGCGGACCGCGCCGGCAGTGCGTGTCGCCCTTCGGCTGACGCGGACGCTCACGCTCAGAGGCCTCCCCCACAGCGGATGCCGCCCAGGCCGACCAATCGCGTCAGCCCGCCGGAACGAGCGGTTCCCTGTGATAGAACTTGAAATAGGCATGTACTTTCGCGGCCGTATTCGAACTCGGATCGAATTCGACGCCGATACGGCGCTCGCGTAGCCAGCGCACCTGCGCCTCGACCGTGCAGAACCCGTCGCACTTCACCTTGACCTGGCTTCCCACGATGCCGTGGAAATTGCCCATGAGGTCGATCGCCGCGCCCGACGGTGAAAGGTCGCGGAGCACGCCGGCGGTCTGCGTGCCCATATGGATGACCGTGACTTCCGCGCGGGTCTGCCGCCGGAGCGCTCGTCTGGGCTTCCTGCCCGCATTCCCTGCCAGCTGGTGCATTGCCACGTTCCTTGTGCGGCCCCTTGGCAATCGTCGCAGCGTCGCGTTACCGCCCCATTTCGGAAATCGCTAGAATGCGAGCGATACCCTGCTTTTCCCACCGTCCCTCGGATTACCCCCCACCGGGCCGGCGCCTGCCCGGGATGACAGCCCCTTATCGACCGCAAGCCAGAACAATTTCCCGCCTCACGCGTTGTCCGACGTGTGAAAAACAAAATGGAGGAAATCCCATGGATTGGAACCGCGTGGAAGGTAACTGGAAGCAGGTGAAGGGCAAGGTCAAGGAACAGTGGGGCAAGCTCACCGACGACGACCTCGACCGCATCGAAGGCAAGCGCGAACAGCTCGAAGGCAGGATCCAGGAACGCTACGGCTACGCCAAGGACCAGGCCCGCAAGGACGTCGACGACTGGTACGCCCGCCAGACCTGGTAACCCTCGCTAGACGTCACCGCATGGCCCCGCCCTCGGCGGGGCTTTTTTTGTGTGCGGAGCGTGGGGTGATGCCCGACCTGAGAGATAGGTGACGAAACGTACCGGATACATGGGTAACACTTTCCGTTTTGCGGGAGGTGTTGATGCCGTGGAAAGAGATTT
>NZ_JBSHHW010000011.1:184025-190573 GCF_053618655.1 Pseudorhizobium sp. NPDC055634 | reverse complement strand
AGCAAAAGGCGGATGGTCAGACGAAACAGGTGGGGGGTCAAAATTGGACGCCGGTCACCCCGCCAGAGGGGTCAATATTCCACGCCTAAACACACACCTGACCCGACTCGCCCTGACCGTCTGTGGCAGCCTTGGTCTCCTCGGACGCCGTCTCCTCGAGCGAAGCATCATCCTCGCGTGCCGGAAGCTCCGTCCCCGCACGCATTGGCTCCCCATGCACTACGAAGCGCAGCGTCGGCAGGACGTCGTTCACGAGCCATGCCGGAAACTCCGTGCGGCCGGGCCAGCGCGGAGAATCGCCGAGGCGGTAGAGCAGCCGCTGAGCCTTCCTCCAGGCCGCGCTGCCCTCGACTTCGCCCGGACGCAGGTTGCCTCTCTCGTTGAAGCCCGAGTGCATCGGTGCGATCGCGGATGCCAGCAGGTCGTGCGCCTGCCGGCAGTCAACTTCGATCTTGGCAGCAAGGCCGTTTTTGGCGACGTTCTTGCCCTTCGAAATCTTCTCCGCAGCCGCCTCGACTTCCTTCAGCGCCTGCTTTGTGAGGTGTCCGAAGAGGGCGATGTCCGCCTTCAGCTTTGCCTCGGCGGCACGGCGGAGGCCGGCCATTCCGCCAACGTCAGGCTGCTTCTCCTGAGTAGGAACCTTGTCACCCTTCACCCGCTGCTTGACCTGTGTGACGGTGAGACGCTCGCCGCCTTCGATCACGCGGAGAACCTCTTCGATCTTCTCCGGCTCCGCGCTCGCCAGCACGAACATGACCGTCGGAATCACGACAGCCGCCTCGAGCCGCTCGCGATACTCCGCCAGATGCTCGTGGATCGCGATGTAGTTGCGACCCTGGCGGGGAGTGTACCCGCAGGTCGCGCTGATCCAGCGTCCCAGCATCTTTTCCGGGAGCACGCCTTTTGCGCGGCTGAACTGGTAGCCAACCTCGAAGGCTTCGGACGCCGTCCGTCGGCGGACCGACTGCACGGCGTCACAGACCTCATCCAGAAGCGGCTGATGTTCCGGCGCTACCTGCATGACAGGTGGCTTCTTCGCGGACTTGGCCGCTTCTCGTTGTTTTCTTGTTTGCATGCTTTTGTCGTTCCTTGTCTGGTTGCGTTCGGGGAGCATCAGGCAATGCTCCCCCCTGACGCCGCCGCAGGATCGGTGGCGTCACAATGAAGCATCGCAGTGGGTAAGAAGGTCAGGCTCTGCGGCAGCTACCGGAAGCAGCGACCAGGGAAGCTAACAGCCGATCATGACGGGCCACCCTCCTCCGGGCGGCGCAGATCAGGCCGATCGAGCGGATAGCCCTTCGCCTGTTTGGCCACGACATGAGACACTGTTGTGCAGTGGAGATGACAGTGGTCGTCCGGTTCGCCACGGGCGAATTCGATAAGCGAAGCGATCGCCTGCCGAACATGCCGCTGCCCGATAGCCGCTGCCAGATTGGCCGCGGTGATGGGCAGCGGCCCGGCTGTGAGGTCGATGCGGATGGCTTCAGGCGCTGGCGGCAGACTGCGCCAGCGGATTTCGGCGCCATGTGCGAAGACATCCAGCGACGTCAGCACGCACGGAGGCATCGCGTTCAGGTGATGACGCAGGATCGTCACCTGCTCGTCCGCCTGGGCTGCAGATCCGGTCTGCTCTGTGGCGACTGGGCTACGAGACATTGGTTCACTCCTCCGATGTTGCGGCGTCGGACGCAGAACAGTCGCCGGTTAGCGCGTTCATGATCATGTCCAATGTCTGCTGGTTGGTCGGCTTGCGAAGAGCGTCCAGGAAACGCTCAACCAACAAATCGATCTTCTCCCTATCTTCGCGGCCGATGAACTTGTCTCCGCCGGGAGCGCTGCGCAGCCTGCCCAGGATCAGGGCGGGCAATGGGCGATCGATCAGAGCCGACATCAGCCGACCAGCCGTGCAGCCTTCAGGAAGGGGAATGGGGATGATGTACGGCTTGGGGGCAGTATAGAGGTCCTCAACCCGCAGCCCTCCACGTGCAGAGATGTAGAGCGTGAAGCCAGACAGGGGATAATCGGTCCCCCAGCCTGCGAGGTCCATGACGGTTTCATGGATCGATCCTGGCGCCGCTGCGAGCTCCACCCACATGGCTGCCATTTGACGTGCTTCCCGCACTGACGCGGAGCGTGCCTTGAACTCTGCGATGGCTTGTGCGAAGTCGTGAGTCATCCGTAACCCTCTCTTACGAGGGCGGAATTCGGCGTCTGGATGCCGACGAAGAACCGCCCGTTTGCTGATCCAACTTATGCCGGACACCACCTTTGGTCGATGAGTCCGGCGATTGACACGCTGGACGCGCAGGACACGCGCGGACAAAACGCAACTTCAAGAGGTGCGCACGTCAGTTCTACACGTCGGCTCCAGCCACTAAGATGGGCCGATTATTAGGCTATCCTTCACCTTAGTAATTTGAGCGCCGTTAGGAGATCGACTGTAGCACGTTTGGCAGAAGGAGAGCCCCATGCCAGATCAGGTTTCAGACGAAAAAGGCGTGCCGTTTGATTGGCAGGCTGCGATGCGGTCAATGAAGACGAGCGATCTGATCGATCCCGACGCTGACGCATTTCATGACTTCCACATGTGGCGCGAGATGCTGATTGAGAAGGTCCGCAGAGGCGTTACGACACCGACGAAGCGGAGAAGATTGTTGAAGGTCGGAAGGCACCGCCTTTGCGCATGATTCCTGAAGGGATCGATCAATTCAACGCTGAGATGAGGCTATGGACGCCGGAGATGTTGCTCGCATGGATAGCTGCACGCGATCCTGCGGATGTCCATCGCCACTTTCCCTCATCGTATGAGGGTGTCCATGTCTGGACCGAAAGCTTGTACAGATATTCGGTAGAGACGCAAAAATCTGTTCTAGGGGCCGTGCGGAGCGTACCGCCAGGCACCTTTCAAAGTGGCTCTACTCCTCAGGAGTTGCGAGAGGTCTCCGGTACAGTCCGGCCCGGCTATCAACTTCACGAGTTGCGAGAAGTCCGCTATCCGGACGGCTACTACGGTTTCGACGGCGAGCAGAAGGACTTCCCCGATCTCCAGGCCGTTTTCCCGGAGCTCCGAACACACCTTGGACGGGGCACGATCGAAGCGACTGGCCTGCCGCAGGCTCAAGGGGAACCTTATGAGATTGACAAGAGGCTTTGGGAGTATGCGGCCTTCAACGTAACTCCAGCGTTGGGAGGCGTCCTTTCGCTGAACGGTGTTGATCAATACCACCGGGTGAAATTCAAAGCATCGGGAGTTCTGATGGCGTACCCCCCGAAGCCAGGAATTCACCTGTCTAGGATTACTGTGCAGCGGTGGACGCAGATGATCCAGACCGATGGAGATTACAAGGAAAAGATCCTTCGAAAGTTGCAGGAGAAATATCCCGACGGTCTTCCCTTCACGAAGACGGTCAAAGAGCGCGATGAGCTGATCCGTCAGGCTCTGGATGAAAGCCATCTTGAGCGATGGAGGCCTACCCATGATGCCGCTCGCGATCTCGACAAATTCCGGAAGGCTATGGACAGAATCGTCAAACCCTATCTTGAGGAGGATGCGGAAGAGATCTTCAGATTCTCCTGAAGGTAGTGACCAATAGCCAGTGATGCGATTCAGCTGCAAACGGCGTGATAAGGAGTAATGGGGGGAAGACACACCTCAACGACAGGACGTCGTTTGCACGAAGCTGCCAGGGCAATTGGGCGAAATCGCCGCGACGTTGGACAACAGTGGTCCGTTGGCACGGTTGATGTCAGCATCATGTCAGTCAACGAGTGCTGCTTCGGGCGAAACGGGAAGCGTCCGCTCGGCTGGCGGATCATCAGGTTTCGGAAGACCTTGTCACTCTCATGTAGCCGAGGCCCGCCACTCAGTGCCTTCAGCCTCATCCTAAACCGGCTAGACGGCCCGCATATCCCGCCGACTTGACTGGACAGCATGGATGGTTAGCCACAGAGCATCCTTCAGAAATCATACGGCCTCTCCCTCGCCTCATCGTCAACCCGCTGCAGACCTACCTTCCCTTCTTGAACGCCTGAGACCGGCCACCAGAGAGGCAGGCAACAGAACTCAAACGGCGTTTGGATGGGAATCGCGAGTTCAATGTTCGGAATCGAAAGGTCGCAATCCGGAATCGAATCTTTCTGATTCGGAATCGCCTCAGAGTAAATTGAGACGACCTACCTCGATTTGCAGGCAACGCGTCCTCAGTTGCCAGCGACGCATATCGCTTCATGTCCGGCGAAGGTGGTTTGAATCGAGCGGTCGAAGCTATACCTTCGCCGGCTGGTTGGGAGGTGGGGGCTGCGGTGCGCGCAAGGTGCACCAGGGCAATCCCAGGGCTCGGCCTTCTTCAGTCGCGGATCAAAGGCTCGGCATGTGGCATCCTTCCGCCCTGTACAAGCAGCGCCCTCACCTGCTCGCCATCAAGCACAGGTTGCTCATTCAGCTCCCGGGCGACATTCAGGATTCCTCATTCGTCCGGGAGTATGGTCGTCGCCGGTCTATCTCTGCCTCCTGATCGTCGCGTGCTACAGTTAGCACGCGCGGGCTCCTCAGCGAGTCCCCAACTAGGCACGAGAGCGGATAGGCCGCGGATTGTCAGCCAAGAGTGGTGCGTCGCGTGCTAATGGAAGGTCAACACGGTTTCTCAACATCATCATGACCGGCTGCCGACCGGCTCGATCGTCGGCAGACCTACGGACGGACCAATTGCACGAGTAAGCGGAATTCTCCCTATTCGGAAAACTCCGAGATTGCATCTTCCACGGCAAGCGCGGCGCCTAGAAGACGATCGTCATTGTTGGCAAGGCCGGACAGCAACAGACCCACTGGCATGCCCGCATCGCGCTCGTGCTTAGTTAAGCTCTGATGCATATACGCAACGGCATCCAGAAATCCTGACCTTATCGCGGCATTGTGCCACGTTTTTAACACAGCAAAGGCAGGTCTCGCGTAATGATAGACGCGGGGCGTTTCTAAATGCGGGCCGGCAAGCCGGAACTGCGAAGGAGGCCACACATGCGCATCGTTCGTCGTGCAGTGCTTTCAGCGTCCGTGCCTCTGGGGCGCACCGGTTGCCGCCTTGCCAACGCACCTTCTTTGTCAGAGCCATGCCAAGAACAGAGACCACTTGACGCCCGATTGTCAGAGTTCGCTCTCTTGAGCACGGGCGAGGGCGCAACGATGCGGGCTCCCGTCGTCCGAGCACCAGTGGGCCGCTCGATCAGACAATCTCTCCGTCGCGTCAGCCTGATTCTTCTCTTGGCCGTCGCGATGTCCGCGCCGGTTGTTCGCCAGGCTGTGACGCAGACGATCCCGCCTGGCGGGGAACTGCCCCATACTCCTGCTAACGATTCTACATTCGTCCTAGAGGGTAACGCCACTCTTTCCTCGCCACTGACGGTGCCCTCTCTGCTGACGATTACGGGCGCGGCGGGCGGCAGTACTATCACGTTGAGCGGCGGGAGCGGCGGGTACTTTAACCTGAGCAGCCCTCCCGCGACGACTCTAACGCTTTCAAATGTGACCATAGCCGGTCGTAACAATACTGCCGGTGGAAACAGCCTCGGCGGCGCGATCAACGGTCCACTCACTCCGGAATTGACTATACCCGTAACTGGAAGCGTAACGTTTTCGAACAACACGGTCACGGGCACTGGCAGCGGCGGCGGCGCGATCTACATGGGCCGCACCGGCGGCAACTTCCCGGGCAGCGTGTCGATAGTCAACGGCGGTCAAGCCACTTCCAACAGCGTAACGTTTTCGAACAACACGGTCACGGGCACTGGCAGCGGCGGCGGCGCGATAATCGCGCGTGGCAGCGTCTCAATAGGAACCAGCGCATCGCCCGTCACGTCCGTCACCTTCACCGGCAACACGGCTACCAATTATTTCGGCGGCGGAATCTACTCTGCCCCCGCTGTCACGGGTGGCGGCACTGGTAAAGTAACGATTTACGGTGACGAAGTGACGTTGTCGAACAACACCTCCGGTGCGGGTGGCGGCGCGATCTATGCACAGGATGGGATAACTATAATCGGCAATACAATAACAGCATCCGGCAACGTGTCCGGCGCTTTTGGCGGCGCACTGCAAGCCAACAATAATATAACGATAAGCGGCAACAGCATAATGTTCTCAGACAACGAGGCTGCAGGCGCCGT
Source organism: Pseudorhizobium sp. NPDC055634 (assembly GCF_053618655.1). NCBI lineage: Bacteria > Pseudomonadati > Pseudomonadota > Alphaproteobacteria > Hyphomicrobiales > Rhizobiaceae > Pseudorhizobium > Pseudorhizobium sp. NPDC055634. The sequence goes on along the minus strand of NZ_JBSHHW010000011.1, from coordinate 184,414 downwards.
AGGTAACGGGGGCGGAGGCGCCATCCAAGTTGGCGGCGACTTGCCCAACAGCAACGTCTCGATAGCCGGTGGCAATGTAGTGCTGTCGGGTAACAGAGCTGATTTTGGCGGCGCGATCCAAGTCAGCGGCGCTACAACGATAATTGGTAACGAAATAGTGCTGTCGGGCAATACGGCTACAGGCGCGTCGGAGTTTGGAGGCTACGGCGGCGCGGTCGCCGGGCTCGGCCTCAGCAGTGATGTCCTGATAGACGGCAACGAAATAACACTGTCAGACAATACAGCCAGCACCAGCGCTGGTGGTGCGATCTACGCCACCGGTAATGTCTCGATCGGCAACAGCGGATCGACTGTCGACGTCATCGGCAACATGGGCGCTTTTGGCGGCG
>NZ_JBSHHW010000011.1:0-183926 GCF_053618655.1 Pseudorhizobium sp. NPDC055634 | reverse complement strand
ACGTCATCGGCAACATGGGCGCTTTTGGCGGCGCGGTCGCTGGGCTCGGCCTCACCAGTGATGTCCTGATAGACGGCAACGAAATAACACTGTCAGACAATACAGCCACCACCAGCACTGGTGGTGCGATCTACGCCACCGGTAATGTCTCGATCGGCAACAGCGGATCGACTGTCGACGTCATCGGCAACATGGGCGCTTTTGGCGGCGCGATCAATGGCAGCAATGTCTCGGTAGACGGCCAGGAAATAACGCTGTCGGGCAACACGGCCACGAGCAGCCAAGGCGGCGCGATCTACACTCCCGGCAACGTCTCGATCGGCAATAGCGAATCGACTATCGATATCATCGGCAACAGGGCTCCCACTCTCGGCGGGGCGATCCGCAGTGTGGGGGCGACAATGATAAACGGTAACGCAATGTTGTCGGATAACATTGCCGGAACCAATGGTGGGGCCGTTTATGCCGGCAATGGATTCACACTGACCCCAGGCAGCCCCACGGGCGCGATGGTCACCGGCAACACGGCGGGCGGGCAAGGCGGCGCCATCTTTCTTAACGGTGGCAATCTCGTCCTGAACGCTCTGGGCGGCAATATTACCTTTTCCGACAACACCAAGACAGGTGGCGCGCCCAACGCGATCTACTTCAACAACGCAGGGGTGGCCCCATCGCAAGTCGAGTTCAATACGGCGGCGGGCCAAAAGATTTCTTTCTTTGACCCGATCGAAAGCAACGGTGCGCGCGGGATCGTCTCCGTGACCAAAACTGGCCCCGGGACGGTTAGTTTCGACGTCTCTCGAACTGAGAATGTCTCGAACATCTACGCTCAGACAACAGTGCAAGGTGGCACGTTCGAAGTCGCCCACGGTGCGGTCTATGGTGTCAACGCCGAGAGCACCAGTTTCACCGTGAACTCTGGTGCGACCCTTCAGGGCGGCGTCGAAGGCACCGTGGCGGCCAATCAGTTCCTATTGCAGCCCGACGCGACGCTGAACATTGCAGGCAGCACGCCGGCTGGGTCGCCTTTCAGCGTCTTCACGCTCGCAACCAGCAGCGACAGCGCCATTTTCGAGCAGGGCAGCCTAGTAAAATTCAACACGTTTCTCGGTGATGACGGCTCGCCGTCCGACTTGCTGGTCATCAACGGCGGCAGTGCAACGGGCAACTCCTCTGTGCTCGTCACCAATACGAACGGGCCGGGCGCATTGACGACCGGCAACGGCATTCGACTCGTCGAGGCGATTAATGGCGCTACCACCGCGCTTGGCACGTTCACTCTCGCGGCGCCGGCGGTTGCAGGTCCCTACGAGTACACGCTGCTCCGCGGTGGCGTAACAACAGCTGTAGAAAACGACTGGTTCCTAAGAAGTGAACTTTGCGGCCCGGGCGGAAATTGTGGCGGCGACAACGGGGATGGCGACAACGGGGATGGCGACAACGGTGGCGGCGGGCTCGATCCGAATATCCCGGATTATCGGCAGGAGGTCTCGCTCGACACGGCGATCCTTCCCGTTGCAGCCATCTATGGCCGGCATATCATCGGCACGCTGCACGAGCGGATCGGTGAGCAGGAGCAGCTGAAGGGTCACGCCGACTTGCGCGAGGACCAGAACTTCAACGGTGCCTGGGGCCGTCTCATCGGCCGTTGGGGCCACAAGGACGGTGGTGCGCTCGGCATCTACGGCGCCGGTGGGCCCGAGTTCGACTATGGCTTTGGTGCCATGCAGATGGGCGTGGACATCTACGGCAGGGAATATGAGAACGGGATGCGCGACCACGCCGGTCTCTACTTCGGCTTCGGCCATGGTGAGATCGACGTCACACACAATCGGGCGGGCCGCTCGAGCTTCGACGCCGGCTCCGACAGTTTCGACGCCGCGACCGTTGGCGGCTATTGGACCCGCTACGGCGAGAACAACTGGTATCTTGACGGCGTCGTGCAGGGAACCTGGTACAATGTCACGACCAAGTCGCAACGCGACACCCTGATCGGCTTTCCAGATCAGGACGTCAACGGCTTCGGTTTCGCTGCCTCGCTTGAAGGAGGGTATCCGTTTTATTTCGGCAACGGCTGGCAGATCGAGCCGCAGGCTCAGCTCGTCTACCAGAACATCAACATGGACTCGTTCAATGACGGTGCGGCCGGGGTGCGTTTCGACGACCTCGACTCGCTCGCCGGCCGCATCGGCGCGCGACTCGCGCGAAGCTGGGCCTTAGAGGAGGTTGCAGGCGGCGAGCCGGCCAGGCTCGCGACAGCCTGGGGCCGGGTCAATGTTTGGCATGAGTTCCTGGACGGCAGTGCCACGACGGAGTTCTCCTCGGCAACCGGCTTCATCCCGTTCAGCGCAGACCTTCAGCAGGACTGGATCGAGGCTGGCATCGGCGGGAGCCTGCAAGTAACGCCGAGCATAACCGTCTACGGGAATGTCAATTACGAGACCACCTTCGACGGCGATGACTGGGGCGCCGGCGGCAAGATCGGTATGCGTGTAAACTGGTGAAGATGCCAGAAAGTGCCGTGGAGGTCGGCAAACGGTGGAGAACGGACATGATGTAATCGGGGGACCGGTGGCCACGGTAATCCCCCGCCAATTAATGGCTTCGAAAGTAGAATTTTCTCGCGCTTTATGATCGAGGAGATTTTTATGAAGACGAGCAGATTCAGCGAACCCCAAATCCTTGCCATCCTGCGCCAGGCAGAAGGCGGCGTTCCTGTGCCAGAGTTATGCCGGGAGCATGGGATGAGCACTGCTAGCTTTTACATCTATGGACTGTTCCCCCGTTGCAAGCTTGACGTTGAAGCGGTCTGACTCTGGTCCATTACAAACATCGATACGGCGTCTTCATTTCCGAAGCGCCCAATGGAGCAGTTGGCGGGTGCGCGCCGATACGCGCTGAATTCAGCCAAAGCCGGCATCAATCGCGCGATGCACGCCGATGCGGCCGCCTCCAGTCGGCGTCAAGCACGGAATTTTTGAGTATCACGCTCAAGGTGAAGGGCGAGCATGAGGTCGCGCTGTCGCCCGTGCCGTCTCGGATCAGGTCGCGAAACACTGGCTCGTCAAAAGGGCCGCGTAGTTGCTGACCTATGGCATAATACCAGGATGTCATCCCTACAATCTTGGCCGCTAATGAGAGCGCTAAGTTGTAGCAACGCGTTAGGGTTCTTATCAAAGTACCTCCTTAATGCGCAATCCCATGGAGGTAGTAGACGGCGGTTTTCGGATGCTTCCATTGACGGGTCCCTGCGAGGAAAGGCGAGCTCAAGCCTCTGAAGTGTGTCCCAGCAACACCTTCGCCCTCGTCGGCGAGGGAACCATTAACAGCACTCCCCGGAGCCATCGCGAGCTTACTGCTGGCCGTTCGTTTAACGGTTGGCTGGAAATACGGAGTAAGCGTAGGGACGGGCTCAAACGCGATGAGGCTCACCGGTTGAAAGCAACTCGCCAAGCTCGAGACGAGGATGCTGGTGGTCACGGTGCCGGGTGAATCCCGATCAGGAAACGCGTATAGAGCGTAATCTACCCGCAGGACGGACCGGGAGCCGCGTATGCCATTTCGTCTCTTGGAGACCACCAAACCGCCGGGTTCGTGGTGGCGATCTTGCGGAGCCTATATCCAGTCTCCTGCAGCGGAAGGATCGCCGAGCGGCGGTTATCGAGCGTTAAGTCACCCGCATCCGTCTTGACGACCAGCACAATGTGAAGACGCTTTCTTGCGGTCTCGACCTCTGCGAGCCGCAGGGCGGCGGGGGGCCAACCGCGGTCGATCAACGCATGCTGCTTCGCCAGTGCATAATCTTCGCAGTCGCCCTTGGTCACTCCGAGTTCCCATACGTCGCCTGCGTCGGGGACGTATTCGATGCGGCGGTTGATCAATCGGTTGACGGCTGTGAGTTCGGCCTTGCGAGCCGGGGTCAGCTTCACCGAGGGTGCGCCTCCGGTCGGGCAACGAGACTTGCGGCAGTGAATCTGATACCCCGCTGGTGGGGGATCGGCGTAGGAGGGAATAACGACGAGCAGAAAAACGCCGGCGGCAACCCAGACGGCATTGCGAAGAGCCATGGGTACGACTGTCAGCTTGGTCAAATGGCACCCATCTCGCTAGGATGCTCTCCCAACCGACATCCTGGCGAAACGTTCCTCGGGCGTGCCGGTGGCTTCAGAGCTTTGCCGGCGCCGCTCGCGGGCGCCAATCACTAGCGCGATCACAAAAGTGTGGTTGGCACAACGTTACAAAATCTACTCTATCCCGTTGATTTCATTAATCCACATTAGATTTCAAATCTCTCTAGCAGCACCATCACTTCCCCTATTTTGCAGCCTTCTGCAGTTACAGTGTCCACCAGCTATTGTCGTGACGATGCATAAAGCGGCGGAACAAAGCGCGAAATGGCGTGCAGTCGCGTGCGAAATCCGTGCAGCACGTTCTTATCCTGTTCTTCTCGCGGGTGGGGCGACCGCGCTCTTGACGGTAAGACGTTGGCGAGCCATTTCTTCACCCGCCCGAGTGGCGGCGGGACAACCCTTCGACCGATGCGGCGGTCTCAGCACGAGACCCGACATGACCGAGTGCCACTTCATCGCCGCGAACATGCTTGAGACATACGCGCTCTACCAGATCCCGCACGGACGGACCTTCGTGGTTGAGTGCCGCGCCTGTGGGATGATGAAAGAGATCGATCGGGCATCGCTCGACCGGGTGTCATCACTGATGAGCCTGAAGGAGCTATCGCCCGCTTCCGCTGCACCTTGTGCGGAGAGAAGAACACGCGGATTATGGCTGGAGATGGAGTGGGGAAAGGGCTTGATGCCGGATTGGCTGGCTTTCACGATCATGGCGCTCGGGGTTTTCTTCGCCGTGGCGGCGGCTGCCGGGAATCTTGCAAGGTTGATTGGATGGATATGAGCAGGAGGGAATGATCTCAGCACTGATCGTCTGCGCTGCGCTGTCAGTAGTCGACGGCGACACCATCAAATGCGACGGGCAGAACATGCTCCTCCTGGGAGGAGGCGTCGTAAATGCTCGCGCCTCTCGAAACGACGATTCCTGTGCAAACGACGTGATAAGGAGTAATGGGGGGAAGACGCACCTGAACTGCTCACCGACGTCTGCGCTAGCCGGACAGACGGCCGCGATGTCCGATCACGGCAGCGGTAGCCTGACTTGCCAAGGCTGGGGTCGTCAGCCCTCCGTCCGACCGAGATGGCGCTTCGGCCGGAATGGGAAGAGCCCACTCGCATACTTGGTCACAAGGTCCTCGAAGACCTCTTCGCTCTCGCGAACAATGAAGCGCTACCGCTCCAGGCCTTCGACCACCTCATCCCGCAACCGGTCCAGAACCGCCCGCACATCCCGCCGTCTTGTCTGAACGCCACGGACCGTCAGCCGGAGCAACATCCTTGCCACGTCTTCCCTGGAAGGTCGGCGCTTCTCCCTCCCCTCATCGCGAACCCGCTGCTGGCGGACCTGCTGTTCCACATTTCGTTGCTTTCGAGATTTCCGGGTCATCTGCTTGCTCCTTGTTGGAGCTTCAGCCTGGCCGACGGTGATGCAAGGGACAAAAAGGTCAAACGACGTTTCTCGAGGAATCGCCGATGCGGCATCTGGAAACGAAGATCGGCAACTTGGAATCGAACCTTCCTAGTTCCGAATCGCGTCAGCATAAATTGAGATGATCTATCCTGGTTTGTGGGCAACGTGCCCTGAGTTGCCGTCAATCAATTCGCTTCGTTATCCAATTCGGGCGATCTGCAACACCTTCTCCAAGGTTCATCGTGCTTGACCGCAACAGAGTTTCAGCCGGTTGTGCGTTATCGGGACGGCAGCAGGAATCGCGTTTCCTCGATCAGAAATCGAGCTTTCGGCATTCGGAATCTTCCGGGTGCCGGTCGGAATCGGGCTTCCATTGTTCGGCAACGCTGATCGGGGGAGCGGGCTCGACATCCCCTGCCGCTGCTGGTTGCGGTACGCAGCCGCCTGACCGCCCACTGTCACGTGCTCGCCTCCGTAACCAGCGCCCTCACCTGTTCGCCATCGAGGACGCGATGCTCGTTCAGCTCCCGGGCGACATTCAGCAGTGTTTCCTCCTTCGTCCGGAGCAGGGTCATCGCCGTCTCCATCGCTGCCTCCAGGCGCGCGTTCACCCTGTCCGTGAGTTGCGGGTTGTATAGGAGCGCATCCGAGCCTCCAGGCGGTCGGTAGAGAAGCGGCCGGTCCGGCGACAGACCGAGCATGGTCTCTGCGTCGACCGCCAACCCCGTCGCTCGCGCCAGATCGCTCTCTGGATTGCCGCCAGAGCCGACGAGGACGGCGTCGAAGTGGATGGTTTCAGCCGCGCGACCGGCAAGAATGCAGGCCATCAACCGCATCAGGCCATTCTCCATCTGCAGGGCCTCCTGGTTCACCCGGGCCAGAACCTTGCCGCCCTGTGGCGTTCCGATCATCACCGTCTCCACCTCGCCGACATCAAGCAGGATGTAGGCAACGGCATGGCCGGCTTCATGAACCGCCATGCGCCAGCGCAGCTCATCAGAGACCTCATCGGCCCGTTCCCGCAACGCCTCCTCGAGATCATTCCACGCCAGGGGACGTCCCGCCCGGCTTGCACGTCTTCGCACCTCCCGAACAAGCCTCTCGATGTCAGCGCCGGTGCGACCGGTTGCGAGCAGCGCCAGCGGGCGCAAGGATCGAATCCAGCTGATTTCTGTTCTGGTCTCAGTCATGGGCTGGACCTTTCTGTTCTTCTGCAGCCGAACGAGGCACAGGTGCGGGCGCGACCAGTTCGGGCAGCGCGACGGCCAGCTTCCCAGGCTTCTCGGGTGATCCACTGGCTGGTGCCGAGGCCAGCACGGCTGCGAGATCATCCCCGAGATGATGGACGAGAATGCCGACCATCGCATCTGTGTCCGGTGGCGGAATGACGACATGCTTCTCCAGTCGCCCCGACCGCAGCAGCGCCGGATCGATGTTGTCCGGGAGGTTGGTGGCTCCCACGACGATGACACCTTCCGTCTTCGCTGCCCCGTCTAGTAGTTCCAGGAGACGGTTGATCAGCGAGGTCCAGTAATCATCATAATTCTTGCCGGTGTTTCTGCCGCGGCTGCCGATATTGTCCAGCTCGTCGATGAAGAGGATGCAGGGTGCCTTCCTCGTCGCCGCCGCGAAGGTTGCGGTGATGCACTTCAGCACATCGCCGAGATAGCCCGGCTCGAGCCATGTAGCGACCGAGGTGGCGACCAGCGGCACCTGGAGCGTATTGCAGAGTGCCCGCGCGAATGTCGTCTTGCCCGTGCCAGGCGGACCGGACAGCAAAAGACGTGTACTCATTTCCGACCAGTCGAGCTGGCCCTCCCGCCAGAGGTTCAGGTCTTCCTTCAGATCGAGCGCCCACTGCCGCGCTTCGCCATAACCGGTGAGCTTCTCGACACGCAGCGGCCGCCGGGGTGGCCGGGGCTTGAGGTGCTTGCTCACCCCCTGCCCTTCCACTTCCGTGACCTCCAGCGGCTCCGGCTCGATCACCTCCCCCGCCAGAGCACCTGCCTTCCCTTTCCCTGCCGCTCCTGATCTGCCGGCGGAGGATAGTCCTTCGGCCCGGCTTTCCTCACCGTCCTCTTCCTTGGCGCTGCCGCGGTTTCTCTCGGCAAGCTCGCCAAGCAGGCGGATGACCTCCGCGACATGCCTCCCCGGACGCACTGCCAGCGCCAGGTCATCCAGCCCAAGCCCCGTTGGGTCGAGCTTCATGCCTTCCATGACCTTCAGGGACCGCTTCGGCGCGATGCCAAGGCAGAGCAGCAGGACTTCGGCGATCAGCTCCCGGTCGATCGGCGGGCCTATCAGAGCCAGATCAGGTGCGCGCGCCGCCAGCGGAAGTGCGGTGCCTGGTGTCTCGTCGGCAATCACCAGCGGCCGGTCTGCCGCAAGCAGAGCATCGGCGATGTAGCGTCGGAGGGACAGCTCGTTCGCCTTCCGCGCCTCCTGCCCGGACAGCGTGGCGATCTTCCTGTGCGGGCGTGCTCGCCACTTCTCATTATAGCGGCCAGAAATCCCCGGACCCTTCATCACGTCCGACAGGACGCATCGCGATGGGATGATCAGGCCCTCCTCGAGCTGCATGCCGAAACGGCGCTCGAACTGACTGACCGGAACGCTGATAGAGAGGCAGGGTGACGAGCCGCGCAGAACCTTCAGAAGGGCCTGCACGTCGTCCACGCTTGCGCCGACCGCGCGAGCCGCGAGTAGTGCCACGGCCACCTGAACCGGGTTTGGTCTTGGCAGATGTTCGCGAAGCAGCGCCAGCAAGCGGATCGTTGCCAGCCTCCGGTCCCGGTGAACCAGTCCATCGCCCTTCGACGCTCCGGCGATAGAAGGCTCACCATCACAGATGTCCTGCAGCACCCGAACGACAGGGTGGTCGGTCTGATGGCTGAAGTCATACATCTCCGTCTCGTTCGGAGGTACGATGGGCCTTGCCCGTTGAAGTGCCCTGGCAACCGCTGCTCGATCCTTGTCCGGATCACCGGTAAGGAGAGCCATGGCAGCGTCGGTGATGCTCCAGGCGGTTCCGCTATCTTCGCCGTCACCAGCGAATCGTGACGTGAGCAGCTCTACGACCGCCGCACTCTCATAGAGGTCCAGCACGGCCCGCCGACGGATACGTCGGAGGAGATAGCGGCTGATGCGATCGGTGACGGTTTCCATTACATCCCCTCCCCATCCCTGGTCGCCGAACCGACGATAGGGAGGTGGCTGTTTCCCTCCAACCAGTCGCGGACCACCCGTGCCGTCGGATCACCATGCTCGCAGAGCTCGAGCAACCACTTGCGCATCTGCGGCGGCAGCGACGTCAGCGAGCGCCCCTTGCGCCGGGCGAAGCGGATCGCGGTGCCGATGACGGTCTCAGTGAACTCCTGCTGTGCCTCGGAGGACGCCCCACCCGGCGGCGTTGCCATGGCCAGGGCGATTGCTTGCGCAGCCGGCGCAGGCGCTGCGGAAGGATTGGCTTCCTTGCGACGACCGGAGTCCGGTTCAGAGCCGGTAGCTCCACGGCGGGGAAATGCGATGATGTTCGATGTCGTCATGGCAGACGTCTCCCTTGCGACCGGCCCAAGGGGGCGGCGCGATCATGTCTCAGTCGTTGTGGGTTCAGGTGTGGGCGAGCTTGCGCGCTAACCGGTCCTGGCAATGGGGATGCGGGCGAAGCCGAAGCGAACGACCCCGTCGGGAGGTGGACCGGCATGGTTGTCTGCCCGATCGGCGCCAGGCGTATCATTTGCCTGTATCGGCGAGGGAGCGGTCGAGGACGCTGCCCTGCCCTCAACGCCACCCATCACTCTCTGGAGAGCCTGCTTCCAGTTCTGCTCGATCCGGTTACGAAACGCATGCCGGAGAGACTTCATCATCTCGCCGGCGCCCGAAACTTCCAACAGGTGATCGAGATGCGAAAGCGGCCAGACGCCACCCTCGATATCCGTCCGCTGGTTCTCCGCATTGAGGATGACAACACGGACGTCCTCTGCGACCAGCCGGCGGTGCTCCTTGTAGAGAAGGTCTGGCACGATCAGCGACGCCGCTAGCATGCGGTTCTTCAGATCGGTGATCCGAGAGGTCTCATACGAGTTGAGGCTTCGCTTGACGTCCACCACATGTGCCACCCGCGTGCGGCTGTTCAGGACGATGAGGTCGGGCGTGTAGCTCTTCCGTCCACTGCAGTCGGCGTCGAGCGTCAGCGACCGGTATTGTGCGGGACGGTTCATCTCCACCAGTTCGACGGCCGCCTTGCTCACCGGCAGGCGGATATTCTGCGTCAGCACCACGAGGTCGGGATTGAACCCGGCGAGGATGGCGATGCCGCGCTCGAGCAGTCGCCCCTCTTGGGATGGAACCGACCGGAGGATCGTCCCGACAGTATCGAGGGTGGTGTTCAGCCCTGTCGCGATCGCGTCGACCGAGAAGGCGGTATGTGCGAGTTCCTCGACGAGGGTATCGAAGCGCGGTGAAACCTCATCAGCGTTGATGCGGTAGGAATAGGTGGACGTGTCTGCCTGCGGCAGATTCGTGATGGTCATCGATGTCTCCTGAATATGTTCGAAACCGACAGCCGCGCAGGACGAGCGCCATCATCGATCCGGAAATGATTTCCGCATCCGGCACACGAGAACGGGGCTGATCGAAGGTCGGGTTCTGGTCGCTACCGGCGGATGGTTTGATCCAACCGGATGCAGCAACTCGTATGGGAGCAAGCAGCCGTCTGCACCTGGCGCGACAGCGGTGCAGGAACACCGGTATCAACAGGAGATGGAGGAGACATGGCTTCCCCGATGAATGGGGAGAGGTTAAGGGTCGACATAGCCCAAGGCCTTTCACACGAAGGTTGCGGGTCAGGCCCTCGTCAGACGTTGGCGCGTCGGCGGGGGCCGCTAAGTGTCTGCTGCAACTTCAGTTTCAGCGAACACACGATATCTAGTCCGGAAGAACCCCTGCAGCAAGTCGAGAGAACGCATCCGGAACGGAAGAGCCCGCGTATGGTTAACGGGAGGCGCGGGGCCGCGTTCATGGAACGGACTGACACCCCCGCAGGGCATACCACCGGTGGGTAACTACATCACGCACCTGCTTTGCGAGACTTTCGACTCGCACGTGCCGTGTGCCCGACGACCTGATCTATCAGTCTGATCGGTCGCGCGATGAGATGAGCAGTCGGCAAAGGAAGTACAGAGAGGGCCTCATGCATCAGCAAGAGCCGCGCGGCGTCGGCGTAGCGCCCCTCGTTGACATCGCCGGTAGAGTGGCCAAGGATATCTCGCCTGATTTCAGCAGAAATCTTTGCCTGTTTCATTTCATTATTGCACCAATGCCTGAGCGAGTGAAGAACCTTACCTTGCTCCTTGGCGTCGGGGAGTGCCGCGGCACGCATCCGTTGCCAGCTGTCGTCAAAAACGTCCCCCATGGGAGTGCTGGCGCAAGCGGCACGGAGCTCCGGAAACAGGAGCGTGTGACCTGCGGCTCGGAGTTCCTTCACATAATCCAGGAACCCCAGACGGATCAATTCGGGGTGTACGGGAATTCGCCGCTTGGACTGAGGGTTCTTGAGCTTCCGAACCACGGTATTTGTATAGCTGAAGCAGGGGAGATCGGTCTCACTGTCCACCCCGATTTCGGACAGCATCAGTCCGCAGTTCTCTTCGCGGCGTGCCGCGTTGTACATCGATAGCAGCGGCACCCAATAGGTTGCGTCGTGGTAGACCTCGCCGCCCGGCTGTAGACGGTCTGCGAAACTCTCTGCACCGGTCCAGACGGGAAGATCGAAAAGCGTTCTCAACTCCGCTGTCTGGAAGGCCGCTCGCTCGTCACGGACGCTACCGTTCTTCTTTCTAGTCCGCAGTCCTGCGACACCCTCAAAGCTGCCGAACGGATAGCCGGCATGCTTACAGATACTGACGATGTTTCCGAGCTGCGTCATGTATCGATTGATCGTCGCCACAGAGAGTCCGACCTCTTCGGACGCAAGCATCTCGGCCCGTTCAACCAGACTGTTGACGGGCAGAACGTGATCCCTGGGGGACTTCCCATGGTTTTTCGGGAGCTTGAACAGCAGGCTCCGGAACTCGGAGAGGTTAGCTTGGCGCATGCGTCTTGGCTGGTCGTGACCAACGAAACGGACAAATAATCCGGCGACGGCCTTGTGCTGGTGAGCCGTCTTCTTGCTCCATTCCTCTGTTGCGACCTTCTCAGCGGCGATGGTGGCGATAATGTCCCTCAGCCCGGGATGCCGACCCAGTTGTTCGTCTTCTTCGTCCTCCTCTTCGTCAAGATCAAAGCCATCTTGTCCTTCTCCCACTCGTTCGTCTTTCATCTCCCGAACGCTTAGCGTTCGGGCTGGAAGGGGTGGAGCCCCAGGGGTACTACAAAAGGTCTCATCTGGGTTCTGCGCTTGAACCCGATCTGGCAGCATCTGCGGAAGATTGGAGTTTTGAAGGGCGGATTGAACGAGAGCAAGATCATCCGTTCGAGCGCCAGACCACCGCCGTTCCGTATTGAGGAGCGCTGCCGCCATGCCGCGCAAGTAAAGTACTTCAGCCTGCTGGAGATGAGGATCGATCGGTCGGACATCGTTCTGCCGGAGAATGTTCTTCAGCTTTTCTTTCCCCGGCCTCACGAAGCCGGTGCTCTGGTAGAAATCTAAGGTCTGCACAACGCATTCGATCATCTCGTCATCGAGACCGGCTGCACGCATCTCCCGTTCCTCGATGGCGCCAACCTTGACCTTCTGGCCCTGGGCCGCATAGAGCCGCAGTGCCCAGCCAACGCTAGTTTCCATTCGCCGGGCAGCGTCAGGGTCTCGATCCTCCTCCCGCCGGAGATACATCATGGAATCGAGATGGGCACTGTGTTCCGTCGCCACCTGGATGAGAATGCGCTTGGCGTCTTCGGCAGAGATCATCGTGCGTATCAGGCCAGGCAAAAGGCGATGGCTGGCGAGGGTTACCTCGCTGGCGACCGACCTTGCCAGTTCCAGCTCCTTGGTCTTCAGGCTCAGTTCGACGCGCACCCAAGCACAGCGGCCGGTTCCAATCGGTAATCGCCGTCGCCACCAGTAGACGGAACCGCGTTTAAAGACGTGCTGAATCGATGCCATGCTAAACCCTTTCTAAAGGGTGAGCGGGACATGGCGGCCTCTTCGATACGACAGTCGTGTAAGACAGCCCTGTACGACAGTCATGTACGACAATCTGCGAATCTTGATTCCCAGCTAAGCAAGAAGTGCCGGAAAACATGGATTGTTGGCTTGATAAGGGAGGCTTGGCTGGGGCGCCTGGATTCGAACCAGGGGATGGCGGTACCAAAAACCGCTGCCTTACCGCTTGGCTACGCCCCACCATGGCAGGCCGAGCGGGGAGAAGGATCGCTGGCCGGCGAATGCGGGTTGCTCTAGCAAAGCTTCGCTTCGGCGGCAATCATCCCAAATGACCTTTTGAAGATTTCCGCGCCGCGCCCGTGCTAAAGCGGCGGGACGCAGAAACGGGCTTCCATCGCCAGGGAGAATGCATGGCCGAGAACGACGATCCACGGCAACCGGACTTCGATCTCGAGTTCCAGCCGGCGCACGGGCAAGCCGTTCCGGTGGCCGCAAACGTCCAGCGGATCACCGTCAACAATCCCTCGCCCTTCACCTTCCACGGCACCAATAGCTATATCGTCGGCGGCTCTTCGGTCGCGGTCGTCGATCCCGGACCGGAGGACGAGGCGCATCTTCGCGCGCTCCTTTCGGCGCTCAAGGGCCGCGAGGTCACCCACATCCTCGTCAGCCATACGCACCGCGACCACTCCCCGCTGTCCCGCCGGCTGAAGGAGGAAACCGGCGCGCTGATCGTGGGCCAGGGGCCGCACCGCCCGGCGCGACCGCTCTTTGCGGGCGAGACCAATCCGTTCGCCGAAAGCGCCGACACGGCCTTCAGCCCGGATATCCTCGTCGGCGATGGCGAGACGGTCGAGGGAGACGGATGGCGCGTCAGGGCGATCCATACTCCCGGTCACACCGCCAACCATACGGCGTTCGCGCTGGAGGAAGCCGGCCTCCTCTTTTCCGCCGACCATGTCATGGCCTGGGCGACGACGATCGTCGCGCCGCCTGACGGATCGATGGCGGATTTCATGTCCTCGCTGGAGAAGCTGCTTGCCCGCGACGACCGCCTCTATCTTCCGGGCCACGGCGGGCCGATCCGGGAGCCCGCCTCCTTCCTCCGGGGATTGCGCGCCCACCGGCGCATGCGGGAGCGGGCCGTGCTGGAGCGCATCCGTTCCGGCGACAGGCTGATCCCGGACATGGTGAAGGCCATCTATGCGACGACGGACCCTCGCCTGCACGGTGCCGCGGCACTTTCGGTCCTCGCGCATCTGGAGGACCTCGTCGAGAAGGGCCTCGTGACGACCGAAGGCCCGCCGTCGCTGAAGGGCGCCTATTTTCCGGCGTGACGCGCGGTCGCACCAACCCCGCGGAACATCCCGCGCAAAGTCCCGTTCTCCTGTCGGGTGCGGCCGTCCGGCTGCACCGCTTATCCCAACAGTGAGGCAGGCATGAAAACGACCCTATTCGCGACCGCTACGGCAATCACCCTTCTCTCCGCAGCATCAGCATTCGCGCAGGCTGCGATCAAGCCGCCGATCGTCGTCCTGCCGGAGGCCGTCGAGCAAACGACGCCCGCCTATCTGCTTGCCGACCGGGTCGAGGACCAGAACGTCTACGGCGCCGACGGGAAGGAAATCGGCGAGATCGAGGACGTGCTCCTCAACGCGGACGGCACGGTCGCGGCGGTCGTCGTGGAGGTCGGCGGCTTTCTCGGGATCGGCGAGAAGGACGTGCTGGTGGACTGGAGCGCGCTCGAGATCACCCGCGACGGCAAGACCCTCCGCATCGCCGCCCCCACTCTCACGCGGGAGGTCCTCGACGCGGCGGCGACCGTCGACATCGACACGCTCGCTCCCGACGGCAAATGACCGTCGCGCCATAGGGCGGGATCTCCCGCCCTATCCGCCGGCGATCCCCAGAAGCTCGGCGTCCAGCCGATCGAGGAAGTCCTCGGCGATCTCCGCACTCATGCCGAGGTCGTGGGCGCCATAGCGGGAGGCGACGCGGACGTCCACGAATGTGGTCTCGGCATCCTCGCGCAGGCGGATGACGAGATCGAAGGGCAGGCCCAGCACAAGCGTCTGCGTTTCCCCCTGCAGCAGGACATCCTGATCGACGGGCGCGCCAACCATGCCGGAGAGCGCCGGTTCCGGGCGAGGCAGGGGAATGGGAACGTTATCGGGTTCGACCACCTCGCTGTCGGCGGGCGCATCCGGTTCTGGAAGCGCCTCCTGAAGCTCGGGCAGTTCAACGCCCTTCCTTCCCGTTATCTCGACCCGGGCGGAGATGGCGGCTGCTTCGACGCCCTCCAGGACGCGGTCGAGTGCGCCTTCATACCGCCGGCCGGCGAGACCCGGATAGGCCGCAAGCTGTGCCTGGCGTTCGGCGGCTCCGGAGAGCGCCACCGGCCTCAGCCACTGCTGGTCGTATTGCGGGCGCGACAGGAAGGTCGGAACATCATCGAGATCGGTGCTCACCTCGTTGAGCGGCGGCCGCGTCAGGTAGAGGGCGGCGCCGGCGGCGACGAAGCCGAGCGGCAGGCCGGCATAGACGAGAGCCTTGGCGGCGGCGAGGCCGCCTTCGGCGCCCTTCTGCCAGAGGCGGATGAGGCCGACCAGCGCGAGCGGCAGGGCTGCGGCGGCAATCGCGGCCGACATCAGCACGAGTGCCACGAAATCGGGCGTGCGCAGCGGCCCGAAACGATGGGCGAGGACGGCCATCACGAACAGGACGAGCGCCGCAAGGCCGATGCGGCGGGCCGCATAGGCTGAATGGGAAACGGGCCGGACATAGCGGACGGTCATGGAATCAGCGGTACCAGAATTTGCGACGGCGTGCCTGTCTGTGTAGAACATGATGGATGATAAGGGAACGAGTCCCGCCGAACGCCCCAGCCCCGAGGTTTGCCATGCGTCGCACGCTGAACATAGTCCTCGTTACCCTGTGCATGCCGCTTGCCGCCTGCCAGACGATGACACCCGAAGAGCGACGTGCCGCCGACCAGCGGACCTGCGCCGGCTACGGGTTCCGGCCGGGCACCGACGCCATGGCGCAATGCCTGCTCGATCTCGACCTCGACCGTCGCGCCGAGATGCGCAGCTGGCGCGACCGGCAGGCGATGACCGTGTGGGGCCCTTCCTATATCGAGCGCCGCATCATCATCGAGGATCGCGACTGAGGCGTGCGCCCTCGCTGTTACTCACCCACGTAACCGCCTGTTCAACCGGTCGGACGCGTCCTGCCCTGCCGTTGGGCGATCGCGGCCTGCGCCGCCGCAAGCCGCGCGATCGGCACGCGGAAGGGAGAGCAGGATACGTAGTCGAGGCCCGTCTGCTCACAGAAGGTGATCGAGGCGGGGTCGCCGCCATGCTCGCCGCAGATGCCGAGCTTTAGGCCGGGACGGGTCGTGCGCCCGCGTTCGGCGGCGATCCGGATCAGTTCGCCGACACCGTCGAAATCCAGCGAGACGAAGGGATCCTCCTCGAGAATGCCCTTGCGCTGGTATGTCGGGATGAAGGCCGCGGCGTCATCACGCGACATGCCGAAGGTCGTCTGCGTCAGGTCGTTGGTGCCGAAGGAGAAGAACTCGGCCGTCTCGGCGATCACATGGGCCCGCAGCGCCGCACGCGGCAGCTCGATCATCGTCCCCGCAAGGTAGCCGATCGACATGCCGGCTTCCCGGCTGACCTCGCCCGCAACCCGATCTATGCAGGCCTTGACGTAATCGAGCTCGGAGCGGAGCCCGACCAGCGGCACCATGATCTCCAGTTCCACTGCCTCGCCGGTCAGGCGGGCGGCGGCGACGGCGGCCTCGAAGATCGCGCGCGCCTGCATGGCGGCGATCTCCGGATAGGATATGGCCAGCCGGCAGCCGCGATGGCCCAGCATTGGATTGAACTCGTGAAGCGCATCGATGCGGCGGCGCAGGAAGGCGGGCTCGAGGTTCATCGCGCGGGCGACGTCCAGGATTTCCTCGTCCGACTTCGGCAGGAATTCATGAAGCGGCGGGTCGAGCAGGCGGATGGTCACCGGCAGGCCGTGCATGATCGCGAACAGTTCCGTGAAGTCGGAGCGCTGCATCGGCAAAAGCCCGTCCAGCGCCGCGCGGCGGCCCTGCTCGTCCTCCGCGAGGATCATCTCGCGCATGACGTGGATGCGATCGCCCTCGAAGAACATGTGCTCGGTGCGGCACAGGCCGATGCCTTCGGCGCCGAAGGAGCGTGCGGCACGGGCATCCTGCGGGGTATCGGCATTGGTGCGCACGGACATCCGGCGCGCCTTGTCCGCCCATTCCATCAGGCGACCGAAATCGCCGGAAAGCTCGGGCTGGACCATCGGCACATTGCCCCGGAGCACCTGCCCGGAGGAGCCGTCGATGGTGATCATGTCGCCGCCGTTGAGGATGACCCCGCCGGGGCAGAGCAGCTGTTCGTTGCGCAGATCGACCCTCAGCGTGCCGGCGCCGACGACGCAGGGTATGCCCATGCCGCGCGCGACGACGGCGGCGTGGCTGGTCATCCCGCCCCTTGTCGTCAGGATCGCCTCGGCGGCGTGCATGCCGTGGATGTCTTCCGGGCTCGTCTCGATCCGCACCAGGATGACCTTGCGGCCGGCGGCCTCGGCTTCCACCGCTTCTTCCGCGGTGAAGACGATCTCGCCCGCCGCCGCACCCGGGGAGGCCGGCAGCCCCGCCCCCAGCACGACACGGTCGACCCCCGGATCGATCGTCGGATGGAGGAGCTGGTCGAGCGAGGGCGGCTCGATGCGCGACACCGCCTCTTCTTCCGGGATCAGGCCTTCGTCGACGAGATCGACGGCAATCTTCAGGGCGGCGCGGGTCGTGCGCTTGCCGGAACGGGTCTGCAGCATCCAGAGCTTGCCGCGCTCGACGGTGAACTCGACGTCCTGCATGTCCCGGTAATGGGCTTCCAGCCGGTCGCAGATCGCCTTGAACTCGCCGAACGTCTCGGGCATCAGCTTTTCCATCGACGGCTTGTCGGAGCCGGAGGAAATGCGGCCTTCCTCGGTCAGCGAATGCGGCGTCCTGATGCCGGCCACCACGTCCTCGCCCTGGGCGTTGACGAGGAATTCGCCGTAGAGTTCCTTCCGGCCGGTGGACGGGTTGCGGGTGAAGGCGACGCCGGTCGCGGAAGAGGAGCCGAGATTGCCGAATACCATGGCCTGGACGTTAACGGCCGTGCCCCAGTGTTCGGGAATGCGGTGCAGGCTGCGATAGGTCGCGGCGCGGGGATTGGTCCAGCTGGAAAAGACGGCGGAGATCGCCTGCCAGAGCTGAACATGCGGGTCCTGGGGGAAGCTCTCGCCCAGTTCCTCCTCGATCACGTCCTTGTAGAGGCCGACGACGTGCTGCCACTCGACGGAGGAGAGATCGGTATCGTATTCGTGGCCATTCCTGGCCTTCTCGTCCTCGAGGATTTCCTCGAAGACCTCGTGGTCCAGCCCCATGACGACATCGGCATACATCTGGATGAAGCGCCGGTAGCTGTCCCAGGCGAAGCGCGCGTCGCCTGCATCGTGGCCGAGCGCCTGCACCGTATCGTCATTGAGGCCGAGATTGAGGACGGTGTCCATCATGCCGGGCATGGAGGCGCGGGCGCCGGAGCGGATCGACAGGAGAAGCGGCCGGGTGGTGCCCCCGAATGCCCTGCCCGTCTCCGCCTCCATGGCGGATACTCCCTCAAGAACCTGTTCCTTCAGCCCGTCCGGTAGGGTCTTGCCGTTCTCGAAATACCAGGCGCAGGCATGGGTGACGATCGTCAGGCCGGGGGGAACGGGAAGCCCAAGGCTCGCCATCTCCGCCAGGTTCGCACCCTTGCCGCCAAGCGTAGCGACATCCGCCACGCCGCCCTCGGCCTTGCCTCCACCGAAGCGGTAGACCCACTTCTTCATCCGAACGTTCTCCACCCGCCTCAGCCCTTGCTGAGGACGAATACAGGTTTTGCAACAGTTTGAAAACGCATGACGGTGGGAATATGTTGCGGCGCAACATTCGTAGGTGTTCAGACCGCCTCGCGCAGCAATTCGGCGGTCTGCAGGTCGACGGAAACGAGCTGTGAGACGCCCTGCTCGGCCATTGTGACGCCGAACAGGCGGTTCATGCGGGCCATGGTAATCGGGTTGTGGGTGATGATGACGAAGCGGGTCTCGGTCGATGCCGCCATCTCGTCCATCAGGTTGCAGTAGCGCTCCACGTTATGATCGTCGAGCGGCGCATCGACCTCGTCGAGGACGCAGATCGGCGCCGGGTTGGTGAGGAAGACGGCAAAGATCAGGGCCATGGCGGTCAGCGCCTGCTCGCCGCCCGAGAGCAGCGTCATGGTCTGCGGCTTCTTGCCCGGCGGGCGTGCCAGGATCTCGAGGCCCGCCTCCAGCGGATC
Source organism: Pseudorhizobium sp. NPDC055634 (assembly GCF_053618655.1). Taxonomy (NCBI): domain Bacteria; kingdom Pseudomonadati; phylum Pseudomonadota; class Alphaproteobacteria; order Hyphomicrobiales; family Rhizobiaceae; genus Pseudorhizobium; species Pseudorhizobium sp. NPDC055634. Next base: position 164,897 of record NZ_JBSHHW010000011.1, on the reverse strand, counting down.
GTCGGATTCGATCAGTTGCAGTTCGGCCGTGCCGCCACCGAAGAGATGGGTGAACAGGCGCTGGAACTCGGTGTTGACGACGTCGAAGGCGGCGACCAGCCGCTCGCGACCCTCACGATTGAGGCTCTGGATCGCACCGCGCAGCTTGCGGACGGCGTCGATGATGTCGTCCCTCTCGTAGATCAGGGCATCGAGCTTGTCGGTAAGCTCCTTCTGTTCCTCCTCGGCCCGCAGGTTCACCGCGCCGAGGCGCTCACGCTCCATCTTCAGCCGGTCGACCTCGCGCTCGATCTCGCGCATGTCCGGAAGCTCGGCACCGGGCGCCATCCCGGCAAGCCGCAGCACCTCGGGCGGCGTCACGCCCAGCGCCTGCTGGATGGCGACCTCGCTGTCGTGGCGGCGCTCGGCGGCGGAAACCAGCCGTTCCTCCGCCCGACCGCGCTTCTCGCGTGCTTCGGCAAGCTCCGACAGCGCCGTGGCCGCCAGTCCATCCGCCTCGCGCTGCCGGGTTTCGGCTTCGGCAAGGCGATCGGCGGCGGCGCGCCGCGCCTCCTCCGCCTTCTGCAGTTCGGAGAGCAGCATGCGCCGGCGCTCCTCGAACTCCTCGGGCGCCGCCTCCAGATCCGCCAGTTCCTCGCGGGCCTCCTCCTCGCGCTCGCGCAGCGTCGCCACATGGTCTTCGGCACTCGCCGCGCGAGCCTGCCAGGCCGAACGCTCCTGGGCGATCGCCGACAGGCGGCGTCGGCGGGCGTCCGTCTCCCGGCTCAGCCCCTCGAAGCGGGCTCGCGCCTCGGCAAGGATGCCCCGGTCCGTCGCCACGGCCGCCTGCTGGTCGCGCAGGCGCTCGTCCAGCGACGACAGGTCGGGGGCGTCCTCGAGTTCCACCCGGGCATTCTCTTCCTGGAGCAGCGTCTCTTCCAGCTGGCCGCGCACCTGGCTCAGCGCCTCGGTGACCACATCGCGACGGCGCAGGAGTTCCCCCGCAGCCCGCTCGGCGGCTGCCAATGCCTCCCGCGCCTCCGCAAGCGCGCGGCCGGCCATGCGGCTGCGGTCGCGTGCATCGGCAAGACGCCCCTCGCCGGCCGCGATACCGGCGGTCGCCTCGGCGAGCGCCTCCTCCGCATCCGAAAGGATGATCCGCGCCTCTTCCAGCTCTCCCTCGAGTTCGGCGAGGCGGTTCTTCTGGGAGAGCCGTAGTGCCGCAGCTCCTGGGGCCTCGGAACCGGCGACATGCCCGTCCCAGCGGTAGACTGCTCCTTCGAGCGTCACCAGCCGCTGGCCGGGCTTCAGTTGCGGCATGAGGCGAAGGGCGTCGTCCGGGGAAACCACGCCGATCTGGGCGAGGCTCCGCGTCAGTTCCGGCGGCGCGGTGGCGCGCTGGAGAAGCGGCTCGCATCCGTGCGGAAGCGGAGGATCGCCGGCGCCGTCGCCGTTCACGGTCCAGTAGGCGGCAGCCTCTGGATCGGTGGAGCTTTCGAGATCGTCCCCAAACGCTGCGCCGAGTGCCGCCTCGTAGCCGCGGTCGACGCGAATGGCCTCCGCCACGGGAGAGAAATCACCGGAGGCTTCGGAGGCGGCGAGCATCTTCGAAATCGTACGCGCTTCCGTTTCAAGGGCGTTCAGCTGCGAGCGCGCGGCATCGACCGGCTTTCGCGCCAAAACTTCCGCCGAGCGGGCAAGGCCGAGTGCCGCCTCCGCCTCTTCCGCCGCCACGCCCGCCTCCTCGACGGCGAACTCGGCGGCATCGACCGCCTCCCGGCGCTCGGCCGGGTCGTCGAGACCAGACAGCCGGTCGGCGATCGCCTGCAGTTCAGCCTCGGCATCCTGCATCTGCCTGTCGAGCCGCTGGCGACGTTCGCCGATGTCCCGGATCAGCCGCTCGAGCTGGGTACGCGACGCCGCCGCCTCGGCCTTTTCGGCGGTGATCGCGGCGAACAGCTTTTCGCTTTCCGCGAGAGCCGCGGCCGCCGCCTCGAAGGCCTCCTTCAGGTCCTCCGCCTCGGCGCCCGAATCGGCCAGGAGTTCGTTGAGTTCGGCTTCCTCCTCGTCGAGCTTCGCCAGGAAGGACGCGTTGTCCTGAACCAGTCGTTCCTCGCGGCGGATATCCTCGACCAGCTGCAACAGCCGCCGGGAAAGCTCGTCGCGGCGCCGCATCAGGCGGCCGCTCTCGTCGTCGAGCTGGGTGCGGGCGATCTGGATGCGTTGCAGGGCAGCACCCGCCTTTGCCTCCTCCTCGCGCAGTTCCGGCATTTTCAGGCCGGCAATCGCCTGGGCCTTCGCCGCTTCCATCTGCGCCTGCGCCTTTTCGGCCACCACGACGGTCGCCTGGTTGAGCGCCGTGTTCGCCTCGGCCTCGGCCTCGGTCGCCTGCGCCCAGCGGATATGAAGCAGCATTGCCTCGCGGGCGCGGATGTCGGCCGATAGCGTCCTGAAGCGGTTTGCCTGGCGGGCCTGCCGCTTCAGGCTCTCGATCTGGCTCTCCAGCTGGGCGGTGACGTCCTCGAGCCGTTCCAGGTTTCCTTCGGCCGCCCTGAGCCGCAGCTCAGCCTCGTGACGGCGCGAATGCAGCCCGGATATCCCGGCCGCCTCTTCGAGCAGCTGGCGGCGCGCCTGCGGCTTGGCATTGATGAGTTCGCCGATCCGGCCCTGCCCGACCATGGATGGCGAACGGGCGCCCGTCGAGGCATCGGCGAACAGGAGCTGGACGTCCTTTGCCCGGGCCTCCTTGCCGTTGATGCGGTAGACGGAGCCGTTCTCCCGCTCGATGCGGCGCGAGACCTGGATTTCGTCGGAATCGTTGAAGGCTGCCGGCGCCGTCCTGTCGGAATTGTCGAGGAACAGCATGACCTCGGCGGTGTTGCGCGCCGGCCGGTTTCCCGACCCGGAGAAGATGACGTCGTCCATGCCGGACGCGCGCATGTTCTTGTAGGAGTTTTCCCCCATCACCCAGCGGAGCGCCTCGACAAGATTGGACTTGCCGCAGCCGTTCGGACCGACGACGCCCGTCAGTCCGCGCTCGATGATGAATTCCGTCGGCTCGACAAAGGACTTGAAACCGACGACGCGCAGCTTGTTGAACTTCATGCCGCGCACCGGGGCAGGACGGCAGCCACGGGGAGGCTGCCGCCGCTCACGTCATGAACGGTCTCAGAGAAGGCTGTCGATAAGAGCCGACATGCTTTCAACAGACATGGCCCCCGCATAGCGCTTGCCGTTGATGAGGAATGTGGGCGTCGAGTTGACGCCGAATTCGTCGGCACCGCGCTTCATCGTGGCGTTCACATCATCGAGAAGTTTCTGGTTCGTCAAGCAGGCCTGGAAAGTCTCCTGTGAGAAACCGGCCAATTTCGACATCTGCAGCAGTGCAGCGCGGCCGTCCTGTGCTCCGGCCCAGCCTTCCTGTTGCTTCATCAGCATGGAAACCATCGGATAATACTGTGCCGGCGTGCTTGCTTCTTCAGGCTTGGCCGGGTTGCAGCGTGCCAGCATGAAGGCGGCCGCGGCGCGCGGATCGAAAGGAAACTCGCGGATGATGAAGCGCACCTTGCCGGTGTCCACGTAGTTCTTCTTGATTTCTTCGAACGTCGTGTTGTGGAAGGTCGCGCAGTGCGGGCAGGTCATCGACATGTATTCGACGATCGTGACCGGCGCGTTTTCCTCGCCGATCGCCATTTCCGGCAGCGGGCCGGGTTTGAGGACTTCCGCCATGTCGACGTCGCCCTGCGCCTCGGGCATTTCCTGGGCGAAGGCGTCGGTCGCTGAGAGCGGCAGCGCCAGGACGAGGGCGGTTGCGGCCACGCCTCCGAGAAGTGCGCGCCGGGTAAGGGTGATTTCGTTCGTCTTCATCGAACACCTGCCTTGGGATTAATTCCGTTGCCGTTCCGTATCTTGCCGTCCCGAAGGTAACAAGGGATGGATTTCGTGAAATGCTTCAAAGCTTTGTGACAGCCCCAACCTGAACGGCGGCTGTATGTTTCAGCGTTTCTTCTGGAAGACGGCCGTGCCGAGCCGGGTGACGGCCTTCTTCAGCGCATCGTTGTCTATCCCTTCCATCATGTCCTCCAGGCGCTGTGCTGCCTCGCCCTGCAGCGGCCGCATCCGGGGCCTTTGCTTGATGGCCTGGGACACGGGCTTCTGGATGATGCGGATCTGGCGCACCGCCGGAAAGCCGAAGAAGGCGTTGATCCGGGAAATAAGCTCACCCTGGGCGTGGGTGAGGAAGAGCGCGCGCGCGCCTTCGCAGGCGATCGTCAGCACGCCGGCCTGGTAGCCCCCCGGCTCGTCCGAGGCGTCCCGCCGCGGCCAGGCGATCTTTTCCGGCCGGCTGCAATCGGCGAAGTCCTCGCCGGCGATCTCGTCCCAGGAGCCCAGCAGCGCGGTGGAAATTCCGGCGCGGCGCGCGAGAACGGGATCGATGATGCCGTTCGCGACCTCGGCGATCTGCATCTCGCGCTTGCGGGCAAAGATCTTCCCTTCGATGGCCAAGCGGAACTCCTATCGCGAACCCTGACGGCGGGTGGGCGCCCATACCGATCGCCCTCACTCGTTGACGGCGCATTTGCCGAGGCGATAGGAGAGCATTAGACCAGACGCACAGGCATTTCCAGCACGTGACCGATCCCACCGATCCCCGCGCCATCACCCGGCAGCTGCTTGCATGGTACGACAGGCACCACCGCGACCTCCCGTGGCGCGTGACGCCGGTGGCGGCCTCCCGCGGAACGCGTCCCGATCCTTACCACATATGGCTGTCCGAAGTCATGTTGCAGCAGACCACGGTCCAGGCGGTGAAGCCGTATTTCACGCGCTTCCTCGCCCTGTGGCCGACGGTCAAGGATCTTGCGGCGGCGCCGACAGATGACGTGATGGCGGCCTGGGCGGGGCTTGGCTACTATGCCCGCGCCCGCAACCTGAAGAAATGCGCCGAAGCCGTGGCCGGGGACCACGACGGCATCTTTCCGGATACGGAGGACGGCCTGCGGGCACTGCCCGGCATCGGCGACTACACTGCCGCCGCGGTCGCCGCGATCGCCTTCAACCGTCCCTCCGCCGTCATGGACGGCAATGTGGAACGGGTCGTCTCCCGCCTTTACGCGATCGACGCGCCCCTCCCCGGTTCGAAACCGCTGATGAAGACATTCGTGCGGGAACTGACCCCGGAGGACAGGCCGGGCGACTTCGCGCAGGCGATGATGGACCTCGGGGCGACCATCTGCACCCCGAAGCGGCCTGCCTGCGCCCTCTGTCCCGTCCGCGAGCACTGCCTGGCGCTCGCCGGGCACGATCCGGAGCGCTTTCCGGTAAAGGCGGCGAAGAAAGACAAGCCGGTCCGCTTCGGCGCCGCCTTCGTTGCCGTCAATCCGGACGGGGAAATCCTTCTGAGGCGACGGGTCGAGAGCGGGCTGCTCGGGGGCATGACCGAGGTTCCGACGACCGGCTGGTCGGCGCGGGTGGATGGCGGCCAGACCGCAGAGCACGCGCCCTTTCCCTCCGCCTGGCAACCCTGCGGAACGGTGACCCACGTCTTTACCCATTTCGAGCTGCGGCTCTCTGTATTCCGCGCCAGCGCCGAAACAGGTGCTCTGCCCGGGGGATGGTGGGAACCCGTCGCCAACCTCGGCGCACAGGCCTTGCCCACGGTCATGAAAAAGGTCATCAGCCAGGCCATACCGCTGGCTTTCGACGGACAATCCAACCGCTAAGGAAACATCATGTCAGGCCCGATCGACCATATCGTCTTCGACATCGGCAAGGTGCTGATCCACTACGACCCGAACCTTCCCTACCTGCGACTGATCCCGGACGATGCGCAGCGCGCCCGGTTCTTCGAGAACGTCTGCACCCACGAGTGGAACCTCGAGCAGGACCGGGGTCGCTCCTGGCAGGATGCGGAGGCGCTGCTGCTCGAACAGTTCCCCGACAAGGAGGAGCAGATCCGCCATTTCCGCAAACACTGGCGCGAAATGGTCCCCCATGCCTACGAGGACACGGTGGCGATCATGGAGCGGCTGATGGAGGAGGGCCGCGACGTCACCATGCTGACGAACTTCGCGGAGGACACCTTTCGCGAGGCGCGCGAAATGTATCCCTTCCTCGACAAGCCGCGCGGCGTGACGGTTTCAGGCGAGATCAAGCTCATCAAGCCGGACGTCGCGATCTATCGGAAGCACGCAGAGGATTTCGGGCTCGCGCCGGACCGGACGCTCTTCATCGACGACTCGATCGCCAATGTCGAAGGCGCGCGGGCGGCCGGCTGGAACGCCGTGCACTTCACGGGGGCAGAGATGCTGAGACGCGACCTCGCGTCGTTCGGCATCGAGGCGTGAAAAAATGAAATGACGCCCGGAGGTCAGCCTCCTCCGGGCGTCAGTTATCCCCTGCCGGGACTAGAGGTACAAAAACCGGCAGGGGAAGCCTTGATCCGGCTCGACGGTGGATCGTCAGTCGAGTTTTCCCAGACCGCTGCGGATGACCGAGCGCAATTCGTCGATCGGCTTCAGTGCCGATCCGTCCTCGTAGTGCCAGAAGGTCCAGCCGTTGCAGGCGTCGAGACCCTGCACCTTCGCCCCCAGCCGATGGATGGAGCCGGCCGCGCCGCCCGAGGCAAGCGTTCCGTCGGCGCGGATGATGGCGCTCCAGCGGCGCTTTGCGTCCGTCAGGACCTGGCCGGGCTTCACGAGGCCGCTTTCCACGAGCACGTTGAAGGCGACCCGTGGTTCGGCCTTCTTGCCGGTCATCACCGTCAGTTCCGCCTTGCCGAGGGGCTCGACGGAGGCGATCCGCGCCGATGCGGCGTCGATATAGTCCTGCTCGCGCTCGATCCCGACGAAGTTGCGCCCGAGGCGCTTGGCGACGGCCCCGGTCGTACCCGTGCCGAAGAACGGATCGAGGATCACGTCGCCCGGCTTGGTGGACGCCATGATGACGCGGGCGAGCAGCGCCTCCGGCTTCTGCGTCGGGTGAACCTTCTTGCCGTCGTCGCCCTTCAGCCTCTCGCCACCCGAGCAGATCGGGAAGAGCCAGTCGGAGCGCATCTGGACGTCGTCGTTGGATGCCTTCAGGGCCTCGTAGTTGAAGGTGTAGGACTTCGCCTTGGCGTCGCGGCTCGCCCAGATCATCGTTTCGTGGGCGTTCTGGAAGCGGCGACCCTTGAAGTTCGGCATCGGGTTGGTCTTGCGCCAGACGATGTCGTTGAGGAGCCAGAAGTTGAGGTCCTGCAGCATGGCGCCGACGCGGAAGATGTTGTGGTAGGAGCCGATCACCCAGATGGTGCCGTTCGGCTTCAGAACCCGGCGGCAGGCGAGCAGCCAGGCGCGGGTGAAGGCGTCATAGGCCTGGAAGGAGGCGAACTGGTCCCAGTCATCGTTCACCGCATCGACCAGGGACTGGTCAGGCCTGTGAAGCGCTCCGCCGAGTTGCAGGTTGTAGGGCGGGTCCGCGAAGATCGCGTCGACCGAATGATCCGGCAGAGCTTCGAGCGCGGCGACGCAATCGCCCTTGATGATGGTATTGAGCCAGGTGCCGGGCCGACCCTGCTGACGCAGATCGGCAAGCGGAAGGACTGCTGCCATGGGATACTCGCTGTTACGCTTACTCGGGGCTTCTTTACACCCCGTTATGGTTACCCATGTTGGTTACCAAAGCCTGAAGGATGGAACCTATTCGGGGAAAAAGTTCCGATCCCTCCCCTTGGCCCGGCCGCGTCCCTCCCCCGGCCCGGCCCCGGCCATGCCTCATCCCTCGTGTATCTCCCGGCTGTCCTGCGGCGCCTCGGCGCGCTCGAACATGCCGTAGTCGCGGACCACGTGGGCGATCCTGAGGCGGTAGTCGGCAAAGATGCCGTTGCGGCCCGCCTGCTGCGCAGACCGATGCACGTCAAGGTTACGCCACTGGCGGACGGCGTCCTCGTCGCGCCAGAAGGACAGCGACAGTATCTTGCCGCGCATGGTCAGGCTCTCGAACCTCTCTATCGAGATGAAGCCGTCGATCCCGTCCAGTTCCGCGCGCAGTTCGCCGGCAATATCCAGGTAGCGATGGCGCTCGCCCATGTAGGGCACGACTTCGAAGATGACCGCGATCACGGCTTCACCTGCGGAGCGTGCGGCAGGGAGACATTTTTCAGGAAGATGCGGTCCTCGCGCAGGATGAAGCGCTCGCGGCTCGCAAACTCGTGGTTTTCCCGCGCCAGCGTATCCTGCGAAAGGCGCTGCCGATAAGCTTCATAGGCGGCAAGGTTTTCGACGTTGTAGACGCCGTAGGCGGTGGTGGCGGATCCCTCGTGGGGCGCGAAATAACCGATGAGGTCGGCGCCGCAGCGCGGAATGGCCTCGCCCCAGGCGCGCGCGTAGTCGGCAAATGCCTCCCTCCGGAAGGGATCGATCTCGTAGTGGATGAAGCAGGTGATCATGACTCTCTCCATGTGAACGGCCGCAGGATAACGCCTTGTCCGTCGCAGATGCTTCGGTTATGATCGAACTATGACAGAAGGTCCCGACATCGCCCGCATCGGCGCCCTTATCGGCGACCCGGCCCGTGCCAACATGCTGACGGCGCTGATGGGCGGGCAGGCGCTGACGGCAACCGAACTGGCCCAGGCCGCCAGCGTGACGCTGCAGACGGCAAGCTCTCACCTGTCCAAACTGGAAGACGGCGGGCTGGTGCGCCAACGCAAGCAGGGGCGGCATCGCTATTTCGCGCTGGCGGACGCCGCGACCGGTACGCTGCTGGAGGCCGTCATGGGCTTTGCGGCGAGCCGCGGTCACCTGCGCCACCGGCCGGGCCCGAAGGATCCGGCGCTCCGGAAGGCACGGGTCTGCTACGACCACCTCGCCGGCGACTATGGCGTTCGCATGCTCGACAGCCTCATTCGGCGAGGCACGATCGCCAGCCAGGAAGGCGAACTCACGGTCACCGAGCAGGGCCGCGCCGACCTCGGCAGGATCGGCATCGACCTGGAGCCTTTGGCCTCGTCGAGGCGGCCGATCTGCAAGTCCTGCCTCGACTGGAGCGAACGCCGCTCCCATCTTGCCGGCACGCTCGGCAAGGCGCTTCTTACCCGTTTCCTGGAAGAGGGCTGGGCCAAGCGGAGCGAGGACAGCCGTGCGGTGGAGTTCACCAGGGCGGGAGAAAGCCGGTTTCTCGCCCTCTTTCCATCGGAATAGACAATCCCCACATTGTGGCGGGCGCCGCTCTGATGTAGAGCGCCCTCGTCTTCCCCAGCCCAAGAGATTTGCATCATGAGCGGTTTCGACCTCATCATCTTCGATTGCGACGGCGTGCTCGTCGATTCAGAAATCATCGCGGCACAGGTCGAGTCCAAGCTTCTGACGGAAGCCGGATACCCGATCAGCGTCGAGGAGATGGGCGAGCGGTTCGCCGGCATGACCTGGCGCAACATCCTCCTGCAGGTCGAGAAGGAAGTCGACATCCCGCTTTCCGCCTCGCTGATCGACAAGTCGGAGAAGCTTCTCGACGCCCGGCTCGCCCGCGACGTGAAGATCATCGACGGCGTCAGGCTCGCGCTCTCGAAGATGACGCAGCAGCGCTGCATCTGCTCGAACTCCAGCGCCCACCGCCTGGACATGATGCTGGAGAAGGTCGGCCTGAAGCCGTACTTCGCCCCCCACATCTTTTCCGCAAAGGATCTCGGGCCCGACCGGGTGAAGCCGAAGCCGGACATTTTCCTGCATGCGGCAGAGGCGTTCGGCGTGAAGCCGTCAAACGTGCTGGTGATCGAGGATTCGGTTCACGGCATCCACGGCGCCCGCGCGGCGGGAATGCGCGTGGTCGGGTTTACCGGCGCTTCCCACACCTATCCGAGCCATGCCGACCGGCTGACGGACGCCGGCGCGGAAACGGTGATTTCCCGCATGGCCGACCTGCCGGCGGTGACGGCGGCGCTGACCGAATGGGCTGGCGCCGTCTGAGGCTTAGCGCCTGGAGCCGCCGTCGAAGCCGAGGCGGACGCGGGTGAAGCGGGAGGCGCCGCCCTGTGCGTTCGGGATCTGGACGTCGGGCTTGCTGAACACGAACTGCGTGCCGGTGGTCGGCAGTTCGACCGGGAAGCTGACCGTCTGCGAGTAGATGACGTTGTCGCCATCGAGCACTTCCACGAGGACGGGCAGATTGATCTGGCCGGCGGTGACGGCGGGCCCCGCGACGACGCGGCCCTGCGCGACGACGTTGATCGTCAGCGTGGTCTCGTTCGCGGTGCAGGCGCGGGTCGCATCGGCAAGCGATGCCTGGTAGATCAGTTTCTCCGGATTATCCTGTCCGCCACGGGCATAGGCGCGGTGGATGGCCGTCTCCTCGCGCATGACGACAGGCGGGCAGAAGGCCTGGATCACCGGCGTGGCCTCGGCCTGTGCGGCGGGCGCGGCTCCCGTCAGGCCGGAGGTCGGAGAGGATGAATTGCATCCGGCAAGCACGGCCAGAAGAGAAACCGACATAAGACTGCGTGCTGTTCTACCCATCACCGTACTCAATCCTCTCGATACAATTCCGGCCAGCAAAGACGCTCCGAAAGATGCTGTCTTCCGGCCTTTCGCAGCCCATTTTCCTGGTCTATATCAGCGGCGCGAACAAAAATCGATTGGGGATTGAAGGTAGTGGAATACATTTCTACCCGCGGAGAGGCGCCGGTTCTCGGCTTCCGGGATGCGCTTCTCGCAGGTCTTGCGCGCGATGGCGGCCTGTATGTGCCACGTGAATGGCCTGTTCTGACCAAGCGGGAGATCCGCGCCCTGCGCGGCAAGTCTTACCAGCAGGTGGCATTCGAGATCCTTCGCCGCTTCGTTGGCGACGAGATCCCGGCCGAGAAGCTGCAATCGATGATCGACGAAGCCTATGCCACGTTCCGGCACCCTGCCGTCGCGCCGCTGGTGCAGACGGGGCCTAACGATTTCGTCCTGGAACTCTTCCACGGCACGACGCTGGCGTTCAAGGACGTCGCCATGCAGCTTCTGGCCCGCCTGATGGACTACGTGCTTGCCGAACGCGGCGAGCGGGCGACGATCGTCGGCGCCACGTCCGGCGACACCGGCGGCGCCGCAATCGATGCGTTTGCCGGACGCGACCGGACCGACATCTTCATCCTCTTCCCGCGCGGAAAGGTGTCTCCCGTGCAGCAGCGGCAGATGACCAGTTCGCCGGCCGCCAACGTGCATGCCCTGGCGATCGAGGGCAATTTCGACGACTGCCAGACGCTGGTGAAGGAGATGTTCAACGACGCGCCGTTCCGCGACCGCGTGAAACTGTCGGGCGTCAATTCGATCAACTGGGCGCGGATCATGGCGCAGGTGGTCTACTACTTCACCTCGGCGCTCTCCCTCGGCGCGCCCGACCGGAAGATCTCCTTCACGGTACCGACCGGGAATTTCGGCGACATCTTCGCCGCCTATGTCGCCAAGCGCATGGGCCTGCCCATCGAACGGCTGGTGATCGCGACGAACGACAACGACATCCTGGCGCGTACGCTGAAGACCGGCCGCTACGAAATGCGGGCGGTCAAGGCGACCACCTCGCCTTCGATGGACATCCAGATCTCCTCGAACTTCGAGCGGCTGCTGTTCGAGGCGCACGGGCGCGACCCGTCGGCCGTGCGCACGGCGATGGCCGGCCTCAAGCAGTCCGGATCGTTCGAGATCGAGGCGCAGGCCCTCAAGGCGATCCGCCGCGAATTCCGCGCCGGGCGGGCGACGGAGAAGCAGGTGGCCGAGACGATCCGCGAGACGCTGGCCGATACCGGATACCTCCTCGACCCCCATACGGCGACGGCCGTGTTCGTGGCCCGGAAGAATGCGAAACCGACAAGCCCGATGGTGACGCTTGCCACCGCGCATCCCGCCAAGTTCCCGGCGGCGGTAAAATCCGCTTGCGGAATTGACCCGGCGCTCCCATCATGGCTCGCCGATCTGATGACCAGGAAGGAACGCTTCGACATCCTTCCCGCCGAGATCAGGCACGTCGAGAAGTTCATCGGCGACCATGCCCGTGCAGGTAAATGAATGGCGCCGGCGCCAGAAAGACAAGCGATGAATGTACAGGTAACCCGGCTTGCGTCCGGGTTGACGGTTGTGACCGAGGCAATGCCCCATCTGGAGAGCGTCGCCCTCGGGGTATGGATCAAGTCCGGCTCCCGTAACGAAACGGAAGACGAACACGGGATTGCCCATCTGCTCGAGCACATGGCCTTCAAGGGCACGGCAAGGCGCAGCGCCCGCGACATTGCCGAGGAAATCGAGAATGTCGGCGGCGAACTGAACGCGGCGACCTCGACCGAGACGACCTCCTACTATGCCCGCGTCCTCAAGGACCACGTGCCGCTCGCGGTCGACCTTCTGGCCGACATCCTGACGGAGTCGATGTTCGACGAGGAAGAGCTACGGCGCGAAAAGCACGTCATCCTTCAGGAGATCGGCGCCGCCAACGACACGCCCGACGATGTCGTCTTCGACAAGTTCTCCGAGATCGCCTATCGCGGCCAGACGATCGGCCGTCCTATCCTCGGCACGCCGGAAACGGTGAAGAGCTTCAAGCCGGCACAGATCCGCAACTACCTGGCGCGCAACTACACGACCGACCGGATGTATGTCGTGGCGGCCGGCGCCGTCGACCACGACCAGTTCTGCAAGGAGGTCGAGGCACGGTTCGCGAACCTGCCGCAGACGCCGAGCGCCCCTCCTGTCCTGGAGGCCGCGCGCTATACGGGCGGAGACGTGCGGGAAGTGCGCGACCTCATGGACGCGCAGCTTCTGATCGGCTTCGAGGGCAAGGCCTACCACATGCGGGACTTCTACTGCTCGCAGATCCTCGCCAATATCCTGGGCGGCGGAATGTCGTCCCGCCTCTTCCAGGAAGTGCGCGAGCACCGCGGGCTCTGCTATTCGGTCTACGCCTTCCACTGGGGCTTTTCCGACACCGGCATCTTCGGCATCCACGCCGCGACGGGCGGCGACGACATCCCGCAGCTGCTGCCGGTCATCATCGACGAACTGCGCAAGGCATCGGAGACGATCCACGAGCAGGAGATCGACCGGGCCCGGGCTCAGATCCGGGCGCAGCTGCTGATGGGACAGGAGAGCCCGGCCGCACGCGCCGGCCAGATCGCCCGGCAGATGATCCTCTACGGTCGCCCGATTCCCAACAACGAGATGATGGAGCGCCTCGAGGGGATCACGACACAACGACTGACGGACCTTTCCGGAAGACTGTTCTTCGATACGATGCCGACGCTTTCCGCCGTCGGGCCGATCGAGAAGCTTGCCTCGATGGAGGAGATTTCCGCGAGCCTTGCTCCCGCCGGCAGGACGGGCGAACGGGCCGCCGGCTGACGCCGCTACCGGACGGGCGCTCGCCCGTTCGGCCTCGAACCAGCGCCGCCGAGGTCTCGGCAGCGTCCATCACAGACAGCGCGCTCGTCGCCGAGGACGATCTGGAGTGGACATGACGGGATCGATCTTCCGGTTTTTGTCGCGGCAGCCGCAGGGTCCCCATCTCTATGGGGAAAGCCACCTGCTTCGCCTTCCCCAGTACGGCGACTACGCGCAATGGTCCGGGCTGCGGTCCGAAAGCCGGGCCTTTCTACAGCCCTGGGAGCCGTCCTGGCGCGAGGAGGAACTCTCCGAGACTTCCTTTCGCGCGCGGGTGCGGCGGAGCGCGGAGGAATTTCGCGCGGGCTATGCGGTTCCGCTCCTGCTCTTCAGCCGACCCGAAGCGATCCTGCTCGGGGGGCTCACCGTCGGCTATATCCGTCGCGGCGCGGCCCAGAGCTGCATGATCGGCTACTGGATGGGGGAGCGGCACGCGGGCCATGGCCACATGCTCACCGCCCTTAAAATCGCCATCCCCTACATCTACGGGCAACTGCAGTTGCACCGGATTGAAGCAGCCTGTATTCCGGAAAACTGGAAGAGTGTCCGGTTGTTGGACAAAGCCGGCTTCGAGCGAGAAGGTCTTTTGCGAAAATATCTCAAGATCAACGGGGAATGGCGCGACCACGTGATGTTCTCCCGTCTTCCGGAAGATGGTGAATTCGGGAAGATGACGCGGCCATGAATGCCCGCAGTGTTTCCAGGCTCCCGGCATGCGTGATGCCGTTCCTCCTCGCCGCCTTCATGGCGGTCGTCTCCCTCGCATCGGATGTCCACGCGGCTGAACCGGTGAAGATCTCGCGCGACGACACCGCGCTCGATCTCACCGACATGACGGACATCTACACCAACCAGGGAGAGGCCTTCCAGGTCTCCACCGCGGCCGGCGCCGACGGTATCCGGCGTCGCATCGAGGTCCGCTCGAGCTCGCCGACGCACCAGGGCGACTGGGCCGTGTTCGCGCTCGCCAACGTCTCCGAGGAACAGCTCGAACGCGTGATCGTCGCGCCTCATTTCCGCATGGTGGGATCGAAGATGTTCTGGCCGGACCTCGGCTCGCAGCGCATCATCGCCATCACGCCGAGCGAGGGCTTCGCGCTCGACCGCGAGCCGAGCCCCGATGCGGACGTCTTCCGAATCACGCTCAACCCCGGCTCGGTCATCACCTTCGTCGCCGAGCTTTCGACGCCGTCGCTGCCGCAGCTCTATCTGTGGGAACCGGCCGCCTACAAGGACACGGTCAACGCCTTCACGCTCTACCGCGGCATCGTGCTCGGCATTGCCGGCCTGCTCGCCGTGTTCCTGACCATCCTCTTCGTCGTCAAGGGAACGTCCATGCTGCCGGCCGCGGCGGCGCTTGCCTGGGCGGTGCTCGCCTATATCTGCGTCGACTTCGGCTTCCTGGACCAGCTGATCAACATCACCGCCAGCGACCAGCGGGTGTGGCGGGCCTGCGCGGAGGTCGCGCTTGCCTCCAGCTTCGTGATCTTTCTCTTCACCTACCTCAATCTCAACCGATGGCACGTCAATCTCGGCTATGCGACGCTTGCCTGGATCCTCTGCCTCGTCCTGCTCTTCGGGGTCGCCATCTACGACCCGTCCGTCGCGTCGGGCATTGCAAGACTGTCATTCGCTCTGACGGCGACGGCGGGCATCCTGCTGATCATCTATCTCGGGCTCAACCGCTACGACCGGGCGATCCTGCTCGTGCCCACCTGGGCGCTGATCCTGGTCTGGCTGTTCGGCGCGTGGCTGACCGTCACCGGCCAGCTCGACAACGACATCATCCAGCCGGCGCTGGGCGGCGGGCTCGTCCTCATCGTCCTCCTCATCGGCTTCACGGTGATGCAGCACGCCTTTGCGGGCGGGGCTTACCAGCAGGGCCTGTTTTCCGACCTGGAGCGCCAGTCCCTGGCGCTGACCGGCTCGGGCGATACGGTATGGGACTGGGACGTGGCACGCGACCGGGTGGTGACCATTCCGGACGTCTCGCTCAAGCTCGGACTGCCGGCCGGGCTGATGCATGGCCCGGTTCGTAACTGGCTGCCCCGGCTGCATCCAGACGACCGCGACCGGTTCAAGGCGACGCTCGACGTCCTCCTGGAACATCGTCGCGGCAGGCTCGGCCACGAATTCCGGCTGCGCGCCGAGGATGGCCATTTCCACTGGATGCAGATCCGCGCACGCCCGGTTCTCGGCTCCGACGGCGAGATCATCCGTTGCGTCGGCACCATCATCGACATCACGGAGCAGAAGAACTCGGTCGAGCGCCTGTTGCAGGATGCGATGCACGACAACCTGACGGGCCTGCCCAACCGCGAGGTGTTCCTCGACCGGCTGCAGGCCGTGCTGACGCTTGCCTCCAGCAGCGACAATGTCCGGCCGACCGTGATGGCGATCGACATCGATCGCTACAAGCAGGTCAACGATGCGCTGGGGATTGCGGCGGGGGACAATATCCTGATCGCGCTGACGCGCCGTCTTCGCCGCCTGCTCCGCCCGCAGGATACGCTTGCCCGCCTTTCCGGCGACCAGTTCGGCCTGATCCTGGTTTCCGAGCAGGACCCCGTGAAGGTGGCCGATTTCGCCGACGCGATCTCCAAGGCGATCATGGTCCCGATCAATTTCGCCAACCGGGAAATCATCCTGACCGCATCGATCGGGCTCGCATCCTGGGTGGATCAGCAGGAAAGCGGCAGCGAGTTGCTCAGCAATGCCGAGCTCGCCATGTACCGGGCCAAGCGCGGCGGCGGCAACCGGGTCGAGCCCTTCCGGCCGATCTTCCGCTCGTCCGGCACGGACCGGCTCCAGATCGAGACCGACCTGCGCCGCGCCATCGAGCGGAAGGAACTTACCCTCGCCTACCAGCCGGTCATCCGGCTGAACGACGGGGAGATTGCCGGCTTCGAGGCGCTGCTTCGGTGGGATCATCCGCGCAAGGGCAGCATTCCGCCCTCCGAGTTCGTTCCGATCGCCGAGAGTTCCGACCTTATCCATCCGCTCGGGATGTTCGCGCTCGAGCGGGCCGCCAGCGATCTCATCGACTGGCAGCGCCAGACCGGCGACCTGCCGATCTTCGTGGCGGTCAACCTCTCCAGCGCGCAGATCCTCAACAACAGTCTCTACAATGACGTGAGGGCGCTGCTGGCGAAAAGCGACTGCGATCCGCGCCAGCTGAAGCTGGAACTGACCGAGTCGGTGATGATGGAGAACCCGGAACAGGCAAGGCTGGTGCTGACCAAGCTGAAGGAAGTGGGCATCGGTCTCGCACTCGACGATTTCGGGACCGGATATTCCTCGCTCGCCTACCTGACGCAGTTCCCCTTCGACACGATCAAGCTGGACAAGGCGCTCGTGCGCGACGTGCGGGAAAAGCGCGCCGTGCTCCTGCGTTCGGTCATCGCGATGGCGCGGGCACTGGAAATGGCGGTCGTCGCGGAAGGCATCGAGACGGACGAGGATGCCGCCGAACTCGCCAAGATGGGCTGCCAGTTCGGGCAGAGCTTCCTGTTCGGTCCGCCGACGACGAGCGAGGCGACGCTCAGGCTTCTCGGGGAGCGGTTCCCGCTCACCAAGCGGGCGTAGTATCCGCTCTACGGACAATAAAAAGCCCCGCTGCCGGGGAGGCGCGGGGCTTTTCAATGAGCATGGCGATTATCAGGCGCGGTCGACCACGTTCTTGACGGCCTTCTTGACTTCACCCTTCGCCTGCTGGCCGTGGCCCTTGGCTTCCTGCGCGGCGCCCTTGGCTTCCATCTCGCGGTCGCCCATTGCGTCGCCTGCAGCCTGCCTTGCCTTGCCGGCCAGTTCGTTGGCCTTGCCTGTGATCTTGTCGCCGGTGCTACCCATCTTCGTGTACTCCTTGTGGACGGCACGATTGCCTTCCTGGGAAAAAACGATCTGGGGCGCGCTTCGTTCCAGCGGGACCCGCGTTCAGGCGTGTCCGATATCGGTCGACAGGGCCTCGGGCGTGACCCCCAGCAGGGCAAGCGCGCGGTCGTATTTGGTATCGAGCGCGGTATCGAAGATCAGCTCATCCGTCGCCGGGCAGTTCAGCCAGCCGTTGTTGGAAAGCTCGATCTCGAGCTGGCCCGGCCCCCAGCCCGCATAGCCGAGCAGCATGGTCGCGCGCTTCGGGCCGCGTCCCTCGCTGATGGCGCGGACGATGTCGAGGGTTGCCGTCAGCGAGATGTCGTCGTTCACGGGGATGCTGGAATCGCTCGAATAGTCGTCCGAGTGGAGGACGAAGCCGCGTCCCGTCTCCACCGGCCCGCCCATGAGCACCGGGAAGCGGCGGATGCTTTCGGGCAGCGCGGCGACGTCCCGGCTTTCCATCAGCTCCAGATGAAGCAGGAGGTCGGTGAAGGAGACCGGCTGCGACCGGTTGATGATGAAGCCCATGGCGCCAGCCGGCGAATGGGCACAGATATAGATGACCGATCGCACGAAGTTGCCGTCCTGCAGCCCCGGCATGGCGATCAGGAACTGGCCGTCGAGAAAGCCGCGCTCGCCAGCGTCCTGGATACTTGTCACGGCCATCTGGACCTCCTTCTCCCGCTATCGATCCGCCGTTGTCCGAAGCGAGGCTTGTCTCTGGAAGATGGGGCACCGGCCCGGCGCAATCAACCGAAAATGATCAGGGCCCGCGATCTGGCGGCTGGCCTGATCCTGCCGGCTGAGGTAGAGCTTTGCACCCATGAGAACAGGCGCAGGCAGACACAGTTTCGAGAGCGGTTGGACGAGAGGCCTGTTCCTAGGCGCGGCAATCGCCGTTATTCCCGTGTTGCCCGCGCTTGCCGAGACGACCCTCTGGGCGACCAACGAGGGCGGGCGAATGCGGCTTGTGGCGCTGCCGCCATCCAGCGACGGCACGATCCGCGGGGCTCTGCAGATCGAGCCTAACCCGGGCTGGATCACCTACTGGAAAGAGCCGGGCGACGCCGGCATCCCCCCGCAACTAAGCTTCCCTGACGGGACGTCCGTCCAGCTTCAGAGGATCGACTATCCGGTCCCGAAGCGCATCTACAGCGGCAGCCTGCGGGATATCGGCTACGACCATCCGGTAACGCTCCCCTTCCGGCTGAAGGTCGAGGACGACGGCAAGCCGCTCAAGGTGGGCGTTTCCGCCTTCGTCGGGCTCTGCCGCAATATCTGCATTCCCTTCCAGGCGGACTTCGCCCTGGAACTAGGACATCGCGAGCCTTCGATGGAAGAGGCAATGCTGCTTGCCGCCGCCGAGACGCGGCTGCCCCAGCCCGCCTCCGAGGATTTCAAGGTCACGCGCCACGCGCTGTCCGGCAAGGACGCGCTGGAGCTTCAGCTTCGCCTTCCCGCAGGCGTCGACCGCGCCCCCGAGGTGATCGTCACGGGGCCGGAAGGCCACGTTTTCTTCGATGGCGGCAAGGGCCAGATGAAGGGTCGCGACTACAGCCTCGACATTCCGATCGAGAAGCTGCCTCGCGACTACGACGCAAGCGGCAAGTCATGGGGCATACTGGTGATTGCCGGCGACCGGGCGATGGAAAGCTCGCTTGTCTTCGACTGACGCGGACCTATAGTGCCGTTGGACGGCGCTGGGGCGCCCGCTGACAGGAGACTACCATGACCATTGCCATTGGCGACAAGCTACCTTCCGCAACCTTCAAGGAAAAAACCGCCGATGGCCCGGTGGAGGTCACCACCGATGAGTTGTTCAAGGGCAAGCGCGTCGTGCTCCTGGCCGTTCCCGGCGCATTCACCGCCACCTGCTCCCAGAACCATCTGCCTGGCTACCTGGAAAACCGCGACGCAATTCTCGCGCGCGGCGTAGACGATATCGCGGTAGTCTCGGTCAACGACGTGCATGTGATGGGTGCCTGGGCGCAGTCGCTCGGCGGAATGGGCAAGCTGCACTTCCTGTCGGACTGGAACGGAGCATTCACCAAGGCGCTCGGCCTCGACGTGGACCTTTCGGCCGGCGGGCTGGGGCAACGCTCGAAGCGCTATTCCATGCTGGTCGACGACGGTGTCGTCAAATCCCTCAATGTCGAGGAAAGCCCCGGGCAGGTCACCGTATCCGGCGCCGCGGCGATGATCGAGCAGCTCTGAAGAGCGCGCTCGCTGCATTCGAAAAGGGAGCCCCGCGGCTCCCTTTTTTCATACATCCATATCGAAGACCATGAGGCCGGCAAGGCCGCCGTCCGTGAGGGCGACGATGCGGTCGCCCGCGGCCACGTGGTCCGGATGCACCAGGTAGGTATCCCTCGCCTCGGCGTTTTCGAAGCGGACGATGAAGCCGTCGCGGAAGCCGCCGTTCAATCCTTCAGGGGAAACATCGGGCCCGGACTGCACGTCGATCATCCCCGGGATGACATCGGCCAACGCTCTTATGGAATCGTAGATTGCCTGTTTCTCAGTCGCCTGGACGGCCGACTTGAATCTCAGGAATACGCAATGAAGGATCATTCCAACCTCCGCCAATGCCCCGGCGAGCACATTAGTTATCGTCGAGCGTCGGGCAACCCCAAAACGCTCATGCTGGAACCCGGCAGGCTTGGCGCCACAGCCGGGTTATCCATCGGGGAAAGACGACGCGCGGTCCGAGCGGGGATCAACGCTTCTTGAAGGGCGCCATGCCCTGCCGCGCCAGTTCGTCGGCGCGTTCGTTTTCCGGATGGCCCGCATGACCCTTGACCCAGTGCAGCGTGACCTTGTGCTTGTTGCGCGCCTCTTCCAGCTGCTGCCACAGTTCGGCATTCTTGACCGGCTTCTTGTCGGCGGTCTTCCAGCCGTTCTTCTTCCAGCCGAAGATCCATTTGGAGATGCCGTCCTTGACGTAGGCGCTGTCGGTATAGAGATCGACCTCGCACGGAACCTTGAGCGCATTCAGCGCCTGGATGGCCGCCATCAGCTCCATGCGGTTGTTGGTGGTCTGCGCCTCGCCGCCGGACAGTTCCTTCTCGGTATCGCCGTGGCGAAGCACCGCGCCCCATCCGCCAGGACCGGGATTTCCGGAGCATGCCCCGTCAGTGAATATTTCAACGTGCTTCATGATGCCACTTCCGCCGGCAGGCCATATTCGACGCTCGATGCGATCGACCGGTGGAAGCGCAGCTTCCTCAGGTATTCGAGCGGGTCCTTCTTCACCACGAGGGCTCCTTCCGGGGTCGTCAGCCAGTCATAGAGCCTGGTCAGGAAGAAGCGGAGCGCCGAGCCACGGCAGAGGACGGGCAGCGCCTCCCTCTCCTGCGGCGAAAGCGGGCGCACGGCATCATAGCCCTCCAGCAGCGCCATCCCCTTCGTGAGATTGTAGGAGCCGTCCTTCTCGAAGCACCAGGCGTTCAGGCAGATCGAGACGTCGTAGGCGAGCATGTCGTTGCAGGCGAAGTAGAAGTCGATCAGGCCGGACAGCTTGTCGCCGAGGAAGAAGACATTGTCCTGGAAGAGGTCGGCATGGATGACGCCGGAGGGCAGGTCACGCGGCCAGTGGCGGTCGAGATAGGCCAGTTCCTCCCCGATCTCCTCCTCCAGCCCCGCCCCGACTTCGTCGGCCCGGCCGGCGGATTTTGCCCACAGGGTCTTCCAGCCCTCGAGCGACAGGGCGTTCGGGCGGGTCAGTTCGAAGCCTTCGCCGGCAAGGTGCATCTGCGCCAGGGCACGCCCCACCTTGCGGCAGTGCCTTGCCTCCGGTTTGCGCAGCCACATGCCTTCGAGGAAGGAGATGAGCGCCGCAGGCCGGTCGGAAAGCTCACCGAGGAACGCGCCGTCGCGTCGCGGCAAGGGCAGCGGACAGGAGAGGCCGCGGTCGGCCAGGTGCTGCATCAGGCCGAGGAAGAACGGCAGGTCGGCCTTTTCCACCCGCTTCTCGTAGAGCGTCAGGATGAGCGGCTCGCGCGTCGTGTGCAGCAGGAAGTTCGAGTTCTCGACGCCCTCGGCAATGCCCTTGTAGGAGGTGAGCTCACCGACATCATACTGGGCCAGGAAATCTCTGAGGTCGTCTTCCGTGATGTCTGTGTAAACGGCCAAGGTTGTCTCTCAAGATAGATGGTCGCAAAGGCAGGCGAGGCGCCTGCCGGAATCGGCCGCACCCTATCCTACCCGGGACGGGAAAGTCATCCGTTCACGAAGGCCATGTCTTCGCGCGTCAGCGGCACGCCCCGCAGTTCGCGATTGACGAGGAAGTTCTCGGTCTCTTCGGCGGTGATCGCCAGCTCGACCGTCGCGTCATAGCGCGAGCGGAAGGCCTCGATGATCTCGTCGACGATGACTTCCGGCGCTGACGCCCCGGCCGATATGCCGAGCGTGGAGATCGGACCGATCGTGTCCCAGTCGAGTTCGGATGCGCGCTGGACGAGAAGCGACCTCTGGGCGCCTGCCCTCAGCGCGACCTCGACGAGCCGCTTGGAATTGGAGGAGTTCGGCGCGCCCACGACGATGAAGAGGTCGCATCCCGGCGCGGCTTCCTTGACCGCATCCTGCCGATTGGTGGTGGCATAGCAGATGGAATCCGCGGCCGGCGCCTGGAGGTTCGGGAAGCGCTCCCGGAGCCTGGCGATGACGCCCGCGGTATCGTCGACGGAGAGCGTCGTCTGCGTGACGAAACCGAGATTGTCGGGATCGGCAGGCACGTAGACATCGGCATCCTCGACCGTCTCAACCAGCGATACGGTTCCCTCCGGCAGCTGCCCCATCGTGCCGATCACTTCCGGATGGCCGGCATGACCGATCAGGATGACATGGCGGCCGAGGCGCTGGTGGCGCATGGCCTGCTTGTGGACCTTGGAGACGAGCGGACAGGTGGCATCGAGATAGAAGAGGTTGCGGGCCTGAGCATCGGCGGGCACCGATTTCGGTACACCGTGGGCTGAAAAGACCACCGGCTGGTTGCGGTGTTCCGGCGGTATCTCGTCCAGTTCCTCGACGAAGACCGCACCCTTGGCTTCCAGGCCTTCCACGACGTAGCGGTTGTGGACGATCTCGTGGCGGACATAGACGGGAGCGCCATAGGCCTTGAGCGCCAGCACGACGATCTGGATTGCGCGATCGACGCCCGCGCAGAAACCGCGCGGTCCGCACAAGCGTATCGTGAGCGGCGGTTTGGCCACTGATGGATCTAGATGAAGATTCATTCCGTTCCGCTGCCTGGACCCGTGTTCGTTGCACTCATATAGGCGAGCCTGCTTGCGGGCGCCAAGGAAAACTTCCTCAGCCCGCCTTCGGCCCCCTCATCCGTCGCCACCATACACCCGCGACGACCGCGACCAGCGCCGCCGCGAGGCCGTACCATGTGACCGCGTATTGCAGGTGATTGTTGGAGAGAGAAAACTGCGTCACGCCGCCCTGCGGCCAGCCGCCCGGATTGGCCCCCCTGGCGTCCGCATCCATGAAGAAGGGCAGGACATTCTGCGGATCGAGGCCCGTGGAGGATGTCATGGCGGACAGATCCTTCCAGTAGAAGAGGTTCTTGGCGATATCGTTGTCGGGAACGATGGCCGACGGCTTTTCCAGGAGCTTGGAGCGGGCATAGCCGCTCACCGTCACCTCACCCTCGACCTGGCCCTGTGAGCGCAGCGAAGGATCCTTCAGCTCATAGGGCACGAAGCCGCGGTTGACGAAGAGCGTGCGCCCGTGGGCGAGCGTCATCGGCGTATAGACGTAGAAGCCCGTGCGGCCCTCGTGGGTCGCGAAGAAGTGCCGTTCGCGGCCGTGGTCGAATGTGCCGGTCGCCGTCATGGTCCGGTATTCGATGTCCTCGCCCCCGTTCGCCATCGCTTCGATTTCCGCGACGCTCGCGGGCGGGGCCGTGTGGCGCTCCGCTATGTCGGCGAGGAGCTTTTCCTTCCAGACGAGCCGCTGCGCCTGCCAGGTCCCGAGCGAGAGAAGGATCGCCAGCGCGGCAAGCACGAGAACCGCCGTTACCACGCTCTTGAGGCGGCTCGTCGATTGAAGTTGCGGGGTCTGGTTCATGTCCAATGTGCCGGTCGTGCGAGGTCTTCAAAGCAGAAGGGCGGCTTGCGCCGCCCTCCCAGGAATGTGGTCATCAGGACACACCCGATCAATGGGCGAGCGGAGCGCCCCATCCACCCCAGATGTAGATGGAGAAGAAGAGGAAGAGCCAGACGACGTCGACGAAGTGCCAGTACCAGGCGGCTGCCTCGAAACCGAAGTGATGCTCGCGGGTGAACCCGCCGCGCATCGCCCGGATCAGGCAGACGATCAGGAAGATCGTGCCGACCAGAACGTGGAAGCCGTGGAAGCCGGTCGCCATGAAGAAGGTCGCGCCGTAGATCGAGTTGGAGAACTCGAAGGGGGCGGTCGCATATTCGTAGGCCTGGACGAAGGAGAACAGGATGCCGAGCGCGACGGTGAGCGCGAGACCGTTGATCACGCCCTTGCGGTCGTTGTGAAGCAGGGCGTGGTGGGCCCAGGTCACGCAGGTGCCGGAGAGGAGCAGGATGACGGTGTTGTAGAGCGGCAGGTGCCAGGGATCGAGAACCTCGACGCCGGCCGGCGGCCACTGTCCACCGGTGAACTCGACGCGCGACGCCTGGATCGCCTCGTTCGGGAAGAGGCTCGCATCGAAGAAGGCCCAGAACCACGCCACGAAGAACATCACCTCGGAGGCGATGAACATGATCATGCCGTAGCGCAGGTGCAGGGACACGACGCGCGTATGGTTGCCTTCGCGGCCTTCCTTGATGGTGTCGCTCCACCAGCCGATCATCGTGTAGAGGATGATCGCGACGCCGATGTAGAACAGCCACGGCGACGCCCAGTTGATGCCGACGATGTTGAGGTCGGCACCCTTCAGGTAGCGCATGTAGCCGACGCCGCCGAAGGTGATGACGAAGGCGCCGATGGACGCAAGAAGCGGCCACGGGCTCGGGTCGATGATGTGGTAGTCGTGATTTTTCTGATGCGCTTCGGCCATGTCAGAATCCCCGGATCATTGCATCCTCGCCGGCGAACCGGCGAATCCTCTCAAAGTTGCCCATTGACCGGCTTACCCTTTTCCTGAGCCGCCGCAACAGGCTTGGACGGCTGCGAGGGATAGAAGGTGTAAGACAGCGTGATCGTCTTGATGTTCTTGG
The DNA here is from genome assembly GCF_053618655.1 of Pseudorhizobium sp. NPDC055634. Lineage (NCBI taxonomy): Bacteria > Pseudomonadati > Pseudomonadota > Alphaproteobacteria > Hyphomicrobiales > Rhizobiaceae > Pseudorhizobium > Pseudorhizobium sp. NPDC055634. Next base: position 140,458 of record NZ_JBSHHW010000011.1, on the reverse strand, counting down.
TTTCCTCCGCCTTGACGATCTCCGGGTCGACGAAGAACACCACAGGCATTTCCAAGGTCTCGCCCGGCTGGAGCGTCGTTTCCGTGAAGCAGAAGCACTCGACCTTGTTGAAGTAGGCGCCCGCCTCCATCGGCGTGACGTTGAAGACCGCCGTGCCGGTGGTCGGTTCGGACGAACGGTTCGTCGCGGTGAAGGTCACCTGCACGGTTTCGCCGATCTTCGGCTCGATGCGCCTGGCGGCCTTGAAATCCCAGTTGAGGCCGTTCGACGTGTTTGCGTCGAAGGTCACCGGCAGGGACTGGTCGAGCACGACCTCGGAATACTGTTCGGTCCGCTGGGTGGTGCCGTTGTAACCGGTCACCTGGCAGAAGAGCTGGTAGAGGGGAACGGCGGCATAGGCCATGCCGACCATGCCGCCGACGAAGACGAAGCACATCGCCATGATCGTGCCGTTGCCGACGCGCCTGCCCTGTTGTGCCGTATCCTTCGTCATGTCCAGCTCCTCAACCTCCGACGCCGCCGATCTTGACGATCGTGATGACATAGAAGAGCGCCACCAGGCCGGCCAGGACCAGGCCGAGCGCGATATTGCGGTTGCGACGCGACTTCTTCTGCTTGTCGGTTACCTTGACTGTCTCGATCACTGGACGCCTCCCGCCAGGTTGACCAGCCCGGCCGCGAAATGATCGGCGAGCAGCGCGGAGAAGATCGCGAAGAGATAGAAGACCGAATAGGCGAACATCTTCTTTGCAGCGATCATCTTCTCGTCACCGTCGGGCATGCGCCAGACGGCAACTGAAAAATAGATGAAGATCGCGCCGAGCGCGGCGGCAAACAGGCCGTAGCCGATGCTAGCCAGTCCGGTGAACCAGGGGGCGACCGCGACGGCCGCCGTCAGCACCGCATAGACGACGATCTGGTTCTTGGTGGAACGCTCGCCGGCGACGTTCGGCATCATCGGGATGCCGACCGAGCCGTAGTCGCGCATCTTGAAGAGCGCGAGTGCCCAGAAATGGGCGGGCGTCCAGAGAAAGATGACGAGGAAGAGCAGGATGCTGTCGAGCGAAACGCTGCCGGTGACGCAGGCCCAGCCGATCATCGGCGGGAAGGCACCCGAGGCGCCGCCGATGACGATGTTCTGCGGCGTCGAGCGCTTCAGCCACATCGTGTAGACGACGGCATAGAAGAAGATGGTGAAGGCCAGGAGGGACGCGGCGGCCCAGTTGACCGCAAGCCCCAGGATGACCACCGAGAATACCGAAAGCGTCAGGCCGAAGGCGAGCGCCTCGCGAGGCTCGATACGGCCGGAGGGGATCGGGCGACGGGCGGTGCGCGACATGACGGCGTCGATGTCAGCGTCGTACCACATGTTCAGCGCGCCCGAGGCGCCGGCGCCGACCGCGATGCAGAGCACCGAGATGACCGCCAGAAAGGGATTGATTTCACCCGGAGCGACGACGAGGCCAACCAGCGCCGTGAAGACGACGAGCGACATCACCCGCGGCTTCAGGAGTTCGAAGAAATCCCGGGCATTGGCTTCGGAAAGGCCGATGCCCCCCTCGCCGCCAACTGCATCGTGATCGATTACCGTCATTGTCTCGTTCCGTTTGGTAATTGTTCAGGGCACCGCAGGAGGCGGTGCCCTGATGTCGTCATTTGCGGATCAGCGGATCTTCGGCAGCTGTTCCCACTGGTGGAACGGCGGCGGCGAGGACAGCTGCCACTCGAGCGTGCTTGCGCCTTCGCCCCAGGGGTTGTTGCCGGCTACGCGCTTCTTGGCGAATGCTTCCCATACCATGAAGAGGAAGATGATGACGCCGACGAAGGAGATGTAGGAGCCGATCGAGGAGACCCAGTTCCAGCCCGCATAGGCATCCGGATAGTCGATGTAGCGGCGCGGCATGCCGGCCAGACCCAGGAAGTGCTGCGGGAAGAAGACGAGGTTCACGCCGATGAACATGACCCAGAAGTGCAGGTTACCCAGCGTCTCGGAATACATGTAGCCGCTCATCTTCGGGAACCAGTAGTACCAGGCCGCGAAGATACCGAACACGGCGCCGAGCGACAGGACGTAGTGGAAGTGGGCAACCACGTAGTAGGTGTCGTGCAGCGAGCGGTCGAGGCCGGCATTGGCGAGCTGGACGCCCGTGACGCCGCCGACGGTGAAGAGGAAGATGAAGCCGATCGCCCAGATCATCGGCGTGCGGAAAGTGAGCGAGCCACCCCACATGGTCGCGATCCAGGAGAAGATCTTGATGCCCGTCGGGACCGCGATCACCATGGTGGCGAAGACGAAGTAGCGCTGTGCATCGAGGGACAGGCCGACCGTATACATGTGGTGGGCCCAGACGATGAAGCCCACGGCACCGATCGCGACCATGGCATAGGCCATGCCGAGGTAACCGAAGACCGGCTTGCGCGAGAAGGTCGACACGATGTGGCTGATGATGCCGAAGGCGGGCAGGATCAGGATGTAGACTTCCGGGTGACCGAAGAACCAGAACAGATGCTGGTAGAGGATCGGGTCGCCGCCGCCTTCCGGAGAGAAGAAGGTGGTGCCGAAGTTACGGTCGGTCAGGAGCATCGTGATGCCGCCTGCGAGAACCGGAAGCGAGAGAAGCAGCAGGAACGCGGTCACGAGAACGGACCAGGCGAAGAGCGGCATCTTGTGGATGGTCATGCCGGGTGCGCGCATGTTCAGGATCGTGGTGATGAAGTTGATCGCACCGAGGATCGAGGACACACCCGTGACGTGCAGCGCGAAGATCGCAAGATCGACGGCCGGGCCCGGATGGCCGGAAGTCGCCAGCGGCGGATAGAGCGTCCAGCCGCCACCCGCGCCGTATGCACCGGCCGGACCTTCGACGAAGAGCGAAAGCATCAGCAGCAGGAATGCCGGCGGCAGCAGCCAGAAGGAGATGTTGTTGAGGCGGGGGAATGCCATGTCCGGCGCCCCGATCATGATCGGGATCATCCAGTTGGCGAAACCGCCGATCAGGGCCGGCATGACCATGAAGAAGATCATGACCAGCGCATGCGCCGTCGTGAAGACGTTGAACATGTGCTTGCCGCCGTCGAGGGCAGCTTCACCCTCGAAGCCGTAGACCATGGAGGCCAGGCCGTGGAAGATCTGGATGCCGGGTTCCTGCAGCTCCATGCGCATGAAGACCGACAGCAGGCCGCCGACGATACCCGCCATGATCGCGAAGATCAGGTAGAGCGTGCCGATGTCCTTGTGGTTGGTCGACAGGAACCAGCGGGTGAAGAAGCCCGGCTTGTGGTCGTGATGTCCGTGTGCGTCGTCATGCGAGGCAGTGCGGGCGTGTGCTTGGTCGTCGTGAGCGGTTGGTCCAGCCATTGTCCTCACTCCTCGTTACTTGGATTCGGTTGCCGCCAGGCGGACGTCGTCGCCCGACTTGTCGACTGCGGCCATCAGAGCGCGGTTGGCGCCGTTCAGGTCCTGCTGAGCGGCGGCCAGCCAGGTGTTGTACTGGTCCTCGGACACGACGCGGATCCCGATCGGCATGTAGGCGTGGTCCTTGCCGCAAAGCTCGGAGCACTGACCATAATACATGCCTTCCTTCTCGGCACGGAACCAGGTCTCGTTGAGACGGCCCGGGACGGCGTCGATCTTCAGACCGAAGGCCGGCATGGCGAAGGCGTGGATCACGTCCGTCGGCGCCGCGGTCACCAGCAGGCGAACGGTCTTGTTCACCGGAACGACCATTTCGTTGTCGACGGCGAGAAGGCGCGGATAGGCAGCAATGTCTTCCTTGCCCGCGGCGGCGCGGTCTTCGTCCTTGAGGATATAGGAATCGAACGCGAGCGGCTCTTCACCACCTTCGTATTCGTAGCTCCAGAGCCACTGCGTCCCGGTCGCCTTGATGGTCAGGTCCGGGTTGGTCGGCATCGTCAGCTGCGCATTGAGGAGATTGAAGGACGGGATTGCGATCAGGAAGAGGAGGAGAACCGGTCCGATCGTCCAGACGATCTCGATCATCGTGTTGTGGCTCGTACGCGACGGCACCGGATTGGCGCTGGCGCGGAACTTCACGACGACGAGCACGAGGAGAAAGAGAACAAGGAAGGTAATCGGGACAATGAACCACAGGGTGTAGTTATTGAACCACTTGATTTCCTGCATGATCGGGGTGGCGGGGGTCTGCAGGTCAACCTGCCAGGGGGTGGGCTGATCGGCAAAACCGGCAGAAGCAAAGAGCAGACAGATGAGCGCCGTCATCACCGCAAAAGCTCTGTTCATCACAAATTCTCCTCAAGCGTTTGATCTGGATCAACCTCAAACGCAGAATCCAGGGCTATGGGACCTGCTTCAATCACAGTTTGACGGCCGCCGCAATATCTGCCGGGAAAACGCCGTGCGGCATTTTTGCGCTTTGTCAAATGCCGGAAGTCCAACGGCTTTTCGGTGGAATTCCCGATTGACCGGCCTGCCTCTCCACAGGACAAGTCCCATTTTCGCCTCACTCGATTGGGATGAGGTCGGGGCTTTTCATTTCGCGCCTGCGACGCCAAGAATAGCCGCACCGATTCGCTTTCCAGAGGGTTTTATGGGTCGCTCCCCGATCATCGCCGCTTGTCTTGCTGCCGTTCTTGCCGGCTCGGCGCTCTCCGCGCAGGCACAGCAACCTGCCGCTCCGGCGCCCGGCACGGAAGCCCCGCCTTCCTCGCAGGACCGCGTCGCCCCGTCGGGACAGCCGCCGGGCGCGGTGCGCTCGAACCATGGCGCCTGGTCGATCATCTGCGACCGACCGGCCGGCGCATCCGCCGAACAATGCGCGCTGATGCAGAACGTCATCGCCGAGGACCGGCCGGAAGTCGGCCTCTCGGTCGTCGTCCTGAAGACCGCCGACCGCAAGGCGAAGATCCTGCGCATCCTCGCGCCGCTCGGCGTGCTGCTCAAGGACGGCATGGAACTCTACGTCGACAACAACAATATCGGCCGCGCCTACTTCACCCGCTGCTTTTCCGAGGGCTGCTACGTGGAAGTGGAGATCGACGACGAGCTGATGCGCATCCTGCGCGCCGGCAAGAGCGCGGTCTTCGCCTTGCGGGAATCCGTCGACCAGGATCGCGTCGGCATCCCGATCGAGCTCACGGGCTTTGCCGCGGGCTATGATGCCCTGCCCTGATTCCTTGCTTCGTCCGACGGCAGACCTACATCAGGTTCACAGGCTCCCTCTCCCCAGGGAGCAAGGGAGCATTTACGCATGAATACCGACCTCTTGAGCCTTTTCGACTGCGATGAGGCGAGGCTCCGCCGCATCCTGTCCGAGACGCTGTCCGCCGCCGATGACGGCGAGCTTTTCGTGGAGCACGCGCAGGCGGAGTCGCTCACGTTCGACAACGGAAGGCTGAAGGGCGGGAGCTTCAACACGGACCAGGGCTTCGGGCTTCGCGCCGTTGCCGAGGAATCGGTCGGCTATGCGCATGCGGGCGAACTGTCCGCCGCCGCCCTGTCGCGCGCCGCCGATGCAGTCCGCGCGGTGACGGCCGGCTATTCCGGCTCCTATGCAGCCGCGCCGCAGCGGACCAACAAGCGACACTATGGCGACGAGAACCCGATCGGCCATCCGAGCTTCGAGGAGAAGGTAAAGCTCCTGACGGAGATCGACGCCTATCTGCGGGCGAAGGACCCCAAGGTCCGGCAGGTGACCGCCACGGCTTCCGCGAGCTGGCAGGTCGTCAACATCCTGCGCGCCGACGGGCACCGGGTCCAGGACATCCGGCCGATGACGCGGGTCAACATCTCCGTCGTCGTGGGCGACGGCGACCGGCAGGAGTCGGGCTCCTTCGGCATCGGGGGCCGCATGGGCTTCGGCGAATTCATCGTGATGGACAACTGGAAGACCGGCGCCGACGAAGCGCTCCGCCAGGCGCTCGTCAATCTCGAAGCGATCGAGGCGCCCGCCGGCACGATGGATGTCGTGCTCGGCAACGGCTGGCCGGGCGTCATGCTGCACGAGGCCGTCGGCCACGGACTTGAGGGCGATTTCAACCGGAAGAAGACCTCGGCATTCGCCGGGCTGCTCGGCGAAATGGTGGCTGCCCCCGGCGTCACCGTCGTCGACGACGGAACGATCGACAACCGCCGCGGCTCCATCACCATCGACGACGAGGGAACGCCCTCCGCCTACAACGTCCTGATCGAGAAGGGCAGGCTGGTCGGCTACATGCAGGACCGGCAGAACGCGCGGCTGATGGGCATGCAGCCGACCGGCAACGGCCGCCGGCAGGGCTATTCGCATGTTCCCATGCCCCGCATGACCAATACCTACATGCTGGGCGGCGACAAGACGCCGGAAGAGATCATCGCCTCCGTCAAGAAGGGCATCTATGCCGTTTCCTTCGGCGGCGGCCAGGTCGACATCACCTCCGGCAAGTTCGTCTTCGGCTGCACGGAGGCCTACATGATCGAGGGCGGCAAGATCGGCCCGGCCATCAAGGGGGCCATGCTGATCGGCAACGGCCCGGACGCCATGAAGCGGGTCACGATGGTCGGCAACGATACCAAGCTCGATACCGGCGTAGGCAATTGCGGCAAGGCCGGACAATGGGTTCCCGTCGGCGTCGGCCAGCCGCATCTGCGCATGGACCAGGTCACCGTCGGAGGCACGAGGACATAACCGGCGCGGGAGGAAACACACTGGTACCGGAGTTCGCGGTCTCTAACTGGGTGAAGAGCCGCGACTTCTACGTGGACGTCCTCGGATTTTCCCTCCTATACGAACGGTCGGAAGAGGGGTTCTGCTACCTCGCGCTTGGCGAGGCACATCTGATGATCGACCAGATCGGCGTCGGACGCGATCTCGTCGTAGAGGACGCTGCTCCCGAACGGCCGTTCGGCTGGGGGGTGAACGTACAGATCAGGGTGCCGGACGTGAACGCAATGCTCAGGCGACTGGCCGGGGCGCAGATAGAACCTCACCTTCCCATCGAAGAAAGATGGTATCGTCGCGACGCGCATGAGGTCGGACAGATCCAGTTCGTCGTCGCCGATCCCGACGGCTACCTCCTTCGCTTCTTTGAATATCTCGGGGAGCGGCCCTTACCGCAGAAGGCATCCGATAGCATAGCATAGCAGGCCAGTGTCATATGAACGATGAAATGAAGGCGCTTCTGAAGCGCCGCGGCAAGCGATTTGCCATTGCCAGGTCACTTGATGCCGCGGCGCTCCTCTCAAAAGCCGGTGTCATGCGTAGGGCAAGAGGACGGGGAGCAATCTTCACGCTGCACCACGTCCGACCGGAAGAGGCTACCTCGTTTGCCGCGAACAAGCACCTCGAAGTCACGCCGGACTTCCTCGACGGCGCCATCAGCCGGCTTCGGAACGAAGGCTACGACTTCATCGGACTGGACGATGTCCCGACCCGCCTGGAGGCCGCGGACCAGCGGCCGTTTGCGGTCTTCACGCTGGACGACGGCTACCGGAACAATGCCGAACACGCGCTTCCGGTGTTCGCGAAGCACGGCGTGCCCTTCACCATCTTCTTTACCCGTGGCTTCAGCGAGCGCACCCACACGCTCTGGTGGGAAACGCTCGGCAGTCTCCTCGCACGGCAGGAAACGGTCGTGTTCGCCTTCGGCCAGGGCGAGGAGCGGCTCGACCTTTCGACCGAGCCGCTGAAACTGAAGGCGTTCGACGGCTTCGCCCGGTTCGTCGCAACCGAAGTCGAGGAGATCGCGGTGGCGCGGATCGACGAACTGGCGCGCCAGCACGGGATCGAGCCGCTGAAGATCACCGAGGATCTCGTCATGAATGACGAAGAGTTGCGGCGGATCGCGTCGCATCCGCTGGCATCCGCAGGCGCCCATACGCTGAGCCACCGCGCCGTCGCGCGGCTTTCTGCGGAGGAGGCAAGACGCGAGATGGAGCGATCGGCGGACTGGATCGAGGCGCTGACGGGCAAGCGCCCCCGGGCCTTCGCCTATCCCTACGGATATCCGGCGGCCGTATCGCGCCGTGACGAGGAGATCGCCAGGGAGGCGGGCTTTGCGGTCGCGGTCACCACCCAGCCCGGCACGATCACCGCCGGGTGGGCGGAGCGGATGACCGGCCTGCCCCGGATTTCACTGAACGGACACTTCCAGCACCCCCGCCACGTGTCCGCGCTCGCATCGGGCATCCCCTTCAAACTGCTGCGCTAGGGTCAGGGATACATCCTGACCTTTTCCCATGCACCTTCCGGCGCGGAGCGGCGGAACTCGATCCGGTCATGCAGGCGGAACGGCCGGTCGTGCCAGAACTCGATGGAGACGGGCTTGATCCGGAAACCGGACCAGTAGGGCGGGCGCGGGATCTCGCCGATCGCATAGCGGGCAGCGTATTCGGCGACGGCCTTTTCCAGCGCGAAACGCCCTTCCAGTGGTCGGGACTGCTTGGAGGCCCAAGCACCGATGCGGCTGCCGCGGGGACGCGTCGCGTAATAGGCGTCGGCCTCGGCATCGCTCACGACCTCGACCTCGCCCCTCAGCCGCACCTGCCGGCGCAGCGACTTCCAGTGGAAGCACATCGCCGCCTTCTTCTGGCCGAGGATTTCGCGTCCCTTCTGGCTCTCGAAGTTGGTGTAGAAGACAAAACCGCTCTCGTCATAACCCTTCAGCAGGACCATCCGCACGTTCGGCATGCCGTGCTCGTCCACGGTGGCAAGCGCCACCGCCGACGGATCGTTCGGTTCGGATGCCTCGGCTTCCTTCAGCCATTTTCCGAACAGGGCAAAAGGCTCGTGCTCGTCGGTAAAGTCACCCGTTGTTAACTCACTCTCAGACATATTGACTAATATACTCCCGACTGGTGAATTTGCCCGTGACTCAGCCCGGACAGGACGCAAGGTGGTACTGATAGCAAAGTCGAACAAGCGCTCAAAGTGGCTGGCCCGGACAAGTCTCAACGCGTTCGCCCTGATCTCGCTCGCGCTCGCCTCGACGTCATGCACCAGCAGCCTCGACCTGCTCGGCAGCGCATCCAAGGTCGACCGCTCGATCTCCACGGGAACCGTGGGCCGCAACGGATCGGAAGACGTCCTGTCGGACGAGGCCACCGTCCGCAACGCCGTAACATCCGCCGACCTCGCCAAGATGGGCGACACTCCCCTGCCCTGGGCAAATGCTGCAACCGGCAGCGCGGGCGTCGTATCGACCATCAAGGAGGCGCGCGATGCCGGGCGTCTGTGCCGTGACTTCACCACCACCCGCCATTCCTACGAGGGGATAGCGATGTTTTCGGGGCAGGCCTGCCTGACGGGCCGCGGCGACTGGCTGCTGACCGCTTTCGATCGCCGCTAGGCTTGATCCGTCCGGCGTCGCGTCGGGCGCTGTAACCACTGATTCAGGATTGTGCTGATAACCTCCGGTTCCGTGGGACGCCGGGAAGGAACCCGTCGAGTCCGCGGACGTTGTTGAAGCATAGCAGGCCGGCCTCGATTCGCAGGAGCGGCCATTCTTTTGAACCGGTGGTCATTTCATGCGTGATCCGTATTCTGTTCTTGGTGTGCAGCGAACTGCCGACGCAGACGAGATCAAGGCTGCGTGGCGTTCCAAGGCCAAATCGGTCCATCCCGATCACAACCAGAGCGATCCTGCCGCGTCGAGCCGCTTCGCGGAGGTCGGCCGCGCCTACGAGGTGCTGAAGGACCCGGAACGGCGCAAGCGCTACGACCGTGCAGTCGACGCCCACCAGACGATCATGCAGCAGCGCCAGTCGGCGCGCGAGGCCGCGGAGCGCGCCAAGGCCGCCAAGGCGAATGCCGAGAAGGTGATGGAAGAACTCGCGCGGGCCAACGCCCAGCGCGCGCAGGCCCAGGCGAAGGCCAAGGCAAAAGCCAGTTCCTCGACACCGGACGCCGAGACCGCCGAGGACATGGTCGAGCGCATATTCGGCGCCCCGAACGAGGCAGGTTCCGGCACGGGCACGGGCACGGGCACGGGCACGGGCACGGGCACGGGCACGGGGACAGCCGAGAGCCGGACCAGGCCGGGTGAGGAAGCCGCAGCAAAGCCGCAGGCCGAGCAGACGTCCGCTTTCGCCCAGGGCCCGGCCGCCGAAGCCGACAGGGTTCCGTCCGATGCCGGCGGCCCCGGCTCGCAGGAGCCGCGTCCCCTCCCCGTCCAGGCGGTCGACCTGATCGCCTCCCTCGTACGCCGCATTCGCGGTCTCAACGCTCCGCCGGAAAAGGCGCCTGACCACGCGGTCGAGGCCCATGTTTCCCTCGAGGAACTCCTCAAGCAGGGCTGGGTGACGATCAAGCTTCCGGAGGAGCGCGAAGTCCGCTTCCTGCTCGAGCCCGGCATGACGGCCGGCCATGTCGCGCGGCTGAAAAGCCAAGGGCTGAAAGTCCCCGGCATGCTGCGTGGCGACCTTCTGGTCACCCTCAAGCTGGTGCCGGACGCCCAGTTCCGGGTCGAAGGATACGATATCCACACCATAATGCCGATCTCGCTCGAGGACGCGGTACTCGGGACCGAGACGCAGGTCGAAACGCCGGAAGGATCGCGACAGATCTCGATTCCGCCGTGGTCCGGATCCGACCGGGCGATCGAACTCGAAGAGCTCGGACTCCATGACGCCGAGGGCAAGCGGGGCAAGCTGGTGGTCGAGCTGCGGGTGATGCTCTGGGAAAAGCCGGACGCAAAAATCACCGACCTGATGCGTCACATGCGCGAAGGCCTCTACATCTGAGGCCGTTTCGCCGCGCTTTCCATTCGAGCACTCTTTGTTACGACCCGCTACATGAGATGATCCAACTCAACTTGAACGGTTGGAGCGCCTATGCGATAGGCAGCCTTACTTTTCAGGTTCAGCTTTCGTCTCAGGGGACACAGCATGGTTCAGGCTTCAGGCCTCATGGCAGGCAAGCGCGGCGTCATTATGGGCGTCGCCAACAACCGCTCGATCGCTTGGGGCATTGCAAAGGCCATCCACGCACAGGGAGGCGAAGTCGCCTTCACCTACCAGGGCGAGGCGCTGCGCAAGCGCGTCGAGCCGCTGGCCGCGGAAATCGGCGCGGTTGTTGCCGGTGACTGCGACGTCAGCGACGAGGCGAGCATCGATGCGGCATTCGCCGAAATCGAAAAGATGTGGGGCAAGATCGACTTCCTCGTCCACGCGATCGGATTCTCCGACAAGGATGAGCTGACCGGTCGCTACGTCGACACGACGGCCGACAATTTCGACAAGACGATGCGCATCTCCGTCTATTCCTTCACCTCGGTCGCCCGGCGAGCCGAGAAGCTGATGACGGACGGCGGCTCCATGCTGACCCTCACCTATTACGGTGCCGAAAAGGTGATGCCGAACTACAACGTCATGGGCGTTGCCAAGGCGGCGCTGGAGGCGAGCGTGAAGTATCTCGCCGTCGATCTCGGCCCGCAGAAAATCCGCGTCAACGCCATTTCCGCCGGCCCGATCAAGACTCTGGCCGCTTCCGGGATCGGCGACTTCCGCTACATCCTGAAGTGGAACGAGTACAACGCGCCGCTGCGCCGCACGGTCACCATCGAGGAAGTGGGCGACGTCGGCCTCTATCTCCTGTCGGATCTCTCGCGCTCGGTGACGGGCGAAGTCCATCACGCGGACAGCGGCTATCACGTCGTCGGCATGAAGGCCGTCGACGCTCCGGACATCTCCGTCATCAAGGACTGACGCCGGAGACGAAGCCGTGCTCATCTACATAGTCCGACACGGCGAGACGGATTGGAACGCCGAGGGTCGCCTCCAGGGACAGAAGGACATCGCGCTCAACGAGCGGGGTCGCGCCCAGGCGACCCGCAACGGGCTGGCGCTCCGGGAGATGATCCCGGATCCCTCCGTCTACGACTTCGTTGCCAGTCCCCTCTCCCGCACCCGGGAGACGATGGAAAGGCTTCGGGCCGCCATGGGGCTCGACCCGTCCGGCTACCGGACGGACGAGCGGTTGCTTGAGCTCTCCTTCGGGGATTGGGAAGGCTACACGCTGGAGGAGGTCCACGACTTCGCGCCCGACCGGCTGGTCGAGCGTGAGGAGCAGAAGTGGAGCTTCATTCCGCCCGGCGCGGATGCCGAGAGCTACGAAATCCTCTCCTGGCGCGTCGGCGCCTGGCTGAAATCACTCGACCGGCCGACGATCTGCGTCGCGCATGGCGGCGTCATACGATCGACCTTCCGACTGGTGGCGAATGTCACGGAAGAGGAGGCGTCGAAGATGGATGTCCCGCAGGACAGGATACTGGAAGTGGACCTCGACGCAGGAAGCCTTGCCTGGCACTGAGCCTACTGGACGATCTCCAGGTCATCCACCACGCGGCTGCCATCGACTTCGGTATAGAAGACCAGAACCTTCACGCCGGATTCCAGCCCCTCGAAGTTGAACTCCTCCGGGACCCGGTAGGTCTTGCCGTCATCGAGCGTCAGCGTCAGGTCGTTGATGTCGACCGATTGGATGGTGGCCTCAACGTCGGAACTCTGCGCAAACCCGCCGAGGGGGGAGAGGAAACTGGCAGTTCCAAGCAGGGCGGCGATGAGGAAGCGCATGGCAGGGGCTCTCAGGCAAATCAGACAGGCTTGATAGAGGCGCAAGATAGTCTCCCGATTGTGGCGAAAATCGCCCGCGGTCATGACTTTTTCCGTACAAGTAGTGACCGGATTGTTAATTCCGATCAAGCCCCTACGGAAAGCACACCAGGAATGCGGGGCACATCGGCCCCAGAGCAGCCCCGCGCCCGCCGGAATGCTGCTGCAAGCAGCCATTAACCCGCGGCATGTAGAACCGTCCCTCGTGGGGTGATCATCGAGAAGGGGCGAGTTTGTCTGCCTGGGGAACGCTGCGGGCGCATTTGCGGCCAATCATCGGAAGAACTCCCGTTCTTGCGGCCGCCACGTGCGCGGTCGCGGCTCTCGTCGTGCTTCTTGCCATATCGCTCGACGAACGACACCGCCGACAATACCAGACAGAGTTGCGCGAACGCGCCGAGCGCGCGCTGAGGCTCGTCTCGCTGCACATCCATTCCGAGATCGAACACGAGCTGGCGACGGCTTCGCGGCTGGCGCTGGCCCACCAGTCGCAAGGGTCAGGCACGGAGGGGCTCTTCCGGGCTCATGCGGAGCACGAACTGAAACGCAATCCGAGCGTCGCGGTGATCGCGATCGCCACGGAGACCGGTCTCGACACGGTGATTAGCCGGGCGACGACCACGTCGGCGGAAATCGATCAAGCCCGGCTTGCCGCGAACCTGCGCGAGCAGGTTGCCCTCGGGACCGATTCCGTGAAATCGCGGCATGACAGCCCGTTCTTCGTCATCATTTCCCCCGTCAAGTCGCCGGCGGCAGCCGACGGTCCGAGCAGCGTGGTTCTCCTGATCGACAAGGCGGAGTTCCTGGCCTCGTCCGGGATCGACCTCTCTCCGCAATCGGGCTCCGCGCACCCGAAGGATTCCGAGTGGCTGGAAATCGCGATCCGCGACGTCGGCGATCCGGCGGCGGCGCCATTCGCCGGACAGGCCGGGCTCTACGACCGACAGCCGCTCACATGGCACGTTCCACTGGAGACCACCCTCTGGGAAGTTCTCGCCGCGCCGACGTCCGGTTGGAACGTGACGTCCCCGGACCAGATCGAATATCGTTTCTCGCTGGTCATCGGGGGGCTCGGGGTCATGCTTCCGATCCTGCTCGCCAGCGTTCTCATCGGTGAGCGCAACCGCAACATCACCGCCCTGAAGGCGCGCGAGGCGAACCTCCTCGAACTCTCCCAGCGCTTCAACCTCGCCATGGAAGCATCCAATATCGGGATCTGGGAAGTGACCCATGACGGGGGCCACCTGTTCTGGGACGATCGCGCGGCTGCCCTGCACGGCTGCCCCGAGGATGGGCTGGTCAACCGGCTGGACGACTGGCACGGCGCGATCTATCCGGAGGACCTGGAGGCCGCGGAAGCCCACTTCTTCACCTGCACCTGCTCCAAGACGACCTGCACGGAGACCTATCGGGTCGAGACGCCGGCCGGGGCCGTCCGCTACCTCCGATCCGCCGGCACGAGCTACAGCAATCCGGATGGCACCCTTCGCTGCACCGGCATCGTCTGGGACGTGACCGCCGACATGATGATGGCGCAGATGCTGCGCGACGCCAAGGCGGTCAGCGACATCAAGAACGCGGAACTGGAACTCGCACTCGACGAGCTTTCCAAGCGCGAGCAGGAGCTCGAGGAGTTGTCGAGCCGGCTCGATCTCGCGCTCGCCTCGTATAATTGCGGCATCTGGGAAGTCGATCTCGAGACGCTCAACGAGCTATGGGACGAGCGGATGTGCCAGCTCTACGGTATCCCCTATACGGACGGCGTGGTGTCCCACCGGCAGTGGTCCAGCCTCCTCCACCCGCAGGACCGGGCGAAGGCGAAAGAGGTATCCTCCAAGTTTGTGACTTCGGGCATCAAGGACGCACTGGTGGTGCGCGTCCCGCAGAGCGACGGCGGGCTTCGCTACATCCGTTCCGTCGGCCAGCTTCAGGTCGATCGCAACGGCCGTCGGAAGGTAGTCGGCATCGCCTTCGACGTGACCGAGGACGCGATCCTGACGGCCGAACTGAAGGCCGCCAAGGCCGAGTCGGACGCGAAGAACATCGAACTGGAATTCGCCAAGAGCCGCATCGAGCACAATGCGCTGCACGATCCACTGACGGGACTTGCAAACCGGCGCAAGCTGGACACGGAACTGGATCTCCTGTCTCGGCAGAGCCGCAGCGAGCGCCAGAAGCTCACGATCCTTCACCTGGACCTCGACCGCTTCAAGCAGATCAACGACACGCTCGGCCACGCGGCCGGCGACGCCATGCTGGTGCATGCCTCGCAGGTGCTGTCGCGCAATGTTGCGGATAAGGATATCGTCGCCCGCATCGGCGGCGACGAGTTCGTCATCCTCATTCGCGACGACAACGGCCTGGAGCGGATCACGCAACTGGCGACCCGCATCATCGGCGAGCTTCGCCAGCCGATCGACTTCGACGGCTTCGCCTGCCGCGGCGGCGTCTCGATCGGCATCGCGCAGGCAAGCGGCGTCAACATCGACGCCCGCCGCATCCTCGTGAACGCCGACATCGCCCTCTACCGCGCCAAGGCCATGGGCAGGAACCGCTACGAGTTCTTCACGCAGAACCTTCAGGCGGAAATCGTCGGCCACAAGCGCACCGCCGACGAATTGCTGGCGGGCCTGGAAAACAACGAGTTCACGACCCGCTACCAGCCGCAGTTCGACGCGCGCACCAACCAGCTTGCCGGCGTCGAGGCGCTGGTGCGCTGGAACCACCCCCATCTCGGCATCCTGTCGCCGGACCGCTTCCTGCGGATCGCCGAGGACCTGAACGTCGCCGCGACGATCGACCAGATCGTGCTGGAGACGGTGCTCAAGGACCAGAAGCGCTGGGCGGAACTCGGCGTCGTCGTGCCACGCGTATCGGTCAACGTCTCGTCCCGCCGCCTGCATGACGAAAACCTGATCGAGGGCCTGAAGCTCCTCGACGTCAAGCCGGGACAGATCGCGTTCGAGCTGGTCGAGTCGATCTTCCTCGACGAGCACGAGGACGTCGTCGCCCGCAATCTCGAGCAGATCAGCGGCCTCGGCATCGACATCGAGATCGACGATTTCGGCACCGGCCACACCTCTATCGTCGGCGTGCTGAAGCTGAAGCCGCAGCGCCTGAAGATCGACCGGCAGCTGGTCATGCCCATCCTCAAGTCGCCGCAGGAACGGGCACTGGTGCGCTCGATCATCGACATCGCCCGCTCGCTCGGCGTCGAAACGGTGGCGGAGGGCGTCGAAAGCATGCAGCACGCCACCATGCTGCGCGAACTGGGCTGCGACCTGCTGCAGGGCTATGCCTTCGCCAGGCCGCTGACATTCGCGGAATTCACCGAGGCCGCCATCGTCCGCTGGGCGCGCGCCGCGGCTTAGCAGGAAGGGCTTGTCGCCCGGCGCCGTTTTGCCTAAGACAGCCCCGTCAGGATCGGCAAATGCCGGTTCTTCACAGGCGATCCAGAATGTCTCACAACACGTTTGGCCATCTTTTCCGAGTTACCACCTGGGGCGAAAGCCACGGCCCCGCGCTCGGCTGTGTCGTCGACGGCTGCCCTCCCGGCATTGCCCTGACGCTCGCCGAAATCCAGGGCTGGATGGACAAGCGCAAGCCGGGACAGTCCCGCTTCGTGACCCAGCGACGCGAGGACGACATCGTCAAGGTGCTGTCGGGCGTGATGCTGGCCGAGGACGGCGAGACCATGGTGACGACCGGCACGCCGATTTCCATGCTGATCGAGAACACCGACCAGCGCTCCAAGGACTACGGCGAGATCGCAAGGCGCTACCGGCCCGGGCACGCCGACTATACCTATGACGTGAAATACGGCATCCGCGACTACCGCGGCGGCGGGCGCTCCTCGGCACGCGAGACGGCGGCACGCGTCGCCGCCGGCGCCGTCGCACGGAAGGTGGTGCCGGACCTCGTCGTGCGCGCGGCACTGGTGCAGATCGGCAAGCACAAGATCGACCACAACAACTGGGACTGGTCGGAAGTCGATCGCAACCCGTTCTTCGCACCCGATCCGCAGATCGTGCCGGTCTGGGAGGAATATCTCGACGACATCCGCAAGGCGGGCTCGTCGATCGGCGCCGTCGTCGAGGTGGTGGCTGAGAATGTCCCTGCCGGCCTAGGCGCGCCGGTCTACGGCAAGCTCGACCAGGACATCGCCTCGCTGCTGATGTCGATCAACGCCGTGAAGGGCGTCGAGATCGGCGACGGCTTTGCGACGGCCGAACTTTCCGGCGAGGAAAACGCCGACGAGATGCGGATGGGCAATGACGGCAAGCCGCTGTTTCTCTCCAACCATTCCGGCGGCATCCTGGGCGGGATTTCCACCGGCCAGCACGTCGTCGCCCGCTTCGCCATCAAGCCGACTTCCTCCATCCTGACGGAACGTCAGTCGATCGATGCGGACGGCAACAATGTCGACGTGCGCACCAAGGGCCGGCACGATCCCTGCGTCGGCATCCGCGCCGTCCCGATCGGCGAGGCCATGGTCGCCTGCGCGATCGCCGACCACTACCTCCGCGACCGGGCGCAGACCGGCCGGCAGCGATAAGGAATTCCCTCCATGGCCTATGACCAGAAGCGCGTCGTCGACGCGATCCGCGCATTCGAAGCCGGCGAGATCGTCGTCGTCACCGACGATGACGACCGCGAGAACGAAGGCGACCTGATCGTCGCCGCGGTTCACTGCACGGCCGAGAAGATGGCCTTCATCGTCCGCCACACGTCGGGCATCGTCTGCGCACCGATGCCGCGCGAGGAAGCCAAGCGGCTCAACCTCAACGCCATGGTTGCCGAAAACGACAGCGCGCACACGACCGCATTCACGGTGACCGTCGACTTCAAGCACGGCACGACCACGGGGATTTCGGCCGAGGACCGGACGCTCACCGTCCGCAATCTCGCAAACCCGAATGTCGGCCCGGCGGACTTCGTGCGTCCCGGCCACATTTTCCCGCTCGTCGCGCGCGAGGGCGGCGTGCTGATGCGCTCCGGCCATACGGAAGCAGCCGTCGATCTCTGCAAGCTTGCGGGCCTGCCGCCGGTCGGGGTCATCTGCGAACTCGTCAACGACGACGGAACCGTCACCCGCGGCGCCCAGGTCACCGAGTTCGCCGAGAAGCACGGCCTGAAGCAGGTTTCCGTGGCCGACCTCATCGCCTACAGGCAGCGCAAGGAAACCCTGATCGAGCTGCAGTCGAGCTTCGACGTGGCGACGCGCTACGGCAAGGCCAAGGGCCATGCCTATTCCCTGCCCTGGGACCCGATGCAGCACGTCGCGATCATCTTCGGCGACATCCGCGACGGCGTCGACATTCCGGTGCGGCTGCATCTGGAGAACGTGGCGGCCGATGTCTTCGGCGCCCAGCGCCCCCTCGACACCTACATGGAGAAGATCGCGACCGAGGGACGCGGCGTGATCATTTATCTGCGCGAAGGTTCGGTCGGCGTCGGCCAGAAGGACCACGGCCGCAAGTACCGCCAGGACCAGGAAGCCCACGAGCAGGCCCAGGCGCGCGAAAGCGAATGGCTGGAAATCGGCCTCGGCGCACAGATCCTCAAGGATCTCGGGATCACCTCCATCAAGCTTCTGACCCGCAGCGAGCGGCACTATGTCGGCCTGGAAGGTTTCGGCATCCGGATTACCGAGACGGTGATCTGCTGAGGCCTGCCGGCCTCAGCCCCGCCAGCCGTCGAGGAAGCTGACCCGCCCGACCCCGGCGAAACGCGCGACACGCGAAAGCTCGGCCTCCAGCCGTTCCAGCCTGCCGCTCGATGCCCTCACCCCGGGCTCCAGCCACAGCCGCCTGACGTCGAGCGAGCCGGCCTTGCGGTCCGCCTTCATGTCGATGCGGCCGATCATCCGGTCTCCTTCCAGCAGCGGGAAGACGTAGTAGCCGTACTGGCGCATCGGTTCGGGCACGAAGATTTCTATCCGGTAGCTGAAATTGAACAACCGTTCGGCCCGGTTGCGGTCGCGCAGCAGCGGATCGAAGGGGCTCAGCACCCGGATGCGGCCCGGAGGCGCGGGAGCGGCCTGCGCCAGGGCGGAGAAATCGTGGAAGGCATGGGCTGCCCGCGGCCTGCCGCCATCGGCGCTCTCGATCACCACCTCGGTCAGTTCGTCGCGGTGGGCAGTGACCCAGTCCTTTGCCTCCTGTGGGCCGACCAGGGCCCAGAACGCGGCGATCTCGCCGGATGTCGCAAATCCCAGCCGCTGCAGCGCGCTGCGGCAGGCCCAGTCAACGAACTCCTCGGGACTGACCTCCGGCTCGTAATGACGGGTGGGAAGCACCCTCTCCGTCAGGTCGTAGATCTTCTGGAAATTCACCCGCCCGGCAATCGCCAGCTTTCCCGTGTGCCAGTAGTATTCCAGCGCCGTCTTGCTCGGATGCCAGTTCCACCAGCCGCCGGACTTGTGCTCCTCAGCCTTCACCTCACGGGCCATGATCGGGCCGCACTCGACGATGCGCCGGTAGGTTTCCTCGAAGGCGCTGTCGAAATCCTCGCCCTGCCATTTGCGCCAGCGTTCGCCGATCACGGCCTCGCGGCGCACGAAACGGTGCTTCCAGTAGCGGAAGAAGGCCGACGGGATGACCGATGCATCGTGCGTCCAGTGCTCGAAAAGCTCGCCTTCCTTCTCCAGGAGTTGCCGCAGGTGCTCGCGCCGATAGGTCTGGTTGCGGGAGAACAGGATCATGTGGTGGGCGCGCTCGACGGTCGCGATACTGTCCACCTGCACGAAGCCGAGCTTGTCGATGAGGCTCAGGAGCCCCGCCTTGTCGAGGCTGCGGGAGGGCGGCAGGGAGAGGCCCTGCCGTTCGAGGAATATCCACCGCGCCTGCTGGTTGGGGATGAGAATCGCCATGCCGGGAGAGTAGGGCGAGAACGGACATAGTTCAATGTTCACGTTCTGTTTTGCATTCCCCTCCCCCCGCATCCGTTCTATAGGAGCCTGACAGGCAAGAGGACGCGCGGTTGGACGTCAGATTTGTTCAGGCAGGAGCGAGCTTCGAAGGGCGCGTGGCGGTCCATCCCTCGACCCTCTCGCTCTCGGAGCGCCGCATCGGCATCATCGGCCTCAACGGCTCGGGCAAGACCACCTTCGCGCGGATGATCAACGGCCTCGTGCAGCCGAGCGAAGGCCTCGTCACGGTCGATGGGCTCGACACGGCCTCGGACGGCGACGCGGTTCGCGGCAAGGTCGGCTTCATCTTCCAGAACCCGCAGAACCAGATCATCCTGCCGATCCTGCGCGAGGACATCGAACTCGGCCTTCGCAGCCGCCGGCTGGCCCGGAGCGAGGTGCAAGCCCGGGTCGACGGCGTGCTTGGACGCTTCGGCATCGCGCATCTGGCGGACCGTCGGGTGCACGAACTGTCCGGCGGCGAACTGCAGCTTGCGGCGCTTGCCTCCGTCCTCGTTACCGAACCGGCGCTTGTGATCCTCGACGAGCCGACGAACCAGCTCGACCTGCGCAACCGCCGCCTCGTCCAGGAAACGATCGACCGTCTCGAGGAGCACGTCCTCGTCATCAGTCACGACCTGGAACTCATCGAGACCTTCGACCGCGTGCTGCTCTTCCACGAGGGAAGGATCCTGGTGGACGGACCGCCCGACGACGCGATCGGTCGCTACCGGGAGATCGCCGCGTGCTGAACTCGCTCTACGTGGAGGGCGACAGCCGGCTTCACCGGCTTCCCGCGGGGCCGAAGCTCCTGCTCGTTCTCCTCGTGAGCCTAGCCGTCTTCCTGACGCGCTCCCCGCCCGTGCTTGGCGCCGGCGCGATCGCGGCACTCGGCCTCTACGCCTCCACGGGCATCGGCGCGAGGGCGGGATGGCTCCGGCTGCGACCGGTCCTCCTGACCATTGCCGTCGTGGCGCTCGCAACGGTGCTTCTCGGCTCGGTCGAAGAGGGGATCGTCGCGCTTCTTCGTCTGACGACCCTGATGCTGGTCGCCGCAGCCGTCACCGCGACGACGACGGTCGGGGCGTTCATAGACGTGGTCAGCCGGGCGGCACGGCCGCTGGAACGGCTCGGCCTCGTGCGGGCGGACGATATCGGCCTTGCCGTCGGCCTCGTCATCCGCTTCGTGCCGGAGGTCCTGTCGCGCTACGATGTCCTGAAGCAATCGCATCGTGCCCGCGGGCTGAGGCTGCGGCCGACGACGGTCCTCGTCCCGCTGATGATCCAGACGCTGAAGGCAGCGGATGAGATCGCCGCCGCCATTGACGCCCGCGGCATCCGCGCGCACAAACAGCCGACCGAAAACCAGGAGCGTCCCACATGAGCAGTCGCGATCTCGTCCTTGCCGCCCTTTTCGCCGCGATCATCGTTGCGTTGGGCCTGTTGCCGCCGATCATGCTCGGCTTCATACCCGTTCCGATCACCGCGCAGTCCCTGGGCGTCATGCTGGCCGGCGTGGTTCTCGGCGCGCGGCGTGGAACCATTGCAGTGCTGCTCGTGCTCCTGCTTGCCGCCATCGGCCTGCCGGTGCTGTCGGGCGGACGCGGCGGGCTTGCCGTCTTCGCGGCGCCGACAACCGGCTTCCTGATCGGCTGGGTATTTGCCGCCTTCGTCACCGGCTATCTTTCGGAACGCTTCGTCCGCAGCTCTCAGGGCGCGATCGCGCAGACCGCCGGCTTCTTCGTCGCCGCCGTCGCCGGCGGGGTGGTCGTGCTCTACCTCTTCGGGATCACCTATCTCGCCGTCGTTTCCGGCCTCGGTTTCGAGAAGGCCTTCATCGGCTCGATGGCCTTCATTCCCGGCGACCTCGTCAAGGCAGGCGTCGCGGCCCTTGCCGGCCGCGCGGTCATGGCCGGCTATCCGCTGCTGCCCGCCCGGGCCTGATCGTCAGGCGGGACCTCCGGGTCCCCCGCCGCGACGTCACTTCGCCGGAACCACGTCGAGCCGGGTTCCGGCATACCAGTCGGCGAGTGCCCTGATATCGGCGTCGCCGAGACCGGCGGCAATCTCCGACATGATCTCGTGCCTGCGCTTGCCCATCCGGAACGCCTTCAGCTGGGTATCGATATAGATCGCGTTCTCTCCCGCAAGGTTCGGCGCATCCTCGACGGTCGCCAGCCCGTCCGCCCCATGGCAGGCGACGCAGGCCTCCGGCGCCATGGTTTCGTTTCGGCCCGGCGGCAGGGATGCCGTGGCGCGGTGAGACGAATACCATGCGGCGAGATCGGCGATCGACTGGTCGTCCAGCCCCTTTGCCACGACCGACATCATTTCGTGGGTCCGGGTGCCGTCACGGAACGCGGTCAGCTGCCGCGACAGGTAGGCGGCGCTCTCCCCGCCGATATGCGGAGCGACCGGGATGCGGGCGACCCCGTCGATCCCGTGGCAGGTGCGGCACATGCCGGCCTTCCGGAGACCGGCCTGCGGATCGCCCGGTTGCTGGGCACCGGCAGCCGAACCCTGGACGACTAGCATGCCGCCGCCCAGGATCGCGAGGAGCGCTCCCCGCATCAATTGCCCTCGTAGGAGATGCGATAGAGGGCACCGGCGAGATCGTCGGAGACGAGAAGCGAGCCGTCCCGCAACTGCGCGACGTCGACCGGGCGTCCCAGATATTCGCCGTTCTCGTCGATCCACCCATCGGCGAAGGTTTCGGTCGTCGCCTTGCCGTCGCCATCCACGAAGGTCACCATCACGCGCGCCCCGACGGGCGTGGTGCGGTTCCAGGAGCCGTGCTGCGCCGAGAAGATCGCGTTCCTGTAGCGCTGGGGGAACATGCCGCCGGTATAGAAGGTCATGCCGAGGTCGGCGGCATGCGCATCCATCTCCGCCGCCGGCATGACCACTTCGACCGGCACCTCCTGGCCTTCGTATTCCGTCGTACGGATGGAGCCGCCGCCGTACCATGGATGCCCGAAATGCTGGCCGGCCGCCGTCTGACGGTTAATCTCGCCGGGCGGTATGTCGTCGCCCATCCCGTCGACCTGGTTGTCGGTGAACCAGAGTTCACCCGTCACCGGATGGAAGTCGTGCCCCACAGAATTGCGGACGCCGTAGGTATAGACCTCCCGCCCGGTGCCGTCGGTGTTCATGCGGATGATGCCGCCGATGCCGTGCTGCATGTAGGTGTCGAGGCTTTCCGCCGGCGCGACGTTGAAGGGCTGGCCCAGCGAGATGTAGATCTTGCCGTCCGGCCCGATCTTGCAGACGCGCGCCGTGTGGTTGAAGCTCTCGTGCTCGGCGGGCACCAGTTCGCCCTTCTTGACGAGATTGAAGGCCGCGACATCGGGGCTCTCGTAGAAGAACTCCGCCGCCGGGAACAGGAGAACGCGGTTCTGCTCGGCGATATGAAGAAAGCCGTCCTTCGAGAAGCAGGGGCCGTTCGGGATGGAAAACTGCAGCGACGGCGCAAAGTCCTTAACCTCGTCGGCGACGCGATCCTTGTTCCGGTCGGTGACGGCCCAGACCTTGTCCTTGCGGGTTCCGACGAAGGTGACGATCCCCTGCGGACCGACCGCCATGTGACGCGCGTCGGGCACGACGGCGTAGAGGTCGATCCTGAACCCGTCGGGTAGCTTTATCCGCTCGAGGTTCTTCTTGATCCCGTCGGCATATTCCCCCTCCTGGTCGATGAGGGTGAATTCCGTCGTTCCGGTGGTCTGGAAGTTCGACAGTTTTTCCAGGTTATCGGGGACGGCAGGCGTTTGTGCATGCGCGACTGCCGTGGAAACGGCGAGCACGGCAACGGACGACATCAGGCGCTTCATGACTTCCTCCCAGAATGATGAAGGCATCATGCGCAAGCAACGCGTGGCGAGGCCTACGCAGTGCAATCGTTGTTCGCTTGTCAGAATGTCACGGTGCTCATGCCTCCCAACACGGCCCGTATCAGCGATCATGGGGTCGAACGACTGTCGAGTCAATCGCGGGGGCCGGAGGGGACGGAGGGCCTGGCTAGGTCAATCCAGGAATTCGTAAAGCCAGTCGCGCAGGTCTTCCGGCAGGGTGACAGGCTCCCGGGATTGCCGGTCGCAGGCCATCCAGAGGATCTCCGCCTCGGCCACCGCCTCGCTGCCGCCGTTCGGGACCATGCGCACCAGGAAGCCGGCCGACCTGCCGCCGATCTTGCTGACATGGACGTCCATGCGGACGACATCATCCAGCCGCAGCGGCGCATGGAAACTGCAGGTGATCCTGCCGACGGTGAAATGCGGGTCTGCTTCGGAGGCAGGGTGGCGCTTCCAGAATTCCGCCACCGCCTCTTCGGCACGCGCGACATAGGCGGAGCGGAACATCTCGCCATGCATGTCCGCATCCCGGAAAGGGACCTTGAACTCGATGAAGTCGGCGGGCTCTTTGTCCACGGCACCTTCCAGCTTGGCCGGTTCATGTAAGCCCATTCTCCGCCATCAAACAAGCGCGCCCCACGCTTGCTTGAAATGGGCGCCGATCTGCGCCATGTCGTGGCAAACCGGAAACGAGGCCCAGAATGTCCACCCGCCTGTACGAACACGACATCTTCCTGGAGCATCGGACACCGGAGGGTCATCCCGAACGCGCCGACCGGCTGCGCTCGCTGGCGATCGCCCTGCAGCATCCCAATTTCGAGAAGCTGGACCGCCAGAAGGCGCCGCAGGCAAACGAGGACGCCGTCCTGCTCGCCCATCCCGAGGAACACCTGCACTCCGTGGTCCGCGAGATCCCGGAGGAGGACGGGATCAACCAGATCGAAGCCGATACCTATGTCGGCAAGGACAGCCTGCGGGCGGCGCTCACCGGGATCGGCGGGGCGATCGCCGCCGTGGACGACGTGTTCACCGGGGCCGCGGACAATGTCTTCGTCGCCGCGCGTCCTCCGGGGCACCACGCGGAAAAGACCAGGGCGATGGGCTTCTGCCTGTTCAACAACGCCGCGATTGCCGCACGCCACGCGCAGAAGGCCTATGGCGTCGAGCGGGTGGCGATCGTCGACTGGGACGTCCATCACGGCAACGGCACGCAGGACATCTTCTGGGACGATCCCTCCGTGCTTTTCTGCTCCACCCACCAGATGCCGCTCTATCCCTGGACGGGTGCCAAGGACGAGACCGGCACGAAGGGCAATGTCGTCAATGCTCCGCTGGAGGTTAATTCCGCCAGCGAGCATTTCCGCGACGCATTCCGGACCCGCGTCCTTCCGGCGCTGGAAAACTTCCGCCCGGATTTCCTGATCATCTCGGCCGGCTTCGACGCCCACCATCGCGACCCGCTGGCGCAGATCAACCTCGTGGGCGACGATTTCGACTGGGCGACCGGACGGCTCATGGAAATTGCCGGGAAATATGCCGACAACCGGCTTATCAGCCTGCTGGAGGGTGGTTATGATCTCGAAGGCCTGGCGGAATCGGCCGGGCTGCACATCTGCAGACTGATGAGGGGCTGAACATGAGCGACAACGCGGAAACCAACGACGTCAGCGGCTACACTTTCGAGAAGGCCGTGGCGGAGCTGGAAAGCATCGTCCAGCGGCTCGAGCGCGGCGACGTGGCTCTCGACGAGTCGATCGCCATCTACGAACGGGGCGAAGCCCTGAAGAAGCATTGCGAGAAACTGCTCGCCGCCGCGGAGAACCGCATCGAGAAGATCCGCCTCGACCGCGCGGGCAAGCCGCAGGGCGTGGAGCCGCTCGACAACGAGTGAAATCCTGCATTAGTTGAAGCTTGCAGTAAGTTTGCCCGCTTCGGGCACAAAGCGATTGACGACCCCCTCTCAGTTCCGCATGTTGAGCGCCTGCTGACGATGGCTTTGGGAGGAACAGTCGTGAAATCAAGCAAAATCAAACTCGTGCTCGCCGCAACCCTGGCGGTTTCCGCCACCTTCGCATCCACGGGAGCGAAGGCACAGGAGTTCATCAACGTCCTGACCGGCGGCACGTCGGGCGTCTATTATCCGCTTGGCGTCGCGCTTTCGGAAATCTACGGGGAGAAGATCGAGGGGGCCCGCACCCAGGTGCAGGCGACGAAGGCATCCGTCGAGAACCTCAACCTGCTTCAGGCCGGCCGCGGCGAGATCGGCTTCTCGCTCGGCGATTCCGTCCAGATGGCATGGGAAGGCAATACCGAGGCCGGCTTCCCCGGCAAGCTCGACAAGCTGCGCGGCATTGCCGGCATCTATCCGAACTACATCCAGATCGTCGCCAGCAAGGATTCCGGCGTGAAGTCGCTCGCCGACCTGAAGGGCAAGAGCCTGTCGGTCGGCGCGCCGAAATCCGGAACCGAACTGAACGCGCGGGCTATCTTCGAGGCCGCCGGAATGTCCTACGAGGACCTCGGCAAGACCGAATACCTGCCGTTCGCTGAATCGGTCGAACTGATCAAGAACCGCCAGCTCGACGCGACGCTGCAGTCCGCCGGTCTCGGCGTCGCCTCGATCCGTGACCTCGCCACCTCGCTGCCGATCAACGTCGTCGCCGTTCCGGCAGCGGACGTGGAGAAGATCGGCGCTCCGTATCTTCCGGTCATCATCCCCGCCGGGACCTATGACGGGCAGACCGAAGACGTTCCGACAGCGGCTGTCGGCAACTTCCTCATCACCCATGACGGCGTTTCGGAGGAAACCGTCTACCAGATGACGAA
Source organism: Pseudorhizobium sp. NPDC055634 (assembly GCF_053618655.1). Classification (NCBI taxonomy): domain Bacteria; kingdom Pseudomonadati; phylum Pseudomonadota; class Alphaproteobacteria; order Hyphomicrobiales; family Rhizobiaceae; genus Pseudorhizobium; species Pseudorhizobium sp. NPDC055634. The sequence goes on along the minus strand of NZ_JBSHHW010000011.1, from coordinate 114,309 downwards.
GCTTCTGTTCGAGAACCTGGACCGCCTGGCCGCTTCCCATGCCGCGGCAAAGGCGATCGATCCCAAGAAGGCGCTGGAGGGCATGCCCGTTCCGCTGCATCCCGGCGCGGAGCGCTACTACAAGGAAGCAGGGCTGATGCAGTAAGGCCGGCGACGCATTGATCCCCGTGGCAGCGAAAGCAGCCGCGGGGTTTTCTATTTCAGCTATCGAATATCGAGGGACGAATGAGCGATCTGGCAGCAGTGGAGGGCAAGCCTGCCCCGCATAGCGCGGAAGAGGCAATCGAGGGTCTGCCCTCGGGGTTCGGCAGCGGCATCACCGGCCGCATCGCCTTCTGGATCGCCTTCACCTTCTCGCTGTTCCAGCTGTGGACCGCCGCCTATGGCACGTTGCCGAGCCAGGTCGTGCGCGCCATGCATGTCGGCTTCCTGCTCCTCCTCGGCTTCGTCCTGTTCGGCAATCTCGTGGCCAAGACCAGGGCTGGCAAGATCTGGTTCTGGTCTCTCGGCATCCTCGGCTTCCTGACCGGGATCTACAACTGGGTCTTCTACGAGCAACTGATCCTGCGCAGCGGCTTCCATACGCCGCTGGACCTCGCCGTCGCGACCGTCGCGATCGCGCTGGTCTTCGAGGGCGCGCGGCGGCTGATGGGCCTGCCGCTGACGATCATCGCGGCGATCTTTCTCGCCTACTGCTTCTTCGGCCAGTATTTCCCGCCGCCCTTCATCCATCGCGGCTATGATTTCGAGCTGATCGTTGAGCATTTCGGCTTCGGCACGGAAGGCATCTACGGCACGCCGATCTACGTCTCGGCGGCCTATATCTTCATCTTCGTCGTCTTCGCCGCCTTCCTCGAGCGGGCCGGCATGCTGGCCCTGTTCAACGATTTCGCTCTCGGCCTCGTCGGAACGTGGCGGGGCGGACCGGCGCAGGTCTGCGTCATGTCGTCCGCGCTGATGGGAACCATTTCCGGTTCCGGCGTCGCCAATGTCGTGGCGAGCGGCCAGTTCACCATTCCGCTGATGAAGCGCTTCGGCTTCCGCTCGGCCTTTGCCGGCGGGGTGGAGGCGACCTCCTCGATGGGCGGGCAGATCATGCCGCCGGTCATGGGCGCGGTCGCCTTCATCATGGCGGAAACGCTGAACGTGCCCTACGCGGAGATCGTCAAGGCGGCGCTGATCCCGGCGATCCTCTATTTCGGCGTCTGCTTCTGGACCGTGTTCCTCGAAGCCGGCAAGGCCGGGCTGCGGGGCATGAACAAGTCCGAGCTTCCCAATCCCTGGCTGGCGGTCAAGCAGCACTGGCCGCTCGTGCTGCCGCTCGGCGTCCTGGTATACCTGCTGTTTGCCGGCTACACGCCGATCTTCGCCGGCACGATGGGCCTCGCGCTCGTCGTCGTGCTGATCCTCGGCATGCCGCTCGCGGCCTCGATCGGCCCCTTCGCCTTCCGGGTCGTGTTCTGGCTTGTGGTCGGACTGGCCGCGGCCTCCTTCCTGGAATTCGGCGTCAACTTCCTGGCGATCGTCATCATCGCCCTGATCGCCGGCTGCTTCTTCGTCAAGGGCGGCCGCGAGACGCTCGGGATCTGCCGGGACGCGATGGCCGAGGGCGCCAAGAACGCACTGCCGGTCGGCATTGCCTGCGCGATCGTCGGCATCGTCATCGGCACGCTGACGCTGACCGGGATCGCCTCGACCTTCATCGGCTTCATCATCCGGGTGGGAGAGGACAATCTCTTCCTGTCGCTGGTGCTGACGATGATCACCTGCCTCATCCTCGGCATGGGCATTCCGACGATCCCCAACTACATCATCACCTCGTCGCTTGCGGGCCCTGCCCTGCTGGAGCTCGGCGTGCCGCTGCTGGTCTCGCACATGTTCGTCTTCTACTTCGGGATCATGGCCGACCTGACGCCTCCCGTGGCGCTTGCCTGCTTCGCCGCCGCGCCGATGGCCAAGACGTCGGGGCTGAAAATCTCGATCCAGGCCACCAAGCTTGCGGCGGCGGGCTTCGTCGTGCCCTTCATGGCCGTCTACACACCGGCACTGATGCTGCAGGATGGCGGAGCGATCGCCGCGGCCTGGGGCTATCCGGTTGAGGTCGCCTACGTCTTCGCAAAGGCGTGTTTCGGCATCGCGCTCTGGGGCGTCGCCGTCGTCGGCTTTCTCTTCGCGCCTCTGGCGGTCTGGGAACGGCTGCTCGCCTTCGCGGCCGGCTTCGCCGTCGTCCTCGCACTGCCGTGGACGGACGAGATCGGCTGGGCGCTTGGCGCCTTCGTCGTCGTGCAGCACTGGCTGCGGGCACGCAAGACCCGCTCCGTCGCGCTCCCATGAGCCTCTGCCTGCTGGCGGGCGGCAAGACGCTGGCGCTTGCGATCTCCGCCTTCTCCCTCTCCTGGACGCATTCGGTCCAGAAGACGGAGTGGAGGGAGCGCTGGGAGGTGACCCCAGCAGGACTGGTCCTGGCGGAGGCGGCCGTCAAGGGCTCGGGGGCCGGCATGGAACCGGGGCCCGATGCGTTGCTCCGCGACGGGTGGTGGGTCTGGGCTCCCAAACTGGCGGCGCAGCCACGCATCGTGCTTGCGGCCTCCGGTGCAACGGGAGGCGGCTGGAGGCTCTGCCACGACGCCGGTTGCCTGGAGGTCGGAACCGAAGCCGGCAAACCCGCCGTCATCGAACCCTGCGACGACCCGGGCGACGACAAGGCAACCCCCTCTTCACCATAACCGCGAATCCCGGTGAGGCGTGAACCCGATATTGAGGTGCCGCCCGTAAGGCTTGGCCAGAACAGGATGCAGGAGCCGGATGGGCAGGATTCGACCACTGACGGAGGACGACGCGGGCGCTGTCGCAGCCCTCTTCCAGCGCATCTTCCGAAGACGGGCGACGCCGCCCCCCGCCGCACTCCTCGCCGACATCCGCGCCGTCTACCTTGAGGACGAGTCTTGCGGCCGTGACCTTCCGTCCCTCGTCCATGTCGAGGACGACGGGACACCGAGCGGCTTCATCGGGCGGCACGCGCTTCCCATGACGCTCGACGGCCGGCCGCTTCGCATGGCGCTTTGCAGTTCCATCATGGTCGATCGCGAGAAAACGGGACCGCTTACCGGCGCGAAGCTGCTGAAGGCGGCGCTCGAAGGGCCGCAGGATTTCTCCTTCACCGATACCGCGAGCGACGTTTCCCTTCGGATGTGGCGGGGCCTTGGCGGGGTCGTCCTGCCCTCGCACAGCCTCGACTGGGTGCGCATCATCGATCCGGCCGTCGCCCTGCTGGACGGCGCGGCATACCGCTTTCCGTTTCTTCAGCACCTCAGACCCCTGGCGCGAATGGCGGGACGCCGGATCCGTGGTCGCGTGAAGAACGACGCACTCCGCTGGACGGTCTTTGCGGGCAACCCGAAAGCGGTCACCACGCGAGCGATCAGCGCGGAAGAATTCGCGGCTGTCTTTGCAGCCTGTATCGCGCGCTTCCCGCTGCGGCCCGGATGGAGCGAGGAAGAGACCCTCCGTCTGGCACAGAAAGCGATGGCGAAGCCCGCCTACGGCCAGCCGGTCATCATCGGCATGTTCGACCGCATGCAGGCGGCCATCGGCGCCGGCTTCTACCACCTGCGACCGAACTCCAGCGCCCGGGTACTGCAACTCCTCGCCCTGCCGGGACAGGAAGGAGCGGTGCTCGACGCGCTCCTGGCGGATGCCGCAACGCGCGGGGCGAGCCTTGTGCGCGGACGCATGCAGCCCGCCTTCATGGACGCCATGTTGGGGCGCCGGCTTGCGCTGGTCAACACCGGTTCCAGCATCGTTCATTCCAGCGACGAGGCCATCCTTGCGAGGGTGCGTTCCGGCGAGGCCTTCCTCAACGGGCTCGCCGGCGAGCAATGGAGCCGGCTGATCGGCGGGGCTGGCCGCTAACCGGAACACGCCCAACTGGCAAAGAGGGTCGCCTTCCGCTAGGCTTGGCGCTACAGGAGACCTTCATGTCCTTCTTCCCCGGAACAGATCCGCAGGCCGGCGACAGCTTTGCCTGCGACGCCATCGAGAACCTCATCATCCCGCGGTCGAGCGACATCGGCGGCTTTGCCGTCCGCCGCGCCCTGCCGAGCCGCCAGCGGAGGCTGGTCGGCCCCTTCATCTTCTTCGACCGCATGGGCCCCGCGCTGCTGCGCGCCGGCGAGGCGCTCGACGTCAAGCCGCATCCGCATATCGGGTTGTCGACGGTCACCTATCTCTTCGACGGAGAGATCAAGCATCGCGACAGCCTGGGGACGGAACTGGTCATCCGGCCGGGCGACGTCAACCTGATGACCGCCGGGCGCGGGATCGTCCATTCGGAGCGCACCCCGGAGAACCTGCGCGGGCGGCCGCTTTCCGTTTCCGGCCTGCAGACCTGGCTCGCCCTGCCCGACGACCGGGAGGAGATCGACCCGGCCTTCTCCCACACGGGCTTCGAGGCGATGCCCCTCATCGACAGCGGCGGCGCGAGCGGTCGCGTGGTGATCGGCGACTTCGCCGGCCTCTCCTCGCCGGTGCCCGTCCTCACCGACACGCTCTATGTCGACCTTCGGCTCGAGCCGGGCCGGCGCTTTCCGTTTCCGGCGGCCCACGAGGAAAGGGCGGTCTACATCCTGTCCGGAGAACTCGCGATTGCGGGCGACCGGTTCGCGGCGGACCAGTTGCTCGTCTTCCGCCCCGGCGACGAGATCACCCTGGAGGCAGGGCCGCAGGGCTGTCACGTGATGCTGTTCGGCGGCGCGGCGCTCAATTCCAAGCGCTACATCTGGTGGAACTTCGTCTCCTCCTCCCGCGACAGGATCGAGAAGGCGAAGGAAGAGTGGCGCACCGGGCGCTTCGACATCGTACCTGGGGACGAAGAGGAGTTTGTACCCTTGCCCAATATGTGAAATCCGCTAAGGCACTTACTTGAAAAAGCCTCGTTCCTCCTCATTTTGGAGAACAGCAGCATCCGGAAAGAGCAGAAAAGGCCAGACTCCGTGACATCCCCACCCCAGACTCCCCTGCTCGACGCGGTCAAGTTCCCAGCCGACCTCCGGATGATCGAGGATCGCGACCTGCCGCAACTCGCCCGCGAAGTTCGTGACGAGATGATCGATGCGGTTTCGAAGACGGGCGGGCATCTCGGCGCCGGACTGGGCGTGGTGGAACTGACCATCGCCATCCACAAGGTCTTCAACACGCCGGACGACCGGCTGATCTTCGACGTCGGGCACCAGTGCTATCCGCACAAGATCCTGACCGGCCGGCGGGACCGTATCCGCACGCTGCGCCAGGAAAACGGGCTCTCCGGCTTCACCCGCAGGGCCGAAAGCGAATACGACCCCTTCGGCGCCGCCCATTCGTCGACGTCGATTTCGGCGGGCCTCGGCATGGCGGTTGCCGCAGACCTCAGCGGATCGAAGCGCAACGTCATCGCGGTGATCGGCGACGGGGCGATGTCGGCCGGCATGGCCTATGAAGCGCTCAACAATGCGGGCGCGCTCGACGCACGCCTCATCGTCATCCTCAACGACAACGACATGTCGATCGCGCCGCCGACCGGGGCGATGAGCGCCTATCTGGCGCGGCTCGCCTCCGGGCGCACTTACATGGGCGTGCGGGAAATCGGCAAGAAGCTGACGGCCTATCTCGGCAAGGGCGTCGACCGCGCCATCACCCGCGCCGTGGAGCACGCCCGCGGCTACGTGACCGGCGGCACCATGTTCGAGGAGATGGGGTTCTACCATATCGGCCCGATCGACGGGCATTCCTTCGAGCACCTTCTGCCGGTGCTGCGCAACGTGCGCGACAACGGACAGGGTCCCGTGCTGATCCATGTCTGCACCCAGAAGGGCAAGGGCTACGCGCCCGCCGAGGCCGCCGCCGACAAGTATCACGGCGTCAACAAGTTCGACGTCATCACCGGAACCCAGGCCAAGGCCAAGCCCAACGCGCCGAGCTATACCAGCGTCTTCGGCGAATCGCTGGTGCAGGAAGCGCGCTTCGACGAGAAGATCGTCGGCATCACGGCCGCCATGCCGAACGGCACCGGGATCGACAAGCTGGCTGAGGTCTTCCCGTCGCGAACATTCGACGTCGGGATCGCCGAGCAGCATGCGGTGACCTTTGCGGCCGGGCTTGCGGCGGAAGGGTTCAAGCCTTTCTGCGCTATCTATTCCACCTTCCTGCAGCGCGGCTACGACCAGGTCGTCCACGACGTGGCGATCCAGGGCCTGCCGGTGCGCTTCCCGATCGACCGGGCGGGCTTCGTCGGCGCCGACGGTCCGACGCATGCGGGCTCCTTCGACACGACCTTCCTCGCCACCCTGCCCGGCGTGGTGGTGATGGCGGCAGCCGACGAGGCGGAACTGAAGCACATGGTGCGGACGGCCGCCGCCTACGACGAGGGCCCGATCTCCTTCCGCTATCCGCGCGGCGAGGGTGTTGGCGTCGAAATGCCGGAACGCGGCCAGATCCTCCAGATCGGCAAGGGCCGGATCGTCAAGGAAGGGACCAGGGTCGCGCTGCTTTCCTTCGGCACCCGTCTCCGCGACTGTCTGCTGGCGGCCGAAGACCTCGATGCGGCGGGCCTTTCCACGACGGTGGCGGACGCCCGCTTCGCCAAGCCGCTCGACCGCGACCTCATCCGCCAGCTTGCCCGCCATCACGACGTGCTGATCACCATCGAAGAGGGTGCGATCGGCGGCTTCGGCTCGCATGTGATGCACTTCCTGGCCTCCGAGGCTCTGCTGGACCAGGGTCTCAGGGTCAGGCCGATGGTCCTGCCCGATCTTTGGATGGAGCAGGCGAGCCCGGACGCAATGTATGCCAGGGCCGGCCTCGACCGTGCCGGCATCGTCTCCACCGTCTTCAGCGCGCTGGGACAGAAGGGCGTGGACGTCGGGGCGGCGGGGTGAACTGACCCGCCCTTCATCTTCTGGACAGCAAAACGGCCGGGCATGACCCGGCCGTTTTGCGTTTCTCCATGCCCGCGAGGATCAGAATTCCTCCCAGCTGTCGGCACTGGGGTTCGCGGCAGCTGACCCGCCACCGAAGGCTGCGGACAGCTTCCCGTGCAGGGCGCTCGCCGGTGACGGCGCGGGCCGCGAGGAAGGTGTCGCGGGGGCAGGCTTACGTCCCGACGCCGGCTCGATCGCGGGCCGGGATGCCGGTGCTGCCGCGCGTGCGGGAGCCGCCATGGAGGCAGCCGGCGCCTGGACCGGGGACCGCGACGGCGCGGCTGTGGCAGCACCTGGCGCCGCACCGCGCGCCACGCTGCCGGCCGCCCCGCCTCCGAGGTTGAACTGGCGCAGCAGGGAGTTCATCGATTCCGCTTCCCGTGCCAGCGAATGGCTGGCGGCGGTCTGCTGCTCGACCATGGCGGAGTTCTGCTGCGTGCCCTGGTCCATGGTGTTGACGGCGACATTGATTTCCTGGAGGCCGGTCGACTGTTCCCGGGTGGAGATGACGATCGCCCGGATGTGTTCGTCGATTTCCTGGACCTCGCCGACGATCGCCTCAAGCGCCTTGCCCGTCTGGCCGACCAGGGCGACGCCGGAATCCACGTGTTCGCCCGACGTGGTGATCAGCGACTTGATCTCCTTCGCCGCATTGGCCGAGCGCTGGGCGAGTTCGCGCACCTCCTGCGCCACGACCGCGAAGCCCTTTCCGGCTTCGCCGGCGCGAGCGGCTTCCACTCCGGCATTGAGCGCCAGCAGGTTCGTCTGGAACGCGATGTCGTCGATGACGCTGATGATGTTGATGATCTCGCTCGAAGACTTGGAGATCTGTTCCATTGCGGAAACCGCCTTGCGAACGACCTCGCCGGACTTCTCGGCACCGACACGGGCGCGCTCGACGCGTTCGCCGACATCCTCGGCGCGCTTGGCGGCATCCTTGACGGTGGTGGTGACCTGTTCGAGGGCGGCTGCGGTTTCCTCTACGGAAGCGGCCTGCTGTTCGGTACGACGCGCCAGATCGTCGGCGGCGGTGCGAACTTCCTCTGCCCCTGCGTTGATGGCCGCCGCATTCGCACCGACCGACTGGAGTGCTGCCTGGAGCCTCGCCACAGCCTCGTTGAAATCGACGCGGAGGCGATCGAGATTGCCGGTGAAGGGGGTGTCGATCCGGTAGGCGACATCGCCGTTCGCGAGGCTCGAAAGCCCGGTCGCCAGCGCGTTCACGGCGAACTCGATCTGGCCGGATTCGCGCGTCTTGATCTCGTCATTGCTCATCCGCTCGCGATCCGCGGCGGCGCGGATCGCCTCGCTTTCCTGCTCGATGCGGATTTTCTCGATGGCGGAATCCTTGAAGACTGCGACGGCCTTCGCCATCTCGCCGACTTCGTCTCCCCGTCCGAGCGCCGGGACCTCGATGTCGTTGTTGCCGGAGGCGAGTTCGGTCATCGCCCTCGTCATGCCGACGATCGGGGTGACGATCGCCCGCGACAGGGCCCATACCAGGCCGGTCGCGATCAGGCCCGCCGCAGCGCCGCCGAATAGCAGCGCCAGCATGATGTCCCACTGGGCGCGTTCCTGGTTTTCCTGCAGCGAGGCGACGAGCACGCCGGCGTCCTCTTTGATCTTCGCGGCGGTTTCGCGGAAGGCGTCGAGCTGGCCCCTCGACTGGTTCCTGCCGATCTCGATGATCTCCTCGATCGGCGCCTCGGTGCTTCTGCGGGCGGCAAGCTGCGGCTCGCTCAGCTGCGTGTGGAAGACGTCCGCGGCGGCGCGCATCTGGTCGAGCGATGCGATCAAGCCCGGTTGCCCGGCTGCGGCCTTCTTGGCCTCCTCGATCGCGGCGATCATTTTGTCGCGCTGGGCAAAGACCTCGTTATAGGTGCTGTCGCTGCGGAAAAGCAGGAAACCGCGCTGGTTGACGGCCTGCTCGAGCATGGCCTCCAGGGCATTGTCCACCTGGTGCAGGATTTCCTGCGCCCGCGTCTGCTCTCCGGAGGCGCGGGTGGACTTCACGACCTGCCAGAAGACGATCGCCGAGGCGAGCAGGCAGACGGACATGACCGCAAAAAACGTGCCGATGAGTTTCTTGTTGAGGGAGAGATTATTGAGCGACATGGCCTTCCCGTTACGTGACTGAGCAGGGATTTGAGGAGCCGAAGTCATTTCGGGCCGTCCTGACGACGGCAGCGCCGGGAATGGCGTTCCCGACAGTCAACCGGATGCGGCTTAAAATTCGATTGATATTCGCTCCAACCTTTGACCCGTCGGCCCGCGCTGCTTGCATCCCGACCGAAAGGGCTCCATGGAGGGCGCATGTCCCATCATCCGCCGCAACGCCTCGATCAACTCCTGCTGACCCTCGGCCTGTTCGCCAGCCGCTCGCGTGCGCGCGACGCGATCGTGCGCGGGACCGTGAGGGTGAACGGCCAGGTCGCCAGCAAGCCCGGCCAGACCTTTGCCGACGATGTGGAAATCCAGATAGACGACCCTGCCCAGGAATACGTCTCCCGCGCCGCCCTGAAGCTGGTGGCGGCGCTCGATCATTTCGGGCTCGACCCATCGGGACGCAACTGCCTCGACGTGGGCGCCTCGACCGGAGGCTTCACGCAGGTCCTGCTGCAACGGGAGGCGGCGCATGTCACGGCGATCGACGTCGGGCACGGGCAGATGCATCCCTCGCTTGCGACCGATCCGCGGGTGACGAACGTCGAAGGCCTCAATGCACGGGCCCTTTGCCCGGACGACCTCGATGGCCGGCCGATCGAGTTCGTCGTCTCCGACGTCTCCTTCATCTCGCTGAGGCTCGCCCTGCCGCCGGTGTTGAAACTGGCGGAGCCCGGGGCCATATGCGTGCTTCTCGTCAAGCCGCAGTTCGAGGCGGGCCGCGAGGCAATCGGCAAGGGCGGCCTCCTGAAGGAACCGGAGAGCGGACCCGCGGTCGCGGCAACGCTGGACACCTGGCTGACGGAAGAGATGGGCTGGCGCAGCCTCGGCCTCATCCCCTCCCCCATATCCGGCGGCGACGGCAACCAGGAATACCTGCTGGCAGGAATGAAAGACAGATGAGCACGCTGACGGTCACCATCGACAGGCTTGGCGCCCAGGGGCACGGAATTGCCAGCACGGCAGAGGGGCCGGTCTACGTGCCGCACGCACTGCCTGGAGAAACGGTGGCGATTGCCCGCAACGGCAGCCATGGCGCCCTTCTTTCGACGAGCGCCGTTTCCCCGGACCGCGTGGCGCCCATCTGTCGCCATTTCGACCCGGACCGGGACGCCTGCGGCGGCTGCTCGCTGCAGCATCTGGCCGAGGCACCGTACCGAGCCTTCAAGCGCATCCTCATCGTCGATGCCTTGCGAAGCAAGGGCCTGGCGCCGGAGGTGGAACCGCTCGTCTCCTGCGGGCTCGGCCAGCGGCGGCGCACGGTCTTCACGGCGCGCCGGACCGACAAGGGCCTTCTTCTCGGCTTCAACCGGGCTGAGACCAATCACATCGTCTCGATCGAGGAATGTCCCGTCGCTGCCCCTGCGATCGTCGCGCAACTGGACGCGCTGCGATCGGTTGCGGCTTCCATTGCCGGGGGCTCGGAGAGTTTCCGGCTGACGGTGCTGAATACGCTTTCCGGACTAGACGTGGCGGCCGAGGGCGTGAAGCCCCTCGACGACAAGCGACGGCGGGCGGCGATTGAGACGGTGATGCGTCTCGGCGCGATCGCCCGGGTTTCCGTGAACGGCGAGATCCTCATCGAGCCGCGCAAGCCGCTGGTCGATTTCGGCGGTGCACTCGTCACCCCGCCCCCCGGCGCCTTCATGCAGGCGACGAAGGAGGCGGAGGACGCCATGGCCGCCCTCGTGTCCGCCCATGTCGGCAAGTCGAAACGCGTGCTGGACCTCTTCGCCGGCTCCGGGACCTTTGCGCTTCGCCTGGCGCGGGCGGCCCGTGTCCATGCCGTGGAAGGAGAGGACAAGCCCTTGCGAGCACTCGACCAGGCGGCCCGCGCGACGCAGGGCCTCAAGCCCGTGACGGTGGAAAAGCGGGACCTCTTCCGCCGGCCGCTGACGACCCAGGAGCTGAAGGTCTTCGACGCGGTCGTCTTCGACCCGCCACGCGCCGGCGCGGAGGCGCAGGTCAGGGAACTGGCCCGCTCCGGCGTCCGGAAGGTGGCGGCGGTCAGTTGCAACCCCCTCACCCTGGCGCGCGACCTGCGGCTGCTGGTCGATGGCGGCTACGAGATCCGCTCGGTCGTGCCGGTGGACCAGTTCCTCTGGTCGCCGCATGTGGAAGCCGTCGCCCTTCTCCAGCGCTGAGACGCTCCGGACAACCCCGTGCAGCCGCAGATTGAGTCAGCGGTTGGTTGTGTCCGGCAACCCTCGATGCAATCATAGCGATTATTCCAGAGCGAAGATAATCGTGGATTGCACGAGGAGGGGACGTCATGACTAACATTGCGATGCATGGACATGGTGTGCGCGGCATGAAGCGCGAGACGCTGCATTCCTTCAACGGGATCGGCGACCCCGGAAAATTCGGCGTGATGTTTCCGAACCTGTTGCCGCTCTATGCGGACGACGATGCACTGTTCGAACTTGCCAAGGCTATGCGGGACCAGGGCGCGGTGGGCGCCGACCCCGATCCCGGCGGCGACAACGAGAACATCCCGGCCGGCTATACCTATCTCGGCCAGTTCATCGACCACGACATCACGCTGGACACGACGCCTCTCGAGCAGCAGAAGGCCGATCCCAAGGCGACCGACAATTTCCGGACGCCGGCGCTCGATCTCGATTCACTCTATGGGGACGGACCGGGTATCCATCCCTACCTCTACCAGCGCGACAAGACGACGTTCGACATCACGCCGCTGCTCCTCATCGGCAAGACGGGCGCGTCGGACAACGAGCTCGGCGAGACCATCCCCTCGCTCCGGCACGACCTGCCGCGCAACCAGGTGGGCCATGCGCTGATCTTCGACGAACGCAACGACGAGAACCTGCTGGTGGCGCAGACGCATTTGCTGATGCTCCGCTTCCACAACGCGGTCGTCGACTGGCTGCAGAAGAACGGCTCGCCGCTGACCGGTGGCGCCCTGTTTCTCGAGGCGCGCCGGATCGTGACCTGGCACTACCAGTGGATCGTCCTCTTCGACTTCGTGGAGCGGCTGACGGAACCGGGCCTGATCAACCGCATCAAGAACAAGGGCCGGGAATTCTACCGGTTCAAGAGGCGTCCCTACATGCCGGCAGAGTTTGCCGCGGGGTGTTACCGGCTCGGACACTCCATGGTTCGCGAGACCTACAGCCACAATCGCGCCTTCCATCCCGGAAGCCCGCGGATTGCCAATGGCAGCCTGCAGGCGCTGTTCTTCTTCACCGGCAAGTCCGGAAAGATCGTCGGCGAGCTGGCCCCGGTGTCTCCTCCGCCCCCGCCCCCTCTTCCCCCGCTTGCGGAACTGCCCTCGAACTGGGTGATCGACTGGCGGCGGTTCTTCGACGTGGTCGGCCAGGGCGGGACGGATTTCACCTTCAACTTCTCGCGAAAGCTCGATCCGTTCATCGCGCCGTCGCTGCACACGTTGCCGGGCCTGCGCGAGGACCCGACGGAGCAGCAGCAGCGGGATGCGAACCTTCCCTTCCGCAATCTGCGGCGCGGCGTACAGATCGGCCTGCCTTCGGGCCAGGCCGTCTGTCGCGCGATGAAGATCCAGCCGATGACACCGGTCGAGATCGCCACCGGGCCGGATGGCAAGGTCGCGGAAAAGCACGGCCTGCACGAGGAGACGCCGCTCTGGTACTACGTCCTGAAGGAGGCGCAGCATTACCATGACGGAAAGCGCCTGGGTCCGATGGCATCGACCATCGTGGCGGAGACCTTCCTCGGCCTGGTCCACGGGGACCACGAGTCCTTCCTCTGGAAGAGGTCCAACTGGAAACCGGAACTGCCGTGCAAGCAGGAGGGTCATTTCACGATGGCGGACCTCATCCGCTTCGTGGGCGACATCAACCCGCTCGGGCCCTGAACAGCCGAACCAACCTGTGCTTCAGGCGTGGACGGCCATGCGCCGCCTCAACGGCGCATGAAGGCCTCGAAAGCGGCGCGGGCCTCGGCGCTGCGAAGCTGTGCGGTGAAGTGCACCAGTTCCTCGTCCATGCGCGCCAAAACGTCGTCGCCGTTTCCGCGGATGAGGTCGCGGGCGATCTTCATGGCATGCGGCGGCTTGGCGGCAAGGCTCGCCGCAAGCGCGAGCGTCTCGGTCTCGACGGCATCCTGCGGCACCACCTTCCAGACGATGCCGGCCTCGCGGGCCTGCTCGCCGGAGAAGCCTTCGCCGGCAGCGAGCAGTGCGAAGGCGCGCTGGTGGCCCATGACGCGCGGCGCGATCAGGCTGGAGGCAGCCTCCGGCACGAGCGCAAGGTCCACGAACGGCGTGCGGAAATGGGCGCGATCGGACGCGATGGTCATGTCGCAGTGGAGATGGATCGTGGTGCCGATGCCGATCGCGAGGCCGTCCACGCCGGAGACCATGGGCTTGCCGCAGGTGGCAAGCGCCTGCAGGAAGTCCGCGGCCGAGGGACGACCGCCGCCACTCATGGCGTAGGCGAGGAAGTCGCCCATGTCATTGCCGGCGGAAAAGCAGTTGTCGGTCCCGAGAAAGGCGACGGCGCGAATGCCGTCGTGGCTGTCAGCCTCGCGCAGGGCTTCCGTCATCCGCCCGTACATGGCGGTGGTGATGGCGTTCTTCTTCTCCGGCCGGTTGAAGCGGATGACGAGGACGCCGGGTTGCTGATCGGGCCGCTCGACGAGGATGTGGTTGTCGCTCATGACGTCTCTCCTCAGGCGAGCGCGGCGCGGGCCGCCTCGAGGCTCGCCGCACCTTCGACCACCTGGCGCTTCAGCGCCGCCGTTTCCGGCAGCAGGTTCTCCACGGCGAAGCGGCAGAGCGTCAGCCGCGGCCCTTTCCGGCCGTCGTCGGAAGGCGCAAGCGCGCCCTTGGCAAGATAGGTGCCAGTGAGAACGAGGCCGAACAGGCGCTGGTAGGGCGTCGCGCCCGCGAGCGCTTCCGCAACGCGTCCTTCCGACTGCGCATTCAGGAGCCAGCCGGTCGCGGTCTCGAGATCGGCGATCGCCTCCCGCAGGCGCTCGGCCGTCGCGCCGAAAGCCGGCTCGTTGGAGGCGGCGACGCGCTCGGCAATGTCCTTCAGTTCCGCGATGAAGCCGCTCACCTGCGCCCCGCCCGAGAGCGGCAGCTTGCGGGCCACGAGGTCGATCGCCTGGATGCCGTTAGTGCCTTCGTAGATCGGGGCGATGCGGGCGTCGCGGAGATAGCGGGCAGCGCCGGTCTCCTCGATGAAGCCCATGCCGCCATGGACCTGGATGCCGAGGGAGGCGACGTCCACGCCGGCATCGGTGGCAAACGACTTGGCGATCGGCGTCAGCAGTGCTGCGCGCTCGCCCCAGGTCTTCGCCTCGTCGCCTTCGGCGTGGCCAGCCATGTCGATGGCGTGGGCACAGGCATAGCAGATCGCGCGCGAGCCCTGGGTCAGGGCCTTCATCGTCAGCAGCATGCGGGCGACATCGGGATGTTCGATGATCGGGCTCATGCCGGTCCCCGTCCAGCCGGGCGCCTTGCCCTGGGTGCGCTCGCGGGCATATTCGATCGCCTTCTGGGTGGCGGCTTCCGCAATGGCGACGCCCTGCATGCCGACCGCGAGACGGGCATTGTTCATCATCGTGAACATGCAGGCGAGACCCTTGTTCTCCTCGCCGACCAGCCAGCCGATCGCGCCCTTCTCATCGCCGAACCTGCCGTCGCCGTAGATCATCGTGCAGGTGGGCGAGCCGTGGATGCCGAGCTTGTGTTCGATGGAATGGCAGAAGACGTCGTTGCGGGCCCCGATCGAGCCGTCTTCCTCGACGAGGAACTTCGGCACGAGAAAGAGCGAGATGCCGCGCGTGCCGGCCGGCGCATCGGGAAGACGCGCCAGCACGAGGTGGATGATGTTTTCGGCCGCGTCGTGCTCGCCCCATGTGATGAAGATCTTCTGGCCGAAGATACGGTAGGTGCCGTCGTCGCGGCGTTCGGCGCGCGTCTTGAGGACGCCGAGGTCGGAACCGGCATGGGGCTCGGTCAGGTTCATGGTCCCGGTCCACTCGCCGGAAACGAGCTTTTCGAGATATCTGGCCTTGAGGGCGTCGCTGCCGTGCTTTTCGAGAGCCTCGATCGCGCCCATGGTGAGCGTCGGCGCGAGCGCGAAGGCCATCGAGGCCGAGTTCCACATCTCCAGCGCGGCGACGTTCAGCATGTGCGGCAGGTTCTGGCCGCCGTAGGCTTCCGGCGCGATCAGCCCGTTCCAGCCGCCTTCGCGCCAGTTGCGATAGAGGTCGGCCCAGCCGTCCGGCGTGGTGACGACGCCGTCCGAAATCCGGGCTCCCTGCCGGTCGCCGACCTCGCCGAGCGGTGCCATCTCGTTGGTGGCAAAGCGGCCCGCCTCCTCGAGGATGGCCTCCACCAGATCAGCGGAAAGATCGCCCAGCCTGCCTGCCTCGACAGCGCCGGCAAGGCCGGCGACGTGGTTCAGGGTGAAGGCGATCTCCTCGACCGGAGCCTTGTACATGGTGCATCCTCCTCATGGGCCGACGGGCCTTAACCGGCCGGAAAAACTCCCCTGCTTTTTACGTAAACGTAAATCGACTTGTCAATGGAGTTGCCCGAAGGCAAGCCGGTAAACAAACGGCAAAGGCCCGCCCGGGAACGCCGGACGGGCCTCGTTTTATGGTGCGCAGGACCACCCGCGAACTCAGTAGTAGGGCGAGTAGCACTGCCGCCGTGGGCCGTTATAGGGCTGGAAGGTGTTCGAATACGGATCGTAGGAGCGATACCGCGCCTGGCACCACTCATAGTGACGGGGATTGATGCCACTCGCGCCATAGGCCGGCGGCGGGGGCGGGGGCGGCGGCAGCGGATCCGCGTAGCGAGGCGGTGCCGCGAGCGCGCCGCCGATCAGCGCCCCGGCACCAAAGGCGGCAAGCGGGAACCAGTAGCCGTCATGATAGCGGTAGCCCGGCCGGTGATGGCGGTAACCGCGATGCCCGTGGTAATAGCCGCGGGGGCCGCCACGGTGGCGGACCTCAGTCACATCCGACTTCATCTCGATCTTCGCGGCCGGAGCCGCGACGACCGGCATGGCCGCCTGGGCGGGCATGAACGTCGTGCCGACGGCCGCAACCGAAAGGGCAGCGATCGCGACTTTCCTGAACAGCATTTTCATCGTGTTCTCCATTCAAGTTGACTGTCTGCGTTCCCATCGACCTGCGCAGGGTTACGAACGGCAAGCTGAACCCTCGATTAACGTCAACGGGACGTCGGGACGGAACGAGAAAGCCCCCCCCGGGATGGGGACGGCAGGCGGTTCATGGCATCAGCCATTACGAGTAGGGCGAATTGCATCTGCGACGCGGTCCATTATACGGCTGATAGGTATTGTCCGAGGCGCGGTAGGAACGATACCGGCTCTCGCACCACTGGTAATGGCGCGCGCTGTGGCTACCGCTCGGTCGTGCCTGGGTCGCACCGCCGATGATTGCGCCGGCAGCGAAGGCCGCCATCGGGAACCAGTAGCCGTTATGATAGCGGTAGCCCGGGCGACGGTCGCGATAGCCGCGGTAGCCGTTATAGAAGCCGCCCCGCTCCACACGGAAGTCCCGGCGCGGATCCCGGCGGTCAAGCCGCCGGTCGAAGCGGCGGTCCAGGCGGCGGTCAAGCCGGCGTTCGAAACGACTATTGTACTGGACGTCGGTAACGACGCCCTGGGCCGCGGCCACCGGAGCGGCGGGCAACGGCATGGCCTGAACCGGGACGTAGCTTGTCACGGTCACTGCCAGTGCCGCGACCACCGTGGTGAGGCGAAACGTGAGTTTTCCCATGAGTGGCTGTCTCCTCTTTTTCTTCAATGGGTGGGAAACGGGGGAGGCGCACCATCGTTCCCCTCTCGAGCGAGGGGATGCTTCCTGCGGCGATACGCATGGTTAACCATAAGCGGCTAGCATCGTGCGAGCAGACCGAAGGAAGCAGACGGTGCAGGCAAGCGCGAAGCGGCGTTACTACCAGAAAGCGGCGCCGCGGCGCCCTTCCCCCACCAGCGTGGCACCCCATTCCGAATTCCTGCGGACGGGCAAAATCGAACGCGGGCCGACGTGGGACCGCGACACGAAGCGATACATCACGTTCGAGGATGTGGCCGAGAGCACGAACCGGAAGCTGGTGCGGGCGGGCGAGACGACCCACGAACGGATCAACGGCTTCCACAAGTCCATCCGCTTCCCGAAGGTGATCTTCTCGCGGGTGTTCGAAGACATACCGCATCTGGGCTACTGCCACGTCACCACGTCCAGCACGCGCTTCAAACAAAGGGGACCGGTCCACTGGTCCTTCTACATTGCCAATTTCTCCTCCGACATCAGCGAGAGCTATCCGTTCTTCGAGAACATCCGCATCAGCAGTGCGCGCATGTATTTTGCCGTCGCATACGAAAAGGCCGCCGGCGATACGCTCCGCATCGACCGGTCGCTGCGCAAGGACGGGCTCCTCTTCCGGACGGACGATCCGCGCGAGGCGATGAAGAACCTTCTCCTGCTTGGCGCACCGAACCAGCCGCTCCGGGCGATGATCGAGAAGCTCTAGCAATTTTGCGTTGCCGACGCCGGGCGTTACGCGTTAGGACGCGGACATGACGGCAAGGATCATCCATCTGGCAACCGACGAGGAACGCGCCCTGCAGGAGGCGACGGATGCGCTGGCCGAAGGTCTGCCGGTCGCTCTCCCGACCGAGACCGTCTATGGCCTTGCGGCGGATGCCACCAATCCCACGGCGCTGACGCGGATCTACGAGACAAAGGGGCGGCCCCGCTTCAATCCGCTGATCTGCCATGTGGCGGATCTTGCGATGGCCCGGGAGCACGCGGTCTTCGACCCGATCTCGCAACTGCTGGCCGAGCATTTCTGGCCTGGTCCCCTGACATTGGTCCTGCCCCTGAGGGAGGGGACGCCGATCCACCCCCTGGCGACGGCCGGGCTCGATACGGTCGGGATGAGGGTTCCCGTCGGCTTTGCGAGCGCGGTCATACGCCGGCTCGGCAGGCCGCTTGCCGCCCCGAGCGCCAATACATCCGGCAAGGTGAGCCCGACGAGCGCGCAGCACGTGGACGAGGATCTCGGCGAAAAGCTGACGCTGATCATCGACGGCGACGCGGCGCCGGTGGGCGTCGAATCGACGATCGTCCGCGTCGAGGGAAACACAGTCCGGCTACTGCGTCCGGGCGGGATCTCCGCCGACGAGATCGAAGCGGTGACCGGGATGCCGATCGTCAGGCCGGAAGGACCGGCAACGACGATCGAGGCACCCGGCATGCTCGTTTCGCATTACGCCCCCGGCGCGCCGGTGCGGCTCAATGCGGTCGATGTGGAGCCGGATGAAGCGCTGATCGCCTTCGGGGCCCGGGACGTCGCCGGGCAGAACAAGGCCCGGGCCGTGGTCAACCTCAGCCCGGCCGGCGACCTGGCAGAAGCCGCCGCCAATCTTTTCGACTACCTGAAGAAGGCCGATGCGGTGGCACCCCGCCGGATCGCCGTGGCCCCGATCCCCGAGGAGGGACTGGGAGAGGCCATCAACGATCGTCTCGCGCGCGCCGCGGCGCCCCGAGGCTAGCGAGGAAGCCCGGATGGATACGCCCCGCACACCCGCCGACATCCTGGAACGCTTTGCCGCCATCGTCGGCCCGGCCAATGCCTTGCGCGACCCGGAACAGATCGCGCCGCGGCTTGTGGAAAACCGCGGCCTCTATCGGGGCGCGTCCCCGATGATCCTGCGGCCGGGCTCGACGCGCGAGGTTTCCGACATCCTCCGGCTTGCAACCGAGACCCGCACGCCGATCGTGCCGCAGACGGGCAATACCGGGCTCGTGGGCGGCCAGGTGCCGCGGGAAGGAGGGAGCGACCTCATCGTCTCGCTCGAACGGATGAACCGCATTCTCGACGTCGATCCAGTGGCGAATGTGCTCGCCACGGAAGGCGGCGCCATCCTCGCGGACGTGCAGAAGGCGGCCGAGGGCGTGGAGCGCCTCTTTCCCCTGTCGCTCGGATCGGAAGGCTCCTGCCGGATCGGCGGCAACCTTTCCACGAATGCGGGCGGCACGGCGGTGCTTGCCTACGGAAACGCGCGCCAGCTCTGCCTCGGCCTCGAAGTCGTGCTGCCGACCGGCGAGATCTGGGACGGGATGCGGCGGCTGAAGAAGGACAATACCGGCTACGACCTGCGCGACCTCTTCATCGGCGCGGAGGGCACGCTCGGCATCATTACCGGCGCGGTGCTGAAGCTTTTCCCGCAGCCAATCGGCCGGCAGGTCGCGTTCGCGGGGCTGAATTCGCCCGCCGATGCCCTGCGCGTGTTCGAGAAGGCATCGAACCTGTGCGGCACGTCGCTGACGGGTTTCGAGCTGATGCCGCGTCTCGGGGTCGAGTTCACGACGCGCCATATCGAAGGCGTGCGCGATCCCCTTGCCGAGCCCCATCCCTGGTACGCACTGATCGACATCTCCACCTCCGACTCCGCACAGACCGCCGAGACCATGGTGCAGGCGCTGCTCGAATGGGGCCTGGAGACGGGGCTCGTGCGCGACGCCGTCATCGCCAGTTCCGTGGCGCAGCAGAAGGCGCTCTTGCACATGCGCGAAAGCATGTCGGACGCGCAGAAGCCCGAGGGTGGCTCGATCAAGCACGATGTCTCGGTTCCGGTTTCCAGCATCCCGAAATTCATGGAGGAGGCGGACGCCGCGGTGATGGCCGCCATGCCGGGGGCGCGCATCTGCGCCTTCGGGCACCTGGGCGACGGAAACATCCACTACAACATCTCGCAGCCCGTCGGCGCCGACAAGGCCGCCTTCCTGGCCCGCTGGCACGAGATCAACGGGATCGTCCACGCGATCGTCCTGTCGTTCAACGGCTCCATCTCCGCCGAACACGGCATCGGCCAGCTGAAGCGCGACGAACTGGCCCGCATCCGGCCGGCGATTGAGATCGACCTGATGCGGCGCATCAAGCGGGCCTTCGATCCCGCCAACATCATGAACCCGGGCAAGGTCCTCGTCATCGAGTGAGGCGGGCGGCGGCCCGGGCGTTGACGGTCAGCGCCGCACCTGGGAGAGCGCCCAGAGGGTTTCCGCGCTGATGCCGGTATAGGCGCCGTTCCCGGCCAGGATATCCACCGGCGAGGGGCCGATCGACCCGTTCTCCAGATCGTACATGATGGTGAACCGCTGGATCATCTTGCGGACCTTTTCCGGGTCCTTGAGGTCGTTCAGGTCGAGGTTCTTCTCGACGAGCAGCGCCTGCTTGTCGATGTCCATGGAGCCGAGCTCCGTCGGCAGGCTGAAGGCCACCCGGAAGAACTCGGTCAGCGCCTCGTCGCCGAGGATGGCGTAGGGATCGGTGATGGATTCAGCCATCCGCTCGAAGTAGAGCGCGAGGCGCACGCCGGCGTTTTCCTGGCCCTGCTCCGTTTCCAGCGTCTGGCGCAGGTAGAGGTTATGGGTCTCGATCTCCTTCCCGCGCCCCTGGATGCCGGCCTTTCCGTTGCGATCGAGATTGCCGTATTCGTCGAAGTTGAACGAGCCCAGAAGTTCGGCGAACGCGGTATCGGGCTGCTGATTGACGAAGCTGTTCGGATCATCGAGATCGGACGTGAAGATCTGCTTCAGGAAGTCGTCCGTGAGGGTCGAGGCATCCATGCCCTTCGCCGTCAGGACGAAATCCACGAGCCGGCGGTCGGCGAGGAACTCGCCCAGCGTTTTGATGCCGCTCATGGTCTGGGTGTAGTAGCTCGATTCCGCGTCGGCCTTCTCACGCGCCGCGACCTTCTCGTCGCCCTTCAGGAAGCGCGTCTGTTCGACGATATAGGCCTTCGCGGTCTCGGTGATGGTCAGGGTCGATTGCGCCTGGACCGGCGCCCCTACCCCGCCGTCCTTCGTAAAGTTGAAGGCCTGCGCCAGCGTCAGGAAGCGTTCGTCCTTCAGCCGGTACACGTAGCTCTTGGGATCGGAGAGATCGCTCTTGAGGACGTTCTTCAGCGTCAGCATCGAAACGGTATCGGGATCGATGCCGACCGCCTTCAGCGCAAATCCATAGATCGCCTTGTCGGACAGGAAATCCTCCACCGAGGTGACGGCGGCCATTTCCGACTTGTAGAGCTTGATCGCCTTCTCGTCCGCCTCTTCCTGCTTGTCGTCGTAGCGGTTGAAGTAGTTTCTGGACGTCACGGCGGTCTGCCCCGCCGTCTGCGCGACCGGCCCCTTCAGGCTGCCGTCGGTGTTGAAGTTGAAGGCGTTGGCAAGCTCCAGGTACTGGGGGCGCTCCTTGGCGTAGAGGTTGGCATAGCTGTTCGGATCGGCCAGGTCGCTCGTCAGGATCTGTTCGAGCGTCGACTTGACCACGTAGACTTCGTTCAGGTCGAAGGCCTTGCGCAGATAGTCGTAGATGCGCGGGTCGTTCAGCAGATCGGTCACGCTGGTGACGGTGGCGATCTTGCCCTCGAAATAGTCCCGCTCGCGAATGGCCGAGGCCCGCGTCTGGCGCGGCTGGCCGAGCAGGTAGAGGTCGGTGGTCGCCGTCAGCTGTGCCTCGGTCTGGGCCGCTCCCTTGGTCGATGTGCCGTCAGCGGCGAACTCGAAGGCGCCGGCTAGGTCGATATGCGCCTGGGTGGAGGCGATCGCCTTTTGGTAGGCGGCGATCTCGAGCTTCAGCGAGGCCTTCTTCTCGATATGCTCCTTGGGATTGGTCCCAAGCGCCGTCAGGTCGGCCTGCGCCGTCACCAGCTTGGCCGTCAGATAGGCCATCTGATCCCGCATCACGGTGTTGGTGTAGCTCGCAGGGTCGTTCTTGTCGCTGGACATGGCCTTGCGGACGACATCGTAGGAAAAGACGGAATCGTCGATCCCCACCGCATCGAACACATAGCGGCGGAGCCTGTCGTTCCGCAGGATGTCGTCGACATGATCAACCTGCGCCATCATGACCTTGTAGTAGCGCGTTTCCTCCGCCACTTCGTCCTGCATGGAGACGATGTACTGATCATAGAGGTCCAGCAATTCGTCGCGCTGGGAGACCGACTGCGCGATCGCCTTGTCGCCGGAGGAGAAGTTGAAGGCGGCCGCGAAATTCTTGTAGCGGTCGTCGGTGAGCAAGTTGGCGTAGCTGTTCTCGTCCGAGAGGTCGCTTTCAAGGACCTTCTTCATGAAGGCCTTGCCGTAGGTCATCTCCTCGAGACCGTGGGCCTTCATGGCGTAGGAGTAGAGCCGGTAGTCGCCGAGGAATTCGTCGATCGTTTTCACATTGCCGATGTTTTCCGCGTAGTAGGCCGCTTCGCGCGCCACCATGTCCCGACTTGCGACACGCTGAAGGGTCTTGGACATGTCGCGGTTGACGAGGTCGTAGCTGAGATATGTCGAAACCATGGACAGCGCTCCGGTCACAGTATTGCCGACCGCAGCATGCCCGACCTTGCTTGCCCGGGGCTTTTGCAAGCCGACCGGCGCGCACCAGGCCCGTTCACCTTCTGGAAACCCAGCAGGCTTGGCCTTTGATAACCATTCGCCGAGGCAAAACTTCCTTAACCGCGATTTTTAAGCGGTCTCGCATGGAGCCGCCCGTATGGTCTGCCGATTAGAGGACAAAAGTCCCGCACGAGAATCCGGAAACGGCTCTCAGGTAAAACAAGGGTAGCATACAAGATGACAAACACGGTTCTGAAGCCTGCCTGGGCAGGCTCCACGCTCAGGCTCGACCCGACGCGGTTTCCGCAACAAGTCACCTATGCCATGCGCGATACGGCCGGCGATGTCGTGATCACCATCGACTCGCGGGGTGCGGTGCTGCGCAAGACGCTGCCGTCGAGCGGGCTGCCGCTTTCCTTCGCCCTTCCCGCCCGCGCCTTCAAGGGTGTCGCGGCGCGCGCCATCGACCATGGCGACGGCCAGGTCACCGTTACCCTGGAACTGCATCACGAGGATGCCGAACTCTGCATTCCGCTGCTGGTCGCCCACGACCTTTGCGACATCGCGGCCGACTGGCGCAGCTGGTCGGAGGCCTTCCGCATTCCCATGCTGATGGTGGAGGCCGACGGGGTTGCCCGTCCGCTCGAAAACCACCTCGGCGATGTGCGCACGCAGGACGCAAGACCGCGCCGCCGCCATTCCTACTTTGCCGCCCGTCGCCCGCGCTTCCTGGTCCGCCGGACCACCGGAAAGCTCGGGGTGACGATGAAGATCGAGGGCAAGGAGATCATCGCGCGACGCTAGCCGATCCACCGCCGCCCGCGTTGATGCTGGAGCCCGGCGCCGAGCCGGGTTCCTGCGTTTCAGGCGAAGGGCAGCGCCAGGACCAGGCCCGCGAAGATGACCGCGCCGACCCGCGTGTTGAGCTTGAAGAGTTGCAGGCACTGGTCCGGATTGTCGATGTCGAGGACGAGGATCTGCCAGGCAAACATCACCGTGGCGACCAGCAGGCCGAGATAGGCGATCAGGCCCGCGCCCGCCCCGAGATAGGCCGCAAGCAGAAGAACCAGGGTAAGTGCGTAGAGGCCGATGAGCCAGGCCCGGGTATTGGCGCCGAACAGGCGGGCGGTGGACCGGACACCGACCAGGGCGTCGTCTTCCTTGTCCTGATGCGCATAGATCGTGTCATAGCCGATCGTCCAGGCGACCGAACCGAAATAGAGCAGGACGGGCGCCCATGACAGGCTCCCGAAGAGCCCTGCCCAGCCCATCAGCGCACCCCAGGAAAAGGCGAGCCCGAGGAAGAACTGCGGCCAGTCGGTGAACCGCTTGGCGAAGGGATAAATCGCCACGACTGCCAGCGACAGTATCCCGAGCAGGATCGAGAAGCCGTTGAACTGCAGCAGCACGAGCAGGCCGACAAGCGCCTGGACGACGAGGAAGACCTTGGCCTCGAAGCGGCTCACCCTGCCCGACGGCAGCGGCCGCGAGCGGGTCCGGGCAACGGCGTTGTCGATGTCGTGGTCGACGAGGTCGTTATAGGTGCAGCCGGCGCCGCGCATGGCGACGGAACCGACGAAGAACAGCGCCAAATGAAAGAGGAATAGACCGAGGGGCAGTTCTCCCCGGCCCGCGGCAACGTTCGCGGCGAGCGCCGAGGACCAGAAGCAGGGCCACATGAGCAGTTGCCAGCCGATCGGCCGGTCCCAGCGCGCGAGCTGCGCATAGGGCCATGCCGCCCTCGGCAAGACGCGATAGACCCAGTTGTCGGAGGGCGCGTCGTAAACGCGGCCATTGAGATCGTCCGTATTCGTCATGCGCCGGTCGTAACCCGCCTCCCGAGCCACCGCAAGGGCGGCAACAGCGCCTGCCCGTTCCCTGGCCCTGCCCGTTTCCAGCCCCCTTTCCTAGAAGGCCACCGGCTCCAGTGGGGCGCGGGTGGCCTCGAACGATTTCAGCTGCGCCTCGCGCTCGGCGATGTAGTCGCGATTGTCCGGCACGGCCATGCGCTTCCTGGTGAGCTGCATCTGGAAGATGAAGAAGTTCTCGTGGGTGAAGGCCATCTCGGCGCCCGCCAGGTAGAATTCCCACATCCGCACGAACCGCTCGTCATAGATGGCCGCCGCCTCCTCGCGCCTCGCCATGAAGCGTTCGCGCCACATACGCAGCGTGTGGGCATAGTGCATCGGCAAGATCTCGACGTCGGACACGAGAAGGCCGGAACGCTCGACGGCGGGCATGACTTCCGCGAGCGAGGGAATATAGCCGCCCGGGAAGATGTACTTCTCTATGAACGGGTTGTTGTAGCGCGCCGGATAGGGCTGGCCGATGGAATGCAGGAGCATCACCCCGTCTTCATCGAGAACCTCGCGGGCCTTGCGGAAATAACGCCCGAAGTTCATCCGGCCCACATGCTCGAACATCCCGACGGAGACGATGCGGTCGTAGCGGGTGCCTGGCGACAGGTAGTAATAGTCCTGAAGCTCGAAGCGGACCTTGTCCGAAAGACCCCGCTTCGCCGCGCGGTCGCGGGAGACGCGCAACTGCTCCTGGCTCAGCGTGATGCCGGTGACGTCGACGCCAGCCGATTCGGCGAGGTACATCGCCATTCCGCCCCATCCGGAGCCGATCTCCAGGACCTTCTGGCCGGGCTCGGCGAGAAGCTTCGCCGCAATGTGCCGCTTCTTGGCGAGCTGCGCCTCGTCAAGGCCGATGCCGGGGGGATTGAAATAGGCGCAGGAATACTGCCAGTCCTCGTCGAGGAAGAGATTGAAGAGCTTGGCGCTGAGGTCGTAGTGGTGGGCGACATTGCGCTGGTTGCGGTTGATCGGGACGCCGTGCCGGACGCGCGCCTCCGCGATCCGCAGTAGCCCGCGCCACATCATTCCCGGCGTCAGGCCCTCGCTCAGGGTGTTGTCCTTGACGACCGCGAGCAGTTCGTAGATGTCGCCCTCCTCGAAAACGAGACGGCCGTCCATGTAGACTTCCCCCAGCTTCAACTGGGGATCGGAAGCGATTTCCTCTTCCGCCTCGGTATCGGTAAAGCGGATCGCGACCGACCGCCCCCCTCCACCGCCGATTACCTGCGTACCCTCCGGGCCGCTGACAGTCACTCTTCCCTTCCGGATGATCTTGGCGAGAAGTCGACGCAGGGATGAGGCCATATTTCACCTCCGAACGAAGTCTAACTTGCAGATAACAAGGAAATACTCGCCTTCGACCGGGTGACAAGAACGTGAACGCAAAAAAGATCGCACGAAAAAGAATGCCGTCCAACGTGGTTGAGCGGCATTGTTTTCTGCGAGGAGGGAAAACCTGCTACCGACGCTTCAACGCCTCGGCGAGCGCGGCACCGAGGGCGCCCTGCGAAGACGATGCTTTCGGCTCCGCCTTCATCTGGCGCGGATTGGGACGTTGCGCATCGCGCTGCGGCCCGCGAGGCGCCGGCGCCGCCTCGCCGCCATCCCGGCGCATGGTCAATCCGATCCGCTTGCGCTTGACGTCCACCTCGACGACGCGAACCTTGACGACATCGCCGGCCTTGACGACCTCATGCGGGTCCTTGACGAAACGGTCGGCCAGCTGGGACACGTGCACCAGCCCGTCCTGGTGGACGCCGATGTCGACGAAGGCCCCGAAGGCGGCGACATTGGTGACGGTTCCCTCCAGCAGCATGCCCGGCTTGAGGTCGGTGATCTCGTCGACGCCTTCCGCGAAGGTGGCAGTCCTGAAGCTCGGGCGCGGGTCACGGCCGGGCTTCTCCAGCTCGGCGAGGATGTCCTTCACCGTCGGCAGGCCGAACTGCTCGTCGATGAACTGTCGCGGGTCGAGCTTCTTCAGGGCGGCGCTGTCGCCCATCAGCGAGCGCAGGTCGCGACCGCAGGCGGCGACGATCTTCTTGGCGACGCCATAGGCTTCCGGATGCACGGCGGACGCATCCAGCGGCTCCTTGCCGTCCGGGATGCGCAGGAAGCCTGCCGCCTGCTCGAAGGTCCGGTTGCCGAGGCGGGCGACCTTGAGAAGTTCCCTGCGGCTTGCAAAGGGACCGTTCTGGTCGCGGTGCAGGACGATGGCATCGGCAATCGAGCGGCTGAGGCCGGAGACCCGCGAGAGGAGCGGCGCGGACGCGGTATTCAGATCGACGCCCACCGCGTTCACCGCATCCTCGACCACGGCGTCGAGCGAACGCGACAGCTTCCCCTGGTCGACATCGTGCTGGTACTGGCCGACGCCGATGGACTTGGGCTCGATCTTCACAAGCTCGGCCAGCGGATCCTGAAGGCGACGGGCAATGGACACGGCGCCGCGGAGCGAGACATCGAGTCCGGGGAATTCGGCGGCGGCGGTTTCGGAGGCCGAGTAGACCGACGCGCCGGCTTCCGAGACGATCACCTTGGTGGGCTTAGGAGCCGGCAGGCTCGCCAGCATGTCCGCGACCAGCTTTTCGGTCTCGCGGCTGCCGGTCCCGTTGCCGATCGCAATCAGCTCGACCTTGTGCTTGCGAACGAGCGAGGCAAGCTCCGCCTGCGTGCCGCGGACGTCGTTGCGCGGCGGAAAGGGATAGACCGTCGTGGTCTCCAGCAGCTTGCCCGTGCCGTCGACGATCGCCACCTTGACGCCGGTTCGGATACCCGGGTCGAGGCCCATGGTCGCGCGCGAGCCGGCCGGCGCCGCCAGAAGCAGGTCCTTGAGGTTGCGGGCAAAGACATGGATCGCCTCCTCCTCGGCCCTTTCGCGCAGTTCGCGCATGAGGTCGAGGGAAAGCGAGGTCGAGAGCTTCACGCGCCACGTCCAGCCGGCAACGTCCATCAGCCAGCGGTCGGCCGCGCCCTTGTCACCGATCTCGAAGGCGGCGGCGATGATGCGCTGCGCCGGCTTGACCGGCGACGGATCATCCTGGTCGACGTCGATGGACAGCGTCAGCACTTCCTCGTTCCAGCCGCGCAACATGGCGAGCGCCCGGTGGCCCGGCGCCGTCGCCCAGCGTTCGGAATGGTCGAAATAGTCCGCGAACTTGGCGCCGGCCTCCTGCTTGCCATCGACGACCTTCGCCCGCAGCAGGGCGCGTTCGCGCATGTGCTGGCGCAGGCGTCCGAGAAGATCGGCATTTTCCGAGATCGTCTCCGCGACGATGTCGCGCGCGCCTTCGAGCGCCATCTTCACGTCCGTTACCTCCCCGGCGACATATGCTTCCGCGAGGCGTGCCGGGTCCGCCGTACGATCGGCCCAGATCGCTTCCGCCAGCGGGCCAAGGCCCCGCTCCCGTGCGATCTCCGCGCGGGTGCGCCGCTTCGGCTTGTAGGGAAGATAGAGATCCTCGAGTTCCGCCTTGGTGGACGCGCTGGCAAGCCTGGCCGCCAGTTCATCGGTCATCTTCCCCTGCGAGGCGATGGAGTCGACGACGGTTGCCCGGCGTGCTTCGAGCTCCCGCAGGTAGACCAGCCGCTCGGCAAGGGTGCGCAGCTGGGTGTCGTCGAGGCCGCCGGTCACTTCCTTGCGGTAGCGGGCGATGAAGGGGATCGTCGCGCCTTCGTCGACGAGGCCGATGGCGGCGGTGACCTGTTCCGGCCGGGCGTTGATTTCAGCGGCGATCGCGGCGGAGAGGAAACGGATGTCGGCGGCCATGGCAGTCTCACAGTTCTCAGGGAGGCGCGACCATAATCAAACTTTGCGGCATGGCAACGCCGGGAGGCGGCGATTCCACAGGATGCGCTTGACCTTTGTCCCCCCTCCCCTTAACCGCCGATGAAACATCAAGAGAGGGCAAGAGATGAAGGTTCTGCTGATCGGCTCCGGTGGACGCGAGCACGCGCTGGCCTGGAAACTTGCCCAATCGCCGAAACTGACCAGGCTGTTCGCTGCGCCCGGCAATCCCGGCATCGCCGAACATGCCGAACTCGTCCCGCTCGACATCGACCGCCAGGACGACGTGCTGTCCTTCTGCCGGGAAGAAGGCATCGATCTTGTGGTCGTCGGCCCGGAAGCGCCGCTCGTCGCGGGGCTTGCGGACCGGCTGCGGAAGGGCGGCATCGCGACCTTCGGGCCCTCGGCGGCGGCGGCACAGCTCGAAGGCTCCAAGGGCTTCACCAAGGACCTCTGCGCCCGCTACGACATCCCCACCGGCGCTTACCGGCGCTTCACCGAGGCAGAGGCTGCCAAGGCTTATGTGCGCGACCAGGGCGTGCCGATCGTCATCAAGGCCGACGGGCTCGCGGCCGGCAAGGGCGTGACGGTGGCGATGGCACTCGACGAGGCGCTCGCCGCGATCGACGACTGCTTCTCCGGCGCCTTCGGCGCGGCTGGCGCCGAGGTCGTCGTCGAGGCCTTCCTCGATGGCGAGGAGGCGAGCTTCTTCTGCCTCAGCGACGGCAAGACGGCGCTGGCCCTTGCCACCGCGCAGGACCACAAGCGCGTGGGCGACGGTGACACCGGCCCCAATACCGGCGGCATGGGCGCCTATTCCCCGGCCCCGGTGATGACGCCGGATATGGTCGAGCGGACGATGAAGGAAATCATCGAGCCGACCATCCGCGGCATGGCGGAGATGGGGCATCCGTTCACCGGCGTCTTCTTCGCGGGGCTGATGATCACCGCCAAGGGCCCGGAACTCATCGAATACAATGTCCGCTTCGGCGATCCGGAATGCCAGGTGCTGATGATGCGCCTGAAGAGCGACCTCCTGCCGATCCTGCATGCGGCCGCGACCGGCACGCTCGACCAGGTCGGCGCTGAATGGTCGGAGGATGCCGCACTCACGGTGGTAATGGCGTCGAAGGGATATCCCGGCTCCTACGAGAAGGACACGCCGATCGGGCCGCTTCCCGCGACCGGCAGCGGCGAGATGATCTTCCATGCGGGCACGGCGCTGAAGGACGGCAGGCTGGTGGCGACAGGCGGACGCGTGCTGAACGTGACGGCGCTCGGCAGGACCGTCGCCGAGGCGCAGGCGAAGGCATACGCGCTGGTCGACCGCATCTCCTGGGAGAACGGTTTCTGCCGCCGCGACATCGGCTGGCGGGCGATCGATCGCCGCGACTGATCTTCTTTACCTGAGCTTAACCAGTTTTGCTGACGGGATCGCAATCCCTGGCGCGATAGATTTCCTCGACCATGAGAGGAGCTGTGCCATGCGTCATCTGCTAACGAGTGCCCTGATCCTGGCGGCTGCCCCGGCGCTTGCCTCGTCGATCACGCCTCTCGACAGCCATGGCGAACGCCACAGCGTCATCGTCAAGCACTGCGAGGGCTGCCCGCCTCCAAGGCCCAGGGAGGACCTTTCCCGCTACAAGGTACCGGTTCTGGAGACAGGACCGCAGAAGACCGAGATCGTCGATATCAACGGCGAGAAGAAGATCGTTCGCACCGACGCCTGGCTGGGCGGCTCGCCGGTCGTGCATGTAAGCAAGATGCAGGAATGGATGCTCGGAGAACCGACGGCGATCGCCGGCAGCGCCGGGCAGGACGGCATCGACCTTGACGCCACCGTGGGTGCGGTAGAAGCCGGAACGACGGCTCCGCCGGCAGCGCTTGACCCCGAGGCCTTCACGCTGCGCCCCGGCGCGCCGTAAGCGGGCGCTCCTGATCCTGATTTTCGGGTTCAACCGGACCGCAGGCGGGCAAGCCGCCGGATCGACCGGCGGCTTTCTCAGCTCGTGACGTGACCTCAGCCGGCGATCCTGGAGAAGTCCGCGACCGTCGCCGTCGCTTCACGGATCGCCTTCAGGAGAGCCAGGCGGTTGGCGCGGATCGCCGTATCCTCGTCATTGACGAGGACGTCCTCGAAGAAACGGTCCACCGGCGCGCGCAGCATCGACAGGGCCTGCATGGCGGCGCGGAAGTCTTCGCGCGCCACGGCCTGCGAAGCCTCGCGGGATGCGGCCGATATCGCGCTCCACAGCGCCTTCTCCGCATCGAGGCGCAGGAGTTCGTCCGAGACGCCATCGGCCACCACCGTGCCCTTCTTCTCCTCGGCGGCAAGAAGCTGCGTCGCGCGCTTGGTGCCGGCGAGCAGGTTGATGCCGTCCTCGGAGGTGATGAAGGCGGTCAGCGCCTCGGCGCGGCGGGCGACCATCAGCAGGTCGTCGGCATCCGGCGTCAGTACGGCGTCGATGATGTCGTGGCGGGCGCCCTGGTCGCGCAGGTAGACCTTGAGGCGGTCGTGGAAGAAGGCGAGCAGGTCGGTAATCACGTCGGCTGACGCGTCGACCACCGGAAATGTCTCGTTGATGGAGCTATTGTCCGCGAACGCCCTTGCCTCGTCCGAACCCTGGTCGGCGGCAGAGGTTGTCGGGGCGGACCGTGCCGAGGGAAGCGCCGCGCCCATGACCTGCAACAGGTTGAGCCTTACTCCGCGCTCCAGCAGGATGCGTACGACGCCCAGCGCCGCGCGACGCAGAGCATAGGGGTCCTTGGAACCGGTCGGCTTTTCGTCGATCGCCCAGAAGCCGACCAGCGTATCCAGCTTGTCGGCGAGCGCCACGGTGATCGCCACCTTGTCGTCCGGCACGCGGTCGGAAGGTCCCTGGGGCTTGTAGTGATCCTCGATGGCGGCCGCGACGGAGGGGTTTTCGCCCTGGAGGAGCGCGTAGCGGCGGCCCATCAGCCCCTGCAGTTCGGGGAATTCGCCCACGGCCTCGGTGCGCAGGTCCGCCTTGGCGAGGACCACTGCGCGATCCACCAGCGCGGCATCGGCCCCGACGACGGGCGCCAGTTCCCTGGCCAGCGCGCGTATGCGGGCAACGCGCTCTCCCTGGGTGCCGAGCTTGGCATGGAATGTGACGTTCAGCGCATCGAGCTTGGCCATCCGCTGGTCGAGCGGCTTCTTCAGGTCGAGGCCGAACTTCTCCGCGGACGCCGTGAGGTCCTGAAGGTCCGGCAGGTCGCCCTGGTCGCGGGTCCAGAAATGCTGGGCATCCGAGAGGCGCGCCCGCACGACCTTGCCGTTGCCGTGGATGATTTCCTTGCCGCCGTCCCTGGCGTCGATATTGGCGACGAGGACGAAGCGGTTGGAGAGGCCTTCACCGCCCTGCGGCCGGGTGACGAAGCACTTCTGGTTCGTCTTGATCGTCAGGCGGATGATTTCAGCGGGAATGCCGAGATATTCCTCTTCGAACTCGCCCATCAGCACATGCGGCCACTCGACGAGGCCGGATACCTCTTCGAGCAGGCCCTCGTCCTCGACCAGTTCCAGCCCGTTCGCAAAGGCAAGGTCGCGGGCATCATGCAGGATCACGTCCTTGCGGCGGTCCGCGTCGAGCATGACCTTCGCCTTCTCGAGGCTCGAGACATAGTCCTCGAAACGGCGCACGGTGATGGGCTCCGGCGCGTGGAAGCGGTGGCCATAGGTGACATTGCCGGCGACGAGGCCGTCGATCTCGAAGGCGATGACCTGGGTTTCATCGTGCTCCGGCCCGAAGACGCAGACGATCGACTGCAGCGGGCGGACCCAGCGCAGGCTCTCGGAGCCCTTGCCCTCGACGCCGCCGTAGCGCGTGCCCTTCGGCATGGAGGCCGCTCCCCAGCGCATGGACTTCGGCCAGGGGAAGGTGCGGATGATGCCCGGCATGACATCCGCGATGATCTCTTCCGCCGGACGGCCCGGCTTCGACAGGACGGCCACGTAGAACTCGCCCTTCTTCGGGTCGCTGACGACCTGCGCCTCATCGACCGAGGACAGGCCGGCCTTGCGCAGGAAACCCTGCACCGCCTGCTCGGGCGCCTTGGTCGACGGCCCCTTGATCTCCTCGCGCTGATCCGCCGAGCGCGCCGTGAGCCCGCGGATGTCGAGCGTCAGGCGGCGGGGCGTCCAGTATTCGCGCGCGCCCTCATAGGTAAGGCCTGCCTCGACGAGAGCATCGGTGACGAGCTTTTTCAGATCAGCCGCCGCCTTGCGCTGCATGCGGGCGGGGATTTCCTCGGAGCGGAGTTCGAGAAGCAGATCGGGCATGATGAATATCTTTACGCTGGATAGGGTGGGCCGGACTTAGCAAGCCTGCCCGGAAATGTCATCATCAGGATAGACAAAACCGGGCCGCAGGGCATGGCTGCGGGCAGAGGTGTACCTACCAGCCGCCGCCGCCACCACCGCCGCCGCCACCACCCGAGAAGCCGCCGCCGGAGGAGAAACCGGAGGACGACGAACTGGCTGCCGGAGCGGGAATGGTCGAGGCGATGGTGGAGGCCATGGAGGAGGAAAAGCCGCCGATGCGGTCACCGAACCCGGTGGCGCTGTCGCCGCTGTACCATGTCGGCGTATAGGACGCGGCAGCGGCGCCGGCGGCCGCCGTAGCGAGCCAGGTCTCGAAGGTGCGGCTCCAGGGTTTCTCAACTCCCAGCGCGACCGCGTAGGGAAGCAGGGTTTCGAAATGCTGCGGCGACATTTCCGGCGCGCCGCGCATGTTCATCCGGTCCTTTTCCGCCAGCGTGAGATAGATCCGCAGACCCTCGATCTCGTCCATGCGCCGGCGGCCGAGGGGTGTCGGAGCGCCCATCAGGAAGAAGAAGATGACGTTGATCAGGACGATGCCGCCCACCGCGACGAGCGCGGGCCAATGGGTGTCGGCCGTAAACTCCGTCAGTGCAACCAGCAGGACCCCGGAGATGACCGAGATCGCGATGAAGCCGAACACGCCGACGAGGACGATGCTGACGATCTTCGACAGGAGCGATCCGCCCCGTCGCAGCCCGCGTCCGATCTTGACGGCGACGCGGCCGAAGACGGCGGCGAAGAAGACCGGCACCGCCAGAATGAAGAGCAGGTCCGGCTCCACGTTGCCGAACAGGAGAAGGGCGCCGAGCACGACGAGGCTGAGGACGACGCCTCCCGTGACGTATCCCGCATTCGAGCGGTAGTACCTGCCGCGATGCTCCTTCTCGATCGCGGCGCGGAAGTTGCTGCCGACCGTCTGCACCCGCGTGCCGTTCTCCTTGTCGATGACAAGTTCCTCGCCGGGCCCGCCGATATCCTTCAGGAGCGCGGCCTGCCCTGCCGGCAGCGGCTTTGCAGGGATCTTGTCGGTGCGGCGGATTATGATCGAGTTCTTCAGGTCGTCGAGGGTGACGTATCCCTTGACGGCGAGGTCGAGTGCGCTGGCCGAAAGAGCCGTCCAGCCGGCGCCGGAAAAGCCCTTGTTGTCTACGTAGTTCACCAGAGCCGGCGAAAGGCCCTCGGGCGGGTCCCAGCGCGGCACCACGATTCCGCCGGCCGGGTCTCGCCCGACGCGCAACCAGTTGCGCGCGTAGTAGAGCGCGACGAGCGCCAGTCCGCCGAACCCGAGGATGGCGTTGATATTGTCGCGGAACCACCAGCTGCGAAGGTCGTCTGCGGATGGCGGGGCGATCACGCCCTTCTCGATGCCGACGACGATCGTCAGGCCTTCGTTCGGCGCCAGAGGCCGGGTGGTGGCGAAGACGGCGGAATTGTCCCTCACGCGCATCGTGACGTCGGTGTCGGCGGCGCCGCGCGGACCCGTATAGGCGACCGTGTCGGTTATTCGCGCGCCCTCCGGCAGGGTTACCCGCGCCGAAGCCTGTTCGATGCGGAAGCTCCAGCCGTTGCCGGTGACGTTCCAGTAGAGTTCGTCGTGATCGTCGAAATAGCGGATCTGGCGATCGGTCCGGTAGGTGATGACGTAGGTATGCTCGCCGCGGTCGAGGAACACGTCCTCGGAGCCGGTATAGATGCGGATGCCGCCGGTGATGCTTTCCGTGCGCCAGTTCTCCGGCTCCCCGTCGCGCGTGACGGACAGGACGTCGAAGCCGACACGCACCGTGCGCCCTTCGTCGTCCTCCATCGTCAGTGGGAAATCGCGAAAGATGCCGCGCCGGATATCCCGCCCCTCGGCATTGACGGTGATCGTTTCGGCGACCGTCAACTCCCCGTCCGCCGCCACCTGGATATCCGAGTGGTAGGAGAGAATGACCTCCGCCGCCGCAGCGGGAAGGACGAGGGCCAGCCAGACAAGGGCCGAAAACAGCAGGCGCACGGGCTTACCGATCTAGAACTTGACGGCCGGGACGGCGCGATCGGCAGGATCTTCGATCTCGAAATATTCCCGCTTGGAGAAGCCGAACTGGCTGGCGATGATGTTGGAGGGAACGCTCTCCACCTTGACGTTCAGGTCGCGGGCCGCACCGTTATAGTAACGCCGCGACATCTGGATCTCGCTTTCGATGGTCTCCAGCGAATTCTGCAGTTCGAGGAAGTTCTGGTTGGCCTTGAGATCCGGATAGGCTTCGGCGAGCGCGAAGAGCTTGCCGAGCGCCTGGGAGAGCATTCCTTCCGCCGCGGCACGACCAGCGACGTCACCGGCGGGAACCGCCTGGGCGCGGTTGCGCAGTTCCACCACTTCCTCAAGCGTGGACTTCTCGTGCGAGGCATAGCCCTTCACGGTCTCGATCAGGTTGGGGATGAGATCGGCGCGGCGCTTGAGTTGGACGTCGATGCCCGACCAGGCCTCTTCCGCCATCTGTCGCGACCTGACGAGGCCGTTGTAGAGAAAGATGCCGTACAGGACGACCAGTACGACGATGGCGAGCAGGATATACATCCGAGTGTCCCCCGAAAAAACAGTGGTTTGGGCGGACACTAGAAAGCTTTTCAGACAGCGTCAAACGGTCGCTGTCAGGCTGCCTCGCGGCCCATCTGCGCGCCGCCTGCATCGGTCAGCAGGAAGGCCTCGCCGCAGGCCTTGGCGAGCGTCCTGACCCGCAGGATATAGCTCTGCCGCTCCGTGACAGAGATCACGCCGCGTGCATCCAGCAGGTTGAAGACATGGCTCGCCTTGATGCACTGGTCGTAGGCGGGGAAGACGCACCGGTGCAGCATCTGGTTGGAATTGTCGCCGGGAGCACCCGCCGCGAGAAGCGCCAGGCACTCCTTCTCCGCATCGACGAAGTGACGGTGCAGCATGGCGGTATCGGCGAACTCGAAGTTGTGCCGCGAATATTCCTGTTCGGCCTGCAGGAAGACGTCGCCGTAGGTGATCTTCTCGTCGCCTTCGCGGCCGTTGAAGTTCAGGTCGTAGACATTGTCGACGCCCTGGACGTACATGGCCAGGCGCTCCAAGCCGTAGGTGAGTTCGCCGGAGACCGGCGAGCACTCGATGCCGCAGACCTGCTGGAAATAGGTGAACTGCGAGACTTCCATCCCGTCGCACCAGCATTCCCAGCCGAGACCCCAGGCGCCGAGCGTCGGGCTTTCCCAATCGTCCTCGACGAAGCGCACGTCGTGCAGCAGCGGATCGAGCCCGATCGCCTTCAGCGAACCGAGATAGAGTTCCTGCAGGTTGGACGGGTTGGGCTTCAGGATCACCTGGTACTGGTAATAGTGCTGCAGCCGGTTGGGGTTTTCGCCGTAGCGCCCGTCCGACGGGCGGCGCGAAGGCTGCACATATGCGGCCTTCCACGGTTTCGGCCCGAGCGCCCGCAGCGTCGTGGCGGGATGGAAGGTACCGGCACCCACCTCCATGTCGTAGGGCTGTAGCACGGCGCAGCCCTTGTCGGCCCAATAGTTGTGGAGCGCGAGGATCAGCCCCTGGAAGGAGCGGGTCGGGGACATGTGGTCAGGAAGGTCGGTCATTGCATCGCCGCGATCGTGGATTTCGATGCGGACGAGTGCCACGCGATGCGGCGAGGGTCAAGGCCCGCGCGGCGCGCGGGCGGCGATAGGCCCGGCGGGGGATCGGCCCGGCGGGGATAGGCAATTCAGGCCAGACGCTGTCCCGTCAGTCCCGAACGCTTCATGATCAGCTGCGAGATCATCTGGTCGCGGCGGTTGGGATCGGAGATCTTCGCCACCAGTCCGATGATATCGCTCGTCATGCGGGTGTCGCGCTCGGTCTTTATGGCTTCGGTCATCTCGCGCTGCGCCCGCAGGGACGTCAGGAAGAAGACCGCGGCAACCACCTCGACAAGAAGGGAGCCCAGCAGGCGGAGGATGTTCTCCTCCCACGAATAGCGGGCGACGCCGATGATGCAGAACACGATCATCAGCAGGCCGAGGATCGAGACGATCAGGCTGAAATACAGGCTGAGGTTCGCCCTGCGGACCTGCCCGTCCACCAGTTCGTCGAACCGACCGAACGGATCCGCTTCAACCGGGGCCGGGACCGGCGCCTGCATGTAGCCATTGTGCTCGGGGTAGGCGTAGGGCGTTTTCTTCATGGCCAACACGAGGAAATAGACGATGCAGGCGCATGCAAACAGCAGGATTGCAATGAGAACCGAAGTTTCGAGCCCGTCGATAAAAGCACTCCGCTCCATTTGCACATCCAGAGGCGCCACAAGTTGGCTTTCGTTAACACCTGATTTTCAGGGGCTCAACCTATGACGGACGAATGGGGTGATTAAGCTGTTCATAACCGACGGATGTTCTCGAGCGGCTTCCTAATCCTCCTCGTCGCGCTTGACGCGGTACTCGCCGGTGACAGGGTCCTTCACCAGCGTTCCCAGCGCACCGGTCTCGCGCTCCTTCTCGCGCTCCCTCGCCCTTTTCGTCAGCTTCTCGGCGTCGCTGACGAAGCGGCGGTAGAGCAGCCAGCCACCGCCGACGATCAGGATGAAGAATATGAGCTGTACCATGGTCCCCTCGCCCTCCGGCCTTGGTCTCTCAGAGGCCGTATCGGCTCCACAATGCCTTTTCCTCGAGCGTTTCGGCAAGACCGGCCACCGCGCCGGCACCCATCTCGCCCGCGCCGGATACGACACCGGGGAGCCTGCGGCCGAAGATATTGCGGGCGCCGCCGATCAGTTCCAACCGCGTCTTGGGGCCGTAGCGGCGCTTCAGCGTGTCCCGCATCTCGCCCATCCCGTCGACGAGCCCGAGTTGCTGGCCCTTCACCCCGGTCCAGAACAGGCCGGAGAAGATCGTGTCGTCATCGGCAAGCCGGCTGCCGCGGCGGGCCTTGACCATGTCGATGAAGACCTTGTGGATCTCCAGTTGCAGCGTCTTCAGGTATTCGACGTCACCTTCCTT
Organism: Pseudorhizobium sp. NPDC055634; assembly: GCF_053618655.1. Taxonomy (NCBI): domain Bacteria; kingdom Pseudomonadati; phylum Pseudomonadota; class Alphaproteobacteria; order Hyphomicrobiales; family Rhizobiaceae; genus Pseudorhizobium; species Pseudorhizobium sp. NPDC055634. The sequence continues at coordinate 76,842 of NZ_JBSHHW010000011.1, read as the reverse complement.
CTCGGGCTGGAAGGGGTCGAGAATCACCTTGTTCTCGCCCGCGGTATAGACGCGGCGCTCCACGCCGATCTTGCGCAGGAGTTCGGGGAAGCCGAAGCCGCCCGACACGACGCCGATCGAACCGACGATGGATGTCGGGTCGACGAATATCTCGTCACCGGCAAGCGCGATCATGTAGCCGCCCGAAGCCGCGACGTCCTCGACGAACATCAGCACCTTCTTGTTCTTTTCCTCGGCGAGCGCGCGGATGCGCTGGTAGATGAGCCGCGACTGGACCGGCGAACCGCCCGGCGAGTTGATCGATATCGCGACCGCCGGGGCGTCCTTCCTCGAAAAGGCCTTCTCAAGCACCGGCGCTACGGATGCGAGGTTCAGTGTCGGGCGAAGCTGGCTGCCGCCGGTCATGATGACGCCCTGGAGCCGGACGACGGGGATGGCGATACCTTCCTTGCGGAATCGCTTGGGCAAGACGCGCGACAACAGACCGACCATTTCAGACCCTTCGTTCATGACAATACTGTCGCAGATGTATGACCGGTTCGGCGAAACACAATGGCAGGGCCGGTAATTCAGCGCCTGGAGGGCCCTCGGCGGGCGATCACGCGACGACCGTTGTTCAGGTCGTCCGCTTCGGCCGTGAAGGCATGCCCGTCGTCTCCATGCAGGAGGAGCGGGGCACGAAACAGAAGGCGCGCGCGGGAACCCTTGATCGCCGTCACGAGAAGCCTCGTCGCATCGGCGCCCGGCCGCGGATGGACGACGGTAATTTCCAGCCCGCCGAAGCGCCGGCCGCAGGCGGCGATGATCTCCGCGACAGATTGCGGACGGGCGATCAGCGACAGCTGTCCGCCCGGTTTCAAGACCGCGCCGGCGGTCCTGATCCACCCCTCGAAGAGCCCCTCATCCATCGCATGGGCCTCGGCCTTCAGCGAATCGGGCGTGGTGCGGTCGGAGGGATCGTTGAAGGGCGGGTTCATGATGACATGGTCATGGGCGTCGTCCGCCAGTCCGGCGGCCACCCTCGCCTTTCCGCGGCTGGTCACGTCCGCCTCAAGTACGCTCACCCGCGGAGCAAACATGGCGTTCTGCGGCAGGGAAAGCGTCTTGCGGGCGTAGGACGCCATCAGTTCGGAGCGTTCGACCAGCAGGACGGTCGCCTGCGAAAGCCTGGAGGCGACGGCAAGGCCCGCCGCGCCGGCGCCCGCACCGAAATCCACTACGCTTACCGGACCATCCGCGTCGACCAGGGACGCAAGCAGCATGGCATCCACGCCAGACCGATGCCCGATGCCCTTGGGCTGCACGACATGAAAACGGCCGCGATGAAACGCGTCGACTGTCTCCTTCATGCCTGCGGCTCCCGCAGCTCCCCGCCGAGGCCCGCGTCGCTAAGGATCTGTCTCGCCTCGTCGGCCCGGTCCGCCTCGACGAGAAAACGGCGCGGCAGCAGCCCCAGCGATCCTTCGAGAATGCTCATGGTCTGGTCGGCGATCATGCAGTGGATGCCGGCGTCGCGGATCAGGCTTTCGGCATAGGAGAGAAGCACGACATCGTTGGTGCGGATGAGTTCCTGCATTGATCCCTGTTCACATTTGAATGTTTGGCAATTCGTTCGCGGAACGGTATAGGCCAGTTCTACAGATCATCAGGGAATTTGAACAGGAGACCGGAACCTTGGGCGTCGTCGTACCGCTTGAAGAAGGCAAGAAGAAGCCGGCTTCCGTCAAACCACTCGTCGATCTTACCAAGAGCGACATGGAGAGGGTCAACCAGTTGATCCTGTCCAAGGCGGGCTCCGACGTCCAGATGATTCCCGAAGTCGCGAACCACCTGATTTCCTCGGGCGGCAAGCGCCTGCGGCCGATGCTGACGCTGGCGGCCGCCTCGATGTTCGGCTACGAGGGCGAAGCCCACGTGAAGCTCGCGACCAGCGTCGAATTCATGCATACCGCGACGCTCCTCCACGACGACGTGGTGGACGAAAGCGACCTTCGCCGCGGAAAGTCGACGGCCCGGACGATCTGGGGCAACCAGGCGAGCGTGCTGGTCGGCGACTTCCTGCTCGGCCAGGCCTTCCGCATGATGGTCGATGTCGGCTCCCTCGATGCGCTCGACGTCCTGTCCACCGCCGCTTCGGTCATCGCGGAGGGAGAGGTGCTGCAGCTTTCCGTCGCCAAGAACATGGAGACGACGGAGGACGACTATCTGGCCGTCATCCGCGCCAAGACCGCGGCACTCTTCGCGGCAGCGGCCGAGGTCGGCCCGATCGTCGCGGAGGCCGACAAGGCCGGCCGCAATGCCATGAAGTCCTACGGGATGAACCTCGGCCTCGCGTTCCAGCTGGTCGACGACGCGCTGGACTATGGCGGAACGGCGGCCGATCTCGGCAAGAATGTCGGCGACGACTTCCGCGAGGGAAAGATCACGCTCCCGGTCATCCTTTCCTATCGCCGCGGCACGCCCGGCGAACGGGAATTCTGGCGCAAGGCGATCGAAGGCGGCGACAGTTCGGAGGAAAACCTCCAGCAGGCGATGGAGCTTATCAAGAAATACGACGCGCTGAACGACACGATCGCGCGGGCCCTCCATTACGGCACGATCGCCCGCGACGCGCTCGCTCCCCTGCCCGCATCGCCCCACAAGGCGGCTCTCCTGGAAGTGATCGATTTCTCCATCCAGCGCGTGAATTGAGCGGCCCGCCGCAAAGCAGGCTTTATTGCGGTCCGGTACCAAAAAAGCCATGCTGTCGGTGAATCACTCGATGCAGGACGTTGATGAAAGGCACCTCAATGCGGCAAATTTCCAAGCTTTCCCTGCTTTGCGGCACCGCGCTGGCCGCGGCCCTGCTCCTTGCGGCCGCGCCGAATGCGGCGACGCCCGAGGGAAAGCCCGCCGAGGAGCCGGTCAGCTTCGAGCCGGCCAAGGTACAGTCGTTCGCGGGCGCCTTCCTCGCCGCCCGCACCGCCGACGTCGACCATGACTATCCGACCGCGATCACCCTTTACCGCAAGGCGCTGGACTTCGATCCGGCCAACCTGGAAATCCGCGAACGGCTGATGATCGCGCTCCTCCTGAACGGCCAGTTCGAGGAAGGGCTCGCCGAGGCCGAAGCCCTGAAGGATGATGAGGCGGTCGAGCGCATCACCACGATCGTGCGCGGGCTCGATGCGATCCGGGACGGTCAGTTCGACGAAGCCAAGGAAATGCTCGCCTATGACGGGCCGAACGATCTCGACAAGCTGACGCATACGCTGATTTCCGCCTGGGCCGACGTGGGCGCCGGGGACGAGAAGAAGGCCCTGAAGACCGTCAGGGAAATGACTGGCCCCGACTGGTTCAAGGTGTTCACGGACTATCAGCTCGGGATGATGGCGCTTGTTTCCGGCGATAACTCTGCTGCCCGCACGCATCTGACGGCTGCCATCACCAACGAGGAAGCGGTCGCAACGGCGCCGGACACATTCATGCGCGCCGTCATGGCGCTCGCGCGGCTCGAGGCTTCCGAGGGCAATATCCAGAAGGCGCTCGACGCCATTTCCGTCGGCGACGGGATGATCAGCAACTACGCCCCGCTCAAGGCGCTGCGCGAGAGCATATCGAAGGGCGAGAAGCCCGCCCAGCAGATCACGGATGCGTCGCAGGGCGCCGCCTCCGTGCTGTTTTCCATCGGTGCGGCGCTGAACCGGCAGGGTGCGGAGGACATGGTCTCCCTCTACCTGCAGGTGTCGCACGCGCTTGATCCGGAAAGCGCCGACACGCTGATCCTCCTCGGCGGCATTGCCGAGAAGCTGGAAAAGCCCGAAAGGGCGATCAGCTACTATGAAAAGGTGCCGACGGGCTCGCCGATGCGGCGGATCTCGGAGCTCCAGCTCGGCCTGGCGCTTGCCGGCTCGGAGAAGACCGAGGAGGCGCGCGAGCACCTGAAGGCGCTGATCGAGGCCGATCCCTCAGACATCCGCAGCTACCTCGCCTATGGCAGCGTCCTGTCCGACGCCAAGGACTACGAGGAGATGGCGGCGAACTACGACACGGCTGTCGAGATCATCGGCCCCGTTCCCAAGCAGAAGGACTGGACGATCTTCTTCCAGCGCGCGATCGCCTATGAGCGGCTGAAGAAATGGGATCAGGCCGAGCCGAACTTCAAGAAGGCGCTGGAGCTCAATCCGGAGCAGCCGCAGGTGCTGAACTATCTCGGCTATTCCTGGGTGGACATGAACCGCAACCTCGAGGAAGGCCTCGACATGATCCGCCGCGCGGTCGAGCTTCGGCCGGACGACGGCTATATCGTCGATTCGCTCGGCTGGGCCTATTTCCGCATGGGACGATTCGAGGATGCGGTGACCGAACTGGAGCGCGCGGTCCAGCTGCGCGCCGGCGACGCGACGATCAACGACCACCTGGGCGATGCCTACTGGCGGGTCGGACGAAAGCTCGAAGCCGTCTATCAGTGGAACCGGGCACTGATCTCCGAGGGCGAGGACGTCAACCGCGACCAGATCAAGGCGAAGATCGAGAAGGGGCTGCCGCCTCTCGATCCGACCGCGACTACCGCCGACACCCGTTCGCCGGAGCCCGCGGCCCCTGCCCCCGCCCCCGCGCCGGCCAATAACAAATCCTGACAGCCGTGGACGCTTTCCCGCAGGCCTCGGACACCGGGCAGGATGAAGCGATCCTGCCCGTCCGCGAGCTCGCGCCGGCAAAGATCAACCTCGCGCTTCACGTGACCGGGCAGCGGGCGGACGGCTACCACCTGCTCGAGACCATCGTCACCTTTGCCGACATGGGCGACCGACTGGAGTTCCGGCCCGCCGACGAGGACCGGCTGACGCTTTCCGGGCGTTTTTCCGGCGCCATCGGCGGCGGGTCGGACAATCTCGTAGCCCGGGCGCGCGACGGGCTGCGGGCACTCCTTCAGGCGCGAGGCATCAAGACCCCGTCCGTCGCCATTCATCTGGAGAAGAACCTGCCGGTTGCATCGGGCATCGGCGGCGGCTCCGCGGACGCGGCTGCGACATTGCGGGGGCTCCTGCGCCTCTGGAATGCCGGCGATCTCGCCAGGGACGAAATCGAAACGCTGGCGCTGTCGCTCGGCGCGGATGTGCCGATGTGCCTTGCCGGCCGGCCGGCGATCGCCGGCGGGATCGGCGAGAAGCTGTCGCCCCTGCCGGACATGCCGCGATTTTCGATGGTGCTCGGCAACCCGCTTCGGGGCGTCTCGACGCCCGAGGTCTTTTCGCGGCTCGTCTCCCGGAACAATCCCGGGATCGCCCTGCCCGCGACCGGCGACTGGATGTCCATGCTTGCCGGCCTTCGCAACGACCTGGAACGCCCCGCCTGCGAACTGGTGCCGGATATCCGCGTGCTCTGCGACCTCCTTCGGGACTACGGCGCCTTGCTGGCACGCATGTCGGGGTCAGGCGCCACGTATTTTGGCATATTCACATCCATGGACAGCGCGGATCGCGCCACCGCGGCTTTGCAGGCTGCGAGACCGAACTGGTACTTCGCCTCGACACAAACGGTTGCCGGATCCTGACATGAACCGCATCGACGAAAACCGCCCCTTCATTCCCGTCGGCATCGCCGTGCTGACGGTTTCCGATACGCGCACGCCGGAGGACGACCGGTCAGGCGATACGCTGGTCGCGAGGATCGAGAAGGCCGGCCACGTGCTGAAGGCCCGCGCCATCGTCAGCGACGACAAGGAGAAGATCGCGGCCCAGGTTCGGGCGTGGACGCTCGATCCACAGATCGACGTCGTCATCACCACGGGGGGCACCGGATTTACCGGACGGGACGTGACGCCCGAGGCCCTGGAGCCGCTCTTCGAAAAACGCATGGACGGGTTTTCCGAGGTCTTCCACCGGATATCCTACGACAAGATCGGCACCTCGACCATCCAGTCCCGGGCGACCGGCGGCGTGGCGAACGCCACCTTCATCTTCGTCCTGCCGGGATCACCGGGTGCCTGCAAGGATGCCTGGGACGGGATTCTGCAGGCGCAGCTGGACTACCGGCACATGCCCTGCAACTTCATCGAGATCATGGCGCGGCTCGACGAGCACCTGAAACGGGGCGGCGGCTGAGCCTCAGCCCGGCGACCGCATGAACCGGGCGGGGATGACCTCGCTCGACAGCGTGACCGCCTTCAGCCCCGCCACCAGGGCCGCCAAATCCATGTCCGGCCCTGCAGCCTCCAGCGCCAGCCGCTTCGTCAGCAGGACGCCGTGCTCGAGCGGCTTTCTCCTCGCGAACATGCGCTTCAGGAACGGCGGGCGGAAATGGCGGGCGGGGGAAAAGCGTGCGGGCCTGTTGCCGGTCGCGACGTACTCCATCACCTCGTCGATCCATCCCTTCTGCAGGCGTGCGCCCGGCTCGATGACGAGGATCCACTCGCCTCTCGCCCCCTTGAGGACATCGGACAGCGTCCACTCGCGGTAGAACCTGCATCCGGCCGCATCGGCAACCCGCGCAGAACCGTCGGACGAGCCCCGGTCGAGAACCACGACATCGCTGACGAGCCCTTCCACCGCGCCCGAAACAAGGCCGGAAAGGGTCTGTGCCAGTTCGGCCTCGTTGTCCCTGCATTCCATCACGACAGTCAGCATGATCCGCTTCTATCGCATTGCGGCTTGCTTTTCCACAGCGCACTCCCCAAGTTTGTTCTTGCAATGTTCTCTTTTCTGGCCTAGGAATTTAATCAGGAGACCGGGAGCAAGGTCACCTTCGGAGCGTCACATGAATGAGCTGACCCATCTGCGGCAGGATGCCTTGGCGCCTGCCCATACGGCTGATATTGCCGATTGCCTGGTAAAGTCCTCCGGTCTCCGCATCGAGATCGACCGGCGGCGTGGCCGTGGTGCGGGCCTCAACCCGAGCGGGCGCTTCGAAGGGGAGCGCCGCGAGGTGTTCGACGACGGCTGGCAGACCCTGGAGGAGCTGGCGCCGTTCCGGACGGAAGTGCAGGTGGAAAAGCCTCGCACCGCGATAACCCGCAACGACTCTCCCGACATTTCCTTCGACCGGTCCATCAATCCCTATCGCGGCTGCGAGCACGGTTGCATCTATTGCTTTGCGCGCCCGACCCACAGCTTCATGGGCCTTTCCGCGGGCCTGGACTTCGAGGCCAAGCTTTTCGCAAAGCCCGACGTGCCGAAGCTTCTGGAGCGCGAACTCAGCCGCCCGGAGTACAAGGTCCGTGCGATCGCGATCGGCACCAATACCGATCCTTACCAGCCGATAGAGCGGGAATGGCGCATCATGAGGCAGATCCTCGAAGTGCTGCAGAAGGCCAATCATCCGGTCGCGATCGTAACGAAGTCGGCGCTGATCATGCGCGACCTCGACATTCTCTCCGACATGGCCTCAAAGGGGCTGGCGAAGGTCGGCATTTCCGTCACCACGCTGGACCGGAAGCTGGCGCGCACCATGGAGCCGCGCGCCTCGACGCCGACCAGGCGCCTGGAGGCGATCAAGGCACTCAACGATGCGGGTGTGCCGACCGCCGTCATGGTCGCCCCCATCATCCCCGCGCTCAACGATCACGAACTCGAGCGCATCCTGGACGCCGGTCACGCGGCCGGTGCGCGGGAGGCGAGCTACGTCCTTCTCCGCCTGCCGCTGGAGGTGAGCCCGCTGTTTCGCGACTGGCTGCTTCGCAACTATCCCGATCGCTACCGGCACGTCATGTCGCTGGTGCGCTCCATGCGCGGCGGCAAGGACTACGACGCCGAGTTCGGCAAGCGGATGAAGGGCTCCGGCCCCTATGCATGGCAGATCGGCCGCCGTTTCGAGATGACCACCAAGCGGCTCGGAATGGGCCGGCGCGGCCTGCCGCTTCGCGATGATCTCTTTGTCCGCCCGGATGGTGGCGGCATCCAGCTTTCGCTGCTCTAGCGATCGCGTTCCTGGCCCATCCAGGATTTCGGCGCGGGTACCGCCTCCCCCGCGACCGAAACGCCCCGGCCCCGCCTCCCCGTGGCGGGACAGTGTGCCGCATCACACCGGCCGGGGCTTGCAGGAAGTCGGGCGGACGTGCGAGTCTGCCGCCATGTTGGCTCGCACGTCCCCCGATTCTCCGATGCTGTTCGATGACGTCCCGCTCGTCCCGGACTTCAGCCTGGAACTTGTCGCCCGCAAGGCCGGCCACTGGCCGGTCGCGGGAACCGACGAGGCGGGCCGCGGGCCGCTCGCCGGTCCCGTGGTCGCCGCAGCCGTGATCCTCGATCCGGACAACATTCCCGATGGCCTCAACGATTCCAAGCAACTGACGGCGGCGCGCCGGGAGGAGCTCTTCGAGGTCATCATGGCGACCGCCGAAGTCTCGATCGCCGCATCCGGTCCACGCCATATCGACGAACGCAACATCCTGCGCGCAAGCCTCGACGCCATGCGCCGAGCCGTGGCCGGGCTTTCCATCCTGCCCGCGTATGTGCTCGCCGACGGACGGGATGTGCCCCAGGGTCTCTGCTGCCCCGGCCGGGCGGTCATCAAGGGCGATTCGCGGTCCGTATCGATTGCCGCCGCATCGATCATCGCAAAGGTGACGCGCGACCGGATGATGACCCGCGCCCACCAGGTCTTCCCGCTCTACGGCTTCGACAGCCATGCCGGCTATGCGACGCCGCAGCATCGCGCCGGGATCGAAGCCCATGGACCCTGCCTGCTCCATCGGATGAGCTTTCGCCCGCTCCGCAGGGATGAGGCCGCCGAATAGTCCGAAAGCATAACCGGCGCACGAAAAAAGGGCCGCGCGATGCACGGCCCTTTTGATTCTATTCCGATTGTATCCGGGCTTTTGCCGCTCAGTTCAGGCGTGTCTGAACCTTGTCAACCGAATCCTTGAACAGGGCTTCCTGCGTGCCGGTATCGGCCTTCTTCGCGATCACCTTCTCTGCGGCGGCAACCGCGAGGTCGACTGCTGCGGAGCGAACAGCGGAGATCGCGTCGGCCTCGGCCTGCCTGATCTTCTGTTCCGACAGGGCATTGCGGCGTGCGACGAATTCCTCGGTCTTCTGGCGAGCTTCCTCGGTGAGCATGGCTGCCTCGCGTTCAGCGGCAGCAACGATCTGCGCTGCCTCCGCCTCGGCTTCCTTGCGCTTGCGCTGGTATTCGGCCAGCAGCTGCTGCGCTTCCTCGCGAAGGCGCTTGGCCTCCGCCAGTTCGCTGCGGATGTTTTCGGCGCGCTGGTCGAGCGACTTGGCGACCATGCCGGGCACCTTCAGGTAGGCCAGCAGGACGAAAAAGAGGATGAGGCCGACGAGGGCGAAGAAAGTGGCGTCCAAAGCCATGGATCAGGCCTCCTTCGGAGATGCCGCAACAACGGCGGACTTGATTTCCTCGGCATTGGCCTTGGCGCCGATCAGCTGATTGACGATGGCGGATGCCGTTTCTTCGGCGATGGCGCCGACCTGGGCGAAGGCCTGAGCCTTGATGTCGCCTATGCGGGCCTCGGCAGCCGAGAGCTTGTCGGCAAGCTCGGCCTCGATGGCGGCGCGGTCGCCGGCAGCCTTCGACTTGGCAGCCTCGCGGGCCGTCTCGCCGATCGTGTGCGCCTTGGCACGGGCCGCGGCCAGTTCGCGTTCATAGGTTTCGACGGCCGCATCGGCCTCCGACTTCAGCCTGGAGGCCTCGTCGAGGTCCTGGGCAATACGGTCGTGGCGCTGCTCGAGGATTCCTCCCAGGCGCGGCACGATGACCCTCTTCATCAGAAGGTAGAAGAGGCCGAAGGTGATGACCAGCCAGAGAAGCTGCGACGGGTAGGTCGATGCGTCGAAAGGCGGGAAAGGCCCCGTGGCGTGCGCGTCGTCGTGAGCGACACCGGTTTCCGTGTGCACTTCGCCCGCGGGCGCTGCGCCCGGTGCTTCATGCGTCTCTGTGGCTTCCGGCGCGGTCTGCGCAAGTGCCGAAGTCACGAACATCATCACCTCCAAGGGGATATCAAATGCGAAAGATCACGGCACGTCATTGGAGACGGCCGTGATCCCGTACCCGATGCCGAAATTAGACGGCGAACAGGAGAAGGAGAGCAACGAGCAGCGAGAAGATGCCCAGAGCTTCCGTAACGGCGAAGCCGAATACCAGACGGCCGAACTGGCTGTCAGCGGCGGACGGGTTGCGCAGGGCACCCGACAGGTAGTTGCCGAAGATGTTGCCGAGGCCGAGAGCCGTGCCGGCCATACCAAAGCAAGCGAGACCTGCGCCGATGAACTTTGCTGCTTCCGCTTCCATGAATGAACTCCTTCGAAATGGTTGTTGCGGCAGATGACTGGCGCCCGCGGGCGCCAATGTGGATATTCCTTAGTGCCCGCCCGGATGGACCGCGTCATTCAGGTACATGCAAGTCAGCACCGCGAATACGTAGGCCTGGAGGAAGGCGACGAGGAATTCGAGACCCGTCAATGCGACGGTCATGATGAGAGGCAGGATGGCGCCACCGATGCCGAGTGCGCCGAGCGCGCCCAGCGAGGCGACGAAGCCCGAGAAGACCTTCAGCGTGATGTGCCCTGCCAACATGTTGGCGAAGAGACGCACCGACAGCGAGATCGGACGGGAAAGGAAGGAGATGACCTCGATCGCGACGACGAGCGGCAGAAGCACGCCCGGAACGCCGCTCGGCACGAACACGCTCAGGAAGTGGAAGCCGTGCTTGTAGAAGCCGTAGACGAGAACCGTGCCGATCACCAGCAGCGCGAGCGCGAAGGTGACGACGATCTGGCTGGTCACGGTGAAGAAGTAGGGGAACATGCCCAGCATGTTCGCCGTCAGGACGAACATGAACAGCGTGAAGACCAGCGGGAAGAACTTCATTCCCGCGCTACCGGCGCCTTCGCGCAGCATGCCGGCAATGAACTCGTAGGACATTTCGGCGACGGATTGGGCCCGGCCCGGGATCAGCCCGCGTTGCGACGTGGCGAAATAGAGGAAGCCGGTTGCACACGCTACCGTCGCGACCATGAAGAGCGATGCATTGGTGAAGGAGAAGTCGATGCCGCCGATTTCGATCGGGACGATCTTGCTGATCTGAAACTGATGGGTCGGATCGTTGGCCACCGTCTACCTTCTTTCTTCCTACATTCGCCCAGACAATCGCCGCTCAGGCGCCCGTCAGGGCTTTCGCTTCTTATTCCGGCCACCAACAAGGGACGGCGGCGTTGCAACCATCCCCACGGCACGCAGGACATTCAGTATGCCGGCGCAGAAGCCGAGCAGGAGCAGGATGATCATGCCCCATGGCCCCGTACCGGCAAAACGGTCGAGAAGATAGCCGAGCATTGCACCCACCGCGATCGCGGCGATGAACTCCGAGGAGATCTTCAGGCCGAGAGCCATCCCACGACGGCTTTCCTCGCTCTGCGCATCCCTCTTTGCTTCCGCCGCTTCATCGGCATCCCGTTCCGCCAGGGCGGCGGAAAGGCGCCTGCGGCGCTGCTCCAGACTCTCGTCCCGATTGTCCGTCATTCGCGTCCTCCCTTGCCGTCTTCGCGTATCCCACGGTGCATCGACCGTCCGATCCGTATGCGAAACATGCTGACTGCTAGGGATTTCGCGCCTTCCGGCCCGTTTTCAAGTCGGGCGCAACATAGTTTTGAGCGCCTGCATAGTCAAGGCGTAGGGGCGATATGCGGCTCAGGCATTTTCCCTATAAATTCCACATATTTAGGAGCATTCCACTACTATCGGCGTAAACTTCCGACGGAATCACCGGCAGCGGCGCATGGCCGCATCAGCTCCAGCCGCCTCCGTAGGTGCGATAGAAGATGTGAAGGCCGATGCGCCCGACCTTCTTCATCGACCGGGCCCACTTGGGACGAACGTAGACCGCGTGGTAGTGGGTGGAGGATCCGACCTCCTTCAGCCAGATCTTGCCGGCGGTGACGGCCATCGCGACTTCCCGGGCCATTTTCCAGTGGTACTGGGAGCGGACACGGTCACGGATGTTGTCGCAGGCAAAGGAAAACTGGCAGCGGTTGCGCCAGTCTTCGTTCTGGTAGACGACGCCGCAGATCGTGCCCGGATAGGCCGGGTTGCGGACGCGGTTCAGGATCACCTGGGCCACCGCGGCCTGCCCGCGGGCTGATTCTCCGCGGGCCTCGAAATAGATGCCGGAGGCGAGGCACTGCTGCTCGCGGGCCGAAAAGGCTTCCGCCGGCAGCGGGGTTGCGGCCCATGCATGATCGTCGCTGCCGATCGGCGGGATGAACCGGCCGGCTTCGGGCTTCTTCAGGATGGCGTCGAAGGGCGATACGCGCGCGAAATCCGGCTCCGGCGGGGCGTAGGCGGTCGCCAGGACATCCGGCCTGTCATTGGTCACGAGATTGGCGATCATCGGGGAAACGCCGGTGTCGTGCTTCTGCTCCTTGCGGAAATAGAAGGAGGCCAGCTCGACTTCCCTGGCGGCCTTTCCGGCCTTGGTGAAGCCCGCAAGCTCCTGCCCGCCCTGCGGCGGCAGCGTCAGGGCGCTGTGGCGCTGCAGGACCGAGCCGGCGGTGAACGCCCTGGGAGGCTGCATCGGCTCGACGGCGACGATGCGGCCCTTCTTCGCCTTGCGGTTGACCCGGTCCTCGTCCGGCGTCACCTCGTCGCCGGCCGTACCGCGCGCGAACGCCACCTTCTCGCCATCGGGCAGCACGACGCCGGCATTGACCGGCATCAGCCTCTCCATCTCCGGGAAGGCGATTTCCGATGCGTGGATCGACCCGGCCGGAGATGCGGTGAGGACAACGCGCCACCTATGGCTTGCGTCAAGTCCCGAGAGGAGAGCGGAAAGGTCACCGTGGGCGGCCGCCGAGGGGAAGGCCAGCCAGGACGTCAGTCCGAAAAGGACAGGTGCAGTCCAGGCATTGAGGCGAATGCGGGACTTGCGACTCAAAACAAATCTCGAACGCAAAACGGAAGACTCCACGGGCAATAAGGGACCCGTGGAGAATTGATCATTAACCTTGATGGGCGGTTAACAGGCGCCCGCCATATCCCCGTATCGCCGGAGAATTTAGCGACTTCACATAAATGTCAGATGATCACCTGCGAGCCCAGTTCGACGACACGATTGACAGGCAGGCGGAAATAGTCCGACGGATCGGCGGCGGAGCTCGCGAGCGCGATGAACAGCCGGTCCTGCCACATGGGCATGCCCGACTCGGCCCCCGGGACGAGCTTGCGGCGGCCGAGGTAGAAGGAGGTCGCCATGATGTCGAACTTGACGCCGTTCTTGCGCAGATGCGCCAGCGCCTGCGAGACATTGTGGCTCTGCATGAAACCGAAGCGCAGCTCGACGAGCGTGAAGCGTTCCGACAGCCGGGTGATGCGGAAGCGCTCTTCCGCGGCGACGCGCGGCTGCTTCACCGTCTGCACGGTGAGGATCACGTTCTTCTCGTGAAGGACGTGGTTGTGCTTGATGTTGTGAAGGAGCGCCGCCGGCGCGGTCTGCGAATCGCTGGTCAGGAATATGGCGACGCCCGGGACTAAGACCGGTCCGTTCTTGCTCTTGCGCTCGATCATCGGGGCGAAGGTTTCCAGCGGCACATCGACCTTGCGGGTCTTTTCGAAGAGGATCGTGCTGCCTCTCCTCCATGTCCACATGATGATCGTGAAGCCCGCCGCAAGGAGCACAGGGACATAGCCGCCGTCTTGCAGCTTCAGGAGATTGGCGCCGAGGAAGACGAGCTCCAGCGCAAGCAGGGGCACGAGCAGTGCGTAGGCGGCCCATGGCGGCCATTTTCCGCGAAGCCGCACCAGCTCGAAGGCCATCATGGTGGTGACTACCATCGCGCCTGTCACCGAGATGCCGTAGGCGGTGGCGAGCGCCTCGGAACTGCCGAAGCTGATCACCAGGCCGATCACGCCGATGAAGAGCAGCGAGTTGACCGAGGGAAGGAAGATCTGCCCGGTATTGGTTTCGGAGGTGAAGAGTATCTGCATGCGCGGCAGGTACCTCAGGTGGATCGCCTGCCGGACGAGAGAAAACGCGCCGGTGATGACGGCCTGGCTGGCGATGATCGTCGCGGCGGTGGCTAGCAGCACCACGGGGAGCAGGAACCAACTGGGGAACATGAGGTAGAACGGGTCGGACATGGCCTGCGGATGGCTGAGGACGAGAGCCCCCTGCCCCAGGTAGTTGAGCGTCAGCGCCGGAAAGACCAGGGTGAACCACGCCCACTGGATCGGCCTGCGGCCGAAATGGCCGAGATCGGCATAGAGCGCCTCGGCGCCCGTCACGGTCAGGAAAACCGCCCCCAGCACCACGATACCGAGGAACCCTTCGCGGATCATGAACTCAGCCGCATAGAGCGGATTGAAGGCGGCGAGGATGCCGAAGTCGTCGGAGATGTGGACGATGCCGCCCGCGCCCATGACGATGAACCAGAGCGCGGTGATGGGGCCGAAGAACCGCGCGACATGCCCCGTTCCCTTCGACTGGATCGCAAACAGCGCGGCGAGGATGGCAACGGCGAGCGGCACGATGATCGGCTCGGTGGCCGGCGCCACCAGCTTCAGGCCTTCGACGGCCGAAAGGACGGAAAGTGCCGGCGTGATCATCGCATCGCCGAGAAAGAGGGCGGCGCCGATCAGCCCGAGCACCATCAGTCCCGCGCGGTGCTTGCTCGCACCCTTCGTAAGGAGGGCCAGTAGCGACAGCGTTCCACCCTCGCCATCATTGTCGGCACGCAGCAGGAAGAGCACGTATTTGAGGGTCACGACGATGGTCAGCGACCAGATTATCAGCGAGATCACCCCGATGACCTCGGTGCGCGTGACCCCGTCGCTGCCGAGCGGCTTCAGCGCTTCCCGGAAGGCGTAGAGGGGGCTGGTGCCGATGTCGCCGTAGACGACGCCGACGGAGCCGAGCGCGAGTGCGAACAGTTTCTGCCGGGAGGAAGCGGGAGAGGAATCGGTATCGGTTGCAATTGCCATAGCTGCGCCTGGCGCGTGCGCCAGCCTTTCTAGCAACGATGATGTAAGAGGTCTGATGCTTGCCGACGCACTGGATGGGGTCGGCCGGGCGCAAGGGCGATCAGGATACGCCCCTTCTGGCTCCATGGTTGGGCGAGTTTCTCCGCCTGAACGCCGAACCTCGTCCCGGGTTCCGCCTCGTCAGGCCCTCGACCTTAGCGGCAAGGGCATATAGTGAGCTCCGCCGCCGCTTCAAGCTGTGCGGCAGGCCTCGCGCGCCGAGACTTTAGTCGAAGACTATGGCCGGGGCCGGCCGCGTCGTCTGCCCCTGAAGCTGCGCCCAGGCGGCGGCGGCGATGTCCCGATAGATCTTCGCAGTCGCGCCCTCCGGATCGGCGATCATGACCGGGGTACCGGCATCCGACTTTTCGCGGATGTCGATCGTCAGGGGCACCTCGCCCAGGAAAGGCACGCCGATCCGCGCCGCCTCGTCGCGGGCGCCGCCGTGGCCGAAGATGTCGTAGCGCGCGCCGGTATCGGGGGCCACGAAGTAGCTCATGTTCTCGATGATGCCGAGGAGCGGCACCTCGACCTTGCGGAACATGGCGATCGCCTTGCGGGCATCGATCAGCGCCAGGTCCTGCGGGGTCGAAACGATCACGGCACCGGCGAGCGGCACCTGCTGCGCCATGGTGAGCTGCACGTCGCCGGTGCCGGGCGGCATGTCGACGACCAGAACGTCGAGTTCGCCCCAGGCGACTTCGCGCAGCATCTGCAGCAGCGCGGACTGGACCATCGGCCCGCGCCAGATCATTGCCGTTTCCTCATCGACGAGGAAGCCCATGGACATGGCCTTGAGGCCGTAATTCTCCATGGGGCGGATGATACGGTTCTCGATCTGCTGCGGCCGACCCGAAATCTTAAGGAGCCTCGGGACGGACGGCCCGTATATGTCGGCATCCAGGATGCCGACCTTCAACCCGATCGCCTGCAGGCCGAGGGCGAGGTTGACGGCGGTCGTGGATTTTCCCACCCCGCCCTTTCCGGAAGCGACCGCAATGATGGCACCCACGCCGGGCACGCCCGCCTTGGCCGGACGGGCCGGGGCGGCGGGGGCGTTGGCGTGAGAATGGGCATGGGCATGGGGTGCAGCGGCAGGCTGCGGACGAGCCGGAGGGGTAGCGGGGGCGGCAGGGGCAGCGCCGGCCTTTCGATCGGCCGTCAGGGTCACCAGCGCGCCCTTGACGCCCGGCACGGCCTTGACCGTTCGCTCCGCCGCAACCCGCAGAGGCTCAAGCTGCTCGGCGCGTTCGGCCGGCACCGTGATGGAGAAATACACCTTGCCGTCGGAGATGAAGACGTCGGAAGCCATCTTCAGCGAGACGATGTCGCTGTCGAGGTCCGGACCCCGAACCTTGGCCAGCGCCGCCAGAACCTGTTCCTTGGTCACGTCCGTCATCGGTCATACTCCTGTGGCGAACCGGTCGCGGGCGACGGTTCGGCAGCCTTTATAGGAGTTGGCCGGCGGATGCTGCAACATCGAATAACAATGCCGCCCGGGCCCGCCTGACGGCCACCCGGGCAGCATTGTTTCCCATCGCGTCTCTGTCGGACGCTTTCAGTCCCCTCTGGACCGACAATCTGGAATGCATGGACCGTGCCAGATCGCCGACGGCGGGCCTGACAGGGTTGCGAGATACTCTATAGATGTTCGGGAGATGTTTCCGGAGGCGGTCTGGTCACTTAATGGGCAGCGACCCGTCCCCGCCTTGAGCCTTCAGCAGATCAGGCCCAGCCGGAAGGCAGTGGCCACGGCCTGCGTGCGGTTGACGCTGTCCAGCTTCCTGGCTGCCCGGTTCAGGTAGTGGTTCACCGTATGCTCAGACAGCCCGAGGATTTCGGCGATCTCGGCGGAGGTTTTTCCGGCGGCCGTCCAGGTGATGCAGTCGAGTTCACGCTCGGTCAGCGTCTCGACGGTGCGGGTGGTCAGGGTGCGAATCTGCCCCAGCCGCTCGTAGACGTGGATGGCGAGATAGGTCAGTTCCATCATCTGCTGATGGGTGAAGGGGGCTCCGTCGCCGCACAAGGACAGCGTGCCGCGCATGCCGGTGCTGTCGTGAACGGGGAAATAGGCGCCGCGAACCATGCGGTAGGGCAGGAACAGGTCCGAGGATACGGTATTGCCGCGTTCCTTGTTCAAGGCCTCGACTTCAAACTGGGTCGGCAGCACGGTTTCGCGCAGCTGCCGGAAGATGGGGCTTGAGGCAAGGAGCCCCTGCCGGTCGAAGTGGGTGATGAGATCCGCCGGCCAGTTGGTGATGACCGTATGGCTCGACAGCGTCAGGGAGGTCGGCCCCGGCATATTGAGCACCATGAAGGCGCGGGCACCATAGGCCTCGGTAATCCGCTTCATGAACCGGAAGACGTCAAACTGCGTCTTCAGTCCCTTGATCTCCAGTGCCTGTTCTCCGGTCGAACCGTTATCGAAGCTCTTTTCCACAAGCGGCATAGGGCGATTTTCTCGATTTCCTAGCGTGGCACGAAGTAACTGGGCGGTTCCAGATGGAGCAGTTCGATGCTCCGGAGTGGGCCTGCCGGCTTACACGAACCGACAGTTGAATCTTGTCCTCACATAGGATGATTTAGACAGGTATGACGAAACCGCAGCAAACGCAATCGCCATTGTGAGACTAAGTCAGAACGGCATCGCGCCCCCTGCGGCGCTTCACCAGCCCTGCCCAACCCTTCTTCCGGAGTTCACCATGCACGATACGACGTCCGAGGCTTTTTTCCTGTCCGACACCGTCTGCGAGCTCGGAGAGGGGCCCAGTTTCGAAGCGGAGACGAATACGATCTGGTGGTTCGATATCCTGGGGAAAACGCTCCACGAGCGGGACATGGCGACCGGGGACGAGCGGCACCACCCATTGCCGTTCATGGCGAGCGTCGTGGCGCGCATCGATTCGCAACGGCAGATCCTGGCCACCGAACTGGGGCTCTACATTCGCGAGCGGCGGGACGGCTCGCTTTCCCCCTATTGCGAGCTGGAGCCGGGGAACACGGCAAACCGGTCCAATGACGGGCGGCTTCATCCGAGCGGCAGCCTCTGGATCGGGACGATGGGCAAGCGCGCCGAGGAAGGCGCCGGCGCGATCTATCACGTGGCGGGGAAGACCGTGACCCGGCTCTACGGCGGCATCAGCATTCCCAACGGCATCTGCTTCTCGCCGGACGGATCGACCGGCTATTTCGTGGATACGACCAAGAACCTGCTGATGCGGGTTACCCTCGATGCAGGGACGGGCCTGCCGACCGGGGAGCCCATGGTGCTTGCGGATACGAGCGACCAGGCCGGCGGAATGGATGGATCGGTCTGCGATCGCGAGGGCAATATCTGGAACGCGCGATGGGGCGCCGGGTCGGTCGATTGCTACGCGCCCGACGGAACCCTTCTCAAACGCCACCGAGTGCCGGCGAAACAGACGACCTGCCCGGTCTTCTTCGGGCCGGCCCGGGATCGGCTGGCGGTAACCTCCGCCTGGGAAGGATTGAGCACCGAACAACGCGAGCGGGACCCTCAGGCCGGTCGTCTCTTCGCCCTGGCGACCGGCGCCGTCGGCATTCCCGAGCCCGCATTCCGGGTCTGAAAACTCCTGGCTGCCCGGCCTTCCGGAAGCCCTTTTGAGGCGCGGCTGCGGAGGAATCGACCCCATAAATGGCAATTGCAGGGGAACTAAACCTGCCGCCGATCCATTGTCTGATCGAACCGGCGTGGCCGAAACACGGGCTGCGCGTTCAGCATCGATAACAATAGGAAGGTAGGTACGACATGAAGAAGACTCTCAGCACGATGGCCGCCGCAGCTGTCCTGATGGCCTCTACTGCACTCGCACCGGCCATGGCCCAGACGACCGATCCGGCTTCGCCGGCATCCCCGGCTGCTCCGGCAGATCCGGCCATGAAGCCGATGACCGGCAGTGATGCCGCACCCGTCGGGTCGCCGGACAGTGCAGCCGCACCGACCGCCGATACTTCCGGTGACGTTGCCGCTGCTCCCGGTGCTTACCTGACCGAGCAGTCGGAAACCCAGATCAGCGCAAACGACTATATCGGCAAGCCGGTCTACAATTCGGCGGACGAGAGCGTTGGCGACATCAATGACCTGATCCTCGAGAAGGATGGCGGCATCGTTGCAGCCGTGATCGGCGTCGGTGGCTTCCTCGGCATCGGCGAGAAGGACGTCGCGGTTCCGATGGAAAACATCACCATGACGACCGACGTCGAAAACAACAACGAAGTTCGCCTGACGACCACGGAAACCGCTGAATCACTCGGTGCAGCACCGGAGTTCCAGACCCTTGACGACCAGCAGGCTGCTGCCGACTCCGCGGTGACCGATACGACCACCACCTCTTCCACGGGCGAGCCGAAGCCGCTGCCCGGCGATGCGACTAACCCGCCGACGGCTGCAGACAACTAAGCCCGGAGCGTGTGACGCATTGAGGCATCAAGAAGGGGCGGCACCGCGGTGCCGCCTTTTTTCGTCGGCGATCCGATCCAACGGATGTGAGAATCACCGCCGCGCAACGGCCAGGTGCCGTTCCTGCTCCTGCAGGTAGCGCTGGGTCGCGGCACTATCGGCGGGCCTGCCGTAGTAATAGCCCTGCCCCATTCCGCAGCCAAGAGTCCTCAGCTTCTCCGCGTCGGCCTGCTCCTCTATACCCTCCGCCACGACCTGCAGGTCCAGCCCGTCGCACATGGCGATGATCGCCTTGACGATGTGCTCCGACGTACGGTCGGTGGTGATCTGCGAGACGAAGGCCCGGTCGATCTTCACCTTGTCGAAGGTGAACTCGCGAAGACGGCCCAGGCTGGACTGTCCCGTTCCGAAGTCGTCGAGGGAGATCTTCACGCCCGCCGCCCGGAGATCGGTGATGATCCGGTGGGCGGTTTCGGCCGACGTCATCATAGCGGTCTCGGTGATCTCCAGTTCGAGCCGGGCGGGATGAAGGCCGACCCGATTGAGGATGGAGAGAACGACATCGGTCGTGCCGGGGTCCATGAGCTGCACGGATGAAAGGTTGAACGACAGGAAGAGGTCGCGCGGCCACGAGAGCGCCGCCTCCGCCGCCTTCCTCAACAGGGTTTCGGAAAGGGCGTCGATGAAGCCGCGTTCCTCGGCGAGCGGCACGAAGACGGCCGGCGAGACGAAGCCGAGGTCGGCGTCTATCCAGCGCGCGAGCGCCTCGAAGCCGAGGACCGCACCATCCTCCAGCCGGACGATCGGCTGGAAATGCACGTCGACCGCATCGGCGATGACGGCCGTGCGCAGTGCCTGTTCCAGCTGCGTCGCACGCTTCATCTCGAGCGCGATCTCCTGGGAATAGACGGTGATCTGCCCCCTGCCCCGGCGCTTCGAGCGATAGAGCGCGGTCTCGGCGCTTTTCAGCAGGTCCTCGAACTCTTCGCCCGCGAAGGGGTAGATGGCGAAGCCGAAGGAGGCCGAAAGGCGCACGTTCCGGTCACCGAGGTCGTAGGGTGCCGACAGGACGTCCCTGATCATCTGCCCGATCCGCTCCGCGCCGGTTCTCTCGAAGACCAGCGGCAGGACGAAGGCAAACTCGTCGCCTTCGTGACGGGTGACGGTGGCGCCTTCCGGAATGCAGGCCTTCAGCCGATGGGCCACCTGGCAGAGGATCTCGTCGCCGGCATTGACGCCGAATAGGTCGTTGATCGGCTTGAAACCGTCGAGGTTTGCGATGCAGATGGTGAAGGGGGCCGGATCCTGGGCGCGTTCGGCGGCCAGCAGGCGGACCTTGTCGCGCAACCGGTACCGATTGCCGAGGCCCGTAAGCGGATCGCTGTATGCCATTGCCTGCAGTTCATTCTGGCTGGCCTGCGGCAACAGCTTCCCGGCCGACGTCATGGCAAAACCCGACACTCTGTACACATTCGGTCACGATGCGTCAGAAACCTTAACAAACCTGCATTGCCGGGTGGCAGGTTGGAGCATGTCGATCCACCCGCTCTGGCGCCGAGGTCGCCGATGCTCTATGTGCTCAGCCAGCACCGGCGCGGGTCCTTCCCGCATGCCACCCGAGGGGAATTGGGACTTCTCAACCGCCTCCGAATCCGGAATTATGGCGACATGCCCGTCAAACAGCTTCCCGAAACCCTGATCAACCAAATCGCTGCGGGCGAAGTCATCGAGCGCCCTGCAAGCGCCGCGAAGGAACTGATCGAAAACGCGATCGACGCCGGCGCCACCCGCATCGAGATCGCCACCGCGGCCGGCGGCAAGAGCCTCTTGCGCATCACCGACAACGGATGCGGCATGGACGCGACGGATCTCGACCTCGCGGTCAGGCGCCACTGTACCTCGAAGATCAGCGACACGCTCGACGACATCCGCACGCTCGGGTTTCGCGGCGAAGCGCTTCCTTCCATCGGATCGGTCGCCAAGCTCACCATCACCAGCCGCCGGCAGGGCGATCCGGAAGGCGCGCAGGTCACGGTGGCGGGAGGCCGGATGTCGCCGGTGCGACCGGCAGCGGCCAATACAGGCACCGTCGTCGAGGTGCGCGACCTGTTCTTTGCGACGCCCGCCCGGCTCAAGTTCCTGAAATCCGAACGCGCCGAGGCGGCTGCGATCACCGAGATGGTGAAGCGCATGGCGATCGCGTTTCCGTCGATCCGCTTCGTGCTCTCCGGCTCGGATCGCTCGACGCTGGAACTGGCGGCGACTGGCGGCGACCCGCTCGGCCGCATCGCGCAGATCCTGGGCGCCGAATTCCGCGACAATTCGATCGAGATCGACGCCGAGCGCGAGGAGGTTTCGTTGAGGGGTTATGCCGGCCTGCCGACGTTCAATCGCGGCAATTCCGGACATCAGTACGCCTTCGTCAACGGCCGCCCGGTCCAGGACAAGCTGATCCTTTCGGCCATCCGCGGCGCCTATGCGGAAACGGTACCGGCCGGGCGTTATCCGGTCGCGGTCCTTTCCATCCAGCTCGATCCGGCCTTCGTCGACGTCAACGTTCATCCGGCGAAGGCCGATGTCCGCTTTCGCGACCCCGGCCTCGTCCGCGGCCTGATCGTCGGGGCCATCCGCGAGGCCCTCGCCCGCGAGGGGAGCCGCGCATCGACCACCGGGGGCCACGGGCTCATGCGCGCGTTCAGGACCGGCATGGAGCAGCCGGCCGCACCGTGGCAGGCGGCCCAGTCTCCTTCCCGCCCCCTCGACTTCGTCAGCGGGTTTTCGCAGGGGCCACAGGTGGCGTTCGAAAGCCTTACCGTCCCGTCGGGGCGAACCGAGACATTCGACCCGCCGGCGGGACGGTGGCCGGCGGAGGATACGCCCTCACCCGTGCACCCGGCCAACCATCGTCTCGGTGCTGCCCGGGCGCAGCTTCACGAGAACTATATCGTCTCCCAGACGGACGACGGCCTCGTCATCGTCGACCAGCACGCCGCCCACGAGCGGCTTGTCTTCGAAGCCATGCGCAAGGCCATCGACGCGGGACGCCTCGCCTCCCAGGCGCTGCTGATCCCGGAGATCGTCGACCTGCCCGAGGAGGAATGCGACCGGCTGATGGCGCATGCAACCGAACTCGACAGCTTCGGCCTCGCCATCGAGCGGTTCGGCCCGGGCGCGGTCGCGGTGCGGGAGACACCCGCGATGCTGGGAGAGATCGACGCAGCCCTCCTCGTGCGCGACCTCGCAGACGAGATCGCCGAGTGGAATACGGCCGAGGGACTGAGGGGCAAGCTCGAGAGCGTGGCCGCCACCATGGCCTGCCACGGCTCGGTCCGGTCGGGGCGAAGGCTCAGGCCGGAAGAGATGAACGCCCTTCTGAGGCAGATGGAAGCGACACCGGGGTCGGGCCAATGCAACCATGGCCGCCCGACCTATATAGAGCTCAAGCTATCCGACATCGAACGGCTGTTCGGGCGCAGTTGAGACTGGCGCTCGCCCGATCGGCGCGATAGAGCAGGATGATGTTCCCCAGGAGACCAAGATGAACCGGTTCGAAGGAAGCGGCAGCCGGGAGGCGAAAATTCGCTACCTGGACGGCGACTACCAGATCGTCGCGTCCGGCGCCTACGTCGTCTGCGCCATCACGGGCGCGCACATTCCCCTCGACGAACTGCGCTACTGGAGCGTGGCCCGCCAGGAGGCCTATGTGGATGCGGCAGCATCCCTGGAGGCCGACAAGCGCGCCGGCGCCCTGCCGATCCAGGCCCGTCAGGCCTGACGAGCCAGGCGGCCCGACGGCTGGCCTTCCTGCAATCGTCGACGCTGGTAATTGGCGACGGCAAGGTCGATGATCTTGCCGGGAGCATTCGGATCGTCGAAGGTCATGTCCACCTCCACGATCCGTGCCCTCTCCAGAAGTTTCCCGGCAGCGCCCTGTAAACCCACGAGCCTTGCCGCATCCTTTGCCGTCGTGACCGGAAGCAGTCCCTGCCGGTCTGCCTCCAGTAACAGGTCCGCCAGTTCGTCATCGCCGAAATAGTGGTGGTCGGGGAAGGACCGCTTGACGACGATGCGCGCCTGCAGGCCCTCCAGGGTGCGGTAGAACTTCTCCGGATCGGCAATCCCTGCAAAGGCAAGAACCTGCCGGTCCTTCAGGTCCGGCGCCGGCCGTGCCCTGAGCGCCGCAACATAGACCGGCTTGCCGGCCCGCGCGGCCAGGCGGACGAGTTGGTCGGCTGCGTCGCCATTGCCGACCTTCAGGATGGCCGAGAGGTGACGCATCTGCTCCGCGAGCGGGGCGCGCACCGGGCCGCCGGGAACCAGGTGCCCGTTGCCGATGCCGCGCACGCTGTCGATGACGATGAGTGCGAAATCGAGTGCCAGCCGGGCGCTCTGGAAACCGTCGTCCATGATGATGAGGTCGACCCCTTCGGCGATCAGCCTGCGGGCGCCATCGAGCCGGCGGCGCGAGATGACGGTGGTCGCGGCCCGGGCGAGCAGAAGCGCTTCGTCCCCTACTGCCGCTGCCCTGTGATGCTCGACGTCTACGAGCGTCGTGACGTCCAGCGACCCGCCATAGCCGCGGCTGAGGAAGCCCGGTGTATAGCCCTTCTCCCGGGCGGCGAGCGCCAGGGCGAGCGCGGTCGGCGTCTTTCCGGCGCCGCCGACGGTGAAATTGCCGACGCACAGAACCGGTGCCGGCACGCCCTCGCGGCTTGCCCTGGCCATCCGGCTGCCGGCGACCCTGCCATAGACATAGGAGAGCGGGGCGAGCGCCCAAGCGCGCCAATCCGCCTTGGTCCACCAGAAAGGCGGCGCTTCCGATACCATACGCAAAACTCCCAAGATGCCAGTCGATCAGAGGCACAGAAACGGGAATGGCGGCAAAAAGGCAAGCCCGGGCTGCGGCGCTAGGCCTGCAGGAGGCCCGTCAGCGCGGTGATATCGTCGATGGTGATGTCCGCCATCGGCGAAAGCGTCTCCCGTGTGCCGGTTCCCGTCAGCACGCCGACCTTCAGGCCGGCGCCGGCGGCATGGCCCATGTGAAGGTCGTGCAGGTTGTCGCCGACCATCGCCACCTGGCGCGGCTCAAGACCGGTCGTCGCGCAGAAGCCGAGCAGCATGCCGGGCTCCGGCTTGCTTCCGAAGCCGCTGTCATAGCCGGCGACGAAGTCGACGCAGCCTTCGATCCCGAACCGTGCGATCGTGTGGCGGATGGACGCCTCGTTATCACTGGAGGCGACGCCGATCTTGAGGCCACGCGCCTTCAGCCTCCCGAACAGAAGCCGAAGGTCCGTCACGGGGACGGCGTAGTCCACGGCCCGCAGGAACAGGTCGTCGAGAAGAACCGTCAGTTCCGCAGCATCGACCGGAGAACCGGCGGCTGCAAAACCAAGCGCAATCTCCGCGGCATTGCCTGCCGCAAGCAGGCTGTCGGCACGGGTATGTCCGGATACGGGGTCCATGCCGGCAGCCAGCAGAAGCCTCGGCTCGAGGTCCGGATCGCCGGCTGACGCGATGCGGGCCGCCTCCCGGTTCACCGGGCCCCAGCTCTCGTCATAGCGGATCAGCGTACCGTCCTTGTCGAACAGGATACCGGCAATGCCGGGAAAGCTGGCACGGGTCATCGGGCGGTCATCGGGCGGTCATCGGGCGGTCATCGGGCCGTCGCCGCCTTCGGCTGCAGCCTTGCGCTGACGGTCAGCGGATTGATGTAGGGTTCGAGCGCCTTGACCGTGATCGACAGCGCGCCGCGCATGTCGTTGATCGTGTCCTGGCCGGCGTCGATCATCTTGCGGCGGGCGACATCGTTGGAAAGCAGGTAGTGGACGGCCTTGGCCAGCATCTCGACGTCGCGCACCAGCCGGGCACCGCCCTTGCGCACGAGATTGGCATAGGCATCCCTGAAATTCTGGACGTGACTTCCCGACAGGACCGCACAGCCGAGCATGGCGGGTTCGAGCGGGTTCTGCCCGCCCTCTCCTATCAGCGACCGGCCGACGAAGGCGAGTTCGGTGAGGCGGAGATAAAGTCCCATCTCGCCCATGGAATCGCCGAGGAATATGTCGGTTTCGGGGGTCAGCGGATCGTTGCGGGAGCGCCTTGCGACGACGAGGCCCTGGGCCTTGAGCATTTCCTCGATCTCGTCGGACCGCTCGGGATGACGCGGGACGATGATCGTCAGCTGCCCGTTTCGCGGCTTGAGCGCCCTGTGAATGCCGGCCGCGGCCCTTTCCTCGCCCGCGAAGGTCGAGATCGCGGCCCATGTCTTGCGTTCGCCGATTTCGCTCCGATAGCGCTGGAGCGCCGCCGGATCGCAAGGGGGCGGGTCGGTATCACCCTTCAGGTTGCCGGAGACGAGGACCGGCCATGCGCCCAGATCCCTGAACCGTTCGGCATCGAGGTCCGACTGCGCGACGACGAGCGACATCCTCCCGAAAAGGGCTTCCGCGATCGTGTCGTGGCGCTGCCAGCGCTCGTAGGACCGGTCGGAGATGCGCGCATTCACGGTTATCTGCGGGATCTTGCGCCGGTGGAGTTCGAGGAGCGTCGTCGGCCAGATCTCCGATTCCGCCGTGATGCAGGCATCGGGCCGCCAGTGGGAGAGGAAGCGCTTGACCGAGAACTTCAGGTCCAGCGGCACATACTGGTGGATGACCTGGTCTCCCAGCCGGTTCCTGACCAGTTCCGCGGAGGTGACGGTGCCGGTGGTCAGGAGCACGTGGATGTCGCGACGCCCGAGTTCGCGCAGCAGCGGGATGAGCGCAAGCGTCTCGCCGACGCTCGCCGAATGGGCCCAGACGAGCGGCCCCTGGGGACGCGGCCGGCTGGCATGGCCAAGCCGCTCCGAGCGGCGCGCACGGTCTTCCTTGCCTTTCCAGCTTCTGTAGGCAAGGAAGGGGCTGGCGAACGGATATGCGAGAATGCCGGCCACGCGGTAGCCCGAAAGCGCCAGACGCGCCAGAGCCTTGCTTATCACGCCCGTCCCTGATCGCCGCTCGTGTCCGCTGATGGTGAAAAGTCCTCCGTTAGGCCGGCACTGGTCTAGTCGGTTAGAAATACGTCAAAATGGCGCCGGCAATCATGGAGCAGAAGCGCTGACGCATCCAGCCGCCGCGACCGGATATCCCCTGCTTTGAGCCTGTCAGCCCTTGGCTTCCGGTTCGAGGAGCTTGTGCATGTGGACGATAAAATAACGCATCTGGGCGTTGTCGACGGTCTGCTGCGCCTTCGAGCGCCATGCCGCGAGAGCACTGGCATAGTCGGGAAAGATACCGACGATATCGAGATTGTTCAGGTCCTTGAACTGCACGCCCTCGAGGCTGGACAGTTCGCCGCCAAATACCAGGTGCAGGAGTTGTTTCTTCTCGGTAGCTTCGGTCATCGTCAGTTCCTTCGGTTCGTCTCCCCGCGATCTTTCCGGCGCGGGGAAAAGCGTCAATCCGCCCGTTCGTCTGGCATGAACCTGGACAGTTTGTCCAGAGCCGGGCCAGCCCCGGCATAGAGCATTCCGTGCTTCACGCTCTGGCGGTTGTAGACAAGCGGGTGGCCGGTCGCATCGAGCAACCGGCCGCCGGCACGCTCGAGAATGAGATCCGCTGCCGCGAGATCCCAGTCATGGGAATTCTTCCTGACGATCGTGCCGTCGATCCGGCCATCGGCGGTCAGCGCCAGCCGGTAGGCAAGCGAGGGGATGTGCCGCACCCGGCGGATCGCCTGGGTCTGTGATGCCGGAAGGGCCCTGAGCAGTTCCTCCGAGATGGCCAGCGTGAGGGGAAGTTCGGGATCCGGGCGGGATACGGATATCGCCTCGCCGTTGCGGAGCGCCGGGCTATCCAGGCTGGCGCAGAACTCCTCGTTCAGCGCCGGGGCGACCAGGACGCCGGCGACGGGCCGCCCCCCGTGGACGACCGCGACGGAGACGCACCAGGTCCGCTCGCCGGCAATGAAGGCCCGGGTACCGTCGATGGGATCGACGACGAAAAGCGTCTCATGCGAAAGCCGCGCATTGTCGTCATCGGTCTCTTCCGACAGCCAGCCGTAGTCCGGCCGAGCGGCGGTCAGGAGCTTTTCAAGGCGCTCGTTGGCGGCGAAATCCGCCGCGCTGACGGGGGAACGTCCCTCGTTCTTCCACCAGACCTCCGGAGAACGTCCGAAGAAGGAATGTGCAACCTCACCCGCCTCGACGGCTGCCTTGCGGATGAGGTCGAGATCGGCTTGCCAGTCGTGCTCTCCGGTGGTCATCGGATCAACGTCCTGCCAGCGTCATGCCCTCGATCGCGATGGTGGGCGACGCGACGCCGAATTTCCGGTCGATATCGCTGGCCGGCGTCAGGCGCATGAACATGTCCTTCAGGTTGGACGCGATG
Source organism: Pseudorhizobium sp. NPDC055634 (assembly GCF_053618655.1). Classification (NCBI taxonomy): domain Bacteria; kingdom Pseudomonadati; phylum Pseudomonadota; class Alphaproteobacteria; order Hyphomicrobiales; family Rhizobiaceae; genus Pseudorhizobium; species Pseudorhizobium sp. NPDC055634. The sequence continues at coordinate 49,104 of NZ_JBSHHW010000011.1, read as the reverse complement.
GTGACCTCCGAGACGGGATAGGCGAGTTCACCGTTCTCGATCCAGAACCCGCTTGCGCCGCGGCTGTACTCGCCGGTGATCATGTTGACGCCCTGGCCGATCAGTTCCGTCACGTAGAAGCCGTTGCCGATGCCGCGGATCAGGTCCTCGGGCGCGATATCACCGGGCTCGAGCGCGAGGTTCGTGGAGGCCGGCGTGACGGAGTTGCCGCCCCGAACGCCGCGTCCGTTGGTCGGAAGCCCGAGCTCGCGGCCCGTCGACGTCGACAGGAACCAGTGCTTCAGCACCCCGTCCTCGATCATCACCAGCCGCTCGCCGGAGACACCCTCGCCGTCGAAAGGCCGCGAGGAGGAACCCCGGACGACCAGCGGGTCGTCGGTGATGTTGAGGCCGGACTTCAGCACCTGCTGGCCCATGCGGTCACGCAGGAAGCTCGTCTTGCGCGCGACCGCGGCACCGTTGATCGCTCCGGCGATATGGCCGACGAAACCGCGGGCGATCCGGGGATCGAAGACCACGGTGACGTTGCTGCCCGTCTCCACCTGGCGCGGGTTCAGTCGCTTGACGGCCCGCGCGCCCGCGCGCCGGCCGATCGTTGCGGCATCGTCCAGGTCGGCGAAGTAGAGCCGGCTGTCGAAGTCGTAGTCGCGCTCCATCTTCGTGCCTTCGCCGGCGATGACGCTCAGCGAGCGGCCGAACCGGCTGGCTATGTAGCTGCCGGAAAAGCCGTGCGAGGTGACGAGGACAAGCCCTCCCATGCCGGCGGAGGCGCCGGCGCCGGCGGAATTGGAGACGCCGGGGACATCGAGGGCAGCCTGCTCCGCCTCAAGCGCGGCCTCGCGCAGGTGCTCCGTCGGCACTTCGGTCGGGTCGAACAGCTGCAGGTCGGGATAATTTCTCGCCAGGTCCTTCTCGTCGGCGAGGCAGGCGTAGGGATCTTCCGGCGAGACGCGGGCCATGGCAACCGCGCGCTCGGCAAGGACCTTCATGTCGAAGCCCGGGTTGGCGGAGACGCTTGCAACGCGACCGCCGACGAAGACGCGCAGCGCGAAATCGTCGCTCTCCGAGGACTCCGTGCCCTCCACCTTGCCGAGCCGGACGCTGACCGAACGGGAGCGGGAGCGAACGACCACGGCATCCGCCTGGTCGGCGCCGGCCGCCCTGGCGAGATCGATCAGCTGGCTGGCGCGGGAGAGAAGATCCTGGGAGTTGATTGCGGAGGTCATCGTGTACCTTTCGTTGCGGCACCATTTATTGTGGGACCGGGGAGGCATCAAGGCTCAAGCGGCGATTCTCGCGGTCCGGCATGTCGGAACGGCGGCCTCGCATGGGCGGTGCGAACCCTCTGCTAGGCCCCGGCGGCCAGATGGATGGCGTCGATCGCGCGCTTCAGGTCGTCCTTCACCGGCGCGGTGTGGTCGAAGATGTCCTTTGCCTTGAGGAAGTCCAGAACCCGCACGTGATTGACCGGCGGCCGCAGGAAGACATGCGGCGGCTGCAGCCTCAGCTGGAACGATATGGTCGACTGCATCATCAACTGGTTGGCGCCGAAGACGCTGTCCATGCGGCTCGGAGGCGACAGGCCGTCGCCTTCCGGGGCGCCGACGACATCCACGCCGATGACCACGTCCGCCAGGTCCATCAGGTGGTCGTAAGGCACCGGATTGAAGATCCCGCCATCGACCATGATACGACCGTTCACCGTGACCGGCATGAAAATGCCGGGGATCGCCGCCGAAGCAGCAAGTGCGGGGTGGAGCGGACCTTCTTCAAGCACGACTTCGGAGCGACCGTAATAGTCCGTCGCGATCACCTTCAGCGGGATGCCGAGACTTTCGAAATCAGACGGAATGGCGTCCGGCAGGAGAGCTTTCAGAACGTGCTCGATATTGAACTGGCCGAAGCGGAAACCGCCGTCGCTGCCACGCATGGACGAGGGACCGAGGGACCAGAGCCGGTTGGCGAGCGTTGCAGGATTGCCGACCGTCTCGAGCGTATAGGCGCGGATTTCGGCGCCCTTCATTCCGGCGGCCATTCCGGCCCCCATGATGGCGCCCATGGAGGAGCCGGCGATCGCGACCGGGCGTATCCCCAGTTCGTCGAGCGTATCGATCACGTGAGCATGGGCAAGCCCGCGCGCGCCGCCGGCGCCGAAGGCCACCGCGAAGGTCAGGTCTCGCCCGTCCTTCTCGACCCTGGCATTCGCAAGAGCGAGCTTGGTGTTCATCGCTCGACTCAGCCGGGCTCGTAGCGGAAGAAATGCATGCGTGTGTCGCCGAACAGGCGCTGTTCGAGCGGCCGGAAGACGGGATCGACGGCGGGCGCAACATCGGCGCGTTCTTCAAGAACCGCAAGCGCGCCCGGGGCAAGCCATCCGCCGGAATGCGCGGCGAGCATCGCCGCTTCGCCGAGGCCGCGGCCATAGGGCGGATCGGCGAAAAGCAGCTGGAACGGCTCGATCGTGCCGATCGGGCCGAGCTTCGTCGCGTCCCGTCGCAGGATGCGCGCCCGTCCATGCAGGGCGAGATGGTCGATGTTCTCCCAGAGCAGGCCCCGCCCCTCGACGCTGTTTTCGACGAAGAGGGCGTGCCGGCAGCCCCGGGACAGCGCCTCGAGGCCGATCGCGCCGGTGCCGGCGAAAAGATCGATCACCCGCGTCTGCTGCAAGGCCTCCGGATAGACGTGGCCGATGATGTTGAACAGGCTTTCGCGGGTCCGGTCGATGGTCGGCCGGATGTCGTTGGATTTCGGCGCGGCCAGGGTCCGGCCGCGAAATTCACCCCCGACGATGCGCATCGGTCGCTATCCTCGTGTCCGCGGCTTGCCACCGGCCGGACGCCCACCCGGCCTGCCAGCACCGCCGCCAGGCTTGCCGCGCCCGCCCGCCGGTTTTCCGCCGCCCGGCTTGCCACCGCCCGGCTTTCCACCAAAGGATTTTCCGCCACCCGGCTTGCCACCAAAGGACTTTCCACCGCCGGGCTTGCCACCAAAGGACTTTCCACCGCCGGGCTTGCCGTCGCTCGGCCTGCCCGCGAAGGAGCGGTCACCCGCCGGTCTGTCGCGTTGAGGGCGGTCGCCGCGAGGATGATCTCCATGGGGACGATCGCCACGGGGACGGTCGCCACGGGCCTGGTCACCGTCTGCGCGCGGGCCGCGGGGCCTGTCGCCGAACGGCCGGTCGCCCCGGGGACGGTCGCCACGGGGACGATCGCTCCTTGCGTCATCCGAAAATGCCCGGCCGCGTGGGCGATCGCCTTCCTCGCGTGGCTTGCGATCACCACGGGGCTTGTCGGAGAACGAACGCTCCCCTCTCGGCCGGCCGGAGAATTCGCGTTCGCCACGGGAAAACTCGCCGCGCCTGGGACGATCACCTGTGGGACGATCGCCTGTGGGACGGTTGCCTGTGGGACGGTTGCGCCTTCCATCATCGCCCCTGTCGTCGCGAGCGGGTGTCTCGGCACGGATCCAGTCGCTGTCCTCGGCCGCGCGGTTCACGACGACGCGGCGGTCTTCCGGTGCCTTCGGCTTGTCGAACAGCTTTTCCGCCTCGGCCCGGGCGGAGCTTCTCTTTCCCTTGGCGTCGGTGGTGGGACGTGCGCCGGGCGCCATCCATACATTGGCCGTGCGCGACGTCCCCATGGGCGGCCGCTTCTTCGGTTTTTCGCCCGAGCCTCGATCGTCGCGCGGGCCGCTGCCCGATCCCGATCGTGCGCCGCGGTCCTCGCGCCTGCCATCCTGCCGGCTGGCCGGGTGCTCGCGCGACCATCCGCCGGTGCGCGGCTTGTCTTCGCGGGCGGCCGGGCGCGTGGTCGCGGCCTCGGGCTCCTCGCCGGCCGTCTCCTTGTAGATCGGCGCATCGAAATTGGCCTTGGCTTCCTCGATCAGGCGAGGACCCAGCTGGTCGCGCAGCATGCGGCCGCGCACCTCGACCACCTGCCCTTCGGGCAGATCGCCCAGCTGGAAGGGACCATAGGAAATCCGGATAAGCCGATTGACCTCGAGGCCCAGCGCGCCGAGGACGTTCTTGACCTCGCGGTTCTTGCCCTCGCGCAGTCCGACGGTGATCCAGACATTGTGGCCCTGCTGGCGGTCGAGCGTGGCGTCGATCGCACCGTAGAGAACACCATCGACGGCGATGCCTTCCTTCAGCTTGTCGAGAGCGGCCTGATCGACCTCGCCATGGGCGCGCACGCGATAGCGGCGCAGCCAACCGGTGGTCGGAAGTTCGAGAACGCGCGAAAGACCGCCGTCATTGGTGAGAAGCAGGAGGCCCTCGGTATTGATATCGAGGCGACCGATCGACAGGACCCGCGGCAGGTCCTCCGGCAGGTTCTCGAAGACCGTCGGGCGACCTTCGGGATCGGAATTTGTCGTCACCAGGCCGGCAGGCTTGTGATAGAGCCACAGCCGCGTGCGTTCGATGCCGCGGATCGGCTCGCCATCGACCTCGATGCGATCCTCCAGGGTGACATTGACGACCGGCGTTTCGAGGACCACGCCGTTCAGTCGCACCCGGCCTTCCATGATCATGCGCTCGATGTCGCGGCGGGAAGCGACGCCAACCCGAGCGAGAATCTTGGAGATTCGTTCCGGCTTGGAGACGGCTGCATCCACCTGAGCCGCCGCGACCCTGGCGGGGGGCCTTGCCGCAGGCTTCTCGTCGCCGCGGGGCGCCTTGGGCTCGCGCGGGTTCAGGCCGGCCTTGGCGGAGAAGGCGGGCTTGCCGGGCGCCTTGCCACGGGCCTCTGATCCGGGTTTCGTGGCGCGCTGGAAGGGCTTTGCTCCGCCGCGCTTTGGCTTGTCTTTGGGTGTCATTTGTTGTTTGCCTGAAGCGATGAAGTCGACGGAAGCTTCCGGACGTTCATGCGGGTTGAGGTGCATCCCGGCTGCCCGCGCGACGCGGCGGGGCCCGTTTGATCGCTTCCTACCAGTTCAGGACTGCCGGGTTAAGAGGAAATCGCCGAGAATGGCCAAGAACGACAGTTTCATGGCGGAAGCGCTGAACGAGGCCGAGGAAGCCGGCAAAAGGGGCGAGATCCCCGTGGGGGCCGTGCTCGTCATGGACGGCAGAATCCTCGCCCGGTCCGGCAACCGGACACGGGTCGACCAGGATGTCACGGCCCATGCCGAGATCAACGTCATCCGCGAAGCCTCGCGGCTGCTCGGACAGGAAAGGCTTGCCGGTGCCGATCTCTACGTGACGCTCGAACCCTGCGCCATGTGCGCCGCGGCCATTTCCTTTGCCCGCGTCCGCAGGCTCTATTACGGCGCGGAAGACCCGAAGGGAGGCGGCGTGCATCACGGCGGCAGGTTCTATGCGCAGCCGACCTGCCATCATGCGCCGGAAGTCTATTCCGCGATCGGCGAACGACAATCCGCAGAACTCCTCAAGCGCTTCTTCCAGGAACGGCGGTGATCCGGGCCGGGCGTCAGCCCGCAGCGAAGGCCGCCAATTCGTCGCCCGCGAGCCGGTAGCGGATCCACTCGGCTTGCGGTGCCGCGCCGATGGCCTCGTAGACGCGGATCGCCGGCTCGTTCCAGTCCAGCACGCTCCATTCGAAGCGGCCACAGCCCCGATCCACCGCGATCCCTGCCAGATGGCGAAGGAGAAGGCGGCCCGCACCCGCGCCGCGATATCGCGGCGATACGTAGAGGTCTTCGAGGTAGAGGCCGTTGCGGGCCTGCCAGGTCGAGTAGCTGTAGAACCAGACGGCAAATCCCGCGGGACCATCCTCGGCTTCCAGTATTGCGGCCTGCGTCACCGCATCGGGGCCGAACATTGACGCCGCAAGACTTTCTTCCGTCGCCTGGACCTCATGCTCCGCCTTCTCGTATGCGGCAAGTTCGGTGATGAAGCGGAGGATGGTCCCGACATCGTCGGGGGTCGCGGGGCGGATCGTGAAATTCATGGAAGGGCCTCAAAAGATAAAGGCAGGCCCCGGGGCCTGCCTTCTAAATCGTCAGGAGGAAGGTCCTACTGGAAGGGTTTCCACCAGCTAGAGCCCTTCTTGGCCGTTTCGGCTTCCTTCTTGCGCCGGCGCTCCTTTTGGACCTCCGGCTCACCCAAATCCTCAAGCGTCGCGGAATCGACGGCGCGATACTGGACCGGCGGATCGGTCAGCGACCGGCGGGTCTGCGTCACGTCGGCATTGTTGACGTTCTGCTTGGCCTGACGGAAGGCTTCCCACTTTTCCGATTCCGTCATCTGCCCGGCCTTGCCCCTGCCGGCGAGAAGCGGCGAGCGATAGCGCGGATTACCTTCGTTGTCGGCTGCCTCCTGGCGGAGGCGCTGGCGGGTTTCCTCGGGGGATTCAACCCAGGCCGGATTGGTTTCGCGGCTGGCGAGAGATGCCTGAGGCGCCGGAAGGGATCTGTCCTGCGCCGTCACCACGAGGCCCGGGCGGGGATTGTACTTGACGTCGCGCTTCTGTTCCTCCGGACCCAGCGCGACGGCGGACGTGATGTCGTCGCCGAGCTGTTCCATGGCCGAGGTCCCGGTCCCGTAGGTGGGGCTGCTCACACAGCCGGAAAGCGCCAGCACACCCGCCATCAGACCGGTTATGCTCAATGCGGCGCGAAACCCATGCGACGTCTTCATCAAAACCCTTCCAGCAGCGCCCGTCCCTAGACGCCTTCAGATGTCCGTCAGTACCGCCTGGCCGAGAATTCCGGCCAATTTCGGGCAGGTGTACCGGATGACGCGGCGAAGCGCAATCATCCGGCGGCGAAAGCGGATCAGCCGAGACGGCCGAGGGCCGCAAGTTCCCGCAGGGCCGCGGCGTCGCGGGCGGAGACGTCGGGGTATTCCGGATCGGATCCGACATCCGTGGTGACGCGCCAGGAGCGCGCGCACTTGGTGCCCTCGGCAAGCTTCGGCTCGACCGCGACACCCGGCACTTCGGGAAGGCGGAAGGCCGCTTCCGGTCCCTCGCCTGCGACCACCCGAATGGCGGACGTGATGCAGATCTCCTCGAAGTCCTGGCCGTCCAGCGCCTTCATCAGTTCCGGATCGGAAACATGCACGACCGGTGCGGCTTCGAGCGACGAACCTATGCGCTTTTCCTTGCGCTCGATCTCCAGAGCACCGGTAACCACGGAGCGGACGCGGCGAACCCTCGACCACTTCTCCGCCAGCGCATCGTTGCGCCAGTCGGCCGGGACCTCGGGGAACTGCTCCAGATGGACCGACACGGCCCGCGGATTGCGCGACAGCCAGGCTTCCTCCGTGGTGAAGGGCAGCATCGGGGCGAGCCAGGTCACCATGCAGTCGAAGATCTGGCGGATGACGGCGAGCGCCGAGCGACGGCGTAGCGACGACGGCGCGTCGCAATAGAACGCGTCCTTGCGGATGTCGAAGTAGAAGGCCGACAGCTCGATGTTGGCGAAGTCGATGAGCGCGCGCGCGATCTTCTTGAAGTCGAAGGCGTCATAGCCTTCGCGCACCAGCCGGTCGAGTTCGGCCAGGCGATGCAGCATGAGCCTTTCGAGTTCGGGGAGGTCCGCATATGCGATCTCCTCGCCCTCGTCGTGGGCGAGCGTGCCGAGCATCCAGCGGATCGTGTTGCGCAGCTTGCGGTAGGCATCGACATTGGTCTGGATGATCGTCTTGCCGAGACGCTGGTCTTCCCAATAGTCGGTGGTCATGACCCAGAGGCGCAGGATATCGGCCCCGGCATCCTTCATGACGTCCTGGGGCGACACGACATTGCCCAGCGACTTCGACATCTTCTGCCCCTTCTCATCCATGGTGAAGCCATGGGTGATCACGGTGTCGTAGGGCGCACGGCCGCGGGTCGCAGCCGATTCCAGAAGCGAGGAGTGGAACCAGCCGCGATGCTGGTCGGAGCCTTCGAGATAGACGTCCGCCGGCCATTTCAGGTCCGGCCGGTCTTCCAGCGTGAACGTGTGGGTCGAACCCGAGTCGAACCAGACGTCGAGGATGTCGCGGACCTGCGTCCAGCCTTCGTTGGCGCGGGAGCCGAGGAAGCGCTCGCGGGCACCTTCGGCGAACCAGGCGTCCGCGCCTTCCTGCTCGAAGGCCTCGATGATGCGCGCGTTCACCGCCTCGTCCTGCAGGATTGTGCCGTCCTCGTCGACGAAGACGCAGATCGGCACGCCCCAGGCGCGCTGGCGCGACAATACCCAGTCCGGGCGCTGCTCGATCATCGCGCGCAGGCGGTTCTGGCCGGCGGCCGGCACGAAGCGCGTCTCGTCGATCGCCTTGAGGGCGCGCGAGCGGAGCGTCGTGTCGTCGCCGAGGTCCTTGTCCATGTAGACGAACCACTGCGGCGTGTTGCGGAAGATGACCGGCTTCTTCGACCGCCAGGAGTGCGGATAGGAGTGCTTCAGGCGCCCGCGGGCGAAGAGCATGTTCATTCCGATCAGAGCGTCGATCACCGCCTTGTTGGCATCACCCTTCTTGCCATTGTCGTCCATGACGCGGGCAGGACCGCCTTCGCGGTCAGGGCCGAAGCCGGGGGCATCCTTGGTGAAGAAGCCCGCATCGTCGACCGTGAAGGGGATGGTCGTGTCGATCCCCTTCGCCGAAAGTTCCTTTGCGGCAGCCGTCCATGCGTCGAAGTCCTCGCGGCCGTGTCCGGGTGCGGTATGAACGAAGCCGGTACCGGCATCGTCGGTGACGTGATCGCCGGGAAGGAGCGGCACCGGGAATTCATAGCCGCCGCCCAGTTGCCGCAGCGGGTGCCCGCAGATGATCGACGCCAGTTCCTCGGCGTCGACGTCGCGGATCTTGACGTACTCGACCTTGGCCTTCTTGAAGGACTCGTCCGCCAGCTTCTCGGCAAAGACCAGTTTCTCGCCGGGCCGCGGGCCGAAGTCGTTCTCGGCCGCCGTCACCTGATAGAGCGCGTATTGCACACGCGGCGAAAAGGCGATCGCCCGGTTGCCGGGGATCGTCCACGGCGTGGTCGTCCAGATCACGACGAATGCGCCCTGGAGGTCTCCGAGCACGCCGCCCTCGGCGTTCTGCGCAATCACAACCTGGCGCAGCGCCTCCCTCGTCCCGAGCGTGAAGCCCGGCTCGGCCTTGAGCATGATCGGGAACTTCACCCAGATCGTGTCGCTCTCGACGTCCGCATATTCAACCTCGGCCTCGGCAAGCGCGGTGCGCTCGACGACAGACCACATCACCGGCTTGGAGCCGCGATAAAGCTGGCCGGAGCGCGCGATCTTCAGGAGTTCGCCGGCGATCCGGGCCTCGGAGTGGAAGTTCATCGTCGTATAGGGATTATCGAAGTCGCCCTCGATGCCGAGGCGCTTGAACTCCTCCGACTGCACCTTGATCCAGTGCGCGGCAAAGTCGCGGCATTCCTGACGGAATTCGTTGACCGGGACCTCGTCCTTGTTCTTGCCCTTCTCGCGGTACTTCTCCTCGATCTTCCATTCGATCGGAAGGCCGTGGCAATCCCAGCCGGGAACGTAGTTGGAATCGTAGCCGCGCATCTGGAAGGAGCGGGTGATGACGTCCTTGAGGATCTTGTTCAGCGCATGGCCGATATGGATGTTGCCGTTGGCATAGGGCGGGCCGTCATGCAGGACGAACTTCTCGCGGCCGGCGGCGGAGGCGCGCAGCTTCTTGTAGAGGTCCATCTTCTGCCAGCGGGCGACGAATTCCGGCTCCTTCTGCGGCAGGCCGGCGCGCATCGGGAAGTCCGTTTCCGGCAGGTAGAGTGTCTTGGAGTAGTCGAGCTTTTCGGCAGTGTCGGTCATGGCTCAGGCAATCGTTCTGGCGCCGCAGGGCGCTTCGGGATGAGGATGAGGTGGCTAAGGCGCGTAAACAGGCGCCCGGATACCCGGACCTTCCCGGCGCCTGATGCTCAGGCGGCGCAGAAGGCCGGGCCGATAATTCGTATGAAGGGGACCGGCCGGTACGTTCTCATGGCACGCGTCTTTACGGGTTTTCGCCGGTGAAGGAAAGAGCGCTGTTCGAATAGCGCCCGGCTACCGGAAGGCGATCTTCGCGTCGAGTTCGCCAAGCGGCGTCACGCCCGCGAGAAGCGCCCTCGCCTCTTCCTCGTCGCGCTTCATCTGCTGCACCAGCGGCTCCAGCCCGTCGAACTTCAGTTCGTCGCGCAGGTGGCCGAAGAAGGAGACGGAGCACGTCTCGCCGTAGAGATCGCCGGAGAAGTCGAAGAGATAGGTTTCCAGCAGCGGGGCGCCGTTCTCCGTCACCGTCGGACGGCGGCCGTAGCTCGCGACCCCGTCGTAGAGCGTGCCGTCCGCACGGCGGAAACGTACGGCGTATATGCCGGGCTTCAGCTCCGTCTCGGGTGGCAGCGCCATGTTGGCGGTCGGAAAGCCGAGCGTGCGGCCGAGCTTCTGGCCGCCGATTACCTCGCCCTCGACCGTGAAGCGGTAGCCGAGGAGGCCCGCTGCCGCGGAAACGTCGCCCTGCGCCAGCAGCGCCCGGATGCGGCTCGAGGAGATGACCTCGCCGTTCTCGTCGCGGAAGGCATCGACCAGGGTTACGTCGAAGCCATGACGCTTGCCGGACGCCATCAGGAAGGCGGGTCCGCCCTCGCGGCCCTTGCCGAAGTGGAAATCGAAACCGGTGACCACTGCGCTGGCCTGCAGCCAGTCGACGAGGACGGTCTGGACGAATTCCTCGGCCGAGCGCTGCGAGAACTCCTTGTCGAACGGATATTCGATGACGCTGCGGAATCCCATGGCCTCCAGGAGCCGCGCCTTGAGGGGTGCCGGCGTCAGGCGGCAGACGGGACTGTCGGGGCGGAACACGGTCCGCGGATGCGGTTCGAAGGTCAGGACCAGCGCCGGAACCTGACGCTCCCGCGAAAGCTCCAGCGCGCGCTCGAGGACGCTCCTGTGACCGCGATGAACCCCGTCGTAATTGCCGATCGCCACGACCCCGCCCTTCAGGGCGTCGGGCAGAGGTTCCTTCTTCTCGTTGCGATGGAACACGGTCATCGGCGTTTTCCTAGGCGAGCCGCGGCATCCACCATTTCGGGGCGGCCCCTTCGCTCTTCAGCCATGCATTCATGACCGCCTCGTCGATCTGGCCGTTCACGGTGTATTCGCCCACATGGATTCCGGCGCTGATATAGAGGAGATCGAGCCCCTGGTTGATGGCGCCGCGGACATCCGTCGGCATGCCGTCGCCGATCGCCAGGACGCGCTCCTTCACGAGCTTCCCGCGAGCCTTGGCTGCGAAGGCGAGCGCCTCTTCATAGATCGGAGTATGGGGCTTGCCGGCGATGCGGGTCTTGCCGCCGAGATCCTCGTAATAGGCAGCAACCGCTCCCGCGCAGGGAATGATGCGGTGGCCCCGCTCGACGACCAGGTCGGGATTGGCGCAGATGAAGGGAACATCGCGCTTCTGGAAGGCGACGAGCATGTCGTGATAATCTTCGGGGACTTCCTTCTCGTCGTCGAAGAAACCAGTGCAGACGATGGCGTCCGCATCGTCGGCGCCGACGACCTCGACGTCGAGCCCGTCGAACAGCGGCATGTCGCGTTCGGGCCCGAGCAGGAAGACCTTCCTCGGCCCCTCGGCAATCAGCTGCCGCGTCACGTCGCCCGAGGTGACCATGCCGTCATAGGAATTGTCCGGAACCCCGAGTAGCCGAAGCTGCGAAATGACGCCGGGCGAGGGTCGCGGCGAATTGGTGATGAGCACCACCGTCACCCCTGCGGCACGCGCGTCGGCGAGAGCCTTGCAGGCATCGGGGAAGGCATCGACGCCGTTGTGAACCACGCCCCAGACGTCCGACAGGACGACATCGTAATCGCCGGTGATCTCGCTGAGACTGCTTATGCGCTTGGCCATGTCTTTTCCCGAACCGATACTGAACCGGCGCTGACATCGCAAAGCCTGTGCCCGATGGCAAGGAATTTCGAGCCTCGCGAGGTGCCAGGGTTCGCAGGAATATGGGAGATTTCGTTCTGCGCCGTTCTTGACTCCGGTCAAAGCCAAGCTTATCTCGACGCCAGTTAGCACTCCCCCTTAGCGAGTGCTAACGACCGATATGGGTCCGCTGACCCATCCATGTCATTTGATCGAGGGATAAGACAATGGCAAGCACCAATTTCCGCCCCCTGCACGACCGCGTCGTCGTTCGTCGCGTCGAGTCTGAAGAGAAGACCAAGGGTGGCATCATCATCCCGGACACCGCCAAGGAAAAGCCCCAGGAAGGCGAAATCGTCGCCGTTGGTCCCGGCGCACGTGACGACGACGGCGACCTGATCGCTCTCGACGTGAAGGTCGGCGACCGCGTCCTGTTCGGCAAGTGGTCCGGCACGGAAATCAAGCTCGATGGCGAAGACCTTCTGATCATGAAGGAATCCGACATCATGGGTATCATCGGCTGATTTTTTCAGTCTTCGCATTCCGAAATAACGCTGACACCCCTTTTCAGGAGTTCTCAAAATGGCAGCTAAAGAAGTAAAGTTCGGCCGTACCGCGCGCGAAAAGATGCTGCGCGGCGTCGACATCCTCGCTGATGCCGTCAAGGTAACGCTCGGCCCGAAGGGTCGTAACGTCGTCATCGACAAGTCCTTCGGCGCACCGCGCATCACCAAGGACGGCGTTTCCGTCGCCAAGGAAATCGAACTCGAAGACAAGTTCGAGAACATGGGCGCCCAGATGGTCCGCGAAGTCGCTTCGAAGACCAACGACATCGCCGGTGACGGCACCACCACCGCTACCGTCCTCGCCCAGGCCATCGTTCGCGAAGGCAACAAGGCTGTTGCGGCCGGCATGAACCCGATGGACCTGAAGCGTGGCATCGACCTCGCCGTCAAGGCCGTCGTCGCCGATCTCCAGGCCAAGGCCAAGAAGATCAACACTTCGGAAGAAGTTGCACAGGTTGGCACGATTTCCGCCAACGGCGAGCGCCAGATCGGCCTCGACATCGCGGAAGCCATGCAGAAGGTCGGCAACGAGGGTGTCATCACCGTCGAGGAAGCCAAGACCGCCGAGACCGAACTCGAAGTCGTCGAAGGCATGCAGTTCGACCGCGGCTACCTGTCGCCCTACTTCGTGACCAACCCGGAAAAGATGGTCGCCGATCTCGACGACCCCTATATCCTGCTGCACGAAAAGAAGCTCTCCAACCTGCAGGCAATGCTGCCGGTCCTGGAAGCCGTCGTACAGTCCGGCAAGCCGCTCCTCATCATCGCTGAAGACGTCGAAGGCGAAGCCCTCGCGACCCTCGTCGTCAACAAGCTGCGTGGCGGCCTCAAGATCGCTGCCGTCAAGGCTCCGGGCTTCGGCGACCGCCGCAAGGCCATGCTGGAAGACATCGCCATCCTGACGGGCGGCACTGTCATCTCCGAAGATCTCGGCATCAAGCTCGAGAATGTTACCCTCGACATGCTTGGCCGTTCCAAGAAGGTCTCGATCTCCAAGGAAAACACCACGATCGTCGACGGTGCAGGCCAGAAGGCCGACATCGAAGGTCGCGTTGCCCAGATCAAGGCCCAGATCGAGGAAACCACCTCCGACTACGACCGCGAGAAGCTCCAGGAACGCCTGGCCAAGCTCGCTGGCGGCGTTGCCGTGATCCGCGTCGGCGGCTCGACGGAAGTCGAAGTGAAGGAAAAGAAGGACCGCATCGACGACGCGCTCAACGCGACCCGCGCTGCCGTCCAGGAAGGCATCGTACCGGGCGGCGGCGTCGCCCTGCTGCGTGCTTCCCACCAGCTGTCGGTCAAGGGCGAGAATGCCGACCAGGAAGCTGGCATCAACATCGTTCGTCGCGCCCTGCAGGCTCCGGCCCGCCAGATCGCCGAGAACGCTGGTGACGAAGCTTCGATCGTCGTCGGCAAGATCCTTGAAGGCAACACCGACAACTTCGGCTACAACGCCCAGACCGGCGAGTATGGCGACATGATCGCCATGGGTATCGTCGATCCGGTCAAGGTCGTCCGTACCGCCCTTCAGGACGCAGCCTCGGTTGCCGGCCTCCTCGTCACGACGGAAGCCATGATCGCCGAACTGCCGAAGAAGGACGCTCCGGCCGGCATGCCTGGCGGCATGGGCGGCATGGGCGGAATGGACATGATGTAAGACCTCAGGGTCCTACATCCGAGCCATCCGGTTCAATCGGAAGGGCGGTCGCGAGACCGCCCTTTTCTCGTTGACGGATCAGGCAGAGTGACCATTGTTCAATATTAGACGACAATCTGTCGTCAATTGTTCAGCTTTCGGAAAAACGCAAAACGCGTCACATTCCCCTCCAGAATTCGATGCCTCGAAATCAGATCAACGCTTCTTCTGGAGAGCTCCATGCCCAACACCGCCACCACCAATCTTCTGCGTCTCGCCGCCCGCATCCTGCTGTCGGCGATGTTCATCCTGTCCGGCTATCCGAAGCTTCTCGATCCTGCGGGCACGGCCGGCATGATCGCCGGAGCAGGCCTACCGGCCGCCACCGCGCTCGCCTATCTCGCCGGCATTTTCGAACTACTGCTGGGGCTCTTCGTCCTGGTCGGGTTCCAGACGCGCATCTCGGCGGTGCTTCTGGCCGCATTCGCGGCCTTCACCGGGCTGGTCTTCCATTCCGGCGCCATCAACGTGCCTGACTTCCCGGCAGCCGCAAACGGCCTGCTGACCATGTTCAACGGCCTGATGATGATGAAGAACCTGACGATCGCCGGTGGTTTCCTGGCGCTTGCCGCAGCCGGAGCCGGCGCCTATTCGGTCGATGGCCGCCGCGGGTCCGTGGCAGTCGCCGCCTAGCCTCGGCAGCATTCCTCCCAAAAAGGGCGCGGGACCCCGGGGTCCGGCGCCTTTTTTGTTATCTCAGGGCTTCCGGCGGGCCAGCCAGACGGTCGCTCCGCCGCATCCCGCATCCTGGTCCATCTGCGCAACGAGCTCGAAACGGTTCTCCTCAAGGAGAGCCAGGTATTCCTGCCTCGAAAGGCTTGCATGGTAGAGCGGCTCGCCGCCGAATTCGCCCATCGCCACGCCTTCGAAGTGACCGGTGGTGAACATCAGGGGCGCACCCGGGGCGCAGAGATAGGCAAAGACCGGAAACATCCGGCGCTGGTCGTCCGGGTTGAGGTGGAAGAAGCTGTGCCAGGCAAGGACGCCGTCGAAACTGCGTCCCGGGGACAGCCGGCGCATGTCGCGGACGATCCATTGGTGATCGGGAAACCGGTCTTTCGCCAGGCCGACCAAGGTCGGGGAGCTGTCGACGCCCGTCAGGCGCAGGCCCCGGGCGATCAGGTGGCCGGCGATCGGTTCTCCCGCGCCGCAGCCAAGGTCCAGGACGGTACCATGTGCAGGAAGGAGAGCGGTGAAGCGGTCCAGCCAGGGCCTCTCGAAGAGGTTCCTGCCGCGCAGTTCATCGAACGCCTGCGCGTGCCGTTCATAGAGGCCGATGATGTTATCGTCCCCGGCCATCGGGTCAGGCGCCCTCGCCCCGGATTGCCTGCATGATCCGGGCGATGCGCGGATCATGCTCGTGTTCGGCCTTGCGGGCCCGGACGAGGCAGGCCTCGCTCTTCAGGATCACCCCATCGCCCAGCACCTTGAGATGGTTCGCCCGCAGCGTCGAGCCGGTGGAGGTGATGTCGACGATGATATCCGCCTGGCCGGCGGCCGGCGCACCTTCGGTCGCCCCGAGGCTTTCGACGATGCGGTAGAGCTGGATGCCGTGCTGTCGCGAGAAAAACTGCTGTGTCAGCCGCCAGTATTTCGTCGCGATCGCGAGGCGCCGTCCGTGGCGGGTGCGGAAGTCGGCGGCGACGTCGCCCAGGTCTTCCATCGTCTCCACGTCCAGCCAGATCTCCGGCACCGCGACGACGACATCCGCCTGGCCGAAACCGAGGCGGCTGCAGAATTCGACCTTCGTGTCCACGTCGGCCATGCCCTCGCGCACGAGGTCTTCGCCGGTGACACCGAAATCGACCGTGCCGGCCGCCAGTTCCCGGGCGATTTCCGATGCGGAGAGATAGGCCACCTCGACGCCGTCCATGCCGTCTATCCGGCCGCGGTATGAGCGGTCGTTGCCGACGGCGGAAATGGTCAGCCCGGCGCGAGCGAAGGCGGCGGCCGTATCGTCCTTGATGCGCCCCTTGGAGGGCAGTGCGATGGTGATCGTCATCAGAGGCCCCTCGCCTGCTCGATCCGGTCGAGCCAAAGAGCAAAACCCACCGCCGGGATGTGATCCCTTGCGCCGAGCAGAGTGAGCAGCCGGTCGAAGCGGCCGCCACCGGCGAGTACGGCAGGCGATCCCGCCACCGTCACTTCGTAGACAAGGCCCGTGTAGTAATCGAGGGGACGGCCGAAGGCGGCGCGATAGGTCATGCCGGAAAGATCGAGGCCGCTTCCGGCAAGCGCGGCAAGCCGCGCGTTGAAGCGGTCGAGCGCCGGGTCGAGATCGAGCCCTGCCGCATCGGCGAAGCCTGCCAGGGCCGAGGATGCGTCGGCAAGCGGCAGTCGGAGCGTCAGGAATTCCCGCAGCAGAAGCAGCGCCCCGCCATCGAGCCTGGTTTCGGCAAGCGTCAGCTTGTCCTTCAGGCGCCGGGCGATCTCGAGCGGTGACCGGCTGGCATTGGTGGAATAGCCTGTTTCCTGCATGGTGCGGTCGATCCGCGCCACGAGTTCCTCTTCCCTGTCTGCGAGGAGGAGGGCGGCGATCTCCGGATCGAGGCCAGCGACGGGCTGCGGCCTTGCGAGCCGGTCGAGAAGCGCTTCCAGGTGCGCGATGTCGCCGAAGGCATGGATCAGCCGCTTCTGCCAGCCGAGCGGAAGGCCGAGCGCCCTGACCACGGCTTCGAAAACGGCCTGGTCGCCGAGCGTCACCGCAAGCGCGCGGCCGGGAACGAGGCGGGAAAGGATGCCGACCGCGTCACCGATGGCGCGGGCATCGGCAGCCGCCGTATCGCGTTCGCCGAGATCCTCGATGCCGGCCTGATAGAATTCATGCGACCCTTCGCGGCGCTGGCGGAAGACCTCGCCGAGATAGGAATAGCGCTTCGGGGTGCCGGTGGCGGTCTCGATGTGGCGCAGGCACACGGGGATGGTGAATTCCGGGCGAAGGCAGAGGCTTGCGCCCGTCTCGCTCTCCGTCAGGAAGATGCGGCGGCGCAGGTCCTCGCCGGCCATGTCCAGAAAGGGCTCGGCAGGCTGGATGACCGGCGTGCTGACGCGCGTCGTGCCGCGCGCATCGAATTCGGCCAGCAGGCTGTCAGCGAAATCGGGCATGTCGGTCAGCGGCATGGCCGTACTACCCCTCCCCGTCGCTTCGCTGCGACCCTCCCCGTTGCGGGAAGGGTTGGAGAGGCGATCAGACATCCTTCGCCCGCCTGCGGTCCTCGGCCTGAGCGGCCAGGATTTCCTTCACCTTGGCGACCAGTTCCGCTTCCGGCACGACCTCCTGGGCCACGCGCGCCTCGCGCCAGGTGGCATTGTCCTCGATCTCCCCAGAGAGGCGCTTGCCTTCGATGAGGTCCTTGATCTGCACGACGCCCTCTGCCCGCTCGTCGCCGCCCTGGATGATGGCGATCGGCGAGCCGCGGCGGTCGGCGTATTTCAGCTGGTTGCCGAACTTCTTCCAGTTGCCCTGGTACATTTCGGCGCGGATGCCGGCGGCACGAAGCTCCTGGGTGAAACGCTGGTAGCGGCCCATGCTTTCCACGTCGCCATCCATGACGGTGACGAGGATGGGCCCGAGGACCTCGTCCTGGCCGAGCTTGCCGAGGTTCTTCAGCGCCGTCATCAGGCGCGAGACGCCGATCGAGAAGCCGGTCGCCGGGACCGGCTGGCCCATGAAGCGGGAGACGAGCCCGTCATAGCGCCCGCCACCGCCGACCGAGCCGAAGACGACCTTCTCGCCCTTCTCGTTGGTGACGTTGAAGGTCAGTTCGGCCTCGAAGACGGGGCCGGTATAATATTCGAGGCCGCGGACGACGGAGGGGTCGATCTTGATGCGGGTCTCATCGTAGTCAGCGGCGCGAACCAAATCGTTGATCAGCAAAAGCTCATCTGCGCCATTAGTTGCCACGCCGTATTCTTCGAGGCGGTCTCTTAGATTGAAAAGTGTCAACCTATCGCTCACCGAGCTGTCCGGACCGCTGCCTCTCTCTCCCCAGCCAAGCGTGTTGAGCAATCGCATGATCTGGATATCGTCAAGGCCGGCCCCTTTGGTGAAGTCACCACTTTCGTCTTTACGGCCTGGGCCTAGTAAGAGCTGAACCCCCTTCAACCCGAACTTGTCCATTTTATCGAGTGCCCGTAGAACCGTCAGGCGCTGCCCCGCCTTTTCTTCACCAGCCAAACCGACAGCATCCAACACTGCGTCGAGCACCTTGCGGTTGTTCACCCGGATCACGTAGTCGCCGCGCTGGATGCCGAGCGCTTCCATCGTGTCAGCCATCATCATGCACATCTCGGCATCCGCCTGTACGCCCGCCGCGCCGACCGTATCGGCGTCGAACTGCATGAACTGGCGGAAGCGACCGGGGCCCGGCTTCTCGTTGCGGAAGACGTAGCCGGCGCGATAGGTGCGGAAGGGCAGCTGGATCTCGTTGAAGTTCTCCGCGACATGACGGGCAAGCGGCGCCGTCAGGTCGTAGCGCAGCGACATCCACTGGTCGTCGTCGTCCTGCAGCGAGAAGACGCCCTCGTTGGGACGGTCGCTGTCGGGCAGGAACTTGCCGAGCGCATCGGTATATTCGAAGAGCGGCGTCTCGACGGGGTCAAAGCCGTAGCGCTCGTAGACCTCGCGGATCTTCTGGATCATCTCGTTGGTGGCATGGATATCGGCGGCCGAGCGATCGACGAAGCCGCGCGGCAGGCGGGCCTTCAACTTCTGGGATTTCTGTTTCTTGTCGCTCATGATCGGATGTCCATTGCCGGCGGCCCGCGGGGCCTGAATTCGTGAGCGGTTTCTTAGAGGATGGAGGCCGGAGCGGCAAGGGCGGGCGGCTGGCGAAGGCCGCCGCAATTTGGTAACGCCGCCGGATGATTGCCGAAGCCATGCAGTATGCCGCGACCTACGCGGTCACTCCGGGGGAATTTCGCCCGTTCATCAATTCCTCCGTCAGCCTCTGGTCCCGTGCGACACGGTGCGCGTCCGCGTGGCGGCCCCATGAGGAAAACTGCCTGCGCTTCGTCTCCGAGACCATCGATGGTCTTCGCCAGCGGCGAACGGCCGTGGTGCTGGGGTCGGGGCTCGTTCGCGACGTGCCCGTGGAAGCCCTCGCCCGCGCCTTCGACACCGTCGTGCTGGTCGACCTCGTGCATCTTTCGAGCGTGCGGCTCTGGCTGACGGCGAAGCGGCTCGGGAACGTCCGGCTCGTCCATCGCGACCTTTCGGGACTTCAGGACGCGCTTGCCGGCAAGCGCCCGGAACCCCTCTCCTTCCTGCGCCAGGTCCCCTATCTCGACCTGGTGGTCTCGGCGAACCTCCTGTCGCAGATCGGCGTCGGTGCGGAACGCAGCCTCGAACAGGGAGGTACCGCCGCGCATTCGGAGATCGTGCCTGAACTGATCGCGGCGCATCTGCGCGGGCTGCGCGACCTCCCCTGCGCGACCGTGCTGATGACCGATATATCCTACCGGGTTCTCGGGCGCTCCGGCGAGGTGCAGGCTTCCGCCGATCTCATGCACGGGGTGTCACTGGCGGATGTCGACGCGCGGTGGCCCTGGCCGGTCGTGCCGTTCGGGGAGGAAAGCAGCGACTATCGGATCGTCCACGAGGTCGTCGCGCGGCGGGTCCTGCGATAGATAATGGCAATGCCGCAATTCCGGCGCAGCACATCTGCATGAAGCGCACGGGGAAGAGGGGCATCACCCGGCCGCTCGGCTCACCGTAGAGAAACCGAAAGGAAGAACCATGCCAGCGAGACATCTTCTTGCCACATCCGCCCTCGCGCTTCTGCTCGTCGGACCGGCGACGGCGCAGGATACGCACGATCACCACCAGGGACATGCCGCGGCGACGGACGCTTCCACCGACAATCCGGTGGCCAAGGCCTACGAAGAGGCCAATCGCAAGATGCACGAGGACATGGCGATCGACTATAGCGGCGACGCCGACGTCGACTTCGTGCGCAGCATGATCCCGCATCACCAGGGTGCGATCGACATGGCAAAGATCCAGCTGGAGCACGGCAGGGATCCCGAGATGCGCAAGCTCGCCGAAGAGGTGATCAAGGCGCAGGACGCGGAGATCGCCGAGATGCGCAAGTGGCTGGAAGATCGCGGCCACTGACCTCGCGGGCGGCAATATCCCGGCCGGGCAGGCGTCCTTGCCCGGCTCTTCCCGCCGGTCCATATGAAGGACGGGAGGATTGATCATGCGCCCCATCACCGCCATCGGCTTCGACGCCGACGACACGCTCTGGCAGAACGAGCAGTATTACCGCCTGACGGAAGAGCACTTCGCGGGCCTTCTCGGCGACTATGCCGAGGGCACGCATGTCTCCGAACGCCTGCTGGAGGCGGAAAAACGCAACCTCGAGCACTACGGCTTCGGCATCAAGGGCTTCACCCTATCGATGATCGAGACGGCCATCGAGGTCACCGACGGCAATGTGCCGGCAAAGACCATTTCGGAAATTCTCGACATCGGCCGCGAGTTGCTGCGCCACCCGGTCGAGGCGCTGCCGCATGCGGAGGAAACGCTTCGCGCGTTGAACGGCGAATATCTCCTGGTGCTGATCAGCAAGGGCGACCTCTTCGACCAGGAGCGCAAGCTGGCGCAATCCGGGCTCGGCGACCTGTTCGATGCGGTCGAGATCGTCAGCGAGAAGAGCGCCACCACCTACCGCCGGATCTTCACCAAGGTCGCCGACGGGCCGGACCGGGCGATGATGGTCGGCAATTCCCTGAAGTCGGACATCGTTCCGGCGATAGCCGCCGGCAGCTACGGGGTCTTCGTGCCGCACGAACTGACCTGGGTGGTGGAGCATGTGGAGCCGCCGCGCGACGCGCCGCGGTTCCGGCAGATCGAACACCTGGGGCAGTTGCAGGACGTGCTGTCGACGATCACGGACGAATGAGGGCGGCCCGCAGCCGATCCACCTCCGGCTGGCAGAAGCAGCCGGCGAGATGGTCGTTCACGAGCCCCATGGCCTGCATGAAGGCATAGACGGTGGTGGGGCCGACGAAGGTCCAGCCGCGCTTCTTCAGTTCCTTCGAGAGCCGGACCGAAGTCGGGGTCGTGGGGTTCGCCCGCAGCGTCGCATAATCCATCACAGCCGGGCGCTCGGCGGCGGTCGGTTCGAAGCTCCAGAAGAACCTGGCGAGCGAGCCGAATTCCTCGCGCAGCTCCACCGCGCGGCGCGCGTTGTTGATGGTCGAGACGATCTTGCCGCGGTGGCGGATGATGCCCGCATCGGCCAGCAACCGCTCGACATCCGCCTCGTCGAAGCCCGCCACCTTGCCGTAGTCGAAGCCCGCGAAGGCGGCCCGGAAATTCTCCCGCTTGCGAAGGATGGTCAGCCAGGAGAGGCCCGACTGGAACCCTTCCAGGCAGATCTTCTCGAAGAGTCGGAAGTCGTCCGTCATCGGGCGGCCCCACTCCTCGTCGTGATAGCGGCGATAGTCCTCGATCCCTCCATGCCAGGAGCAGCGGGACAGCCCGTCTTCGCCGATGATGATGCCTGTCTTTTCCATTCCCGCCCCTCGTTAACGACCGTTCCGGCACTTTCAGCCTTGGTCAACCATGTCCCCGAACCCGCCGGTAACCCTGCCGAACGGTTTATGGCCCGTGCCGCATTTGATTGGCTACCCGTTTACATTTCCCTCGTTCTCCGTTGGCAGCGTGATGGGCAGCAGCGGGGGCAGAATTGCCCCTTTCGGTGCATGGTAGCGAGTGGATCCGACGATGAACAAGATGCTTCTGCTGGCCCTTGGCCTTCTTCCCGTCTTTGCCGGCATGGCGCAGGCCAGCGATCGCTACCGCGAGCGGCCGCCGGTCATCGTCAGTCCCGATCTCGCCGCGCCCTGGCTCATGCAGCTCGGTCACGGCAATGTGCGCCCCGTCGTCCATCCGGCGCGCCCGGCAAAGCCGCGCGGCATCTTCCAGCCGAGAGCGCCGCGGGAGGTCCAGCGCCGCGTCCAGCCGGCCCGCCAGGG
The DNA here is from genome assembly GCF_053618655.1 of Pseudorhizobium sp. NPDC055634. Taxonomy (NCBI): domain Bacteria; kingdom Pseudomonadati; phylum Pseudomonadota; class Alphaproteobacteria; order Hyphomicrobiales; family Rhizobiaceae; genus Pseudorhizobium; species Pseudorhizobium sp. NPDC055634. The sequence goes on along the minus strand of NZ_JBSHHW010000011.1, from coordinate 27,038 downwards.
GATCGTCCAGCCGGCGAGCGTGCGGCCCGAACGGGTCGTTCGCAGTCAGATCGAGCCGCAGTTCCTGCCGCAGACGGTGGCCTATGATACCAAGCACGCCGCAGGCACGATCATCATCGACACGAACAACCGCTTTCTTTACCTGGTAACGGGCAAGGGACAGGCGCGCCGCTACGGCGTGGGCGTCGGCAAGCCGGGCTTCGAATGGGCGGGAACCCACAAGATCACCCGGAAGGCCGAGTGGCCGCGCTGGACGCCGCCGAAGGAAATGATTGCCCGCGAGGCCGCCAAGGGCCATTTCCTGCCCGCCAGCATGGAGGGGGGCCCGGCCAATCCGCTCGGCGCGCGGGCCATGTATCTGGGCTCGACGCTTTACCGCATCCATGGAACCAACGCTCCCTGGTCCATCGGCAGCGCCGTTTCCTCCGGATGCATCCGCATGCGCAACGAGGACGTCGTCGACCTCTACGAGCGGGTGTCGGTCGGAACGAAGGTGATCGTCATCTGAAAATTGTGGCCGCTTCGCAACGGCCGCCCCGCTTTCTCGTCTCGCCTGCACGTTGAGTAGCCTTCGTGCGCTTGCCGTCCGTCCCGTGCCGGGACATCTTGCCCCCAATGCATAAGCAGGGGGACAAGAGGGTCATATGAAAGCGAGAATGATGATGGTCGTCGCCAGCCTGATGGCGGCGATGATGGCGAGCGAGGCACCGGCGCAGAGTTCGGGAGCACGACCGGCGACGACGGCGAGCGACGCGGCACCCGCGGTGCGCAATCGCGCCGTTCCGGAGAAGTACAAGCGCCGCATGGTGCGCTTCTCCACCAATGAGGCCCCGGGCACGATCATCGTCGATACCCACAACAAGTTCCTCTACTACGTGGAAGGCAAGAACCGGGCGACCCGCTACGGCATCGGCGTCGGCCGGGAAGGCTTCGGCTGGTCGGGCGTGGTAAAGGTCGGCAGCAAGGCGGAATGGCCCTCCTGGACGCCGCCTGCGGAAATGCGCCGCCGCGAGGCCGCTCGGGGCCATGTCCTGCCCGCCGTGCAGAAGGGCGGCCCGGACAATCCGCTCGGGGCGCGCGCCCTCTATCTCTACAAGGGCGGTCACGACACGATCTTCCGCATCCACGGCACCAACCAGCCCTGGTCGATCGGCCTCAACCTGTCGTCCGGCTGCATCCGGATGATGAACAAGGATGTCGAGCACCTTTATTCGCGGGCGCCCATCGACACCAAGGTGATCGTCATCGGCCCCGGCAACAAGCATGGCGACGTCGCTTTCGAGGACCGCGGCATCGACATCCTGCGGACGCTCTTCGGCGGCTGACTTCGAGGGGACGACCGGTCCCCTCGCCTCCCATGCATGCCCGGCAAGGCAAAGTTCCCCGTCGTGGTGCACAAATGCCACAGACGATCACTACTCTGCCGCGTAAGAATGGAATCGAGAAAACAACTGATTTGGGGCCCCATGCGCACTCTCGCCTCCCTCACCTTGCTGTCGTCCGCCCTCGCTCTGGGATTTGCCACCGCGTCGCCGCTGCAGGCGGCGGACCTCGAACCGATCGAGCGCCCGCTAGAGGCAACCGTTGCTCCCGCGAGCACGGGCGGCTTCGAATTCTCCGTCTACGGCGGCTATCAGACCTCTCCGCACAGCGACGTGGACGTCTCCGACGGGCCCGACTTCACGGCGGAGTGGGACGGCAAGTCCTTCGCCTCGCCGCCCTACTGGGGCGTGCGCGGCACCTACTGGTTCGATGGCGGCCAGCTGTCCAACCTGGGCATCTCGCTCGATTTCACCCACGCCAAGGTATACGCGGACGATGACACCCTGACCGAGGCCGGTTGGGACCGCTTCGAAATGACGGACGGCATCAACCTGCTCACCGTCAACGCGCTGTATCGCTTCCCGATCGAAGGCAGCCGGTTCACGCCCTATGTCGGCGTCGGCGCCGGTATCAACGTGCCGCATATCGAAGTGACCCGGCCTTCCGGGACCACGGCGGAATACCAGCTCGGCGGCGCGACGCTCCAGGCGCAGGCCGGCGTGAAGTTCGACATCACGGACCGCTGGGCAGCCTTCGTCGAATACAAGGGCAACTATTCCTGGATCGACGTCGATATCGACAATGGCGCCTCGCTGAAGACCGAACTCTTCACCAATGCCGTCAACGTGGGTATCTCGCTCAAGTTCTGATCTCCGGTTGGAGACGCGCATCGAAAGCCGGCCTCGCGCCGGCTTTTTCATGCAAGCCTTACCGGCTTCGGGCCGCCATAGGCCCAGTCGAGAAGCTCGACCGTGTGCAGGACGGGCAAGGCCGTGCCGATGCGTATCTGGGTCATGCAGCCGATATTTCCGGTGGCGACGACATCCGGCCGCGTCGCCTCGATGTTTCGCACCTTGCGCGCCTTGAGCTGCTCGGAAATCTCCGGCTGCAGGATGTTGTATGTTCCGGCGGAACCGCAGCACAGATGACCTTCGGCCGGCTCGCGGACCTTGAAGCCCGCCTTCGTAAGCAGCGCCTTGGGAAGCATGGTGATCTTCTGGCCGTGCTGCATGGAACAGGCGGAGTGATAGGCAACCGTCAGCCCCCGCGGTTCCTGAACGGGGAGTTCGAGGGTCGCCAGATATTCGGTGACGTCCTTCGCCAGCGCCGAGACGCGCGCGGCCTTTTCCGCATATTCTGGGTCGAGCCGCAGCATGTGGCCGTAATCCTTGATGGTGGTGCCGCATCCGGACGCGGTGATGACGATGGCGTCCAGCCCCCCGCCGTCGATTTCCCGGGTCCAGACGTCGACGTTGCGGCGCGCGAAGGCGAGCGCAGGCTCTTCCTTGCCCATGTGGTGGACGAGAGCGCCACAGCAGCCCTCTCCCTCCGGCACGACCACCTCGACGCCAAACCGTGTCAGAAGCCGGATCGTCGCCTCGTTGATGCCGCCGTCCAGGACCGGCTGCGCGCAGCCGGTGAGAATCGCGACGCGCCCGCGGCGCTCGATCTGCGGCTCATGGCTGGCCGGACCTGCGGAGCCGGTGGAGGCCAGCCTGCCCCGTGGCGCAAGTTCGAGCATGGCCGCGAGGGGCCGCAGGGGCTTCAGCGCCCTTGCCAGCGGCGCTAGCGGACGTCCGAGACGCGCCAGGGCCAGCGCCGCGCGGAACCGTCGCGGATAGGGAAGCACCGCCGCCAGCATGTTGCGGATGACCCTGTCCATCAGGGGGCGCCGGTAGGTGTTCTCGATATGGACCCGGGCGTGGTCGACCAGGTGCATGTAGTCCACCCCCGAAGGGCAGGTCGTGACGCAGGCAAGGCAGGAGAGGCAGCGGTCGATATGGGTGACGACCTCGGCATCCGCCGGGCGGCCGTTTTCCAGCATGTCCTTGATGAGGTAGATGCGGCCGCGGGGACTGTCGAGCTCGTTGCCGAGCGTCACGTAGGTGGGACAGGTGGCGGTGCAGAAGCCGCAATGGACGCAACGGCGGAGGATCTTTTCAGATTCCGCCACATGCGGGTTCGCGAGCTGTTCGGCCGTGAAGTTCGTCTGCAAGTCTCAGGCTCCTGCCATCTTGCCCGGGCCGAAGATACCGGCGGGATCGAGCTTTTTCTTGATGCGCGCCGAAAGCGCGGCAACGGCGTCGGCTTCCGGCTCGAACGAGGGCGTCTTGGCGCGCAACTGATCCGGCGCGCGCATCAGCGTCGCATGCCCACCCCCGAGCGCCTTGATATAGCGCCGGAGGAGCGGCGCTTCAGGATCTGCCTCCATCTGCATCCACACAAGCCCGCCCTGCCAGTCGTAGAAGGCATCCACTCCTGCTCCGAGGCGGAGGGCGGCCACGAGCTGGTGGCCGGCCGAGGGCGCGACGGAAACCCGCCAGAGCGGTTTGTTGCGATTCCCCGCATAGGGCGCCACGTCGCGGATCTCCTGCCACAGGGACGCGCTTTCCGTTGGTCCAAGCCTCGACACGCTGCCGAACGCCGCCATGGTCGCGGCGAGCTTTTCGGCGCGGACGGCGACGGAGGCCTCCAGGCCCTCCAGCCTGAGGACGGTCGCCTCGCCTTCGGGGAGGCTGCCGGCCAGGAAACGGCCCTTGACGCTCTGCGGCAGGTGGGCGGCGCCGGAGACTTCCACCGGCATGGCCATGGCGGTCGCCATCGCCCGCGCCGCAACGGCATCGTCAAGCCCCGAGACCACGATGGTCGCCATGGTCTGCGGGACCGGCAGGACGCGGAAGGTCACCTCGGTGATAAAGCCCAGCGTCCCCTGCGATCCGGCGAGCAGCTTGACGAGATCGAGCCCCGTGACGTTCTTCATCACCCGCCCGCCCGCGCGGATGATCTCGCCGCTGCCATTGACGAAGCGCAGGCCGAGCAGGCTGTCGCGGGCGGCACCGGCGACGAAGCGGCGGGGTCCCGACACATTGGCGGCAAAGACGCCGCCGATCGTCGGCTCGCCCGAGGTTCCCATGATGCCGCGGTGGTCCATCGGTTCGAAGGGCATCATCTGGCGATTGGCCGAGAGTGCTGACTCGATCTCGGAAACCGGGGTTCCGCTTCTCGCGGTCATGACCATTTCGGCCGGCACGTAATCGACGATGCCCGACAGCCCCCGCGAACTCAGCGTCTCGTGCGCGACAACCGCATTGCCGAAGCCGCTGCGGGTATTGCCGCCGCAAAGCTCCAGGGTCGAGCCGCTGGCGGCGGCATTGCGGATGACATAGGCGGCGTCGGATTCATTATGGGGTATGAAGGTCATGCGGCCGGACGCCCCTCCAGCGGGAACACTTTCGACGGGTTGAGGAGCCAGCCCGCATCGAAGGCCGACCGGACCGCCATCTGCTGGTTGAGGTCGGCCTCTGAATACTGGTGGAGCATGAGGTCACGCTTCTCGATGCCGACGCCATGCTCGCCGGTCAGGCAACCGCCGGCATCGACGCAGAGCTTGAGGATCTCGTTGCCCGCCTCCTCGGCGCGGGCGGCATCCTCGGGATCGTTGGCGTTGAACAGGATCAGCGGGTGCATGTTGCCGTCACCGGCGTGGAAGACGTTGGCGACCCTCAGCCCGAAGCGCTCGACGATCTCCGACGTCTTCTCCAGCACGTAGGACAGCTTGCCGAGCGGCACCGTCCCGTCCATGCAGATATAGTCGGCAATGCGCCCGGTCGCCCCGAATGCGGACTTGCGCCCCTTCCAGATAAGCGCCGCCTCCGTGGCGCTCTGGCTTTCGCGCACCGTCCTGACGCCGTGGCGGCCGGCGATCTCGACGATGCTCTTGAGCATTGCCTCCATCTCGGCCTCGGATCCCTCGACCTCGACGATCAGCAGCGCACCGACGTCCAGCGGATAGCCTGCATGCGCGAAAGCCTCGCAGATCTCGATCGCCGGCTTGTCCATGAACTCGATCGCGACCGGGATGATGCCGGACCCGATGATATCCGCGACACAGGCGCCCGCCTGCTCGGAGGTATCGAAACCGAAGAGGACGGGACGCGCGCCTTCCGGCTTGGCGATCAGCCTCACCGTTGCTTCCGTCACGATGCCGAGCTGGCCTTCGGAGCCGCAGACCAGCCCGAGCAGGTCATAGCCGGCCGCATCGAGGTGCTTGCCGCCGAGTTCGATGACGGTGCCGTCTACCAGCACCATCTTCACGCCGAGCAGGTTGTTGGTGGTGACGCCGTATTTCAGGCAGTGGGCGCCGCCCGAGTTCATTCCGATATTGCCGCCGATCGTGCAGGCGAGCTGCGAGCTCGGGTCGGGGGCGTAGAAGAAACCCTGCGGGCTCACGGCATCGGAAATGCTCAGATTGGTCACGCCCGCCTGGACGGTTGCCGTGCGATTGGCGGGATCGACCTCGAGGATCCGCGACATCTTGGAAAGCCCGAGCACGACTGCGTCTTCCTGCGGGATAGCGCCGCCGGAGAGCGAGGTGCCGGCACCTCGGGGGACGACCGGGACGCCATAGCGGTGGCAGTATTTCATCACCGCGGCCACCTGCTCCGTCGTCCTCGGCAGGGCGACGGCGAGAGGCAGACGCCGGTAGGAGACGAATGCGTCCGTCTCGAAGGGAACGAGTTCCCGCGGTTCGTGCACCAGACATTCCGGCGGCAGCAGATCCGCGAGATCGGCGATGATCGTCGTCCGCCGCGACAGGACTGCCTGGCGTGGTTCGAGAAACTTTATGGCATCGGACATGGTATCTCCTCCAGCCTTTATGCGCGTCATAGCAGCTAGGATGGCGACATACCAAGACGCGTTAGCATGAAGCTCGACTGCCCCGGGCACCATCGGGCCTGCCGGAACCCATTTTTTATGGTGATTTTATGCTTCCGGTCGCAGTCAATCGCTGCACAAGCCTCAGATAAGCACTATATTTCAAGACCAAAATAAAACGACTCACTTCTGCCGCACAGCCATGCGATCCGCGGGCTCGCCAGGCAGCCGAAAGACCGGCCGCAAGACACCATGGGAGTATAGGAGGATTACCCTGTTGCAACTTCTGAACCGCCTGAAGAATGACGTCGGCCTGATGTTGCGGCGACCGCCGAAGCAGCAATATGCCGCACTCTGCTATCGGGCGAAGAAGAAGCAGGGGACATGCGAGATCCTCCTCCTCACCAGCCGCGATACCGGACGGTGGGTTATCCCCAAGGGTTGGCCCATGCCGGGGAAGAAGGCGCATGCGGTCGCGGAGCGGGAGGCCTTCGAGGAAGCCGGCGCCAGGGGCAAGGTCGCCAAGGAACCGCTCGGCTTCTACCACTACCGGAAATCTCTGCAGACGGGGCTCAAGATCCCGGTGCGGGTTCAGGTGCACGCACTGGAAGTCGAGGAGATGGCGCGAAACTTTCCCGAGAAGGGAAGCCGGCGTCTTGAGTGGGTCTCGCCGGTAGAGGCTGCGTCACGGGTCAACGAACCGGAACTCAAGGAACTCCTGCTGAACTTCGGCGAAAGGCTGCAACAACCGCCGCTGAAATCGGTCGTCGGTGCCTGAGGCATACTGTCACCAAACCGTCATATTGCTTTGAGGTCACAATCCCGCTAGGCGAAGCCCATCGTTGCCGGCAGCAAGCATGTCCTGACGGCCGATGAATAGTGATCGCGGCATGAATGCCGCGAACCTCCCTGGCCGAAGGAACCGTCATGGCACAGCAGACCCCGCGCCTCGTCAAACAGACGCTGGACAAAGACCTCGACAAGATCAGTTCGGTCGAAGCTGCAACGCACTCCGTCTCCCGGCGTCTTGCGGGTCCCGGAATTGGACTGATCTTCCTGGTGGCAGCAATGATGTTCGCGGCGGTGGCCGTGATCGACAGGCCGGGTGCGGTCGTCGTCATCGCCGCAGCCGCTGTCGGCGCCTACATGGCGCTGAACATCGGCGCCAACGACGTGACGAACAATGTCGGGCCCGCGGTCGGCGCCAAGGCGATGTCCATGGGCGTCGCCCTCTTCATCGCCGCGGTGTTCGAGACCGCCGGCGCGATGATCGCAGGCGGCGACGTCGTCGAGACGATCTCCAAGGGCATTATCGACCCGGCCCAGTTCGAAAACGCCGACATGTTCATCTGGACGATGATGGCGGCGCTGCTGTCGTCTGCCCTGTGGGTCAATCTTGCGACCTGGATCGGCGCACCCGTCTCGACGACCCATGCGGTGGTGGGCGGCGTCGTCGGCGCCGGCGTCGCTGCGGCGGGCGTGGGATCGGTGGACTGGACGCAGATGAGCGGGATCGCCGCCAGTTGGGTCATATCCCCTTTGATGGGCGGCGTCGTGGCGGCGGGCTTCCTGGCCTTCATCAAGGAATTCATCATCTACCGCCATGACAAGATCGCCGCGGCGCGCCGTTGGGTCCCGGTTCTCATCGCTGTCATGGTCGGCGCCTTTTCCGCCTATCTGGCGCTCAAGGGACTTCGCCAGCTCGTCCACGTCTCCCTGCTGAACGCCTGCCTCGTCGGGCTGGTCGCGGGCGCCGCAGCCTGGGCATCCAGCGTGCCGCTGATCCGCCGCCAGTCGCGCGGCCTCGAGAACCGCAACCAGTCGCTGCGCAAGCTCTTCCAGCTGCCGCTGATCTTCGCGGCGGCACTGCTGTCGTTTGCTCACGGCGCCAATGACGTCGCCAATGCGATCGGTCCGCTTTCCGCCATCGTCTCGGTCGCGCAGGGGAGCAGCGTCTCGGGAGCGGTCAGCATCCCGCTGTGGGTTATGGTCATCGGCGCCTTCGGCATTTCCGTCGGGCTTCTCCTCTTCGGACCGCGCCTGATCCGGCTCGTCGGCGAGCAGATCACCAAGCTCAATCCGATGCGGGCATTCTGCGTGTCGCTCTCGGCCGCGCTGACCGTCATCATCGCCTCCTGGCTCGGCTTGCCGGTAAGCTCCACGCACATCGCTGTCGGGGCGGTCTTCGGGGTCGGCTTCTTCCGCGAGTGGTATACCCGCAACTCCAAGCGCCGCGTCGAGTACATGAGGATGAAGGCGGACAAGTGGGAAATCGAGGAGCGCGCCGAGCGCAACGCCGAAGAACTGCGCCGCCGCTATCTCGTCCGTCGCTCGCACTTCATGACCATCGTCGCGGCCTGGGTCATCACCGTTCCCGCCGCAGGTGGCCTTGCAGCCATTCTCTATCTGGCTATGTCTTCGTTCTTCCTCTGAGGGGTGAACGAGCATGCGCGCCAACTTCCGAATGCAGCGGCTTCACGTGGCGGGCGACCTTTCGGCCGGCACCCGGGTCGAGGCCGGTCCGGAGCAGTTCAACTACCTCGCCAACGTGCTGCGGCTGACGGATGGCGCCGAGATCCTCGTCTTCAACGGCCGTGACGGCGAATGGAGGGCAAGGCTCGCCTTCCCCTCCCGGAAGAAGCTGGTGATCGAATGCGCCGAACAGACGCGTCCGCAACCTGCCGCCCCCGATCTCCACTACCTCTTCGCGCCGCTGAAGGTCGGCCGTCTCGACTACATGGTACAGAAGGCCGTCGAGATGGGCGCCGGACTGCTCCAGCCGGTGATGACGCAGCATGTGCAGGGAAAGATCACCAATCTCGACCGGCTGCAGGCAAACGCGATAGAAGCCGCGGAGCAATGCGGAATACTGTGGGTCCCGCAGGTCGCACCGCCCAGGAAGCTGCGTGACCTGCTCGACGAATGGCCGGCGGACCGGCGGATCATCTTTTGCGACGAAGGCGAGGAAAGCCAGAACCCCCTCCCCGCGCTGGAGGAATTGCGAGGCCAGCGCCTCGCTCTTCTCGTGGGACCCGAGGGAGGCTTTTCGGAAGAGGAGCGTGGGATGCTGCGCGGCCTCGACTTCGTCACTCCGATCCCGCTCGGCCCGCGCATCCTGCGGGCGGATACGGCCGCCGTCGCCGCGCTCGCCGTTATCCAGGCCACCATCGGCGACTGGCGATGATACGCGGGCAACGAATTTCATGAAATTCTGAAATCATCTTGAAACAAATTCACTTGCGCGGCACATCAATCCGGTTCAAGCAGCCGGAAACGACAGCCCTGGCGGCTCTACAAGGTAATTTCCATGGCCCGTGACACGATCGACCAGACACCCCTGAATTCGGTGTCCGAGCTTTCAGCCTACCTCGCAGGCGGCGCGCGTCCGGCCGACGAATTCCGGCTCGGCACCGAGCATGAGAAGTTTCCGTTCTTCACCAGGGACCACAGCCCCGTTCCCTATGCGGGCGAGGCCAGCATCGCCGCGCTTCTGACGGGCATGCAGGCGCGGCTGGGCTGGGATCCGATCATGGACGGCGACAACATCATCGGGCTTGCCGAACCCACCGGCATGGGCGCGATCTCCATCGAGCCCGGCGGCCAGTTCGAACTTTCCGGAGCGCCGCTCGAGACGGTCCACCAGACCTGCCAGGAATCCAACCGGCACCTCGAAGTCCTGCGCGAGGTCGCCGAGCCGATGGGCATCGGCTTCCTCGGCATCGGCGGCAGCCCGAAATGGAGCCTGGCCGAGACGCCGAGGATGCCGAAGTCGCGCTACGGGATCATGACCCGCTACATGCCCAAGGTCGGCACGCAGGGTCTCGACATGATGTATCGCACCTGCACGATCCAGGTGAACCTCGACTTCTCCTCCGAGGAGGACATGGCGCGCAAGATGCGGCTTTCGATGAAGCTGCAGCCGCTGGCAACGGCACTGTTTGCCTCCTCGCCCTTCACCGAAGGCAAGCCGAACGGGCTGCTTTCCTGGCGCGGCGACATCTGGCGCGACACCGACAACCAGCGTGCGGGCATTCTCCCGTTCGTCTTCAACGCCGACTTCGGCTTTGACGACTATGTCGAGTGGGCACTCGACGTGCCGATGTATTTCGTCGTTCGCGACGGCCGGTACCATGACTGCACCCATGTCACCTTCCGCCAGTTCATGAACGGCGCCCTCAAGGGCGAGATCGATGCCTGGGAGCCGACGCTCGGCGACTGGACCAACCACCTTTCCACGCTCTTTCCCGACGTCCGGCTGAAGCGCTTCCTTGAAATGCGCGGGGCCGATGGCGGTCCGTGGCGGCGCATCTGCGCGCTCCCGGCTTTCTGGGTCGGCCTCCTCTACGACCAGGGCGCGCTTGCCGCAGCGGAAGAATTGACGGCGGGGTGGACCTACGCGGATGTCCAGCAGCTTCGCGACAACGTTCCCGCCAAAGGGCTCAAGGCCGAGATCGCCGGACGGCCGCTGATGGAAATCGCCCGCGCGGTCGTCGCCATCTCGCGCGACGGCCTGGCATCCCGCAAGCGGCTGAATGGCGAGGGGCAGGACGAGACGGTATTCCTGAACCCGCTCGAGGAAGTGCTGGCGACAAGGGCAACACTGGCGGACGACCTGCTGACCCTTTACCACGGTCGCTGGCAGGAAAGCGTCGAGCCCGTATTCGACGAGTACAAGTACTGATCGACCGCATTCCAAAAAGCGGTTTCCGTCGATAAGTTTCGGGATATATTTGCCTATCGCGTCAACCCGAGAGGAATGCTCCATGCTGCCACTGTTCGACATGATGCTAAAGGCGCAGAACGGCACCGCCATGGAGGCAATGGCGCGGCAGTTCAACCTTGCACAGGAGCAGGTGGCACAGGCGATCGCAGCGCTGACGCCCGCCTTTTCCTCCGGCCTCAAGCGTACCGCCACTAACCCCTACGACTTCGGCACCCTGATGAACACGATGATGTCGGGCACGTATGCGAAGTATTTCGAGGACCTGAGCAAGGCCTTCACGCCGCAGGGGATCGCGGACGGCAATGCCGTTCTGGACAAGCTCTTCGGGTCACCGGCGGTCGCGCGCGCCATCTCGGCGCAGGCGGCGCAACTGACCGGGCTCGGCCAGGACATGTTGCGCAACATGATGCCGGTTATGGCGGACATGATGATGGGCGGCATGTTCAAGCAGGCGACCGGGCAGATGCAGCAAGGCGGCGATATGTTCGCCTCCAGCCCGATGGGACAGATGACCCGGCAATGGCTGGAGAACCTCGGCCTCCAGCCGAAGCCGAGCCCTGCGGCCGCGTCGGCTGATCTCTTCGACAATCCCTTCATGCAGAGCATCCGCAGCGCCTGGGGGCTGGACAAGGAAACGGCGGCGCCACGTCCCGCGGCAACGGTCGATCCGTTCGCCAACAACCCTTTCATGCAGGCGTTCCAGGAGATGATGACGGGCAAGCCCGGCACGGCGGCGGCTCAAAAGGCCTCCGCGCAGACAGAAGCGAAGCCTGCGTCCAATCCCTACGCCGACGCGCTGGCCAGCATGTTCGACAGCGGGCTCGAGGTGCAGAAGGCCTATCAGAAGAGCATGGAATCGATCTTCGATACCTATCTGGGCGGCAAGCCCGCCGGCGAAGCCGCCGCGGCGGCGAAGAGCCCCAAATAAACCAGGCATAAAAAAGCCCGGCCGGGAGACCGGGCCGGGCAAGCGGCAGGGCTATTGGCTATCACCCTGCGGGGAAAATTCAGATTCTCCGAAGCCGCTCGAACCTGACGACCGCACGGCGGCGCGCAGACTCGGCCAGCAGGGCGGCGGGATCGTCGAAGAGGCGGGAGGCATGCGTCGCGGCGAAGACGTCGTGACGGCTCAGGCCGATATCGTCGAGCTGGCGGTCGTCGAGCTCGTGAAGACGGTTGGACGCCCAGCGATTGCGCATCACGCGCCAGATCGTCGCCGCGAACGCAATGCTCGTGGTGTAGAGGCCGCGCGTCGCCGGCTGCGGCTTGGCGAGGTCGAGTTCAACAATCCGGGTCGTGCGCATGATACTTTCCTTCCATCGGCACGAGGATAGCCGCCCCGTCCGCGAAACATGCGAACGGGTGGCCAATTTGCTACGGGCGAAGGGAGAAACACCCGATCTGATGAGTACATTTGCCATTTATTCTAAGCTCTATTGATCAGTCCAACGAATGTTTCTAATGGTTGCTATCAGCTACTCTGATGGATGGACGCCATGACTGCTCCCCTCGATATCGACCAGCTTCACACTTTCCTCGCCATCGTCGACACCGGCAGCTTCACCAAGGCGGCGGACCGGGTGTTCAAGACGCAGTCGGCGGTCTCCATGCAGATGCGTCGCCTCGAGGAGAGGATCGGCAAACAGCTCTTCGCGAAGGACGGGCGCGGCAACCGGCTGACGACCGAGGGCGAGAAGCTCCTCAACTATGCCCGCCGCATCATCCGCCTGAACAATGAGGCTATTGCCGCCTTCGACGACAACCGGCTGGAAGGGACGCTGAGGATCGGCACGCCCGACGATTACGCGGACCGCTACATGCCGGAAATCATAGGTCGTTTCGCCAAAACCCACCCGAACGTCGAGCTCTATATCGTCTGCGAGAACTCAGCGAGCCTGGCGGAGCGGATGGCCCGCGGCGAGCTGGACATTGCGCTGGTGACCCATAACCCGCGGGCCCGCATGTCGGACGTGGTCCGTACCGAACCGCTCTGCTGGGTCGGATCGGCGAACCATCCGCTACGGGAGGGCGCGCCGGTGCCGCTTGCGGTCGGGCGCCGGGATTGCCTGTGGCGGCAGCTGGCATCCTCGGCGCTGGATGCGGACGGCCGGGAATACCAGATCCTGTTCACGAGCTGGTCGTCGACCGTGGTCGCGGCTGCAGTGCTTGCGGGGATGGCGGTCTCGGTCCTGCCGGAATCGGCGCTGCGCCCCGGCATGAAGGTGCTGACTTCCGGGGATGGCTTCCCGCCGCTTCCGCCGGTGCAGATCGGCCTGATGAAACGGCCGGGGCTGTCGCCCTCGCTGATGAACGCGATCACCGATCACATCGCCGCCTGCCTCGACAACATCTCGCCGGCGGTGGTCCCGGACGACCTGGATCCCGAGCCGAAGGGGATCGGCCGTTCGCTCAAGCTGCGGGCCGGCCAGATGGCGACCAGTTGGTAGAACGAAAAACCGGGGCAGAAGCTCCGGTTTCATTTTCATCAGGTACCGATGTTACTCGGCGGCAGCGGTGGGCTGTGCCGAAATCGTGTCGGCCTTGTAGCCGTGCATCTTTTCCAGCGCAGCGCGGACGCCTGCCTCGTAGTCCGGATGGACCAGCTTGAAGTGGGCGAGCTGGCGCTCGACGATGTGGCCGGGAACCCCACCCATCGCTGCTGCGATGTTGGAGAACAGGCGGCCCTTCTGGCCCTCGTCGAAGAGGTTGAAGAGCGCCCGCGGCTGGGCGTAGTCGTCGTTGCCTTCGCGGTGGTCATAGCGGGCCATGTCGCCGGAGATCTTCAGCGGCGGCTCCTTGGCGGAAGCGTCCTCGAAGGGTCCGTTGACCGAGTTGGGCTCGTAGTAGGCCTCCGGATTGCCGGTGCGCAGGCCGCCGTAGGTGTTCATCTGACCATCGCGATGGTAGTGATGGACCGGGCAGCGCGGCTGGTTGACCGGAATGTTCTCGTAATGGGTGCCCAGGCGATAACGATGGGCATCGGCATAGGAGAACACGCGGGCCTGCAGCATCTTGTCCGGGGAGTGGCTGATGCCGGGCACGATGTTGGACGGCGAGAATGCGGCCTGTTCGATCTCTGCGAAATAGTTGTCCGCATTGCGGTTCAGTTCCATCGTGCCGATGTCGATCGGCGGGAACTCGGAATGCGGCCAGACCTTGGTGAGGTCGAACGGGTTGTAGGAGGTCTTCTCGGCCTGCTCTTCGGTCATGATCTGGACCTGCACCTTCCAGCGCGGGAACTCGCCACGCTCGATGCCGCCGAAGAGGGCTTCCTGATAGCCTTCGCGGGTCTTGCCGATGAGGGCTTCGCCTTCCTCGTTGGTGAAGTGCTTGTGGCCCTGCAGGGTCTTGAAGTGGAACTTCACCCAGTAGCGCTCGCCGGCGTCATTCCAGAAGGAATAGGTGTGCGAACCGTAGCCGTTCATGTGCATCGGGTCGACCGGCAGGCCGCGGTCGGACATCAGGATGGTGACCTGGTGCAGGCTTTCCGGGGAAAGCGACCAGAAGTCCCACATCGCCGTCGCGGAGCGCAGGTTGGTGCGCGGATGGCGCTTCTGGGTGTGGATGAAGTCGGGGAACTTCAGCGGATCACGGATGAAGAAGACCGGCGTGTTGTTGCCGACGAGGTCCCAGTTGCCTTCCGGCGTGTAGAACTTCAGCGCAAAACCGCGCACGTCGCGCTCGTGGTCGGCCGCGCCCATTTCACCGGCGACGGTGGAGAAGCGAGCCAGCATCGGCGTTTCCGCGCCCGGCTGCAGGCACTTGGCCTTCGTGTACCTGGAGATGTCCCCGGTGATCTTCAGCGTACCATAGGCGCCCCAGCCCTTGGCATGGACGACGCGCTCGGGAATGCGCTCGCGGTTCTGGTGGGCCAGCTTCTCGATCAGCTGGTAGTCCTGCAGCATGACGCCGCCACGCGGCCCCGCAGTAATCGAATTCTGGTTGTCCGGTATAGGGGCACCGGCGGTGGTCGTCATCGTGGGACGGTCGGACATGTCATCTCCCTGCTTCATTCTGGAACGATTCTAGGTTTCGGCTTGACCTTCGCACCGCAGTTCCATAATTTCCAATATTATTTTTTTGGATTGTCGATAGGATTTTCTTATGGCTCTGACGCTTCGCCAAATGCGGTATTTCGAGGCCCTCGCCCGGGAACGACACTTCGGGCGCGCGGCGGAATCGGTCCATGTCAGCCAACCCGCCCTCTCTGCCCAGATCAGCGAGATGGAGCATTCGCTGGGGGTGCGACTCGTCGAGCGGAACCGCGGCGGCATCCTCCTGACCCGCCATGGAGAGGACGTTCTCGCACAGGTCGTCGCGATACTCGGGCTCGTGGATCAGCTGGAAAACGGTGCACGCAATAGCGGCAAGCTCCTGGAAGGACTGGTCCGGATCGGGATCATTCCGACCGTCGCTCCCTACCTCGTGCCGAAGCTCGTGCCGCGGCTGCGGGAGAACTTCCCGCTGATCGAGATCGAACTGAAGGAGGCGGTGACCGACCGGTTGCTCATCGATCTTCAGGAAGGAAGGCTCGATGCCGTCATCGCGGCGCTCCCGATCGAGCAGGAGGGACTTGAGACGACGTCCCTGTTCTTCGACCCCTTCTACATGGCAATGGCCAACAACAGCGACACCATCCTGATGTCGCCGATGACGGAGACGCAGGTCGACACCGATCGCCTTCTCCTGCTCGAGGAGGGCCATTGCCTGAGAGAACAGGCGCTTTCGGTCTGCGGCACCACGCGCAAGCGCAACCTCGTCAACATCGGCGCGACGTCGATGGCGACGCTTCTGCAGATGGTATCCCACGACATGGGGATGACGCTCATTCCCGAACTCGCCATCCCGACGGAGACGGCGCGCAACGACATCCGCATCGTCCCCTTTGCCGACCCCGCCCCCTCCCGGGAGATCGGCCTTGTGTGGCGGAGATCGAGCGGCCGGCGCGAGGAAATGGCGGCGTTGGCGAAGGCGATCTCGAACTGCCGGTTGGCAAATCGGGGCGACGCCGGGACAAGGCCCGCCGCCGAACTCAGCTCAGGTGCGTCCTGAAGAAGTCGACCGTGCGTTTCCAGGCGAGATCCGCCGCCGCCTTGTCGTATCGCGCCGCCGAGGTGTCGTTGTTGAAGGCGTGGTTGACGCCCTCGTAGACGTAGATCTCGAAGGTCTTGCCGTTCTGTTCGAGCGCGGCCTTGTAGGCCTCGATGCCCGCGTTGATCCGCTCGTCGAGCCCTGCATAGTGCAGCAATAGCGGCGCGCGGATTGCGGGCACGTCCTCGATCGGCGGCTGGGATCCGTAATAGGCCACACCGGCATTGAGTTCCGGGGATTTCGTTGCCATGCGGTTCACGAGCCCGCCTCCCCAGCAGAAGCCGACCGCGCCGACCTTGCCGTTGGTGCCTTCCAGACTTGCAAGATAGGCGCGCGTCGCTTCGCCGTTGGCGGCGGTGGCGTTCGGATCGAGGCTGCTGAACATCTGTCGGGCCTGGTCCTCGTCGGCGGGCGTACCGCCCTGCGGCGAGAGGAAATCGGGCGCCAGGACGACGAAGCCCTCGAGCGCCATGCGCCGCGCCACGTCGCGGATATGGGCGTTCAGGCCACGGTTTTCATGGATGACGATCACGGCGGGCAGATCGCCGCTCGCATCCCTGGGGCGCACGAGGTAGCCGGTCATCTCCCCGTCCGCTCCCGGATAGGTCACGTCTTCCGCGATCAGCCGATCGTCGCTCTCGGCCACGATCTGCGCGTTTGCTCCGTTGGCGGCCAGGAGCGGCGCGATGGCGGCGGCCGCGGCGCCGGACCCCGCCAGGGCAGTCAGCTTCTCCATGAAGCCGCGGCGGTCGAGCGTGAGGTGCGTGTATTCATCATAGGCGTTGATCATCGCCTGGGTGATGGTCGGGGTGATGGTCGGCTTTTCCATGCAGGTCTCCTCCCGGGACTATCCGGCCATGCCCGCACGAGACGGAATGCCGGAGGACGAAGGCTAGATCATCCCGCCGACAAGCGGGTGACACTTCTGCGTGAAAGATCGGCCTCCCGGATCACCTCAGGAGAGCGCGAGCCAGACGGCAAGCCAGCCCCAAAGCAGGACGACGATAAAGAAGCCCGTGATGAAGATCGACCGGCGCTGGCGAAGCCGGTTGGTGGTGATGTGGACATAGGCGTGGACGTAGCGCGAAAGCACGAATGCCCAGGCCAGCAGGGCCGTGCCCACATTGTCCGCGGTCGTCACGTAGAGCGCCAGGCAGACCACATGGAAGAGGACCGGAAGCTCGAACTGGTTCTTGATGTTGTTGTTGATGAGCAGGCTTTCGAGCGGCTCGTCGCGGTTTTCCCTGAACTGATCGGCCCTGGCCGTGCCGGCGCGCACGGCGCCGACGCGGCGTCGCGACAGGAGGAAGTAGAGGCAGAAAACCAGGGCCGCGTGGCCGATCATCGGCCAGATCATCATCGTGCTGAACGTCACTGCGCTCTCCAGAACGGTTGCAGGAGCATGGCCGGCAGTCGCTTTACGAGCCACGACCCAAGGGCCATGGCTCGTACATGATCTAGTCGACGAGCGACAGCCGGGGTTGCTGCCGCTATCGACGAAAGGATGTTCCGATCAGCCCCCGGTGCCCGGATAGTTCGGGCTTTCGCGGGTGATCGTCACGCCGTGGGTGTGGCTTTCCCTCAAGGCCGCGCCGGAGATGCGCACGAATGTCGCCCTCTCCTGGAAGTCGCGAATGTCCACGCCGCCGACATAGCCCATGGCGGCGCGCAGACCGCCGGCGAGCTGGTGCAGGACCGCCGAGACCGGGCCCTTGTAGGGAACCTGGCCTTCAATGCCTTCGGGGACGAGCTTCAGAGTGTCGCGGACTTCCGCCTGGAAGTAGCGGTCCGCCGATCCGCGCGCCATGGCGCCGACCGAGCCCATTCCGCGGTATGCCTTGAAGGAGCGCCCCTGGTAGAGGTAGACCTCGCCCGGGCTTTCGTCGGTGCCGGCCAGGAGCGAGCCGACCATCACGGCGGAGGCGCCTGCGGCGATTGCCTTGGCAAGGTCACCCGAGAACTTGATGCCGCCATCGGCAATGACCGGAATGTTCTGCTCCCGGGCGGCGCCCACGGCGGCCATGATGGCGGCGAGCTGGGGGACGCCCACGCCTGCGACGATCCGCGTCGTGCAGATTGATCCCGGGCCGATACCGACCTTCACCGCGTCGGCGCCGACATCGATGAGGGCGCGGGTGCCGTCGGCCGTGGCGACGTTGCCGGCCATGATGCGCACGGAGTTCGAAAGCTTCTTCACCCGGGCGACGGCATCGAGGACGCGCTGCGAATGGCCGTGCGCCGTGTCGACGACGAGAAGGTCCACACCGGCGTCGATCAACCGTTCGGCACGCTCAAAGCCGTCGTCGCCGACGCTGATCGCCGCGGCTGCCCGCAGTCGACCCTGCGCATCCTTCGAGGCGTTCGGGTTGAGCTGCGACTTCTCGATATCCTTCACGGTGATCAGGCCGACGCAGTGGCCCTGCCCGTCAACGACCAGAAGCTTCTCGATGCGATGCTTGTGAAGAAGACGCTTGGCCTCGGACTGGTCGACGTTGTCGTTGACCGTGATGAGGTTTTCCCGCGTCATCAGTTCGTAGATCTTCTGGGATGGGTCGGAGGCGAAGCGAACGTCGCGGTTGGTCAGGATGCCGACGAGACGACCGGTCTTCTGGCCGTCGTTGCCGCCGTTTTCCACCACCGGAATACCGGAAATGCCGTGGGACTTCATGAGCGACAGCGCCTCGGCCAATGTCGCGTCGGGGCCGATGGTCACCGGATTGACGACCATGCCGCTTTCGAACTTCTTGACCTGCCGGACTTCCTCGGCCTGCTCGACGGGCGTCAGGTTGCGGTGGATGACACCGATACCGCCGGCCTGGGCCATGGCGATCGCCAGCCGGCTTTCCGTGACCGTATCCATTGCCGAAGAGAGGATCGGCAGGTTGAGGTCGATGTCGCGGGCGATGGTGGTGGCGATGTTCGTCTGCCCGGGCATGATCTCGGAATGGCCGGGCTGCAGCAGCACGTCGTCGAAGGTAAGCGCATCCGCGCCGGTTGCTGATTCAATGATGCGTGCCATGGCCAATTCCTTCGGGTCAGAAATGCGGGAACTGCACCGGAACGATCATTCGTCCGCCCGGGCGTCCCTTAAAAATGCTAGGAAGTTGGCGAGGGCTGGTAACACGTTCATGACGGGATGGGAATAGAAAAAACCCGGAGACCGAGCCTCCGGGTTCCTGGCTCGTCGTCGAGGATGCTCAGAGGTCGAACTGGTAGGACTTCGGCACGAAGCGGTAGCCGGTTCCCTCTTTCTCGATATAGCCCACCGCCGGGAAGGGCATGTGATAGCCGACGAAGGCGACCTTGTCGGCCGCGATCATGTCGAAGACCTTCTTGCGGGTCGCCGCGGCGGCCTGCTTGTCCATGTCGAAGCGGACCTCCCAGTCGGGCCGCTGCAGCGACAGCACGAAATGGTTGGCGGTATCGGCCGTCAGCACCAGGCGCCGACCGCCCGATTCGATGTTGTAGATCATGTGCCCCGGCGAATGACCGAAGGCGGCCATGCCGGTGATGCCGGAGACGACATCCCCTCCATCGCCGATGAACGTCATCTTCTCCGCAAGCGGCTGGACGTTGGCGACAACGCCCTTGTGGCCGTTCTCGGCCGGCGTCCCGACGCGGGCGGGATCGGTCCAGAAGTCGTACTCGACCTGGCCGGTCACGTATTGCGCATTCGGGAAGGCCGGCTTGCCGTCCTCCATCAGCCCGCCGATGTGATCGCCGTGCATGTGGGTGATCACCACCACGGTGACGTCCTCGGGCGCATAGCCGCCTGCCGCGAGCCCCTCGACCAGCCGGCCCAGTCCCTGCGCGCGTCCACCGGGGCCAAGCCCGGTGTCGAAGAGCACGAGTTCGCTGCCCGTGTTGACGAGCGTCGGGGCGAAACTGTTCACGAAGTCGCCTGCCGGCAGGAAGTTCTCCTCCAGAAGTGCCGCGACATCGGCTGGCGGCTGGTTGGTCCCGAAGGTCTCGTTCGGCGCGCCCGACCCGCGGGCACCGTCCTTGATGACGAAGACCTCGAAGTCGCCAAGCGGGAAGCGGTGAGTCTCCGGTGGCATGGCGCGGTCGATTTCCAGTTGCACGGTCCCCTGCGCCGCAGGGGCGGGCTGGGCACGTACGATAGCCGGCGCGGCCAGTATGCCAAGCCCGGCCGAACCCAGCAGCGCCCGGCGTCCCATCTTCGGTATGGTCATGATCGTCCTCTCCCTCGAATTCCCGTTCTCCCCGCGACTGCGGGAACGTCGCGGACTGAGATAATCGACCCCCTCAGCACGGAAAGCGGCGTCACGCAGACGTGATGCGGATATGATCGGAACATCGACGGGCGTTGGCAATTGGCGAGGATAGCTCTAGTAAGGCCAGCCTCCTTCCCCGCGTGACCCAGTCCATGAACCGCATCGTCCCCCTCATTCTCGCCGTCGCACTGTTCATGGAAAACATGGATTCCACCGTCATATCGACGGCGCTGCCGACGATCGCGGCCGATCTCGGCGTCGGGCCGATCACCCTGAAGCTTGCCCTCACCTCCTACATGCTGGCACTGGCGATCTTCATTCCGGTCAGCGGCTGGATGGCGGACCGCTTCGGCGCCAAGAAGGTCTTCCGGCTCGCGCTGGTCGTGTTCATCATCGGGTCGATCTGCTGCGCCGTTTCCGGCTCGGTGTCGCAATTCGTCCTTTCCCGCTTCCTGCAGGGCATGGGCGGCGCGATGATGACGCCCGTGGGACGGCTCCTGCTCCTGAGGACAACTGATCGCAGCGAACTCGTCTCGGCCCTCGCGCTCCTGACCATTCCAGCACTGATCGCGCCGCTGACCGGGCCGCCCGTCGGCGGCTTCATCACCACCTATTTCGCGTGGCAGTGGATCTTCATCATCAATGTCCCGATCGGCCTTCTCGGAATATGGCTGTCCGGCATATTCCTGCCGGATATCGAGGCCGTCCGCCCGCCGCCCATAGACTGGTTCGGCTTCTTCCTCGCCTCCATGGCCGCCGCGGGCACGGTCTTCGGGCTCTCGGTCGTCAGCCTTCCCGCTCTGCCGCCGGCCTTCGGCATCTGCGCCACCCTGTTCGGCATCGCATGCGGCATAGGCTATGTGCGGCACGCAGCGCGACACCCCTCGCCGATCCTCAACCTCGCGATTTTCAGGAACGACGCCTTCCGGGCCGCAACGGTCAGCGGAACCATCTTCCGCATCTCCACCGGCGCCATCCCGTTCCTGATGCCGCTGATGCTGCAGCTTGGCTTCGGGCTCAACCCGTTCCAGTCGGGCATGATCACCTTTGCCGGCGCGATCGGGGCGCTGACGGTCAAGTTCATCGCCCGGCGGGTCTTCGCGGCGACCGGGTTCAAGGCCATGCTGATCACCGCCGGCTTCCTGGCTGCGCTGACGACTGCCGCGAACGGCTTCTTCACGCCGGAGACCTCGCACGCGCTGATCATCGCCTTCCTGGTCGCGTCCGGGCTTTTCCGGTCGTTCTTCTTTACCGGCAGCAACGCGCTCAGCTATGCGGAGATCGACAATTCGCAGGCAAGCCAGGCCACCTCGATCGCCTCGGTGCTCCAGCAGGTGAGCCTCGCGCTCGGGGTCGCTTTTGCCGCATTCATCCTGGAAATATCCGCCATGCTGTCCAGCGGTCATCTTCGGCTTGCGGACTTTCACCTGGCATTCTTCGTCGTCGCCGGCGTGTCGCTCTTCGCCATCGTTCCGCTGCTCGGCCTGAGGCGGGACGCGGGAGCAGCCGTATCCGGTCACGGGCGCAAGGCGATCATCGAGCCCGAAGCCGCCGAGTGATCAGTCTTCCGCTTCGTCGGCCTCGGCTGCAGCCTCACCTTCGCCCTCGGCCTTGCGGCCCTTGAAGTGCTTGGCGAGCAGGAACATTTCCACCGATTCCGAACGGGAGGCGCCGGGCTTGATGTGGATCACCTGCCGGAAGTTCTGCTTGAGCATGTTGAGGAGATCCCGCTCGGTCCCACCCTGGAAGGTCTTGGCCAGGAAGTGCCCGCCCTCCTTCAGGACGTCGACGGCGAAATAGGCCGCGACCTCGCACAGGTGCATGGTCCTCAGGTGGTCCGTCTTCTGGTGGCCCGTGGTGGGGGCCGCCATGTCGGAAATCACCAGGTCCGGCGCGCCGCCGATCGCATCGGTCAGCTGTTGCGGGGCCGACGGATCGAGGAAGTCGAGCTGCAGGATCCTGACGCCCGGCAGCGGCGCCATCTCGAGGAAATCGATTGCCGCGACCCGGATGTCCTCGTCGGTCGAGCCCGTTACCTTTGCGGCGATCTGCGACCAGCTTCCGGGCGCCGCACCGAGATCGATGATCCGGCGCGCGCCCTTGAGGATCTGGTGCTTCTCGTCGATTTCCAGCAACTTGAAGGCGGCCCGGGCGCGGTAGCCCTCGAGCCTCGCCCTCTGCACGTAGGGATCGTTGATATGGCGCTCGATCCAGCGCCGCGACGACGCCTTGAGCTTGCCCTTCTTCACCTTCTGGCCGAGCTTTCGGCCTGTCCGGTTGCCTGCGACCGGCGGTTTCGTCATCGACGCGTCCCCTGCTCCTGCCGCTCCACGTCGGGGCGGCGCGGCCGGATGCGGCGCCATGCACCGTCATCCGCCATCATGTCAGTCAGAATTCCCTCGCGAAGCCCGCGGTCGGCAACGCGCATGCGCGGGCTCGGCCAGCGCCGGCGGATCGCCTCCAGGATGGCGCAGCCGGCGAGCACCAGGTCGGCCCGGTCGGGGCCGATGCAGGGATTTGCGGCGCGGTCGGAAAAATCCCAGGATAGGAGCTTCGCCTGCATCGCGGAAACCTCGGCATCGGAGAGCCACAGCCCGTCCACCTTGCGGCGGTCGTAGCGCGGCAGGTCGAGGTGAACCCCGGCAAGCGTCGTGACCGTGCCGGAGGTTCCGATCAAGTGGAAACCCGCGCCGTCTTCCCGGTGATGGCCCGCCACCGGCGGCGCCTCGAAGCCGGCCAGCATTTCCTCGACCTCGGCCACCATTCCGGCAAACACGTCCGGCGTCACGTCGCGGCCGCCGTGGCGTTCCGACAGCGTCACCACGCCGACGGGCAGCGAGGTCCAGTGGGTGATATGGTTGGCAAGCCTGTTGGAACGGCTTTCGCCGATACGGATGACGGCGATTTCCGAGGAGCCGCCGCCGATATCGAAGAGAACGACCGAACGGGCCTCCCGCCCGACGAGCGACGAGCAGCCGGAGACGGCAAGGCGCGCCTCGGTCTCGCGGTCGATGATCTCCAGGGTGAGGCTGGTCTCGCGCACGACGCGGTCGAGGAATTCCTCCCCGTTCTCGGCTGCCCGGCAGGCTTCGGTGGCGATCAGGCGCATCTTGCGGATGGGCCGGCTGGAAAGCTTTCCGGCGCAGACCTTGAGCGCTTCGACGGCCCTGTCCATGGCTTCGTTGGAAAGCCTTCGGCTCGCCGCGAGGCCTTCGCCGAGCCTGACGATCCGGGAGAAAGCGTCGACGACGCGGAACTGTCCCGGACGGGTCGGCTGGGCCACCAGAAGCCGGCAATTGTTGGTGCCGAGATCGAGCGCGGCGTAGAAGTCGTCCCGGAACGGCGGCCGGCCGGTCTCCGCGGCCGACTGCGTCGCCGGCCTTGGGGCGGAGGCAGCAGCCCTGACGGCCGTCTCGGGGGCATAGGCGGGCTCATGGCGCGGCGGCGCAAGCGGGCGGCCCTGCAGTTCGCGACCGCTGCGGTTCTTCTTGCGGCGCTTTCGCGTGCGGTTGCGATCCTCGGACGCGCCGGTTTCCGCACCGGAAGGCCGGGACGGCGTGCCCGCGGCTGTCTTCGGCATGCCTTCGGCATCCGATGGCGACCGCGCGCGGCGGCGCTTTCGCTTGCGTTTGGGACTTTCGGCGTTGCCCGGCTCGACATGGGACTGACCCGCCTCGTTCGCGGGTGCGCCATGCATGCGAGGCGCCGCGTGACGGTGCTTGCCGTTCCGCTTCGCCCTGCGGCGGCGGGACTTCGGTTCGCCCCGCCCTTCAGCCGATGCCCCGCCCTGTTGCGGCTTTCCGCCGCCCTCGGGGTCCATCACTTCTATCCATCTCGCCGCGCAACGCCATCATGGCATGCAGCAGGCGTCCATCTGTTTCGTTGACCGGAAGATAACAGCGACCGGCGCTTTCGCCAATCGGTTTTTCGACCGCCTGCCCGCGACCGCGATCCCCGCCGCAAAACACTCGCGGCACCCTGGTGAAAACTTTTTCAAAAAGGGTATTTGCATCCGCCCGCGCTTTGGCTATAAGCCGCCCACACCGAACGACGCACGCCGTCGCACTATTCTTGGGGAATAGGTTAACGGTAGACCCACGGACTCTGACTCCGTTAGTCCTGGTTCGAATCCAGGTTCCCCAGCCAATTCTCCCAAAAAGCCTTGATTCCCTTGTTTTTCCAGTCGTGCCGGATCCCGTTTTGGCAACATTGGCGACCTGATGCCCAAAACTGATGCCCAAAGGTGATGCCCAGGCGCTTAACCGCCGCAGCCAAATCTTCGGGCCCGATAGAGGGCATTCGTCATGGCCGTGCGCCACGAGGTCGAGAATCTGATCCGCCGCGGAAACATCTTCTAGTGGCGTCCGCGCATCCCCGCCGCCTTCATTCACTGCCTTCCGGGCAGCCGTCTTTCACTCAGCCTTCATTGTTCCGATCATAGAAAGGCGCAGATCATTGGCCGGAAGCTGAACACGCGCCTGGCCGAAATGAAGGTGCATTCGAAGGAAGTGATGTCCAGCAAGCGCCAACTCCAGATGCTGTTCGAGCATGTACGGGATGAGGAAACCGAGAGGCTCGATGACATCAGCACGATGGCCAAGCGCAACGGCCGCGGCGGCGATGTCGTCGAGATGGAGCTCGATCTCGAGGCTGGCTGGGCCTATCAGCTCCTGGCAAAGTTCGGCACGCGCGTTGAGCTATCTCTGGAGAGTGGCTGCGCGGGCCTCACCTACCTTTTGAACAATTGCGTACCCGCATCGCATGTCGATGCCATTCGCGCCAACTATCAGGGCGAACGGGCGCTGGCGCGCAGCCCCGGCTTCGAAGACGGCATCCGACGGCTGATCTACAACTTCGAGATCGACGATACGGTCGCCAATCGTGAGCGCGCAATGTCCAAGATCTTCGAAGGCCGCGCGGCAGCCCTGTTGGACATTGACGAACGCGACGACCTCGTCGACAGGAGCCAGAGCGAGTTCACAAGCGGCGGAAGAGCCGTGGCGTCTGTTGCCGACTTGAAGGCGGCACCTGCTCAAGTTTCACATCCTGCTCCTGCAGTTCTGGTTGATGAGCGATCCTTGACTGCCTCAGCGGCTGCTGTTCCGGAAGAGCCGGAACTGGCCTATCTCGAGCTGACGCCTCACCCGGCGACGACAACGAAGCCAGCGCCGCAAGTTTCGGAAACCGAGCAGCGGGTTGTCGCGGTTTCGGATTTCGAGCAGGAATGTGAAAAGCTAATCGCCAACATGGGCGACGAGTGGACGAAGGACACCGGGCGCGACGCGATGGCCCTGGTGAGGATGTTCAAGACAGTGCTCGAGGAACATGGGGTCGAGCATTCCGGACAGATCGCGCAGTTTCACATCGGTCAGTTGCGGCAACACTTCAACCACATTCCAACAGACTGGGGCCGAAGCAGCCGGATGAGGATCATGTCGGCACCGGAACTGCGCGCAGAGGGCGAAAAGCTGCGCAAAGCGGCCGAAGCCTCCGCAACCAAGGCAAAGGTCGGCCTCGCGGCCGGGACCATCCGCAAGCACTTTGGCAATCTGCAGCACTTCCTGAAGCATCTCAAAGGTCATGGCTTCGAAATCGAGAGCTGGACCTTCGAAGGCCTACGGCCCCGGAAACCAAAACTGGGCGAGGTACGTCGCCAGCAGTACAAGCCCAAGCCGCAGGACATTGCTCCGATCTTCTCGAGCCCCGTCTTCTGCGGGTCGATCGGTCACCTCCGGGGCAAGCGGCGCAAATCGGGAAAGCATGTCTTCCACGATGCGCTCTATTATCTGCCGATCCTGTTCACCTACCTGGGACCGAGGAGGAAGGAGTTCGCCGGTCTTTCCGTGAATGATATCGCGAAGGACGAGAACGGCTATGTCATCATCCTCCGGACGAACAGCCTGCGGCGGCTGAAAACGGCACAGTCGGAGCGGCTGCTTCCGGTACCCGAGGAAATGGTCCGACTGGGCTTCATCGACTACGTTGAAGCTATCAAGCAGCTTGGATACGAGGCGCTTTTTCCGGACCTGTTTTCGGACAAGACAGATAACGACCCTGGCGATCGTTTCTACGACACCTTCGTCCCTGTGATGCAGGGAGCGCTCGGTGAAAAAATGTGGAAGCGTGCGATCCACGCACTTCGTCACGGCATGGCCGACACCCTGAAGCAGGCGGGTGTTTCGACTGAGATCATCGATGACATCTCGGGTCGACTGAGCGAAGGCAGTGAGACCAATACGCGCTACACCAATCCGGCGGATCTTCCACTGATGCGGAGCGCGCTCAAGCACTATCCGATCATCACATCGGCCATCGAACGTAAGCCGCTCCAGCTTCTTCCGTGGATCGAGAACAAGCAACCCCCGCCATGGGCCCGAGAAGGCAAGAAATGAAGCAGTCGGAGCGGAGAAAGCTCTCTACTCCGCTACCAGATCAGGCTGCTGTTTGCCAAAGGGGCGGCCGGAAGCCCGGCCGCCAGCGCCATCTTGCTTGTGGCAGCGGGCGACCGCCATGGTCGGCACTGTATCCGGCATAATATGATGGTGGTGTGTGGCCAATACCTATCGATGTGAGCGAGTGTCGCGGGTAGCAGTCACCGATCAATCCGCCTCCTATGGCCTAAGCTCATGGGGCAAAGAAAGCGCGGCTGCGTACATATCGACACTGCTGCCCGAAGCGGCGAATTCGCGCCCTACACTGTGTTTAGGCGTGGAATATTGACCCCTCTGGCGGGGTGACCGGCGTCCAATTTTGACCCCCCACCTGTTTCGTCTGACCATCCGCCTTTTGCT